>JBASFP010000022.1:0-126663 GCA_049653085.1 Polaromonas sp.
GTTCCTCGCTTTGATAGCCGATTTCGTTGACGTCAGTGCTGAGAAATACCGTCACCAAGGGAAATTTATTAGATGCCCTCGGTTGACTTTATGGGAAGTCCCTGTAATTGGCCTAGAGGCCTAAAAGACACCTGAAAACGATCATTTCCAGGTGTTTTCATACGGTTTCGAGCGGTGTCAGGCATGTTTACGAATCGCATCAGCCAGTACATTCACAATCCGGTCAATGTGCTCTTTTTCAACGATGAACGGTGGGCAAACGACCAGGTTTTCCCCCGCTGGCCGCACCAGCACGCCGTGGTGGTAGCAGGTCATGAATATGTCAAAGGCGCGTTTGCCGGGTGTGCCCGCAATCGATGACAGCTCCACCGCCCCGGCCAGGCCCAGGGTGCGAATGCCGATGACGTTGGGCAGGCCCTTCAAGCCGCTGTGCATCGCGTCGCCCAGTATTTTGCCCATTTGGCCGGCGCGCTCGAACAGCTTGTCTTGCTTGAACAGCGTCAGGGTGGCAATCGCCGCTGCACAAGCCACCGGGTGGCCTGAATACGTGTAGCCGTGGAAAAACTCAATCGCATGCTCAGGCGCGTTGGAATTGGCGTTCATCATGGTGTCGTAAATGCGGTCAGAGCAAATCACGCCGCCCAGCGGAATCACGCCGTTGCTCACGCCTTTGGCAAAGGTCAGCATGTCGGGCACCACGCCGTAAAAGTCTGCGCCAAAGTTGCAGCCCAAGCGGCCAAAGCCGGTGATCACCTCGTCAAAAATCAGCAAAATGCCGTGCTTGTCGCAAATCTCGCGCAGCCGTTTGACGTAGCCTTGGGGCGGCAGATACCAGCCTGCGCTGCCCGCAATCGGCTCAATGATGATGGCAGCAATGTTGCTGGGGTCATGCAGCGGCAAAATGCGGTTTTCCAGTTCCAGCAGCAGGTCTTCTTGCCACACCGGTTCTTGTCCGTGGATATAGGCGTGGTTGATTGGGTCATGAATAAACCGCATGTGGTCAACACGCGGCAGCAGGGCTGTGCCGTAGGCTTTGCGGTTGGCCGGGATGCCGCCCACGCTCATGCCGCCAAAGCCCACGCCGTGGTAGCCGCGCTCGCGGCCAATAAACACGTTACGGTGGCCTTCACCGCGCGCGCGGTGGTAAGCCAGCGCGACTTTGAGTGATGTATCTGCCGCCTCACTGCCTGAACTGCAAAACAGCACCTTGTTCAAGTCGCCCGGAGCCATGGCGGCAATCATCTCAGCGGCGACAAAGGCCTGGTCGTTGCTGGCCTGAAAAGCGGTGGCGTAGTCGAGGGTGTCAAGCTGCTTTTTGATGGCTTCGTTGATGGGTTTGCGGTTGTGCCCCGCCGTCACGCACCACAGGCTGGAGATTCCGTCAATCACCTGCTTGCCGTCGTGCGTGGTAAACATCACGCCGTCGGCGGCTACAAACACGCGTGGGTCGTTCTTAAACGTGCGGTTGGGGGTGAAGGGCAACCACTGGTGGTCCATGTTGAAGTTTTGATAAGCCATGCAATGCTCCTGATGTGATGCCTGCATTTTGGCACTGTGCGGCCAGTTGTTGACCTGCGACAATTCCTGACCTATGAATCACGCTTACATCCTTACCTTGTCCTGCCCCGACCGCATGGGCATTGTTCATGCTGTGTCTGGTTTCTTGCTGGAGCGAAACGGCAACATTGAAGAAGCCGCCCAGTACAACGACCCGGCGACCGGCCTGTTTTTCATGCGCGTGCAGTTTGCCTGCGACAAACTCAGCCATGCGCAGCTCAAAACCGACCTGGCCAGCTTTGCCGCACCGTTTGAGATGGCCTGGAAGCTGCATTCCACACAGGACGCGATGCGCACCGTCATCCTAGTCAGCCGTGACGGGCATTGCCTGAATGATATTTTGTTCCGCTGGAAGTCTGGCCTGCTGCCGATTGACGTGCGCGCCATCGTCAGCAACCACCGCGACTTTTACCAACTGGCTGCCAGCTACAACGTGCCGTTTCATCACATCACCGTTAGCGCCGATACAAAAGCGCAGGCAGAAGCCAAGCAACTGGAGATCATTGAAAGCGAAGGCGCTGAGCTGGTGGTGCTAGCGCGCTACATGCAGGTGCTGAGCAACGATCTGTGCAAAAAACTGTCGGGTCGGGCCATCAATATTCACCACAGCATGTTGCCCAGTTTCAAGGGTGCCAAACCGTATTACCAGGCGCATGAGCGCGGCGTGAAGGTGATTGGCGCAACCGCTCACTACGTGACTGCTGATTTGGACGAAGGCCCGATCATTGAACAGGACGTGACGCGGGTAGACCACAAGGATACGGTTGAAAATTTAACTGCGCGCGGCAAAGACACTGAAAGCCGGGTGCTGGCCAGAGCCGTCAAGTGGCACAGCGAACACCGGGTGCTTTTGAACGGGCACAAAACGGTGATTTTTAAATGACTCGGCTGACTCTTGCTCCTTCCACTTTTGAGGGAAGGCGGGGATGGGGGCACGCAAGTTGCGAACTGTCGTGCAGCACTTGCCCCCACCCCACCCTCCCCCAGGAGGGGAGGGAGTAAAAACAAAACTCAATGTCATGACAACCCGCATTCCCCCCATCCAGTGCCTGTTGACGTTTGAGACCCTTGCGCGCCTGCGCAGCGTCACCCAAGCCGCTGAAGAACTGTGCGTGACGCCCAGTGCGGTCAGCCACCGCGTCAAGCAGCTGGAACAGATCATTGGCACCAAGCTGTTTGGCCGGGCTGACTTTTCATTGACGACGGAGGGCAGCGAGTACCTGGCGCATGTGCGTGACGGGCTGGCCACGTTGCAAAAGTTTCCGGGCCCGGCGGGGCAAAGCTCTAATCCGGGCAAACGCAAGCTGCGCCTGGCTGTCACGCCAACGTTTGCACGGTCGATTTTGATCCCGCGCCTGCGGCAATTTACCGAGGCTTATCCTGAAATTGACTTGACGCTGCAAGTGTCTATCCCGCTGCTGGATGTGGTGGCTGAAGATGCTGATTTGACGATTCGTTTTGGCACTGGGCGCTATGCCGACGTGGAGCATATTTGCCTGATGAAAGACGAGGTCACGCTGCTGGCGTCCCCCGCCTATGTACGCGACCACGGCCCGTTTGAAACGCCGCAAGACATTGAAAGCGAAAACCTGCTGCGCTCGCCGCTGGAGCCTTGGCGCACCTGGTTTGCTGCCCATCACCTGGACTGGCCCGAGCCCATGGAAGGCTCGCAATTCAATGACATTGGCCTGATGTGCGACGCTGCCGCTGCGGGCATGGGCATTGCGCTGATTCGCCTCAAGCTGGGCGCGCCCTGGCTTGACAATGGTTCTCTGGTGCGGCTTGGCAGCAATGCGGTTTTTTCCCACAACATTCCAAGCCCCCACGCCCACTATTTGTGCTGGCGAACAGGCACCATGGAGCGTTGGGAATGTTCGGCTTTTGCAGAATGGCTTAGAAAAACCCTTGGCAACTGATTCACCCTGAAAGGCAAGCATGTTTATCCAATTCAGTAAATTCTCCGCTCTCGTGCTGTCTGGCGCTTTGGTCGCTGGCTGCGGCAGTGCTGTCAACAACCCTGTCACAGGCCAGGCCGAACGCAGTGTCATGAGCGAGGCGGCTGAGATTGCAGAAGGCAAAAAGTCGCACGCTCAGGTGTTGCAGGAATATGGCGTGCTGAAAAATCCGCGCGTTCAAGCGTATGTCAATAGCATCGGCCAGCAACTGGCCAGGCAGTCGCAACGTGCCAACCTGCAATGGACGTTTACCGTGCTCGACAGCCCGGAGATCAATGCCTTTGCACTGCCGGGCGGCTACGTTTACATCACACGCGGCATCATGGCGTACTTGGAGAGCGAAGCTGACTTGGCAGGCGTCATTGGTCATGAAATTGGCCATGTCACGGCTCGGCACGGCGCGCAGCGCGCCACCCGCCAGCAAGATGCGGGCTTGGGCGTGCTGGCGGCCAGCATCTTGGGTGCGGTGCTGGAGGCCAAGGGTGTGGGCGGGGCAGGGCAGGTGGCCAGCGACCTGTCGCAAACTGTGGCGGCGGGTTATGTTTCGCGCTACGGGCGTGAACAAGAACTGCAAGCCGATGGCTTGGGGGCGGAGTATTTGTCGCGCATCCGGTTTGACCCACGCAACATGATTGACGTGATCAATGTGCTGAAAAATCAGGAGCGCTTTGCCGCTGATCTGGCGCGCTCACAAGGCCGGCCTGTGCCTGAGCAAAACAGCTGGCTATCGTCACACCCGAGCAACGACCAGCGGCTCAGCAGCATCACTCAACTGGCCGCGCAGTACAAAACAACGGCACCCTACAACGACGAGGGTCGCGCCCGCTACCAGCAAATACTCGAAGGCATGGCCTTTGGTGAAAGCGCCGAGCAGGGCTTGACCCGAGGCCGCAATTTTTACCACACGACTCTGGGTTTTGCCTTGACGGCGGCTGATGGCTGGCGCATTCAAAACGAGCCCGACCAGATCACACTGGTCAACAGCGCAGGCGACGCCGGTTTGGTCGTCAAAATGGCACCGACTGATGCTGGCAAAACGCATGAAGAGATCATTCGCAAACTGGTCAACCCCGCAACGGGTCGCACCGAGCGGGTGCAAATCAATGGCCTGGCAGCCACGCGCTTTGCAGGCACGGTGGCTGGTAAAAACGGCCAGTCACAAAATACAGAACTCACGCTGATCACCAGTGCGCAGGGCAACGTGTTCCTGTTCATCCACGCTGCCCGAGATGCCGCTACCCTGCAACGCAATCGAGGCCAGATGCTGGAGACTGAAAACACTTTCAGGGCATTGACTACTGCAGACAAAGCCGCTGCCCGGCCGTGGATGGTGCGTGCTGCGGTGATGCCGCGCGGCGGCTTTGCAGAGCTGGCCAGAACCTCACCACTGGCCAACCCGGAGCAGCAGTTGCGGCTGATCAATGGCGTGTATCCGGCGGGGGATATCAAACCTGGTTTGGCGGTCAAAACGGTCGTCGCCCAGTAACAAAATGTGTTCTTATAATGATTTGTCTGCTCTGCTCAGGGCATTCAAGTCGGACACATTTTTATTGGAGACATCACATGAAGAAATTCTTCAATGTTTGCCTGGCTGCTTGCCTGTTCACTGCCTTGTCAGTGCAAGCCGCAGACGCGCCAGCCGCTAAAAAGTCGGTCAACCCCGGCACTTTTTGCGACATACAAGACACCAAGGCCTGCCAGGATACGGTGACGCCCGACATGATCATGAAGCGTTTCCAGTCGGGCAACGCACGCTTTGTAGCTGGCAAACCCGTCAATCAAAACCATCTGAAACAAGTCAAAGCCACCGCCGCTGGCCAGTACCCGCTGGCCAGCGTGGTGTCGTGCATTGACTCACGTGCCCCGGCAGAAATGGTGTTTGACCAGGGCATCGGCGATTTGTTCAATGCGCGCGTGGCGGGCAACATCGTCAACGAAGACATTTTGGGCAGCCTGGAATTTGCGCACAAGGCCGCTGGCGCCAAACTGCTGGTGGTCATGGGCCACACCAGTTGCGGCGCGATCAAAGGCGCTTGCGATGATGTCAAGCTGGGCAATCTGACGGGCTTGCTCGGCAAAATCAAACCCGCAGCAATGGCCGTGAGCGCCGACATCAAAGACCGCAGTTCCAAGAACTACGCATTTGTTGAGATGGTGGCCGAAAACAACGTGAAGATGACGGTGGAAAATATTCGTGAAAAGAGCCCCATCCTGCGTGAGATGGAGCAAAAGGGCGAGATCAAAATCATTGGCGCGATGTACGACGTGAAGACTGGCAAGGTCGTCTGGTATGACACACCCGCCATGAGTAAACCCGCCAAGTCTTAAGGCGTCAACGCGCCGCGTTTCATGCCGGGCGTTAAATTTATTCAACCAGAAACTTCAGGGATGCACTAAAGTCAGGACTCACAAGGATTCTGACCATGAATGCACCCCTGACAGCAGAGCAGCAATCTTCTTTTCACCGCGCTGCCCGGCAAGCGCTGGTTGTGCAAAAGCTGCAAACCATCCTTCCTGCCCACGCACTCCTGTGGAATAACGAAGACACCACGCCGTACGAGTGCGACGGTCTGACGGCTTACCGCCAGCGCCCGCTGGTGGTGGTGCTGCCCGAGACTTATGCGCAGGTGCAAGCCGTGCTCAAAGCCTGCCATGCGCTGGACGTACCCGTGGTGGCGCGCGGTGCGGGCACGGGCCTGAGTGGCGGTGCCATGCCGCACAAACTGGGCGTGACGCTGTCGTTGGCAAAGTTCAACAAGATTCTGAAGCTAGACCTCTTCAGCCGTACCGCTGTGGTGCAAGGCGGCGTGCGCAACCTGGCCATATCGGATGCGGCTGCGCCGCACGGCCTGTATTACGCACCTGACCCGTCCAGCCAGATTGCCTGCACCATCGGCGGCAACGTGGCTGAAAATTCAGGCGGTGTGCATTGCCTGAAATACGGTTTGACGGTTCACAACGTCATCAAGGTCAAGGGCTTCACGATTGAAGGCGAAGAAGTTGAGTTTGGCGGCGACGCACTCGATGCCGCAGGCTACGACTTGCTCAGCGTGATCATTGGCAGTGAAGGCATGTTGGCCATCACAACGGAAGTCACCGTCAAGCTGATCCCCAAGCCGCAACTGGCGCGCTGCATCATGGCCAGCTTTGATGATCTGCGCAAAGCCGGTGATGCGGTGGCGGCAGTGATTGCGGCGGGCATTATTCCGGCGGGGCTGGAGATGATGGACAAGCCTATGACGGCCGCAGTGGAAGATTTTGTACATGCAGGTTATGACCTGACCGCAGAGGCCATCTTGCTGTGCGAAAGCGATGGCACGGTGGAAGAGGTGGAAGAAGAAATCGGACGCATGAGTGAAGTCCTCACACGCTGCGGCGCAACCGCCATTGCCGTCAGCCAAAACGAAGCCGAGCGATTGAGGTTTTGGTCAGGCCGCAAAAACGCTTTTCCGGCCAGTGGCCGCATGAGCCCTGACTACATGTGCATGGATTCGACCATTCCGCGCAAACGCCTGGCCGATATTTTGCTGGCCATTGCCGAGATGGAAAAAAAGTATGCGCTGCGTTGCGCCAATGTTTTTCATGCGGGGGACGGCAACCTGCACCCACTGATTTTGTTTGACGCCAACGATGCAGACCAGTTGCACCGCTGCGAGCTGTTTGGCGCAGAGATTCTGGAAACCAGCGTCGCCATGGGCGGCACGGTGACAGGTGAGCATGGCGTGGGCGTTGAAAAACTCAACTCGATGTGTGTGCAGTTCTCGGCTGAAGAAAACGAGCAGATGTTTGGCGTCAAACGCGCGTTTGACAGTCGGGGTTTGCTCAACCCGGGCAAGGTGATTCCCACGCTGAACCGCTGCGCTGAATACGGGAAAATGCTGGTGCGGGGCGGCAAGATTTCGCACCCCGATTTGCCACGGTTCTAGTGATGACAGCCCTGCGCGGTTTGGCATGGTTGCTGGTCTTTCAGTCAGTCGGTGAGCTGCTGGCGCGGGGTTTGAAACTGCCCTTCCCTGGGCCCGTGGTAGGCATGCTTTTGCTGCTGTTGGCACTGCGTTTTGAAGCAGTCCGCGGGCCCGTCAGCCAATGCGCAGATTTTTTGCTGTCACACCTTTCCTTACTCTTTGTACCGGTGGGTGTCGGTGTCATGACCCATTTGTCGCTCGTCAACCAGTTTGGTTTTCGCATGCTGGCAGTGATTGTTCTGTCAACGCTGGTGGGTTTGACTGTCACGGTGCTGAGCTTGCACTGGATCAATCGCACCAAAAAAGATGCCTAAATTTGTCGAACTCTGGGTTTACTTATCAGCCACACCGCTGTTTGGTTTGACAGCAACCCTGGTCGTTTATGTTTTGGCGCAAACCGTCTACACACGGTTGCAGCAAGCACCCTGGGCCAACCCGGTGCTGTGGACGGTGGTGATTCTGGCCAGTGGCTTGCTGGTTTCAGGCGTGCCCTACCCGACCTATTTTGCGGGCGCGCAGTTCATTCACTTTTTACTCGGGCCTGCGGTGGTGGCATTGGCCTGGCCGCTGTGGCAACGGCGCGCAGAGTTGCGCCAGCGCTGGGGCAGGTTGCTGCTGGCTGCACTCATGGGTGGTTTTGCAGCCAGTGGCTCTGCGTTGCTGCTGGCGTGGGCATTGGGTCTGCCGCTGGATGTCATGCTGTCACTCGTACCCAAGTCAGTCACAGCACCAGTCGCCATGGGCATCGCGGAAAAGATAGGCGGCATCCCCGCGCTGGCGGCCGTGTTTGCCGTCATCACGGGGTTGGTTGGCGCAATGGCTGGCAAATATTTGTTTGATGCGTTGCGCATCACCACCACACATGATGGATGGGCAGCGCGCGGCTTCGCGCTCGGCACAGCCGCGCACGGCATCGGTGCGGCGCGTGCGCTGCAAGTCAATGCTGATGCGGGTGCTTATGCCGCGCTGGCATTGGGCTTGCAGGTGGTGCTGGCATCGCTGTTGATGCCTTTTCTTGTGCCCTATCTGATCAGGCTGTTTTAAGCGCTCCCACCTGAGACAGCGCTGCCGGTTTGGCCAGCGTTCCTATCGCGCCAAACAAGATCTCGCCCGCCAACTGGCCACCTTCTTCAATCACCAGTTTGCCGTAACGGATTGTGCCAGTCACTTTGCCCGTCGAATAAATCACGAGCTTCTGGCGCACCGTCAGGTTGCCATTGAACTCGCCGCGAATTTCAGCCACATCAATCTCGGCAGAACCCTTGAAAGCACCCTGCTCGGCAATTTGCATCACACGCGAATCCATCGTGGCTTCGACCAGGCCTTCGACCACCAGCGTGTCGCAGTCGGTGATTTCAACACCCTTGAGCTTGATGTTCGGGCCCACGGTCAGCTTGCTGCCGCCTTCCTGTGGGCTGGCTGGGATCGAGTCGCTGGCCGATTTTTGTGCAGATGCAGCAGGGGCAGCCTGGACAGGCGTGCTGTAGCCGCTGGTTGGGTTGCTCCTCAAATTGGTCGGTGTGGTCAGCGATGATGAGGTGTCCGTATCGCGTTTGCCAAAAAACGGTGTTGCCATGTGACTTCCTTTAAAAAGAACGCATGGTACGGCGGCAACCCACAAAAAACATCTGCCTGATGCAAGAGGCGTAACGAAATTAATTTTTACATGCTGAGGTTTCGGGCGGAAAATCAGTTTTCTTGCCAATTTATTTTCATGCCGTACACGCTCAAAATATTTACCGCTGACGATGTCACGGCTACCCAACGCACGCTGGCTATCGAACGCTTTCGCGCTGCGCTTGAAACCGCCTTGGGCGATGAGCAACTGGTGCTGCCCTGCTACCAGGCTTATCTCAAACTTTTTCAGCAATACAGCGAGCATCCCCGACCTTGGCCCGTCAGTGAAGCCGAACAATTACTGGCAGAGCAATGGGAGGCTGCCGAGCTGGCGGCAACCCAGGCCGCTTTTGGTGTCAACCGTTACCTGGGTGATGCAGATTTTGAGATTCAGGCTTTGATTTAAAGCATGGGATCAATGCAATAAAGCCGACTTTAGTTTTGCAGATAATTCAGGTTTAAACAAGGACATTGATGTGACGTTAGTTGATTGGGGTGCGGTGGCGTTGGTGGTATTGGCATTGCTCGGTATGGCAAGCTTTGCTCATCGGCGCCGCAAAATAAAACGCCAGCACCATGACAACGCAGCAACCCAGTTGCAGCAAACGGCTGACAAAAACCCCTACAAAATCAGCTATGTCCCGTCAGACATGGAGTGGAGCGGCAGCATCAGCGGTGCGATGCCGCTTAAAACCTTGACGTACAAACAATACGAGTGTCTGGAAGATGCGCGCTACGGCTTCAAGGTTGTCGGCGTCACGCCGACCGAACGCAAAAAAGAGCAGCCGCACAAAACCCGGGCACATGGGTTGAAAACAGTGGCCTCACTTGCCCGGCATGGTTTCCTGATCCCCGATGGTACAGATGGCTACGTCATCACTGACCATGGCCTGAACGCGCTGGAAGTGTGCGACGTCCGGTATTAAAGGGTCGCGTTCGCTGGCGCATTGCTGGCGGCCCATGAGTACAAGGCCACAAATACCAGCGCATCAAAAACAGCACCAAAGCACAAATACAGGACGGGCATGAAAAGCACCGATAGGTGCTGCATGATGAAAGCCTGTGCCAATACCTGGTGCGGGATCATGATGGTGAAAAACAGCAAAATCAGGGCGGTATGAAACAGCTTGACCCACAGTCTCTGGTTAAGAATGTAGTAACCGACGGCCAGCATGACTGGCGTGGAGACCATGATCACATAGCCAATGGTCATCAGCTCTTCACTGTGCCTGGCAATGCTGTAGGGGAAGTTGCCAGGCACCCACCAAAAATACACCACCGTGATCAACTGCACCACGCAGACGATTCTGAGTGGGTATTTCAGCGGCAGGGTTGCCCCTTTCATGGTGATCGACAACGCCAGACCTGCCAGCGTGATACAGCCTGTGACCCACAGCATCGTCATGCTTGGCATGGGTGTGCTGGTCATGCCTGTAGACAAGACAGCTGCCAGTTGTCCAGAATCTTCAAGCTGTATGCCCTGGCTAAACGGTAGGCCCAGACCGCCCGACCAGAACAGGATGCAGTCGCGCCAAAAATCCAGCAGCATGGGTTTGCCCAAAACCAGCAAGGTGCAAAGCACCAGCGGCAACAACAACGCCTGCGCCAGCAGATAAGGCGTTACCTTGAGTGGCGTGATGGCGCGGTGCGGCCTGACATGCACATGCTGGGCGCGGGCTAGCTTGACAGCCGAAAAAGCAGCGTGAAAGCCCTGGTCGTACTCTTTGGTTTCGCTGGACACGGAAATGGTTTTTGGGAGCATGGCGATGGATCAAAATTCGTGAAAAATGCCGATGCTCAGACCACTGCGGTTGTATGACGGGTTGGTATAGCGGCTGGCACCTACCTGCACACCCGTGCGCGGCGCAAACCAGTGACGCCATGAAATGCTGGTCTCCTGGCTGGCAAAGTTCACCAACTGGGTGGTGGCTGCAATGGTTTGGTAGCCCTCTTGACCCCAGGCGTGGCGCAGCGTCACCAGGTCTTGCTTGGCGCGACCATAGGTGAGCGCCAGAAATTGCTGCTGGGTTTTGATCGCGCCTGGGTCGCTGCTGTTCAGGCGCAGACCCACTTCAGCGATGAAGGGCGTGTCAAAGTAGTAAACCAGGCCCAGAGACAGGCTGTTGTCGGTATGGCCATCTGGCGCTTTGTATTGACCCGCACCGATGGACGTGACCAGATTTCTTTGCGGCAACCACTTTTTGTACAAGGTCGCATCCACGCGGTAGCGCGGCAGATAAAACGCGCCATCGCCAAAGCCCACGGCAAGACTTGCATACCAGTCTTCGTTAAAAGTATAGGTGTCGCTCAGGCCAATAAAAACGCCGTCCTTGTTGAATCTGCGGTTGAGTGACAACTCGCCTTGCAGCACATGGGAAGGCAGCCCGTAGGTGCCGCGCAGGGTGACATCGCGCCAGTCGCCAAAGCCTGCGCTGAGATTTTGATAACCAGTGCTGAGCTCAAGCATGCGCGGCATGTCGGCCTGGTCTGGTGCGGGTGCTATGCGCGCTGGCTCAGCTTCAGTGGCTTGCGCCGATACCTGGCTGTGGCTGGCCAGGCCGCTCAGACAAACCATTAAAAAACGCAGCGTGAATAAAGTTCGTGAATGCATGTGATTCCTCGGTTAGGGTTTTTATAAAAATCAGCTACTGACAGTTGGTAGTTTTGCTGGCGGGCGTGATGCGCCTGCTGGCCAGAATTTGATAAGCCGCTTCATCCGTAACGGCCCAGCGGCGTGAATGGCGCATGCCGGATGTTTCGCGCAGCCAGCAGCGCGCACTTGGCTCATCGCCTTGCCGCACCGCAAGCACGGCCAGCAAGCCCCACGGGTAGTCCGCATCGCCTTGGCGCAGCCACTCAGCGCGATGCATTTGCATCCAGTTTTTGTAGTATTGCTTTGCGTTTTGGGGCAGTATCGGGAAGTCCACCAGCAATGGGAAAATTTGCGCCACATGGTCTGGGTAAAACAGCGGTTTCTGTGTTCGTTGCTCCAGCTGGGTAGACACCAGAAAGCTCTTGTTCACAGGTTGCCAAAAGGTGTTGTGAATACCCTGAGCCAGTTTGTCAACTTCTGCGGGCTTGGACTGTTTTGAATGCGCCTTGAGCGACCAGACCTCCAGGTTGTCCATGAACAAGCCGTGCAGGTAAACCGGTGACACCATATAAATGCCGCGAGAAGGCTGAAACAAATAGTCAAGCGACTTTTTACTCACCGCGTGACTGCCCTGCCACACCGGATTCTTGGCCAATTGCTCAGGCATGGTTTCCAGCAGCCGCATCCACAAGGCCAGCAGTGAGTCATCGGCATCCGCCGTTTTGCAGGACACCCAGGCTTTGGTGGCACTCAGGCAGAAACGGTCAAACGTGCCATCTGGTTTTTGACGCGACACCAGCCAGTTGGCAAACTTTGTAGCCGGCACTGTTATATCCAGACCATTGTCATGTGCCAGCAACAAGGCTTGCAGGGCAAAGTAGGGGTCGGTGGTGTCGCCAGCATTCAAAATGGCAATCGCACCATTCGCGTCGGCGTAGCCTTGCAAGTCAAGTTTGGGTTGCGTGCGGGCCATCGTGGTGTTGACCAGCATGCACCCCGTCAATAGCGACAAGAGCAGTTGTTTGTAGTTCATTCAGCTTTCACCATGCCAATCTCATGCGCCCATACCGCGCCATGTACGGTAGCGCCTTCTTCAATGATGATGTTTTGAGCGGTCACGGTGGTCAGGGCATCCGGCAGGCCAATCACGGCACGCGCGCCAATCAAAATATCGCTTTCAGACACGATCGGCCCCCATGCTGCTGCATCCTTGAAAACATAGACCCGCTTCTCGCAAGTGATCGCCCCTTCAACGCTGGCGCGGCGGGCAATGCTGACCCCGATACGCGCCTTGATATCGCCAACAATGGTGGTGTCTTGCCCGACTGTGAGGAAACCCGTCACCACCAGCGAGCCCCGGTATATTTTTCCGGCGGGTAATGCGCAGTCCCCGCGAATCAGGAACAGTTGCGGCGTTTGCTGAACTGCATTGGGAAGGTCGGCATAGCTGGCCGGTGTTGGTGCTTGCTGGCTGACTTGCCTGGGCTTTTGAGCCAGCAATCCAAACGTCAGGGTGGGTGCCTGTAGCCGCTCAAACCAGACCTCGTTGCCCAGTTCAATCGCCACACCCGCAGAAATGCGGCGCAACGCCATGCCGTTGTCGCCGAGCTGAAAGATCCCTTCGGCGTGTGCCCAGTCGCGGACTTCACTGTGATTGCCAAGAGCGATATCTCCGGTCGCATACAGCGACGAAAACCCGGATTTGTCGCCGGTTTGCAAATCACCCTCAACATAGAGCTGGCTGGCGCTTTTGATGGCTGCCTGTGTATTGATGGATTGCCGTGCAATCAGGCGCTTTTGGGTTTTTTGCCACTGCATGTCGTCAATGGGAAAGTCAACAAAATCAAAGTCTTCAAAACCAGTCGCCGGGCCGCGCCCCAGTTTGGCGGCCACGTCCAGAGCCAGACGTCTTGAAAAATGATCAATGTCACTGGTGTAGTTGGCAGACACCGGCAGCGCAGCCACGTCGCTTGGGTAGCGCCACTCCCTGAAGGCGGGTATGAAGGGCAGGGTCAACAGCAGCAGGCAAACCACTGCAAAAGCCGCGTAGGTCATGTAGTTGGCTGCCATCACGGTGCAGCCTTTGGCAAGGTGGGCGCGGCTCTGTAGCGGATGGTTTTGTCCCAAACCATCTCACGCTTGAAAACCCTGTCGATCATCAGGCTCCAGACCGCACCCGCGATGGCAAACAGACTGATGAGAAAACCCAGCATGTTAAAAGGCAGCAGCCTGAGCCGTCTGCGATTGCCGTCAATCAATACGGCAACCACAATCTCAAAAAACGCGGCAAAGTTGCCCAGCGTGCCGTAGACCATCAGCGCGAAAACCGGTATCAGTTGCGATAAAAGCGAGCCTGCGTTGAGAAAATACAAACCCAGCGCCAGAGTCCATCCTGTCAGCATGATGAGCGGAATCACAAACACAAACAGCAAAAGCAGACCGTCGACGCGCTGGCCAAGTGTCAGGTATTTGCTGGTCGCAAACTGCCACCAGTAACGCGCCATGACCTGGTTGTGTCCTTTGGCCCAGCGTGTGACCTGCTTGATGCGAATCGCCCACTCCTCTGGGACTTCTTCATAGCATTCAGAGCGATTGGTGTAAATGGTTTTCCAGCCATTGAACATGAGCCGAAAGGTGATGTCGGTGTCTTCTGCCAGCGTGTCGTCATGCCAGCCGCCCACCGCTTCAACCGCAGACAGGCGCACCCCACCCACCGTGCCGCCATATTGCGGCAGCAGGTTCATGTTCATGCGGGCTTGCTGGTCGACCTGATAGCCGGCTGAACGCTCCAGATCCAGCAAACGTGTCAGCAAGTTTGCGCCGCTGTTAATCGGCACAACCCGGCCCATCACCGCACCCACTTCAGGGTCAAAGAACGGCGCAACCAGTTGCTTGAGCAAGCCGCGCCCAGGGACATAGTCAGCATCAAAAATAATGGCGATGTCACCGACTGCAAACTGCAAAGCGTCTTTCAGTGCCGCTGACTTGCCAGCCTTTCCTTCCAGGCGGTGGAAAGGAGAAATGCGCGCCGGAAAGCGTGCCACATAACTGTCGATGATGGCCATGGTTGCATCTTTTGAGCGGTCATTGACCGGAATGATCTTCAGGCATTCTGGCGGGTAATCGGTATTGAGCAAAGCTTCAATGCAGCCGGCAATGACCTTTTCTTCATTGTGCGCGGCAATGAACACCGTGATCATTGGCCAACGCGCTACCGCAACGTCGATGTACGGGTGGCGCTGCTTGCCAGTCAGGCGGTTCATGGTGAACATAAAGTGACGCACGCCATACAGCATCATGATCACCACAATTAAAAACAGCATCGACGCCATGACTGACGCAACGGGATAGGCACTGAAAGTATTGGGCATTTTGATCAATCGGGTGGTGACGCGCAGTGCGGGTGCTTAAACAGTTTCAGCCTGCGCTGCTGTTTGCGTTTGAAAATGTTTGGCCAGCAGGTTCACAATTTGCGCTGACGCCGTGCCGTCCCCAAATGGGTTGCCTGCCCGCGACATGGCGGCGTAGGCCGTCGAATCACCTGACAGGCGCATCACCTGTTTGACGATGGTGTCGCGCTCCGCGCCAATCAGCAACGCACAACCTGCTTCAAGCGCCTCAGGCCGTTCGGTTTCATCACGCAACACCAGCACGGGTACGCCAAAAGTAGGCGCTTCTTCCTGCAGGCCGCCTGAGTCGGTCAGCACCATCCAGGCGTCCGCCAGGGCTTGCTGCATGCGTGTGTAGTCCAGAGGTTCCACCAATTTGACGTTGGCAATGCCCTTCAAAATACTGTTCACGGGCCCTTGAACCACTGGATTCAAATGCACCGGAAACAATATTTGCAAGTCGGGCTGCATGGCGGCAATGCTGGCAATGGCGTGGCAGATTTCTGCCAGGTCATGCCCCCAGTTTTCACGGCGATGAACCGTCACCAGCAGGTGGCCGCGTCCCGTCGCCATTCGTTTGACACCCCGGTGCGCGCAAGTCCACTGCTGCGCATCAATCACGGTGTTGCCAGTCAGGTGAATGAACTCGTCAGCGATGCCTTCGTTTTGCAAGGCAATCCGCGCGCGTTCAGTCGGTGCAAAGTGAAAGCGGGCCAGCCGGCTGATCATTTGGCGCAAGCCTTCTTCCGGAAACGGACGATTCAGGTTGTGGGTGCGCAGGCCAGCCTCGACGTGTGCGACAGGAATCCGGTTGTAAAACCCGGCAAGTGCGCCCTGAAAGGCGCTTTCGGTGTCGCCCTGCACAACCACCAGAGCCCAGGTCTTTTTTGTCAGCTCCTGCTCAAGCTGCTGCCTGCAACCCAGGCTGAAATCCAGCAAACTGCTGCCAATGCGTTGCAGATGGGTGTCTGGCACAACATCAAAACAGGCCAGTATCTGGCTGGCCATGTCGGCATGTTGCCCGGTATGCAGCCACTGCACTTGCGCCCAGCTGGCTTCGCGCAGCGCGTGATACAGGGGCGCGAGTTTGATGATTTCCGGGCGTGTGCCCGAGACGAAAAGGATGTTTTGCATGTTGTGGACGGGTTAAATCGATGAACTCAAACAATTTAAAACGCCCAAGATCAATAGCCTCATCGGTGAAAAGCTTCACCAACCGTAGGACGTAACCTTCGGTAACTCGCGTATTTGGCTTTATTCAAAAATAACCCGTGACGGGTACGCTAGGGGTTATGCATCTTTATCCGCCTGGAACAGTTTCAAGACCATCGGCTGCCACGCATTCGGTACAAAGCATCGGAGAATTCGGCCTGTTGCAAGCCAGCATGGCCAAGCTCAACGACATCGTGGTGATCACCGAAGTTGACCGACTGGCCACCCCAACCCACAAGATCGTTTACGTCAACGAAGCCTTTGAAAAGCACACGGGTTACAGTCAGCAGGACGTGTTGGGGCAGTCACCTGGTTTGCTGCAGGGCAAAGGCAGTCAGTACGCTGAGTTGAACCGCATGCGTCTGGCGCTTGAACAATCCGAGCCGGTTCATGCTGAGCTGATCAACTATAAAAAAGATGGCACCCTGTTCTGGATTGAGCTGGACATCACGCCCATCAAAAACGCTGAAGGCGTGGCGACACACTGGGTGTCAGCAGCGCGTGACATTACCCAGCGCAAGATTGCAGAGGAAGAAATTGAGTACCTGGCCTTTTATGACACCTTGACCCAACTGCCCAATCGCCAAATGCTGATGGAACGGCTGGAGCGGGCGTTGTCGCAAAGCAAGGCACTGATTAAAAAAATGCCTATCAACATCAACGGTGCGTTGATGTTCATTGATCTTGATAACTTCAAGGTGCTGAACGACACATTGGGCCACGCGACAGGCGACATGCTGCTGCGCCAGGTCGCCACGCGCCTGGGCGGCTGTGTCAGGTTAAGTGACACGGTGGCCCGGTTGGGTGGCGACGAGTTTGTGGTGATGCTGGAGAGCTTGCCTGAAGAAGTGCTGGCCGCAACCGAGTACAGCCGAAATGTTGCGCAGCGGATTTTGCTCGCCCTGAGCGAGCCCTATGACCTGGCTGGCCATCAACACGAAAGCACTTGCAGCATTGGTGTGACCTTGTTCAGCAAACGCAAACAGAACATGAGCGACCTGCTCAAGCAGGCTGACCTGGCGATGTACCAGGCCAAAGCGTCGGGTCGCAATTCGGTGTGTTTTTTTGACCCGGCCATGCAGGCGGTGGTCACAGCCAATGCCACCCTGAATTCAGAGCTGCGCCAAAGCCTGCGCAAGCAGGATTTTCTGCTGCATTACCAGCCGCAAGTCGGGGGCAACGGGCGAATGTTCGGCGTTGAAGCATTGATGCGCTGGCAACACCCTGAGCGAGGCCTGGTCTACCCCAACGACTTTATTGCCCAAGCTGAAGAAAGCGGGCTGATCCTGCCACTTGGCAAGTGGGCGCTGGAAACGGCCTGCCTGCAACTTGCAAGCTGGGCCAAGCGCGAAGAAACGCAGCATCTGAGCATTGCGGTCAACGTCAGTGTGCGTCAGTTCAGGCATCCTGAATTTGTTGAGCTGGTCATGATGACCATCAAGGAGACAGGCATCAATGCCAACCGGCTCAAGCTGGAGCTGACCGAAAGCCTGCTGGCTACAGACATTGATGTGACCATTGCAAAAATGTGCATGCTCAAAGACGCTGGCGTGACTTTGTCGATTGATGATTTCGGCATCGGTTACTCGGCGCTGTCTTATCTGAAGTATTTGCCACTGAATCAGCTCAAAATCGACCGGACTTTTGTCAAAGACATTCTGACCGACCCCAACGATGCTGCCATCGCACGTACGATTGTCGGGCTGGCACAAAGCCTGGGGCTGGGCGTGGTGGCCGAAGGCGTAGAGACTGAAGCCCAGCGCGAATTGCTGGCACGCTTTGGCTGTGAGTGTTACCAGGGCCATCTGTTTTGCCCGGCGCTGCCGATTGAAGCGCTAGAGGTTTTCATGCATGAACGGAAGTCAGCTTTAGCGCCGGTTGCAGCCTCGTGAAGTCGTATTTGTGCTATTAAAATAATAGCTGCTTGCACCCGTATTGATTGGCTAAAAGGCTAATTTGATGCCTATTTCTAGGCTTTCAGCTTGCTTTTGAGCACTGGCTGTCAAATAATCGCCTTTTAAGTTATTTCAGGAGTCAACCATGCCAATCATGTCCAACATGCTAATTAACTCACGTCAGCTACTGGCCGTGCTGGTTTTGGGTGTCTGCGCCTTGAGCGCTCAGGCTCAAGTCACCAAACCTGGCCTGTGGGAAGTCACCAGCAAGCTGGGTGGCAGCGCCGAGATGGACAAGGCCATGGCACAGATGCAGCAGCAAATGGCCAACATGCCGCCCGAGCAGCGCAAACAAATGGAGGCCATGCTGGCCAAACAGGGCATGAGCATGACCGCAACACCTGGCGGCATGATGTCCAAAATGTGCATCACCAAAGACATGGTTGACCGTGGGCAAATGCCAGTACAAAGCCAGGGCGACTGCACCAGCACCACCAGTAATAAAACCAGTTCGGGCATGACGCTCAAGTTCTCTTGCGCCAGCCCACCGTCCAGCGGTGAAGCGCAGTACACCTTCATGGGTGACAACGCCTACACCATGAAGATGAAGATCAACACCCCGCAGCAGGGCAAACCGGTCATCACCACCATGGACTCGTCAGGCAAATGGCTGGGCTCGGACTGCGGCAACATCAAGCCGATGGTGCTGCCCAAGTAACAGAAGCTGGTCTACCTGCCACCAAAAATCGCCGTACCCACGCGCACCATCGTGCTGCCCGAATGGATGGCCGCTTCCAGGTCAGCCGTCATGCCCATCGACAGTGTGTCCATCTTCTCAAGCAACACACCAGCCTTGTTTATCTGGTCAAAAATGGCTTTTGCGCCCGAATGCAGGGCGCAAGCAGCTACAAAATTAATAGCGGGTTCGGGTATCGTCATCAGCCCGCGCAACCTCAAATTAGGCAACTGGATCACGTCTTTGACCAGCGCCATCAGCTCATCGGGCGCAACGCCTGATTTGTTGGCGCCGCCGTCCAGATTGACTTGCAGGCAGATTTGCAACGGTGGCAAATGCGCGGGGCGCTGCTCGCTCAGGCGCTGCGCAATCTTCAGGCGGTCAACTGACTGCACCCAGTCAAAATGCTCGGCCACCAGCCGGGTTTTGTTGCTTTGTATCGGGCCAATGCAATGCCATTCAAGCCCTGCGCATTCGCGCAGCGCGGTGATTTTTTCAACACCCTCGGCAATGTAGTTTTCGCCAAAGGCGCGCTGCCCGTCGCTCATGGCGTCAAGCACCGCATCCGCACCAAAAGTTTTGGACACGGCCAGCAATTTCACGCTGTCCGGGTGGCGCCCAGCCGCAAAGCAGGCGGTCGTGATGCGGTCACGCACGCCCTGCAAATTTCTCACGATCATGGTCATCATTCGACTGTAAACTGCAGGCTCAACAATTTTTGTCCTACATGCTTTAAGGATTTTCGGGATGGATATTACCCAGCTGCTGGCCTTCAGTGTCAAAAACAAGGCCTCCGACCTGCACCTGTCAGCAGGCCTGCCACCCATGATACGTGTGCATGGTGATGTGCGGCGTATCAATGTGGATCCGCTGGATCACAAGCAGGTGCATTCGATGGTGTATGACATCATGAACGACACCCAGCGCAAAAACTACGAAGAGTTTTTAGAGGTCGACTTTTCGTTTGAAATTGATGGCCTGGCGCGCTTTCGGGTCAATGCCTTTAACCACAACCGCGGTGCTGGTGCCGTGCTGCGAACCATCCCTTCAAAAATCCTGACGCTTGAGCAGCTCAACGCGCCCAAGATTTTTGGCGACCTGGCCATGAAGCCGCGTGGCATGGTGCTGGTCACCGGGCCCACGGGTTCAGGCAAGTCCACCACGCTGGCAGCCATGGTCAACTACCTCAATGAAAACGAGTACGGCCACATCCTGACGGTGGAAGACCCGATTGAGTTTGTGCATGAATCCAAAAAGTGTCTGATCAACCAGCGTGAGGTGGGCCCGCACACCCTGAGCTTTCAAGCCGCGCTCAAGTCCGCACTGCGTGAAGACCCGGACGCCATTCTTGTCGGCGAAATGCGCGACCTGGAAACCATCCGCCTGGCCATGTCGGCAGCTGAAACCGGGCATTTGGTGTTTGGCACGCTGCACACCTCCAGTGCTGCCAAAACCATCGACCGGATCATTGACGTGTTTCCGGCAGAAGAAAAAGAAATGATCCGCTCGATGTTGTCAGAGTCACTGCAGGCCGTCATCTCGCAAACATTGTGCAAAACCAAAGACGGCCAGGGCCGGGTGGCGGCGCATGAAATCATGCTGGGCACGAGCGCCATTCGTAATCTGATTCGCGAAGCCAAAGTGGCGCAGATGTACTCGTCGATTCAAACCGGCAATAGCGTGGGCATGCAAACGCTGGACCAAAACCTGACGGATCTGGTCAAGCGCAACGTGATTTCTGCGGCTGAAGCGCGTGGGAAAGCAAAAATCCCCGAGAATTTCCCAGGCTAGATTATTTGAAAAGAGTTATTCATGGAACGCGACCAGGCCAGTAAATTCATCAACGACCTTTTAAAGCTGATGGTCAGCCGCAATGGCAGTGACTTGTTCATCACCGGCGATTTTCCGCCTGCCATGAAGGTGGACGGCAAAATCACCAAAGTCTCGCCGCAGCCGCTCAACGCCGGGCACACGCTGGCTTTGGCACGCGCCATCATGAACGACAAGCAGGCCGCTGAGTTTGAGCGCACCAAGGAATGCAACTTTGCCATCAGCCCGCCTGGCGTGGGTCGCTTTCGCGTCAATGCATTCATTCAGCAAGGCAAAGTCGGCATGGTGATGCGGGTGATTCCGGCAGTGTTGCCCACCATTGACGGCTTGGGCGTGCCGCAAGTGCTTAAAGAAGTGGTCATGGCCAAACGCGGTTTGACGATTTTGGTCGGCGCAACGGGTTCTGGTAAGTCGACCACACTGGCAGCGATGGTCGATTGGCGCAACATTGAATCGTTTGGCCACATCATCACGATTGAAGACCCGGTTGAGTTTGTACACCCGCACAAAAACTGCGTTGTGACCCAGCGTGAAGTCGGTCTGGACACCGACAGTTGGGAGGCCGCGCTTAAAAACACGCTGCGCCAGGCGCCTGACGTGATTTTGATGGGTGAGGTGCGCGACCGCGAAACCATGGAACACGCCATTGCGTTTGCAGAAACCGGCCACCTGTGCCTGTGTACCCTGCACGCCAACAGCGCCAACCAGGCACTGGATCGCATCATCAACTTTTTCCCTGAAGAGCGCCGCGCTCAACTGCTGATGGACTTGTCGTTAAATCTTAAAGCCATGGTGTCCCAGCGCCTGATACCCAAGCAGGACAGCAAGGGTCGGGCGGCAGTGGTCGAGGTGATGCTGAACACGCCGCTGATATCTGATTTGATCTTCAAAGGTGAAGTCTCCGAGATCAAGGAGATCATGAAAAAAAGCCGCAACCTGGGCATGCAAACCTTTGACCAGGCACTGTTTGATGCTTACGAGACCAACGTCATCACCTATGAAGACGCCTTGCGCAATGCAGATTCAGTCAATGACTTGCGACTGCAAATCAAGCTCAATTCCCAGCGCGCTAAATCGATTGATCTGGCGGCGGGGACTGAAGGCTTTGCTATCGTCTAGCTTTCCTGGTTAACCTTAAAACCAGCAAAACACAGTGCTAAAAAATCCATCGTCACCCGGATTTTTGGCGCACGATGCCGTTCCGCCAGGATGGCCGCGTACACCGGGTACTGCTGCGATGTGTTGTAACGGCCAAGCACGGGTTTAAGCAAACCCTGCAACACCAGCACGTTTGCCACCACATCATTGATGCGGCCAATCCCTGTACACGCCAGCGCTAGCGAGACGACTGCCGCGCTGCTGTTGACCCGCAACTGCCCGCGCATGTCCT
Source organism: Polaromonas sp. (assembly GCA_049653085.1). Taxonomy (GTDB): domain Bacteria; phylum Pseudomonadota; class Gammaproteobacteria; order Burkholderiales; family Burkholderiaceae_C; genus Polaromonas. Next base: position 22,140 of record JBASFP010000022.1, read on the forward strand.
GATGAACGATTTGCTCCTTGACTGAAAATTGCCAGCTGTTGTGGGCAGCCACTGCAGTATGGGTGATCAGACTGTGCGCCGCTAAATCAGCGGGCGAGCGGGGTGTTCCGTGCTTTTTCAGGTAGCCGGGCGCGGCGTACAAGGCTCTGCCGTGCTGACCCAAATCACGTGCAATCACGGTGTCGATGGGAGGCACACCTGCACGCACGGCAATGTCGATGCCATCATGCGCCATGTTGACCAGCCTGTCGTCAATCTGCAAGTCAACCGTCAGACTGGGGTGCTGATGTCTTAATTCAACCAACCGCGGTATCACCACATACTGCGCAAAAAGCTGGCTGATACTGATGCGCACTGTGCCGTTCACAGTTTTTGCTCGTGTTCCCAGGCTATCGCGTAACTGAGTATGTTCATTCACGATGCGCTCTGCATGCTCCAGAAACAGTTCGCCATCACCCGTTAACGAAAAACTGTGGGTTGTGCGGTGCGCCAGGCGTAAATTACATTCAGCTTCAATACGTGCGAAATGCCGGGAGACATGGCTGGCAGCCACCTGCCTGTCGCGCGCCACTTTTGACAGCGACTGTGCCGCTGCCACCTCTATGAACAGTGCAAAGTCGTCCAGATTCAAATTCTTCATATGACATGCTTTCTTTCTTTGCTTGTGCATTTTCTGCACAAGCATTGTGCAATGCAAGTGGTTTCGCTCATGCATCAAACAGCTGACACTGGCCATGCGTTCAAAACAACTAGCGCCCTGCAACTACACAAAGGACTTTTATGCCATTCGTTCACATCAGCCTGCCGCACAACACCTTTCCTCAAGACGTCACTGCCGTAGCTGACGCCTTACACAACGCACTGGTTGCCACTTTCAATGTGCCAGAGCCTGATCGCTTCCAGACCATTCACAGGTACTGCCAGGGCGAGCTCATCTGTACGCCTGAGTTTCTGGGTGTTCAGCATTCTGCGCATGTCGTGTTCGTACAAATCAGCTGCTCGCCTGGCCGCAGTCTGGACGCGAAAAGGGCGCTTTACGCAAAAATCGCTGCTGACATTGCCCGTAGCAGCAGCTTCAAGCCAGAAGACGTGATCATCAATCTGCTTGAAACCCATCGCGAGAACTGGTCTTTTGGTTTGGGTGTTGCACAATATGCTCTTTGATTTCAGTCCACCACAAAGAGATAAACATGGCATCCATCAATACCCGAACTTACGAAACCACAACACCACATAAAGTAGCCTTTATTGGCCTGGGCGTCATGGGCTACCCCATGGCCGGGCACTTGGCAACAGCAGGTCACCAGGTCAGCGTTTACAACCGGACTGCTACAAAATCAATAGCATTTTGCGCCCAATTTCAGAATGCTACACATGGTTTAACACCTAAATCGGCAGTTGAAGGTGCTGACATTGTGTTTTGCTGCGTTGGCAATGATGCGGATTTGCGCAGCGTGGTGTTAGGTGCCGATGGTGCGTTCGCAGGCATGAAACCCGGTGCTGTGCTGGTAGATCACACCACGGCATCAGCCGATGTGGCGCGCGAGCTGTATGCAGCGGCTAAAGGCTTGGGTTTGCATTTTGTCGACGCGCCTGTATCAGGCGGCCAGGCAGGTGCGCAAAACGGCGCACTCACGGTGATGTGCGGTGGTGATGCCGCAGCCTTCGACGCTGCCAAACCGGTTGGCATGGCGTTCTCAAAAGCCTTCACACTGATGGGCGCGAGCGGCGCAGGCCAGTTGACCAAAATGGTCAATCAAATTTGCATCGCCGGGCTGGTGCAGGGTTTGAGCGAAGCCATCGCCTTTGGCCAAAAGGCGGGGCTGGACGTACACCAGGTGCTGGACGTGATTGGCAAGGGCGCAGCGCAAAGCTGGCAACTCGACAACCGTGGCAAAACCATGGTGGCTGACAAATTTGACTTTGGCTTTGCCGTAGACTGGATGCGCAAAGACTTGGGGCTGGTGCTGGATGAGGCCAAACGCAACGGCGCTCGCTTGCCAGTCACCGCGCTGGTAGACCAGTTCTATGCCGATGTGCAAGCCTTGGGTGGCCAGCGCTGGGACACGTCCAGCCTGGTCAAGCGGTTAAGGTGAAAATTTGTCATCCCGGACTCGATCCGGGATCCATGGCTTCTGCGGTGCTGGCAGGGAACGGGGTTATGGGTTGCGGATCAAGTCCGCAATGACACTTTAGCTACCTGCTGGTTTAGCCGCAGCGGGTGGTTTGGCGGGTGTTGGCAGTTGCCGCGCCAGCTCTTCTTCACTGATGATTTCAAAAATACGCACCACTTTTTGAACACCAGGTGTGCTGCGCGCCACCGCTGTGCCGCGGTCTGCCTCGCGCTGGGTCACGCGGCCCATCATGTAAGTTGTGCCGCGCTCGGTCACGACCTTGAACGAATTGGCAAACAGGTCTTTGGCATCGACCAGCTGGGCTCTGACTCTAGCCGTCACCAGCACATCCGACGAGCGCTGCGCCAGGCTGGTGCTGCCCATGACGGCCAGCTCGTTGACCACCGAGGTCACGTTTTCAACCTTGGACACAATTTGCTCAACCAGCAGTTTGTCTTGCGCGGTCGGGACTTCACCTGTCAGCAGCACCTGGCGGTTGTAGCTGTTCACATTCACATGCGCCCTGTCCCCCACGTTACTGCGCAGGCGGCTGCTGCTGCGCAGCTCAATGCCTTCGTCTTCAAGTTGCGCACCCGATGTACGCCTGTCGTTGGCTACCAGCGTGCCGCCCACCATGGCACCGCCCACCACCAGCGGCACGCAGGCACTGAGCGTGCCCAGCAAAAGCGCAGCCGCTACGGCACTGATTGCAAATCGTTTGGTCATGATATTTTTCATACTGAAGACTCCTGATCACCAAGTAACTGGGTATCCACACCGTCGCAAATACAGTGCAAGACAAGCAAATGCACTTCCTGGATTCGCGCTGTGCGGTCATGCGGCACGCAGATATGCACGTCGGTTTCACGCAGTGCGTGGGTAATTTTGCCGCCGCCTTTACCGGTCAAGGCCACCACGGTCATTTCGCGTTCATGTGCCGCTTCAATGGCCGCCAGCACGTTGCCCGAATTGCCGCTGGTACTCAGCGCCAGCAGCACGTCACCCGCGCCGCCAAAAGCACGCACCTGCTTTGAAAAAATCACATTGAAGTCGTAGTCGTTGGCAATGGCCGTGAGGATGGAGCTATCAGTCGTCAGCGCAATGGCGGCCAGTTCAGGCCGTTCACGCTCATAGCGCCCCACAAACTCCGCCGCAAAGTGCTGCGCATCCGCAGCCGAGCCACCATTGCCACACGCCAGCACCTTGCCGCCGCTGGTCACACTGGCCAAAATGGCTTGCACAGCCGCCGCGATGGGCTTGGACAAAACCTGAGCCGACTGGTACTTCAGGTCGGCGCTGTCGATGAAGTGCTGTTCAATTCGTTGTTCGAGCATGGGGCAATGATAGCGGGTTGAGTTAAGGAAAATTCCTCACCATCACATCAACTTACAACTTACAAGATGGTCAAAACGCATCAAACGCAGACCTAAGCCACTCAATGGCAGGTGCATCCCCAGCCCCCAGCCCGCCATGAATCAGCACCACATCAAACCGGCAGGGTGGCAGGCTTTTGCAGCGCATCAAATAATGCCTTGCAGCAAACACAATGCGTTTTTGCTTGACGGCGCTGATGCTGGCACCTGCGCCGCCGTGGGACTGGCTGGCGCGCTGGCGTACTTCTATAAACACCAGTGTGCCGTCAGTGTCTTTCATGATGAGGTCAATCTCGCCGCCGCCGCGCCCGGGTGTTCGATAATTGGCTTGAAGCAGTTTCAGTCCTGCCTGGCGCAAGTGAGTCAGCGCGACCCCCTCCGCAGCATCACCTACGGCCTTGGTGGTAATCTGACCTTCTGACTTGTTCGCCTCTTTTTTGGAAAACCACATTGAACGCTTCTTTCGAGATGGCTTTAAGCGCGGCAAAAGCAGCCGCTGGTATGCAGCATTATCCGCAGGGCATGCTGTATGTGGTGGCCACGCCGATTGGCAATCTAGCTGACATCAGCCTGCGGGCGCTGCATGTACTGCAACTGGTCGACTGCATAGCGTGCGAAGACACGCGCCACACGCAAGGCCTGCTGCGCCAGTTTGGTATTGATAAGACCCTGCTGGCGGTGCATGAGCACAATGAGCTTGAAGCCGCTGTGGGCGTGATTGATCGGCTGCAGCGCGGCGGGCGCGTGGCCTATGTGAGCGATGCAGGCACGCCTGCTGTCAGCGACCCGGGTGCTCGGCTGGTGGCTGCCGTGCGCAATGCGGGCTTGGGCGTGATGCCTTTGCCGGGAGCCAGCAGTGTTACCACGGCTTTGAGTGCAGCGGGCATGACTGGCGATTCAGGTTTTGTCTTCGCGGGCTTTTTGCCCAGCAAGGCAGGTGAGCGTGACCAGGCCATCATGGCCTTGCTGTCTGAACCCAAAGCGGTGGTCATCATGGAGGCCCCCCACCGCATTGAGGCCCTGGCGCTGGCCATGGCGCCGCTGGGTGAAAGACCCATCACCATCTGCCGCGAGCTGACCAAACAGTTTGAAGAAATCGCCACCGTGGCTGCCAACCAGTTTGCAAGCTGGGTGGCTGCGGGCACGCAGCGCACGCGCGGCGAGTTTGTGCTGGTGCTGCACCCCGCATCGCAAGCCTTGCCCAAAGATGATGGTCGGCGTGTACTGCAGTTGTTGCTGGCCGAGTTGCCGCTTAAAACCGCTGTCAAGCTGGCTGCTGAGATCACAGGTGCGCCGCGCAATGATTTGTATAACGCCGCCTTGAAGCTCAAAAACAATGAACCCGAACGCGGATAAATTGTGGCCCGGCCCGCGCTGGGCGTTAGCAGTCCTTTTGGCATTGCTTGGCATGCTGGGCCCGTTTTCAATTGACACGTATCTGCCTGCTTACACCGGCATAGCCAAGTCACTCGGCGCAACGCCCATTCAGATGCAGCAAACGCTGTCGGCCTATCTGTTCGGTTTTGCTTTCATGAATCTGTTTCATGGTGCTCTGGCTGACAGCTTTGGCCGCCGCCCGGTGGTGCTGTGGGGTGTTGCCATGTTCACTGTTGCGTCGGCGGGTTGCGCGCTGTCGCAAAGCATTGAGCAACTGGTGTTTTTCAGGGCGCTGCAAGGTCTGTCAACCGGAGCGGGCATTGTGGTGTCGCGCGCGGTGATACGCGACATGTTCCCGCCAGCCCAGGCTCAGCAGGTGATGAGCCAGGTCACGATTTATTTTGGCGTGGCCCCTGCCGTCGCACCGATTGTTGGCGGCTGGCTGTTTGTGTATTTGGGTTGGCACAGCATTTTCTGGTTTTTAACCGCCGTGGGCGGCCTGTTGTGGGTTGCAAATTTCAGGTATCTGCCGGAAACCCTGCACGCTGACCAGCGCCAGAGCTTCAAGTTCAAAAACCTGATGCAGGGCTACCGGCAACTGGGCTCCAGCCCGCGCTTTGTGCTGCTGGCGTTTGCCAGCGGCGTGCCTTTTAACGGCATGTTTTTGTATGTGCTGGCAGCGCCTGCGTTTTTGGGCGACCACCTGCAGTTGCAACCGACCGAGTTTTTCTGGTTCTTCATGCTGACGATTGCAGGCATCATGTTGGGTGCGTGGCTCAGTGGGAGGCTGGCGGGCAAGGTCGCGCCCAAGGTGCAAATTCGCCACGGCTTTGTCATCATGCTCACGGTGTCGATCATCAACCTGGTGGTCAATTATTTTTTCAAGGCCCATGTGTCGTGGGCTTTGATACCGATTGCCTTGTTTGCTTTTGGCTGGGCGCTGATGGTGCCTGTGGTCACGCTGCTGGTGCTGGACCTGTACCCTGAGCGGCGCGGCATGGCGTCGTCGCTTCAGGCGGTGATTGGCTCGACCGCCAACGGGCTGGTGGCGGGCTTGCTCACGCCGCTGGTCATGCATTCAACCGTGGGTTTGGCTACAGCTTCTTTGGTCATGCTCTGCATTGGGCTGGTGGCCTGGTTGTACCTGCACAAGCGCTACCCTGAGATTGGCCGCACCATTCAAAACGATGCGGCCGCTGGACAGTAGCTTCATTCCCGGCGCGGGTCTTTTCTGAAGTCCATGCCCTGGCCAGTGCGTTGCACGATGTTGGCGCTGTCCAGGTACACATAAAAATACATGTCCTGGCTGGCGTCTTTCCAGTGGTAGGTCATGATGTCGCCGGGCCAGCTTGCCACGCGGTCAATTGTGGCGCTCTGGCCAAATTCACGCTCCACGTCCGCACGGTTCCACTGGTTGATGCCAATGCGCGCAAATTCAGTGCTTTGCAGCACCTGCCGACTTGACACCACCCGGCCCGCTACGTCCAGGTCCACCATCACCGCCTGCTGGCCTGCGGGTTGATACGAATATTGCAGCCTTGAGCCGTTAGGCAGCGGTACTTCACGCGAGGGCTGACCATACTGTGCCAGCACATCAGCACGCGGCGTGCCGGGTTTGACTTGTATGACGGCGCAGCCGCTTAAAAGCAGGGCAGCCAACAAAGCGCCCGCTGGGCAGCCAGATTTAAAGACGTTCAACATGTGCAACTCCTGAAAATAAAATAACTTTTGCCTCGCTGTACGATTGCCATCATGACACTTGGTTCAAATTCAGCCTCCACTCGCCCCAACGCCAAATTTCTGCTGTCTCACCCGGCGCATTTCATCGCACTGGGTTTTGGTTCAGGGCTGAGCCCCATCGCCCCCGGCACGGCGGGTACGCTCTGGGCCTGGCTGGCTTACCTGGTCATTGCCCCCAGCATGTCCAGCGCGCAGATGGGCTGGCTGATTGCCGCGTCTACTTTGGTCGGCTGGTGGGCCTGCACTGTAACCGCCAAAAACATGGGCGTGCTGGATCCCGGCAACATTGTGTGGGACGAAGTGGTGGCTTTCTGGCTGCTGCTGTGGCTCATCATGCCTGCCAGTTTTACCGGGCAACTGGTGGCGTTTTTGCTGTTCAGATTTTTTGATGCCGTCAAGCCTGGTCCGGTGGCTTGGGCCGATCAGGTCTTTAAAGGTTCTGGTTTACGCGGCGGCTGGGGAATCATGTTTGACGACTTCGTGGCGGCCTTCTGTACGCTGCTGGTGATTGCGTTGTGGAGATTCACGTGGTAGAACAATCACTATCAAATAAGGAGCTGCTTGCGCCCGTATATATTGGTCAATTGGCCGATTTGATGCTTGAAAACGGCCTTTTTGTGGCTACTGCAGAGAGCTGTACGGGCGGCATGATCTCTGCCGCTTGCACCGACCTGGCCGGGTCAAGCACGTGGTTTGAGCGCGGCTTTGTGACGTACTCCAACGCTGCCAAAACCGAACTGCTGGGCGTGGACGCCGCGCTGATTGCGCAGCACGGCGCGGTCAGCGAGCCAGTGGCCAGAGCCATGGCGTTTGGGGCTATCCGCCACTCGCAAGCGCAGGTATCCGTTGCCGTCACAGGCGTGGCTGGGCCGACTGGCGGCAGCGTGGACAAGCCTGTGGGCACGGTCTGGTTTGGCTTTTCAGTCGCTGGCATGCTGACATCCGAGGTGAAGTGCTTTGACGGCGACCGTGCCAGCGTGCGCGCGGCAACGGTCAGACATGCTGTAGCCAGGCTGTGTGTGAAGTTGTCAGCGCTGAAAACAAGTTAGCTACTGGCTCCCCAAGAGGCTTGACAAAAATGGCTGCCCGCGCGCGGCCTGCGTAAACGTCCAGACAGTCAGCATTGCAAAGATTGCTGCAAGCAGCCACGCGCTGGCAACCTGCTTGTCAATGGGCAGGCGCGAAGCCGCAACCAGTGCAGCAACTGCCGGGACAAAGTGCATGGCGTGAATGCCGAAAAAGTGAGCTACCCGCAAATCACCGCCCGTGCGTGACCAGTTCAACAGCGGCAACCCGCCCGCATCTGTCAACGCGCCGCCTACCCAATGGCCCGTACGCTGTGCGCCCAGATACGACCCAAAGCCTGTGCCGAGGATGAACGTCAGCACCAGCCCCAGCACCACGGCGTGTTTGACGGCACGCGGCAAGGCGTAAGCCGGGCTGCGCGCAATCAGCACCGCCAGCGCCAGCGAGGCTGTGGTCAATATCACCGCACCGACACCCATCAACGTGTACATCGTTGAATAAAAACCTGGTGCGTAGTTGTAGTGCGACGCCAGCCCGAACGCGCCCTGCCAGGTGATGTAAACCACCTCAAAAATACCTGCGCTTGCCGCACTCCAGACCACGTAGCGGCTCAAGCGTGTCTGACGTTTGTCATCTGGCAGCCAAGCCATGAACAGCGCCAGCGTCAACAAATAAGTACCGGTTGAAAGTTGAAATTTGAGCGGCTTCGCCCAAGTGCTGACGCCTTGAAACAGGCGCGGGTCAAGCCATGCCAGCGCCAGTGTGATGGCCGCCATCAACAGCATGACCATGCCTACTACATACAACGCTGGCGAGCCCGACTGCATGCGACTGGCAGGAAAAAATGAAACAAGTGTCATGAGGCGTGGCGTTGTCATTAAAGGCTTGAACGCTGTTACAAAGCAGCGCATTGAGTTCTTTCTGTGGCGCTCATCGCTTTTATTTGGGTTTGAAAGTAACCACGATGCCCGCCACCACCATCCACACCGCCAACACCGTTGCCGCCACCGCAATCGGCACTTGAATCGCACTACCCATCGCTGGCAAAAACAGTGCAAACAAGAGCAACGCAGCCACCATGCCAAAAGCTGCCAGCCAGCGCGGCAGGGTTCTGCCGATCCACGCCGCTGCCATGGCCAGTCCCAGCGACAAAGCCATGAACAAACTGACACCCAACAACTCGCCAATGCCGCCACCGTAAGCGGTGATGGTGGTGAAAATAGATTCAAGCACTTGTTTACCAGCGGGGTCTGCTGCTGCATGTTGCTTGGCCATAGCGGGCATGGCGGTTAGCCAGCGCAAGATGCCGATGCTGCGTGCCAGCACGGATATAGCGGCAAAAGTCACCACCATCACCGCCATCGGCCTGGCCAAACTGCCGCTGCACCGCCAGGCCAAAAGAATCATGACTGGCAAGATCAGCACGGAATACAACAAATACACCGCGTAACCCAGTGCAACAGCGGCAGGTGCGCCCGCGATGGCGGCCAATTGCTGGGCTGCAGGTGAACGCAAAGAAGCGGGCCAGCCAATCGCGGGGCCAAGAATGGCAATAGGCATAAACGACAGCACTGCGGCAATGATTAACAGACCGCCCAGCAAGTAACGCTGTGATCGGTCAAGGCAGGTCAGTGCTGAAGCTGAGTCTGATACGTGAGGACTCTTAAATGTCATGCTGAATTCCAATAAAAGTGAAAGGGTTGAAATAAATGGAGTGATTGAAAAGACGCTTAACGGGTCAGCCCCAAATCAGCCAGCGCACTTGCAGCAGCCTGGTTCAGTGGTGTGTGGGGTTCTGTCCCAATTTTTTTGCGCAGGCGCGTGTTGTCCAGCGCATGCGGCGTGCTTTGCAGGTATCGCATCTCTACGACGGATGCCAAGGTGGGGTTAAACAAGGCAATGACACGCATCACAGGCCATGGCAAGGCCGATGTTTTAAGAGCCTGTCCATGGGCTACCCATTTGTTGGCCTCAGCCAGGGGCTGCAGCGCGCCCAGCCAGTCATGGCCGTTGATGTTGTGACCAGCAAAATGCAGCACCTCAAATTTGGCCAACTGCTGGCGTTTTTCTGCCACAGCAACAAAGGTCTGCGCCAGGTCAGGCAGGAACGCCCAGGGTGTGGCAACGTCAAGGAGTCCAGAGTGGGTGAATATGCCCATTTTGATTTTGCTGACACTGACCTGGTCAAACATGGCGCCTTTGCCGCTGCCAAAAAAGTCACCCGCGCGAATCACTATGGCGCGCAAGCCGGTTCTTTCGGTCGCTTCACGCAACGCCAGCTCCGCATCAACCCGCAGCTTGCCTTTGACCGTGGTGGGGTTTTGCGCCGTACTTTCATCCAGCCGCTTTGGCATGTTTGCCCCAAAGTTGTAGACGTTGCCTGGGAACATCAGTGTCGCGTTCAATGCCTGTGCAACCTCAATGGCCGAAGTCATCATTGCGGGTATCTGCGCTGTCCACGCGGCGTTGGTGTAGGCCGGGTTCATGGCGTGTACGACGACATCAACGCTTTGCAGTTTGGCTGCGGACTGTTCAATCGGTGCGTCGCCCGTCACCAGTGCGCTCACGCCAGCAGGCCACTGCGCTGGTGCTGCTTTTCTGGTTTGCGCCATGACGTGCCAGCCAGCGCCAGCAAACGCTTTGACACAGGCTGCGCCCAGCCGGCCACCAGCGCCAAGAATTAAAACAGTAGAAGTTGTGGTCATGAGAGTGGGTCAGATAAAGTTGAATGAAGTGATTGTTAAAAAATCTTCTGTGTTACACAATTAGCGATTCATCCATATCTGAATTTCAAAAATGAATAACCCAAATGAATAACCCAAATGAACAATTCAAGTGAACAACAACTTTGACTGGACGCTGGTACGCTCGTTTTTGGCGGCGCTGGACCAAGGCAGTCTGCTAGGCGCAGCGCGCGCCCTCAACTCAAGCCAACCCACCATTGGCAGGCATATCACCGAGCTGGAATCACAGCTCGGCGTCGTGCTCTTTGAACGAGGCGGGCGCGGCCTGAAGCCGCTGGCCATGGCATTGAGGCTGGCAGAGTCGGCCAGGGCCATGGAGGCGGGCGCGCACCAGATGCAACGCAACTTGTCAAGCCTTGACGATGCAGTCAGTGGCACGGTGCGCATCACCGCCAGCCAAACGGTTGCTTGCGCATTACTGCCACCCTTGCTAAGCCGACTGCGGCAACAGCTCCCCGGTATTCAAATTGAACTGGTGTCCAGCAATCAAGTCAGCAACCTGCTCCGGCGTGAAGCCGATATTGCCGTGCGCATGGTGCAACCTGACCAAGCCAGCCTGGTGGCCAAGCGAATCGGCAAAATGGCCATCGGTGCTTACGCCCACCGCAGCTACCTGCAACGCGCAGGTACGCCGAAGGAGCCGCCTGAGCTGTTGGCGCATGCATTGATTGGCAGTGACAAAAACGAAGACATCTTGCGCGGCTTCGCAGCCATGGGCTACCCGGTCAAGCGCGAGCACTTTTCGTTTCGCTCAGACGACTTGATGGCGCACTGGCATGCGGTACGCAGTGGTCTGGGCATCGGCTTTATCGCCGACTACCTGGCGCGTACCGATGCAGATGTCGTCGCTGTGCTGCCTGGCTTGAAAATTCCCGCGCTCCCCGTGTGGCTAACCGTACACCGCGAGATTCGTACCAGCAAGCGCATCCGCGCGGTGTACGATTTCCTTGCTGACAATATTCCCAACAGCCTTTAAACCAGGAGTCACCATGCACCCGAACCAGGCCACGCTGGAAAAGTTCTACAGCGCCTTTGCCCAACTCGATGTGGACACCATGGCCACTTGCTATGCCGCAGATGCCCAGTTTGACGACGAGGCGTTTTCACTGCGTGGACACGAGCAGGTCATTGGCATGTGGCGCATGCTGTGCGAAACCACCAAGGCCAAAGCGCTGGCTGACTGGAAACTGGTCTACAGCGGGGTTGAAGCTGACGCCAAAACAGGCAAGGCGCACTGGGAGGCGTACTACCGCTTCAGCGCCACCAATCGTCTGGTACACAACGTGATTGACGGCGTATTTGAGTTCAATGACCAGGGCCTGATTGTCAAACACCGTGACAGTTTTAACTTCTGGAAATGGTCGCATCAAGCGCTGGGCACGCCGGGTCTGCTGCTGGGCTGGACACCGTTTTTAAGGCAGAAAGTCAGAACCACCGCAGCGGCCAATCTGCAAAAATTCATGGCATCAAAAAAGGCGCGATCATGAGCTGGTTTGACCACTTTGAGCAACGCAGTTTTGAGGTCAATGGTGCGACCATTCATGCTCGAATCTCCAAAACGACACTGGGTGATCTGCAAAAACCTGCGCTGTTTTTGCTCCACGGTTTCCCCCAGTCGCATGTGATGTGGCATCGCGTGGCACTACTGCTGGCGCAAGATTATTTTCTGGTCATGCCTGACTTGCGCGGGTATGGCGACTCATCCAAAACACCCGGCCTGCCCGACCACAGCAACTACAGCAAGCGCAACATGGCGCACGACATGGCACTCGTCATGGACGCGCTCGATATCGATAAGTTTTACCTGTGCGGCCATGACCGTGGCGGGCGAGTGGCGCACCGGCTGGCACTAGACCACGCTGATCGGGTCAAAAAGCTCTGCGTCATTGACATCGCGCCGACGCTTGACATGTACAACGGCGAAACGCTCACCGCACCCTACATGGAATTTGCACGCGCTTACTACCACTGGTTTCACATGTTGCAGCCCGCGCCGCTGCCCGAGATCATGATGGGCGCCAACCACCCCGAGACCGCCAAGGCTTACCTGCACGCCAAGCTGGGCGGCTGGGGCAGTGCGGGGCTGGGCTACATCGAGCCGCAGGCGTTGGCTGACTACGAGCGCTGCTTTTGCAACGCCCAAGCACTGCACAGCGCGTGCGAAGACTACCGCGCCAGCGCCGGCATTGACTTGAACCATGACCGTGAAAGCCGCGCGCGTGGTGACAAAGTGGCTTGCGACATGCTGGTGCTGTGGGGCGCACGCGGCGTGGTGCAGCGCCTGTTTGACCCGATGGCGCTGTGGCAAGCGCAGTGCGGCGGTGTGGTGGCCGGGCAGGCGATGGCGGCAGGGCACTTTATTCCTGAGGAGTTGCCGCAGGAAACGGCAACTGCGCTGCGGCAATTTTTTGTGTGAACCTGGATGTGAAAAGCAGACAATCGACCCATGACGCTCACTGAACTCAAATACATCGTCGCCGTGGCGCGTGAAAAACATTTTGGCAAGGGCGCTGATGCTTGTCATGTGTCGCAACCCACACTGAGCGTGGCGATTAAAAAGCTTGAAGAAGAGCTGCAGGTCAAACTCTTTGAACGCAACGCCAACGAGATCACCGTCACGCCGCTGGGGGAAGAGATCATTCGCCAGGCGCAAAGCGTGCTGGAGCAGGCCGAGCAAATCAAAGACATTGCCAAGCGCGGCAAAGACCCGCTGGCCGGTAGCCTTCGCCTGGGCGTCATCTACACCATTGGCCCCTATTTGCTGCCTGACTTGGTGCGGCAAATGATCGTGCGGCTGCCGCAAATGCCGCTGATGCTGCAAGAAAACTTCACCGTCAAACTGCTGGAAGAATTGCGCAATGGCGAGATTGACTGCGCCATTCTGGCGGAGCCTTTTCCTGATACCAACCTGGCGATTGCGCCGCTGTATGACGAGCCCTTCATGGCGGCAGTGCCCAGCTCGCACCACCTGGCCGCGCGCAGCAGCATCACGGCGGAAGAGATCAAAAAAGAAACCATGCTGTTGCTGGGTAATGGGCATTGTTTCAGAGACCATGTTCTGGAGGTGTGCCCTGAATTTGCGCGCTTTTCCAGCAACTCAGGCGGCATTCAAAAAAGCTTTGAAGGCTCGTCACTGGAGACTATCAAGCACATGGTGGCTGCCGGGATGGGCATCACCCTGGTGCCGCGCCTGAGCGTGCCGAAAGAAGCGCTGCTGGAGCAACCGAAAGGCAAAAAAAGCAAAGTCCCCGCAGAGCAACCCTCGTTCATCAAATACCTGCCGTTTGAAGGCCACATCCCTTCCAGGCGCGTGGTGCTGGCCTGGCGGCGCAGCTTTACCCGGTATGAGGCGATTGCCGCACTGCGCAACGCGATTTATGCGTGTGAGCTGCCGGGCGTGACTCGGTTGTCTTGACTGTTTCTTTGTCGCTCACTCTGTCCCGAGGATATTGATGCATTGATTGACCTGAATTTTCAGTCTGCAACCGTATGATGCAGTCATGAAATTCATCAACAACACGGGCAATGATCGCGTCTTAGATTCCATCCGCCCGTGGCTTCAAACCAAGTCGCAGCTTGACATTGCCTCGCCGCATTACAGCCTTTTTGCATTTGCAGAGCTCGCCGCACAAGTGGCGCAGTTGTCCCAAGTCCGGCTGATTGCACCGTCACTTCACGCGGGCGCCGAGTCGCTCAAGCTGCTGGGTTCCGAGGCCGACATTGCCTGGCGCAACCAACTGCAAAGTCACTGGTTTGCCCGGCAGTTTGCTGACTGGCTAAACGCCAAAGCCGAGGTACGCCAGGCTAAAGGCAGCATTCCCCAAGGGATCTTGGTACTGCGCGACGGTGACAACAAGGTACAGCAGGCCGTCTTGGGTGCATTCGCTTTCACTACCGACGGTCTGGGCATGGCACCCGGCAATCCGCTCAGCTTGATTCAGCAGTCTGATACCGATGCAGAGGCAACAAATTTAAGCCAGTGGTTCAACCAGCAATGGGCTGCACTGCACGACCAGCCTGACGCTAAAGCAGCTCTTGTAGCCAGTGTTCAGGCCTTGTACGTGCAGCGTGACCCCACCAGTATTTACAGCCTGATCCTTCACCATCTGTTTGCCGTCAATGACGACGCGCTGGACGAAGACACCATCGTCAAAGCCGCTACAGGCATTCGCAACACAGCGGTTTGGAAAAAGCTTTATAAATTCCAACGTGACGGCGTGGTCGCGGCCATTGACAAACTCAACCGATTTGGCGGCTGCATTTTGGCCGACAGCGTAGGTTTGGGCAAAACGTTTGAAGCCCTCGCCGTCATCAAATACCACGAGCTGCGCAATGACCGCGTGCTGGTACTGGTGCCCAAGCGCCTGCGCGACAACTGGGCGCTGTACAAAGCCAACGACAAGCGCAACGCGTTAGAGGCAGACCGCTTTAACTTTGACGTGCTCAACCACACAGACTTGTCACGCGACGCGGGTCAGTCGGGTGATATTGATTTGCAGCACGTCAACTGGGGCAACTACGATTTGGTCGTCATTGACGAGTCCCATAACTTTCGCAACAAAGCCAGCAACAAAGGCCGCGAAACCCGCTACGACCGCCTGATGCGAAAGATCATCCGCGAAGGCGTTAAAACCCGCGTGCTGATGCTCTCCGCTACACCCGTCAACAACCGCTTGAACGACCTCAAAAACCAAATTGCTTTCGTGACTGAGGGCATTGATACCGCCTTGGCCCCACACGGTATTGCCAGCATCGACAGCACCACCCGCCGTGCGCAAAAAGCCTTTAACCGCTGGCTTGATTTGCCGCCAGAAGAAAAAACGCCCGCATTGCTGATTGACATGCTGGGCTTTGACTATTTCAGCCTGCTAGACCACCTAACGATTGCCCGCTCGCGCCGCCACATTGAAAAGTATTACGGCACAGCCGAGACAGGCCGCTTCCCAGACCGCTTGCCGCCCATCAACATCAAAGCCGATGTTGACCGCACTGGCGAGTTCCGTTCCATTCGCGACATTAACCAAGAAATTCGCCGCCTTAACCTGGCAGCCTATGCGCCGCTGCGCTACGTGCTGCCGCACAAGCAAGCCGCGTATGACGCCAAATACAGCACCCAGCTGCGCGGTGGCCAAGGCTACTTTCGCCAGGCCGACCGTGAAGAAAGCTTGATTCACCTGCTGCGCGTCAATGTCTTAAAGCGCATGGAAAGCTCGGTATCGTCCTTCACCCTCACTGTGCAGCGCCAGTTGCGCGATGTAGAAAGCATCCTGGCCCGCATCGACGCCAAAGCTCTTGACGTTGATGAGCTGGACATCGACGACATCGACATTGAAGACCCCGCTTACGAAGCGCTGCTGGTAGGCCGCAAAGTCAAAGTGCTGCTAGGTGATGTTGATCTGATCCGCTGGCGGCAAGACCTGACGGAAGACCGCAACCGCTTAGCGACCTTAAGCGCATCCGCCGCCAGCGTCAGCGCCGCGCGAGACGACAAACTGCTCAAGCTGCAAGCCTTGATTGCCGACAAATGCCGCAACCCGTTCAATGCGGGCAACCGCAAAATCATCGTTTTCACTGCTTTTGCAGACACCGCCAAATACCTGTACGCCCAGTTGGCCGATTGGGCCAAAGCAGAGCTGAAGGTTGAATCCGCCCTGGTCACTGGCGCAGGGCACAACCAGACCACGCTGCCCATGCAGCGCAGCCTAAGCAATATATTGACGGCGTTTTCACCCCAGTCCAAAGAGCGCCCTGCCGAGCTGGCCAGCGAAGGCAATATTGACCTGCTGTTTGCCACCGACTGCATCAGCGAAGGCCAAAACCTGCAAGACTGCGACTTTTTGGTCAACTACGACATCCACTGGAACCCGGTGCGCATCATTCAGCGCTTTGGCCGTATTGACCGCCTGGGCTCGCCCAACAGCGCCATTCAGCTGGTTAACTTTTGGCCCAACATTGAACTTGAGGAATACATCAATTTAGAGCAGCGCGTCAGCGGCCGGATGGTGCTGCTGGACATATCCGCCACCGGCGAAGAAAACCTGATTGAGCAACAGTCTGGCGACCCCATGAACGACCTGGCCTACCGCCGCGCCCAGTTGATTCAAATGCAAACCAGCGTCATTGACCTGGAGGATTTGGGGAGCGGCATCGCCATCACCGACCTCACCCTGACCGACTTTCGCATTGACCTGGCGGAATTTAACAAAGCCCAGCCAGACGCCTTGTCTCTTATGCCCCTAGGCAGCTTTGCCGTCACCACCACGCTGGACGCAGACATTGCCCCCGGCATTATTTTTTGCCTGCGGTCTGTCCGGCCAGACACAGGGCAAGACCCAAGCTACCCACTGGCCCCGCACTATTTGGCGCATGTCAGCGCAGATGGCGCGGTGCTCTTACCTTACCCACAAGCCAAGCGCATCCTTGACCAGCTCAAACGCCTGGCGCTTGGCCGCACCGCACCAGACGTTGCCGCCCACGCCCAGTTTGACAAAGCAACCAAGGGCGGCCAAGACATGGCCCGCCCCCAGCAACTGTTGGCCGCCGCCGTTGCATCAGTTGCAGGCAAAAGCCAAGAGCGCGCCGCCGCCAGTTTGTTCAGCCCTGGCGGCACGCATGCACTGGCAGGTGAATTTGCAGGCATGGGCGACTTTGAAGTGGTTGCCTGGCTGGCGGTGTTGCCCGCCGGGTCATGACCAAGGCGGCCAACCCATTCAGCCAAGCCCCCGCGCTGGTGCAAGCCCTTGCCCTACCCGCCAGCGCCTATGTGGGCCAGCGCATCGCCAAAACCCTGCTGATGGCGCAAATTGCCAACCTACCCGGTACCACCCCCTCTGACAAGCGCCTGGCCAACGACCTGCTGGCCGAGCTGCATTGGCTGGCCGCGCTCAAGCCCGCCACCTGCGGCCTGGCGGTGTGGCAAACCACCACGCACGACTACCTAGAGATTGCTGTGTTGCACGCAGTCCTGCGCGACGGCGCAGCTACATCGACCTTACGTAGCGGCACACAACTGACCCGGCTCATCGAACTCATCCACCGCACCATTCCCTACCCTGTCGTCCTCATCGTCAGCCAGCCAAACGTTGACGGCGCTACTGAACAAATCAGCCTGGCCCACAAGCGCCTCAGTCTGGGCACAGGCAGCGCCATGGTGTTAGAGCACACTGCCACTACACAACCTATTACTACTAAATCAATAGCTCCTTGCGCCGGTATAACGGGCGCTACAGCCCATTTTGTTCACTATTTAGCCTTCAATCGAGCCCCTGGCTTGCCACCGCTTCAGTTCAACGACCTTCACGCCCGTTACAGCGACTGGCTGCACGCCATTGAAGCGCTGGCCGCAGCCAAACACACTGGGCAGTTCATCGTCAGCCCCAGCGCACCGCACGCCGCCCAGCGCCGCAGCTCTTTGGCCGCTTACGACCAGCTGGGCCAGCAACTGGCCAGCCTGCGCGCCCAGGCCGGCAAAGAAAGCCAGCTTGGCCAACGCGCCGCTCTCAATGTCCAAATTGCAAAACGCATGGCCGAGCGCCAAGCTTTACTAGGCAGCCTTTGAAACATAATTTGCCCATGACCAACTCCATCATCAAACCCATCATCAAACCGCTAACCCCAGCCGACACCCAAAGCGCCAACATCATTGACGGCAACCTGGCCCAGCTCAAAACCCTGTTCCCCGAGGCGTTTAAAGAAGGCGGCGTTGACTTTGAGGTTCTCAAACAACTGCTGGGCGGGCAAGTCGATGAGCGAGAGGAAAAGTACGGCCTCAACTGGCACGGCAAACGCCGCGCCCGGCAAATAGCACTCACCCCCAGCACCGGCACCCTGCGCCCCTGCCCCGGCGAGAGTGTGGACTGGGACACCACGCAAAACCTGATGATTGAAGGCGACAACCTGGAGGTGCTCAAGCTGCTGCAAAAAAGCTACGCCGGCAAAGTCAAGATGATCTACATCGACCCGCCCTACAACACCGGCAAAGACTTTGTGTACCCCGACAACTTCACCGACAACATCAAAAACTACCTGGAGCTGACGGGCCAGACGGACGGCGAAGGCCGCAAGCTCAGCAGCAACACCGAGGCCAGCGGGCGTTTTCATACCGACTGGCTGAACATGATGTATCCGCGGTTGAAGTTGGCTAGAAACCTGTTACGCGAGGATGGATTTATTTTCATCAGTATTGATGAGAATGAAATTGGTAACTTGCGGGTTGCCTGCGATGAACTTTTTGGGGAAGAGAACTTTAAAGGCCAAATTACTCGACCTACTGGCACACCAACTGGCCAAGGTACTGAGCGATTGGTCAATGAGTTGGATTACATCGTGGTTTACTCGCGATCTAATGAGACCGGTTTCGGAGGACAGGCTCTTTCAGAGGAGGGTGAGAAGATCTACGACCAGCAAGATAAACAAGGTCGCTTTTTGACAAGACCATTGCGGAAAACCGGTGGCGAAGATAGGCGAGTTGATCGACCAAGTATGTATTACCCAGTCGAAGCGCCCGATGGGGTCAAGGTCTATCCGATTGGCCCCGGAGGATACGAGAGCCGGTGGCGCTGCGGATCTGAAACCTATAAAGATCATCTTTCAAACGGCCTCATCTTTTGGAAACAAGTCGCCAATGAAAATGGCCAAGGTAAAGAGTGGAAGCCTTACCAAAAGTTTTATCTGGAAGGACGGTTGAAACAACCGGGAAATCTCTGGAGCAATCTTGAAGGAAACAAGAAGGCTTCGATAGAAGTTCGGGATTTGTTTGGTGAAAAAGTATTTGACTTCCCAAAACCCATCGACCTGATTCGGAAAATCTGTGAAATATCTACAGAGATGACCGGCATAGTTCTAGATTTCTTTGCTGGCTCCGGTACTACTGGCCATGCCGTCATAGCCCAAAATGCGGCAGATGGTGGCAACCGCCGTTACATCCTAGTTCAACTTCCTGAGCCACTGGATCCGGAAAGCAGAGATCAAAAAATTGCGGCCGACTTTTGCGAACATCTAGGCAAACCCCTAACGATCGCCGAACTCACCAAAGAACGCTTACGCCGCGCCGCTACAAAAATAGGAGCTACTCGCACCCATAATGATTCGGCTAAAGCCCAATTAAGCCTTGAAAACGAGCCTAAAGTACCCAAAAAGCCACTCGACCTGGGCTTCAAGGTCTTCAAGCTCGACACGTCCAACATCCGCGCCTGGAACCCCAACCCCGATGAGCTGGCCGACACCCTGATGGCGCACACCGAGCACCTGGCCGCTGGCCGCACTGAGGCTGATGTGCTGTATGAAGTGCTGCTCAAACAGGGGCTGGACCTGGCCGTGCCGGTGCAGCGCCAAGTCATTGCCGGGCACGCCGTGTACAGCGTGGGCGCTGGGGCACTGCTGGTGTGTTTGGCTCGGGCGGGTGACGATAAAAACGCGATGGCTGAATCCACCGTCACCCCCGCCAACGCCGAGGCGCTGGCTTTGGGCATAGCCAGCTGGCACACCCAACTGGCAGCCGCTTTAGGCCAAACCCCCGCCGAGCTGCACACCCGCGTGGTGCTGCGCGACAGCCTGTTTGGCCCGGCAGAAGAGGCCGACGTAGCAAAAACCAACCTCACCGCCATCCTGCGACAGCGCGGGCTGGAGGATGTGCGGAGCTTGTAATGCGTAAAAAAACCGAACCCGCTGCGAATCAGCCCAATAAGATCGTGCTTTATACGGCAGCAGACGGGAAAGTCACTGTTGACGTGTTTTTTCAGTCGGATAATTTTTGGCTGCCACAGCGTGCGATAGCTGAGCTGTTTGGCGTGAAGATTCCCGCCATTTCAAAACATCTTAAAAATATCTATGACAGTGGTGAGCTCACGCCCATGGCAACTATTTCCAAAATGGAAACGGTTCAATCTGAAGGTGAGCGGCAAATCAACCGCGAACTGGAGTACTACAACCTGGATGCAGTTATCGCGGTAGGTTACCGCGTTAACTCGCTCAAAGCCACGCACTTTCGGGTGTGGGCCACCCAGACTTTGCGTGAATTCATGGTCAAAGGTTTTGTTCTCAACGATGCCATGCTGAAAAATGGCCGCAACTTTGGCCAGGACTACTTTGACGAACTGCTGGAGCGTATTCGCGAGATACGCGCCAGCGAGCGCCGCGCCTATCAAAAAATTGCCGATGTTTTCGAGCAATGTAGTAGTGACTACCGTGGCAACAGCGAAGAAACCAGGACGTTCTTTCAAATCGTTCAGAACCAGCTGCACTTTGCCAGCACAGGACAAACAGCGGCTGAAATAGTTTATGAACGTGCCGATGCCCAGCAATCTCATATGGGGCTAACAAGCTGGAAAAATTCACCGCATGGCAAGATTTTGAAAAGCGATGTGATCATTGCCAAAAATTACTTGACTGAGGAAGAAATCTCCAAACTTAACCGCTTGGTGGTGATGTTCATTGACTTCGCCGAACTGCGGGCACTGAACAAGCAGCTCATGAAAATGCATGATTGGCTTGCGCAGGTTGCTAAATTCTTGACATACACCGACCAGCAAGTATTGGCTCATGCAGGCAAGATTTCGCATGAAATGGCAATGATCAAAGCGCACGCGCAATATGAAGAATACCGAGTCAAGCAAGATTTGGAATATGCATCCGACTTTGATCTGGCACTGACCAAGTACCTTCAAAACGGAAGTAGATAGCCGATGGCAACAAACGGGCTTTGCTAAACAACGCCAATTGAGCCAAGTTTAGCAATGCCTAGCAATGAAAAATTAACCTAAATCGTTGATTTAATTGATTAATACTTCTCTCCCTTAATTTTATTTAGACGAGCTGCTAGTAAAGAAACCGCATGAACCTTCAGTTTGAACACAACCTGGACTACCAGCGCGCCGCGATTGACGCGGTGTGTGGCCTCTTCACCGGCCAAGAGCTGTGCCGGACTGAATTTACTGTCAGTCACAGTGCGCCGGGCTATGGCCAAAGCATCGACCTTGCAGGGCAGGTGGTGCAGCAGCAAATGGGTCTGGGGCTGGCTGAAAATGAGCTGGGCATTGGCAACCGGCTCAGCCTGCTGGACGATGATTTGCTGAAAAACCTGAACGCTGTGCAATTGCGTAACGGCTTGGCGATGTCGCCCACGCTGGAGTCAGGCGACTTTACGGTGGAGATGGAAACCGGCACCGGCAAAACCTATGTGTACCTGCGCACGTTGTTTGAGCTGAACCAGAAGTTTGGCTTTACCAAGTTTGTGATTGTGGTGCCGTCAGTGGCCATCAAAGAAGGCGTGTACAAAAGCCTGCAAATCATGGCGCCGCACTTTAAAACGCTGTACGCGGGCGTGCCGTTTGACTACTTTTTATACGACTCGGCCAAGCCCGGCCCAGTGCGCAACTTTGCCACCAGCCCGCACATGCAAATCATGGTGGTCACGGTGGGTGCCATCAATAAAAAAGACGTGAACAACCTGTACAAAGAAAGTGAAAAAACCGGCGGCGAAAAGCCGATTGACCTGATACGTGCCACCCGCCCGATCGTGGTGGTGGACGAGCCGCAAAGCGTAGACGGCGGCCTGGAGGGCAGTGGCAAAAAAGCGCTGGAGGCCATGAACCCGCTGTGTACCCTGCGCTATTCAGCCACCCATGCCACCAAGCACCACATGGTCTACAAGCTGGACGCGGTGGATGCGTATGAGCGGCAGCTGGTCAAGCAAATTGAAGTGGCCAGCCTGGATATTCAAGGTGGGCATAACAAGCCGTATGTCAAGCTGCTGGGTGTCGGCTTTGAGGCAAAAAAACCGGTTGCTGAGGTGGAGCTGGACGTGCAGTCTAAAACGGGCAGCATCAAGCGGATGGCTAAAAAAGTACGCGTGGACGATGACCTGGAACAAGTCACCCAAAACGCCATGTACGCCAACTACGTGGTGGGTGAGTTCAGCGCCAAAACGGGCGCGCAGTATATGGACTTGAGATTCCCCGGTGGTGAAGAGCAACTGACGGTTGGCCAGGCAGTGGGCGACGTGGACGACGACGCCATCAAACGCATGATGATCAAGCGCACCATCAGGGAGCACCTGGACAAAGAGCTGCGTTTGCGGCCCAAGGGTATCAAGGTGCTGAGCCTGTTTTTCATCGACACCGTGGCCAACTACCGCCAGTACAGCGCCGACGGCGTAGCGATGCAGGGAAAATTTGCGCAGATGTTTGAAGAGGAATACACGGCGTATGCCAAGTCCAGCAAGTACAACAGCTTGTTTAAAGAAGTAGATTTAACTGCCCCAGCAAGCGGCGTACACGAGGGCTACTTTTCTATCGACAAAAAAGGCGGCTGGACAGACACCGGCGAGAGCAACCAGACCGGCCGTGACAGTGCCGAACGAGCTTACAACCTGATCATGAAAGACAAAGAGCGGCTGCTGAGCTTTGACACGCCGCTTAAATTCATCTTCTCGCACTCGGCTCTGCGTGAAGGCTGGGACAACCCCAACGTCTTTCAAATTTGCAACCTGCGGGAGATCAACACCGAGCGCGAACGCCGCCAAACCATTGGCCGTGGCCTGCGCCTGTGCGTAGACCAAACCGGCCAGCGCCTGCGCGGCTTTGAAGTCAACACACTCACCGTGATTGCCAACGAAACCTACGAAGACTTTGCCGACAAGCTGCAAAAAGAGATGGAGCAAGAGACCGGCATACGCTTTGGCGTGGTGGAAGGCCATGCCTTTGCGCAACTGGCGGTGGCCAATGCGGCTGGTGATGCGGATGTGTTGGGCGCAGAGCGTTCTGAAGCCATCGCCCAGCATTTGAAATCTTTGGGCTTGATCAATGCGGCTGGCAAGGTGCAAGACAGCTTGCGCCAGGCTTTGAGAGACAACACTGTACCGATTCCGCCTGAGTTGGAAGCATGGAAGGCTCAGATCATTGAACGCCTGCGCAAGCTGGCGGGCAAGCTGGACATTAAAAACGCCGACGATAAAAAACCCATTGTGCTGCGCCGTGAGGTGTATTTGAGCCCTGACTTCAAGGCGCTGTGGGACCGTATCAAGCACCGCACCACTTACCGCGTGGCTTTTGACAATGCCAAGCTGCTGGATACCTGCGTCAAGGCGCTGCAAGAAGCGCCCAAAGTCACGCCTACCCGCGCGCGCTTTCGCAAGGCAGATTTGTCAATCGGGCGCGGCGGCGTGCTGGCAGAGAGCACCAGCGATTCGGTACACGAAACACTCACTGAAACCATTGCTTTGCCTGACTTGCTGACCGAGCTGCAAGACCGCACCCAGCTGACGCGCCGCAGCCTGGTCGATGTTCTGCAACGCAGCGGGCGGCTGGGTGATTTCAAAATCAATCCGCAGCAGTTTATTGACTTGGCGGCCACGTACATCAACCGTTACAAGCAACACGCCATCGTGGACGGCATACGCTACACCCGCTTGGGCGATGTAGACAGTCAAGCGCATGTTTGGGCACAAGAGCTGTTTGAAACGACCGAGCTGATGGGTTACCTCAATACGCTGAAGGCTGAGAAATCAGTGTTTGAAAGCGTGCTTTATGACTCAGATATTGAACGCAGTTTTGCTGACGCACTAGAGAAAAATGAGTCGGTCAAGCTGTACGTGAAGCTGCCAAGCTGGTTCAGCATTCCAACGCCGCTTGGCGGCTACAACCCAGACTGGGCGGTAGTGGTTGACCATGAGGGGCAAGACAAGTTGTACTTTGTAGTGGAAACCAAAGGCAGCTTGGTCACACTGGACTTACGCACTGGCGAGTCTGACAAGATTGACTGTGGCGTGCGGCATTTTGAGGCGCTGGCAACTGGCCAGAACCCTGCCAAGTTTGTAAAAGCCAAAACACTGGACGGTATGCTGGCGCAAGTTACTTGAGCTCATCTGTGAAAGCCAGACTCAATCTTTACCTGCAACTCATCCGCTGGGACCGTCCTGCGGGCTGGCTGCTGCTGCTGTGGCCCACGCTGTCGGCGCTGTGGCTGGCGTCACACGGTTTTCCGGGCTGGCATTTGCTGGTGGTGTTCACGCTGGGCACTTTTTTAATGCGTAGCGCGGGCTGCTGTTTGAACGATGTGGCCGACCGTGACTTTGACCGGCATGTCAAGCGCACCGCCCAGCGGCCCGTGACCAGCGGCAAGCTGCCCGCCAAAGAAGCACTGGCGGTGGGTGCGGTGCTGGCGCTGTGTGCGTTTGGCCTGGTGTTGACAACCAACATCACTGCCATTGCCTGGTCTTTTGCCGCTTTAGGCATTGCCATCATTTACCCGTTTGCCAAACGCTTTGTGGCCATGCCGCAAGCGGTGCTGGGTGTGGCTTTCAGCTTTGGCATACCGATGGCGTTTGCTGCTGTGCAGTCGCGTGTGCCGCTGCTGGCCTGGGTGCTGCTGCTCGGCAATCTGTTCTGGGTGATTGCCTATGACACTGAATACGCGATGGTCGACCGTGACGATGACTTGAAAATCGGCATGAAGACCTCGGCCATCACCTTTGGGCGGTTCGATGTGCTGGCAGTGCTTGTGAGCTACGTTTTATACCTTTTTACATGGTTAAATGTGCTTCAAAGCCAATTAAATCGGGCGCAAGCAGCTATTTATTTAGTAGCATTTGGTTTGGCATTGGCACAGACCCTATGGCACATCTGGTTGATTCGCAAACGCCACCGTGACGATTGCTTTAAGGCTTTCAGGCTGAACCACTGGCTGGGGTTTACTGTGTTCATGGGAATAGCTGGGAGCTATGTGGCGCAGCTGTAGCGGCTTCACGCCTTGCCAAACTCCTCACCCATTTCCTTGGCCCGTTGCCTGGCCGCCATCATGGCGCGTATGAACTGGCTCTTCACATTGTCCTGCGCCATCGAGGTGATGGCCGCATAAGTAGTGCCGCCTTTGGACGTGACGCGGGAGCGCAAAATTTCTATCGGCTCATCGCTGGCCTTGGCCAGAGCGCTGGCACCGACAAACGTGCTGACCGCCAACTGGTGTGACTGTTCGCGCGTCAAGCCCATCGCCGCACCGGCTTCAATCATGGCCTCGATAAAGTAAAAAACATAAGCCGGGCCCGAGCCCGACAGGGCGGTGACGGCATCAAGTTGCGCCTCATCGCTCAGCCACACATGGTCGCCAGTGGTTTGAATCACGCGGTCCACCATCGCGCGGCCTGCCGCTGACACGGCGGGCCGGGCAAATAGTGCTGTCATGCCTTTGCCCACCAGCGCAGGCGTGTTGGGCATGGCGCGCACAATGTGCTCGCTGCCCAGCCAGTGGGCAATGCTGCTGGATGTGATGCCGGCAGCCACGCTCAAATGCAGCGCGGTTTTGGTATGAAAGCGGGTGCTAAGGGCCGCGTCTTTGAACGTCTGCGGCTTGACAGCCCACACCACCAGCGCAGCGCTGGCCAAATGCGGGCTGGGCGCTTCACGCACCGCCACGCCAAATTTTTCAGTCAGTTTGCTGCGCTGCTCTTCAAACGGCTCAACCACCTGAATGCTGCTGGCCGGCGCGCCGCGTTTGAGCAAGCCGCCAATGATGGCGCTGGCCATGTTGCCGCCGCCTATGAAGGCGATGTTGTCGTGGTGTGTTGTCATGAAAGTTTTTCCAGAAATTCAAAAGCCAAAAACTGCGTGATCTGCCGGGGGTTGAAGTTGTCGTCGCTGACAAAGATCAGGGTTTTATTACCGTTGGGCAGGGTTGGCCCCCAGCACATGCCCTCGGTATTGTCCAGCCTGGTCAACGCGGGGTAGTTGATGAAATCAGCCACCAGCGTTTTGGCGGCGGGCGTGTGGTTGCCGGGTTGGATAGCTGCAAGACTCAACGTATCGGTAGCCTGGCGTGTGTCAATGCTGTAAAGCCGAATTGAATTGCGCTGCCTGTCGTCAAGCCCTGCCATGTACGCCCGCTCCAGCACCAGCATGCGGTGCGCGTCCAGCATCAACACCTCCACCACGCCGTTGTCGGCATTCGCGTTGGCGGGGATGGGCGCTTGGGGGATGGCATCGGGCTGGTAGGCGATTTGCCGCCGGGCTTTACCAGTGGCGATGTCTAGCTGCGTGAAGCGGCACGACCCACCGGGGCTGCCGACCGTCGGCTCTTGCCCGTCTTGGCGCAGCGCAGCCTCCATCGCCACCCAGGCGGTTTGACCATCAGGCGCAATCGCCAGCCCTTCCAGTGTTTTGTTGATGCGCGCGCCCGCCGTCAGACCAAAGTCAAACATGGCGGGCATGGGGTAAGTGCGCTGCAACGTACCGTCCATACGGGTTTGATGCAAGGCGATTGGGGTGAATCTGACCGCGTTGCCCTCGCTCGTCCACAGCAGGCTCTGGCTGGACGCATGCCATCTGATCGCTTCCGGGTCAGGTGCGTTCAAGCCCTGCAAAACCGTCACGCCCGTCAGTTCAATATCACCCAGCTTGTCGGCCGTCAGTGCAAGGCGTGCGGTATAAAAACGAGGCGTACTGACGCCGCCACCGTCATCACTGAGCAGGTAAAGCGTGCCGCTAGCGGTATCAAAGTCAGTACCAGACAAGCCCCCAAGCGTCGTGTTCTGAAATGGCAGCTTGTGCGGCAAGCGCGTCTCGCCAATCAGGCGCAGGCGCGGGGCTGTGCTTGTCGGTGATGTTTGCGCGGTTGAGCAAGCCGCAAAACCCAACACCGCAAAGGCGCTTGCATGAGTCATCAGTTGGCGGCGGGTAGGCATGAGGAGATGTTATCTGGTGAATACGTCGCCACTTGGTCTTCAACAGTTCTGCACAGGCCGAAACAAAAAGCTGTTTTGCGCTTTAAAGTTTGAACACGTTGTTTAGGAGCTCTCCATGATTGCTGTCATCTTTGAACTCTGGCCCGCACCAGGCCAGCAAACCACCTACTTTGATCTGGCCGCGCAATTGCGCCCCGAGCTGGACGCCATCGACGGCTTTATCAGCATTGAGCGGTTTGAAAGCCTGGCAACACCGGGCAAGTATTTGTCGCTGTCTTTTTGGCGCGACGAGGCCGCCGTGCAAATCTGGCGCAATTGCGGCAACCACCGCGCCGCGCAAACCCAGGGCCGCACCAGCGTGCTGGCCAACTACCGATTGCGCGTGGCCCATGTGCTGCGCGACTACGGCATGACTGAGCGTGAACAGGCGCCCGGTGATTCGCTTCAATTTCACGCAACCCTTGATTCAAAAACTGCCCGACTATGACCACCTCTACACCTCCTATCACCTGCTTCATTCGCTATGAGATTGACCCGTTTCAAAAAGATGCCTTCACGACCTATGCTGAAAACTGGGGTCGTATCATCCCGCGCTGCGGCGGCCATTTACTGGGCTACTTTTTGCCACATGAAGGTAGCAACTACGAAGCCTGGGGGTTGATTTCATTTGACTCCCTGGCCGCGTACGAGGCCTACCGCACCCGCCTGCGACAAGACGCAGAAGGCGCAGCCAACTTTGCCTGGGCGCAAGAAAAGCGCTTTATATTGAAGGAAGAGCGCACCTTTACCCAAGGCGTGCCATCGACGTTAAATCGAGCCAATCAACTTTCAGCAAATGCCTAACCCCGAACCGCGTTTTTCCCGCATCGCCGCCGCCATCGCCGACCCCACCCGGGCGCGCATGCTGGCCGCACTGCTGGGCGGCGAGCACCGCAGCGCGGGCGAGCTGGCAACAAGCGCGGGCATCACGCCACAAGCAGCCAGCACCCAACTGGCGCATCTGGTTGATGCCGCGCTGGTTGCTGTGCGCCAGCAAGGGCGGCACAAATACTTTGGATTGGCCGATGGCGATGTGGCGCACGCGCTCGAAGCCTTGGCGCTGATAGCCGAGCGCGACACCATCAGCACCCGCTGGGAGCGCCCGGCTTACAAGCCGCTTAAATGCGCGCGCCGCTGTTATGGCCACATGGCGGGTGAGCTGGGCGTGGCGCAGTTTGAGATGCTGATGCGTTGCGGCTACCTGCAGCCAGGTGCCAAAGGCCTGCAATTGACCAACACCGGCAGCATGTGGCTGGCGGCGCTTGGTATCACCTTACCCGGTAAAACTGGTAAAACTGGTAAAACCGCCACCCGTCTGGCCTACCCGTGCATGGACTGGTCAGAACGCAAAGACCACCTGGCAGGCACGCTGGCCAAGGCGCTGCTGGCGCATCATCTGCAAAAGGACTGGCTGCGCGCCGACGCGGATTCGCGTGCCCTGAACATCACGCCGCTGGGTGAGCGGGAACTGCTGCCGTTGCTGGCGGCTGATCATTAGGTCTTTGTAGCGGTATCCTTCAGGCCATGCGCTACATCCTCTCCCTGGACCAGGGCACCACCTCATCGCGCGCCATGCTGTTTGACCACGCTGGGGCGGTGGTGGCGGTAAGCCAAGCTGAATTTGCCCAAATCTTCCCGCAGCCGGGCTGGGTGGAGCATGATGCACTTGAAATTTGGCAAAGTCAGCTCAAAACGGCTCAAAACTGCCTGAAAAAGGTATCAAATCAGCCTTTAGACCAATCAATACGGGCGCAAGAAGCTACTGATTTAGTAGCAGCCATCGGCATCACCAACCAGCGAGAAACCACCGTGTTGTGGGACAGGCAAACCGGCCAGCCGCTGGCCAACGCCATCGTCTGGCAAGACCGCCGCACGGCAGGCCGCTGCGACGAGCTGCGTGAACAAGGCCACGCCGGGCTGATTCAGCAAAAAACAGGATTGGTGCTGGACGCCTACTTTTCAGCCACCAAGCTGGCCTGGCTGCTAGACAACCTGCCCGGCGCGCGCGCCAGGGCTGACAGGGGTGAGCTGGCGTTTGGCACAGTGGACTCGTGGCTGATCTGGAACCTGACGGGCGGCAAGCTTCATGTGACAGACGCCAGCAATGCATCACGCACCCTGCTGTTCAACATCCACAGCATGCAGTGGGACGATGCATTGTTGGCGTTGTTCAATATTCCGCCATCAGTCTTGCCCAAAGTTGTAGCCAGCAGCGGTGTTGTGGGCGAGAGTGACCCCTTACTTTTTGACATCCCCATCCCGATTGCAGGTATTGCTGGCGACCAGCAGGCCGCCACCTTCGGCCAGGCCTGCCTCAAACCCGGCATGGCCAAAAACACCTACGGCACGGGTTGCTTCATGTTGATGAACACGGGCAGTCAGCCAGTAGTGTCTAAAAACAAGCTGCTCAGCACGGTGGGCTGGCAGCTAGCTACAGACACGACCTATTGCCTGGAAGGCAGCGTTTTTATGGGTGGTGCCACCATCCAGTGGCTGCGCGACGGCCTGAGCATCATCCAGTCAGCAACTGAAGTGCAAGCCCTGGCCGAATCCGTACACGACAGCGGCGACGTCTACCTGGTACCCGCCTTCACCGGCCTAGGCACACCGCACTGGGACCCGTATGCACGCGGCGCGATGTTAGGGCTGACTCGCGGCACAACCCGCGCCCACATCGCCAGAGCCGCGCTGGAAGCCATCGCCCTGCAAAGCGCCGACGTCTTCACCGCCATGAGCCAGGACGCCGGGCTAGGCTTGCAGGAACTGCGGGTGGACGGCGGCGCATCCGCCAACGACCTGTTGATGCAAATGCAGGCCGACTTTTCAGGCGTGCCGGTCGTGCGACCTAGAGTGCTGGAAACCACCGCCCTGGGCGCAGCCTACCTGGCTGGGCTGGCGGTAGGCTTTTGGTCAGGTGTGGAAGAGATTGCCAGCCAGTGGCAGGTTGATCGGCGGTTTGAGCCCAACATCAGCCCGGACGAAAGAGCCTCAAAAATAGCCCGCTGGCACAAGGCGCTGGCGCGGGCGAAGGCTTGGGCGGAAGAATAATGCTATCAATACGGGAGCTGCTTGCGCCTATATTTATTGGGCTGGAGGCTGATTTTATGCTTAAAAAGTGCCTAAAAATACCCAAAACTCCCCAAAATCACCGTCCAGATTCAAAATAAGCCAAATGGACTCAAAGGCTCAGTTTCAAGAGCCAAGACTACAATCCAAAACATGAAATTTGATGAAATCGTTCCGATTTTGCAGCGCCTGCAAGACCCTGGCCCGTTGGATCCGAATCCGGCTGACAGCAAAGCCGCGCAAGAATTCAAAGAGCTGTACATCAAGGATCTGCACGCCGCCCACGGCGATGTAGCGCACAAGCTGGCGCTAGAAATCAAAACCTCATCGGGCACACAGCACGGCTATCTTTTCAGCGGCACGATTGGTTCAGGCAAAAGCACCGAGCTGCGGCGTTTGGCGCAAGAGCTAAGGGACAGCAGCAATTACGCGCTGGTCATCAACGCGCAAGATTATTTAAACCCGCAAATGCCTATTGGCATTGTTGACTTGCTGCTGGCTATGGCGCTAGCCGCATGGGAAGCCACAGCCAAAGAACTTGGCGTTGACGCATCCAGCGGCGAGCGCTGGAACTGGCTCAAATCTGTTTTTTCAGCCGATGTGGAAATCACGGGCATTGATCTGGTCAGCGACGTTGTCAAACTAAAAGCCGCACTTAAAGCCAACCCCACTGCACGTGAACGTCTCAGGCAGTTTCACGAGGCGCGGCTGGACGTGCTGGTGTCGCAAATCAATGACTTTTTGGTTGATTCAGCGGCAAAGATCAAAGCTAAAAAAGGCTGGGATCACACCGCCAAAATGGTGTTGATCGTTGACTCGCTGGAGCACTTCGGTGGCCAGGCCGCAGCCGGGCAGCCTGACGAAGTATTCACCAGCTTGCAGCGTATGTTCAATACCTTTGCCACGTACTTGCGGCTAGATGGCTGGAGCGTGGTCTATTCAGTGCCGCCGCTTTTGCACAAGCTCGCGCCCGGCATTGCCAACGCATTTGGCGCAACGTCAACCTACTTTTTAACCAGCGCCCACGTCTTCAAAGACCACTCTGATGTGGTTGACGCTGATACGGTGACCAATAAGCTGATGCCGCTGGTACGCAAACGAATTGGTGAAGTGGTTGTGGCGCAATTGATTGGCGACGCTGAAATTCGCAACATCATTGAAATGACAGGCGGCGACTTGCGTGACTTGATACGCGCCGTACGTGCCGTGCTGCTGGCAGGCCTGGCTGATAAAAACTCGTTTCCTGTCAAGCAAGCCCATCTGGACTCGGTTTACAACGACCTTCGCAGGCCTTACCTGCCACTACCTGTCAGTACCCAGCAGCGCTTGGCGCACGTTGCGCAATACCACGCGGTGCTGCTACAAAATGAGGCTGACTGGTCAAGCGTGATGGGTGACTTGGCACAAAAGCGGGTGCTGCAGTACAAAAACGGTGAAGACTGGTACGGCGTTCATCCTCTGCTGCGCCATAACGTCAGCCCATCGACACCGTCAAAGTAACAACACAACTTTTCCTGGGCCCGCAACTTTGTCTGCCCCACAACTAAAAGACAGTACCACCAGCGCTCTGCAAGCAGCAGTTATTTTGCTGCGTGACACGCGCGGCTTTATGTTTTTGCCACTGTTTGCAGACTCTGAACGTGCGGCATCCAGCGGGCTTGATTTTTTGAAGTCCCAGCTTGAAAGTGAGTTTTACACCGTCGCTTGGCCGCTAAACAGGGCACTGCCATTAAGTGACCAGCGCCTGCAACTGCTGGGCAATCTCGACGATGCCATTGGTAAATTACCCCCTGACACAGTGATCGTGCTAGACGCAACGGGCAGCCTGCGCCAGGATTTGGCGCTGGAGGCGATTCCGTATGTCAACCATAGACGTGAGCCATTGCGAGCTGGCGGGTTGCGGCTGGTGCTTTGCTGGCCAGCGGCTCTGAAAGATGAGTTGTTGTCGAATGCGCCTGATTTGTGGTCGGTGAGGGCGGCTTCGCCTTGGCTGGAGGAGTTGGATTCTGTGGCTCTGGTAGAGCGACTGATCACTGATGACAGCCCCACACAACAAGCGGATGTTGTCCCGTTAACCGCAGTGATGGCCGATATGCTTGCGCGCTGGCAGAAAACCCGCGAGTTAAAAGCGGCTGACTTGTCGCCGCGCGAAGCGATTTTTTTAGCTGTTTTTCAATATAACCAGGGTCAACTGGCCAGTGCAGCCGAGATAGCCGAGGCCGTATTTTTTGCTGTTGATGATCAAAAGAGCAATACCACCGCTGGCAGTGTGCTGATTGACGCGCTGAATGTACTTTCAGTTTCTCGCGCACGACTAGGTGATCCTGCTAGCGCCCTTGAAGCATCGAAAAAAGCAGTATTTGAGGCTAGGCGTTTAGCCAAAACTAACCCAACTGCATACGCCCCCGTCTTGGCAGAAAGTATTCACAACCTGGCCGGCTTTTTAAGCGAAGCGGGCGACCGCCTCGGCGCGCTGAAAGCTGCGCAAGAGTCGGTAGTTATCCGCAGGCGCGCGACTAAAACCGACCCGAGTGCCCATGAAGCCGACTTGGCTATGAGCATTAACAACCTAGCAAAATTTTTGAGTGAAACTGGTGACCGGTTCGACGCGCTTCAAGCCGCACAAGAGTCAGTAGACATCCGCAGACGCTTGGCCAAAACTAATCCTGTTACTCACGAACCCAACTTGGCCAAAAGCATCAACAGCTTGGCCAACCGTTTAACCGAAATCGGCGACCGCCCGGGCGCGCTAAAAGCCGCGCAAGAGGCGGTAGATATTGATAGACGCTTGGCTAAAACCAATCCACGGGCCCACGAAAACGACCTAGCGGTGAGCGTCAGCAACTTGGCTAGGTGTTTGAGCGAAACGGGCGACCCCCTCGGCGCGCTGAAGGCCGCGCAGGAGGCGGTAGATATCCGCAGACACTTGGTCAAAACTAACCCAGCTGCTTACGAATCCTTCTTGGCGGGTAGCATTCATAATCTGGCCAACTTTTTAGGCGAAACTGGCGATCAGATTGGCGCGCTGAAAGCAACAGAAGAGGCGGTTGGCATACGCAGACGTCTGGCCAAGAGTAACCCTGCTAGTTACGAGCCCAGCTTGGCGATGAGCATCCACAACCTAGCTATCTGTTTAAGCGATATGGGCGACCGCCCTGCGGCGCTGAAAGCCGCCCAAGAGGCTGTGGCGCTGTATGAAAAGGCCAATCAGCAAACGCCTAGGGCGTTTGACCAGCAACTTGCCAATGCCAAACAGGTATTCAATGGCTTAAATAGATAAACAATAAATGCTATTTAAACAGGAGCTACTTGCGCATGCATCTATTGGCCCAGAGACCGATTTGATACCTAAAAACGGCCTATTTAAGCCTCAAAACCGCGTTTCAGACCCGTTTGAACTGCACCGGATCATAGAAAAACGTCTCCTGCGCAATCTGCTCACCTTCCCAGCGCTGCCAGGCCAACTCTTCAATGTGGCTTTTGCGGCCGTCCAGCCCGGTGAATTCGAACACCCAGCGAATCACCACGTGGTCGCCGTTGACGAAAACTGGCGCAACGCAGGTTGACGTCACCGACGCCGCTCTGGCTAGCGCCGCTTTTTCATGCGCCACCAGCACGTCCCGGCCCACGCGGGGCGTTGACTGGTTTTCCTGCATCGTGGCGTTGGGGGTGTAAAACTCCTCAATCGCCTCGACATGCGCGCCACTGACGACGCGGGCGATGAACTGGTTCAGGGTGTTTTGGGTGGGCATGGTGTTTTGTGGTTTGAGTGTGATTTCTTGGCTCTCAAATGTACGCCTCAAACTGTCTTGTGTAGTTGAAGGGTGTTTTGTTGTTTACCGTCAAGCGGTATAAAATGAACTCATGATTCAGTCATTCAAGTGCAAGCAAACTCAGGAGCTTTTTGAAACAGGCAAATCAAAGCAGTTTGCCAACATCAAACAAGTGGCTGAGCGCAAGTTGACACAACTTGCAGCCGCTGTGACGCTGGAGTTTTTGAAGTCGCCGCCCGGCAACCACCTTGAGCTGCTGGTGGGGGACAGGGCGGGGCAATACAGCATTCGCGTCAATCAGCAATGGCGCTTGTGCTTTGCTTGGACGGTTGATGGTCCGGCTGACGTGGAGATTGTTGACTACCACTGAACATCTGGCAAACAAAGAAGGAATCGAACATGATCACAAACGGAATGCGCCCCATACACCCCGGTGAAATATTGCGGGAAGACTTTCTAAAGCCGCTGCAAATGAGCGCCAACGCCTTGTCAAAAGCGCTGCACGTACCGGCAGGGCGAGTGAACGACATCGTGTTGGAGCGGCGCGGCGTAACGCCTGACACAGCTCTTCGGCTGGCGCGCTTTTTTGGGGGCGACGCACAGTCGTGGCTGAATTTGCAGCAAAGCTATGACCTGAAAGTCATACAAAAGCAAAAAGCCAAGCAAATTGAAGCTGAAATTGAGCCGCTGGCAATGGCGGCCTGATGACTAAGTAAGACATGAACCGCGCATCACTGATAGAACATCTCGCCCGCCCCATCACCTACGACATCGCCGTCATAGGCGGTGGCGCGACCGGGCTGGGCGTGGCGCTGGACGCGGCTGCGCGCGGGTTTTCAGTTGTGCTGGTTGAGTCGCATGACTTTGCCAAGGGCACGTCGTCGCGCGCGACCAAGCTGGTGCATGGCGGGGTGCGCTACCTGGCGCAGGGCAATATTTCATTGGTGCGGGAGGCGCTGCATGAGCGCAGCACGCTGCTGGCCAACGCACCGCACCTGGCGCAGCCGCTGGCCTTTGTCATGCCGTCGTACAGGTTTTGGGAGGCGCCGTTTTACGGTGTGGGGTTGAAGATGTACGACGCGCTGGCGGGCAAGGCCGGGCTGGGTGCGACGGAATTTTTAAACCGTGAGGAGACGCTGGCGCTGTTGCCCAACAGCAAGAAAAACGGCCCGGGCGGGCAGCTCAAAGGCGGGGTGAAGTATTGGGACGGGCAGTTTGACGATGCGCGGCTGGCGCTGGCTTTGGCGCGCACCGCCGCTGGCAAAGGTGCTTTGTTGATCAACTACTGTGCGGCTACTGGTTTGATCCACGAAGACGGCAAAGTGACTGGCTTGCACGTTAAAGATGTGGAAACAGGTCAGGCTTACGACATCAAGGCCAAATCGGTCATCAACGCCACGGGGGTGTGGGTTGATCAATTTCGGATCGTTGATGGCCAGGCGCTGGGCCGCGATGTGAAAGCCATGGTCGCGCCCAGCCAGGGTGTGCATATTGTGGTTGACCGCTCATTCTTGCCTGGCAACCACGCCATGCTAATCCCGAAAACGGCTGACGGTCGGGTGCTGTTTGCCGTGCCGTGGCTGGGCAAAACCATTTTGGGTACGACCGACACGCCGCGCCATGACGTGGTGCGCGAGCCGCTGGCCTTTAAAGAAGAGCTTGACTTCATCTTGTATGAATCGGCTCGGTATTTGACCCAAGCGCCCACCCGAGCTGACATCAAAAGTATCTGGGTCGGCTTGCGGCCACTGGCCAAGCCTGCGGATGACGATGGTGACAACACAAAAGGGCTGTCGCGTGAGCACACCATTTTGGTCAGCAAAAGCGGCCTGGTCACAGTGACGGGCGGTAAATGGACAACTTACCGCGCCATGGCTGAGGACGTGCTGGACAGGTGCTTTGAGTCTGGCTTGTTGCCCAAGCGAGCTGGTGGCGTGACGGTTGATTTGAAGCTGGTGGGTGCGAAAGTTACAAAGCAAGCCATCAGTGATGCACCGGGACTTCATCTATACGGCAGCGAGGCTGGGGCTGTGCTGGCACTATCAGGCGCTAACAACGAACTCGGTGGCGGACTGACAGAGGCGATGGTGTGCTACGCGGCGCGCTTTGAATATGCGCGAACGGTTGAAGACGTGCTGGCAAGGCGTTCACGGTTGCTGTTTTTAGACGCGGCGCTGGCCAAATCGCTGGCAGCGCCAGTAGCCAAGCTTTTGCAACAGGAAACCGGGGTTGGGCCGGCTTTGAATGAATTTTTGGGGCTGTGCGACCAATATTTACGCTTGCCAGACTGAAATTTTCAAAATTTCTTGCAAAT
The DNA here is from genome assembly GCA_049653085.1 of Polaromonas sp. Taxonomy (GTDB): domain Bacteria; phylum Pseudomonadota; class Gammaproteobacteria; order Burkholderiales; family Burkholderiaceae_C; genus Polaromonas. The sequence continues at coordinate 58,378 of JBASFP010000022.1, forward strand.
TTATAGGGTTTTTACACACATGGGTGTTGACAGAGCCCGAGACCTGAGTGATACTCATGGGCTTCGCTCGAAAAAGCGTAAGAAATGACAGTTTTTTAGACAATAGCCTAATGGAAGTCTTGCAAGTAGTTTGCAGGGTGGACGACAGGCCCAAGACTGACTGGCTTGACAAAGCTCCGCGACGAAAAACGGACATTTGCCTTGCTGGTGCAAGTTGGGAACACATTTAAATGATTCAAACGCAATCCAAACTCGATGTTGCTGACAATACGGGTGCTAAATCCGTGATGTGCATCAAAGTGCTGGGCGGCTCCAAGCGCCGGTACGCCAGCGTTGGTGACGTCATCAAGGTCAGCATCAAAGAAGCCGCTCCCCGTGGCCGCGTCAAAAAAGGCGAGGTTTACAGCGCTGTGGTCGTTCGCACCGCCAAGGGCATTCGCCGTGGCGATGGTTCGCTGGTCAAATTCGACGGCAACGCAGCAGTGTTGCTTAACGCCAAGCTGGAGCCTATCGGCACCCGCATCTTCGGACCAGTGACGCGCGAGTTGCGCACTGAAAAGTTCATGAAGATCGTGTCCCTGGCTCCTGAAGTTCTGTAAAGGCACGCCATGAACAAAATTCGCAAAGGCGATCAAATCATCGTTATCGCAGGCCGTGACAAGGGTAAAACCGGCACGATCACGCAGCGCACCGACGACGCTTATGTGTTGGTTGAAGGCATCAACATGGTGAAAAAACACACCAAGCCCAACCCACTCAAAGGCACAACCGGCGGCATCGTGCAAAAAAGTATGCCAATTCACCAGTCCAACATCGCGATTTTCAACGCGGCGTCTGGCAAGGCGGATCGCGTGGGCATCAAGTTGTTGGCTGACGGCAAAAAAATGCGCGTCTTCAAGTCCAGCGGCGACGAAATCAAGGCTGCATAAATATGGCTAAAACAACAACACAACAAGCTGCCACGCAGGCCCGCCTGCAAACGCAGTTCCGCGAAAAAATCGCACCGGCTCTGGTCGAGAAATTTGGCTACAAGTCGCCAATGCAGGTTCCGCGCATCACCAAGATCACACTCAACATGGGTGTGAGCGAGGCGGTTGCCGACAAGAAGGTCATGGACAGCGCCGTTGGCGACATGACCAAAATCGCAGGTCAAAAGCCTGTCGTGACCAAGGCCAAAAAAGCCATCGCTGGTTTCAAAATCCGCGAAGACTTGCCAATCGGTTGCATGGTGACTTTGCGCGGCGTCAAGATGTATGAGTTCCTCGATCGTTTCGTCACCGTGGCTTTGCCTCGCGTTCGCGACTTTCGCGGTATTTCTGGCCGCGCCTTTGATGGCCGTGGCAACTACAACATCGGCGTGAAAGAGCAGATCATTTTTCCTGAAATTGAATATGACAAGGTCGATGCCTTGCGCGGACTCAATATCAGTATCACCACAACGGCCAAGACCGATGAAGAGTGCAAGGCACTGCTCACCGCTTTCCGTTTCCCGTTCAAGAACTGAGGCTCTCGCATGTCAAAACAAGCATTGCTGCAACGCGAAATCAAGCGCGACAAACTGGTCGCCAAGTTCGCCAAGAAACACGCAGAACTCAAAAAGACGTCTAACGACTTCAAGCGTACCGATGACGAGCGCGCTGCGGCCCGTCTCGAACTACAAAAGTTGCCACGCAACGCGAACCCTACTCGTCAGCGTAACCGCTGCGCGATCACGGGTCGCCCACGTGGTACGTTCCGTCAATTCGGCTTGGCTCGTGCCAAGATTCGTGAGTTGGCATTTGCTGGTGATATCCCTGGTATCACCAAAGCAAGCTGGTAAGCATAGGAGAACCGCAAAATGAGTATGAGTGATCCTATCGCCGACATGCTGACACGCATTCGGAACGCGCAAATGGTTGAAAAAGCCGTTGTTCAAGTGCCGTCGTCAAAAGTCAAAGTTGCCATCGCGCAAGTTTTGAAGGATGAGGGCTACATTGATGGCTTCTCCGTCAAGCTCGACGACGGCAAGTCACAACTGGAAATCGCCCTGAAGTATTACGCAGGCAAGCCCGTGATTGAGCGCATTGAGCGCGTCAGCCGCCCCGGCCTTCGCGTCTATAAAGGCCATGGTGCCATTCCTCAAGTCATGAATGGCTTGGGTGTGGCAATTGTCACAACGCCGCAAGGTGTCATGACAGATCGTAAAGCGCGCGCTACCGGTATCGGTGGCGAAGTGCTCTGCTACGTCGCTTAACCCGTGGCATTGAGGAGTAACTGAAATGTCCCGTGTAGGAAAAATGCCAGTGTCTGTACCAGCCGGTGTGGATGTGGCCATCAAACAAGACCAGATCAATGTCAAAGGCGCTTTGGGCGCTTTGGCTCTGGCTCAAAATGCGCTTGTTACCATCACCCATGATGCTGGCAAGCTGAGCTTTGCACCTGCGAATGAGTCGCGCGAAGCCAATGCCATGTCAGGCACCATGCGTCAGCTGGTGAACAACATGGTGGTCGGCGTGACCAAAGGCTTCGAGAAAAAACTCAGCCTGGTGGGTGTGGGCTACAAAGCTGCTGCATCAGGCGCTAAGTTGAATCTGACAGTTGGCTATTCGCACCCGGTTGATTTCGTGATGCCAGCCGGCATCACCGTGGCAACACCAACGCCGACTGAAATCGTGATCAAAGGTTCTGACCGCCAGCGTGTTGGCCAGATCGCCGCTGAAGTTCGTGCTGTTCGCCCTCCTGAGCCTTACAAAGGCAAGGGCATCCGTTATGCGGATGAGAAGATCACGATCAAAGAAACCAAGAAGAAATAAGGAGCTGCACCATGTTGACCAAAAAAGAGCAGCGCCTGCGTCGTTCACGTCAAACCCGGATTCGCATTGCCACGCAAGGCGTTGCCCGTTTGACCGTAAACCGCACCAATTTGCACATTTATGCCAGCGTTATTTCTGGCGACGGCACTAAAGTTTTGGCTGCGGCATCCACCGCAGAAGTCGAAGTCCGCAAGGAGATCGGCGCTGCTGGCAAGGGCGGCAACGTCGCTGCGGCACAGGCCATTGGCAAGCGAATTGCTGAAAAAGCAAAAGCTGCTGGCGTAGACAAAGTTGCGTTTGACCGTGCTGGTTTTGCGTACCATGGCCGCGTCAAAGCGTTGGCTGATGCAGCCCGCGAAGCTGGCCTGCAGTTTTAAGAACACATCAGAATACATCTGAGTACATCTGAGTATTGGAATAATTTATGGCCAAGTTTCAAGCTAAATCAGCAAACGACGCTCCAGACGATGGTCTGAAGGAAAAGATGATCGCGGTCAACCGCGTGACCAAAGTGGTGAAGGGTGGTCGTATTCTCGGTTTTGCCGCACTCACCGTGGTCGGTGACGGTGATGGCCGTGTTGGCATGGGCAAGGGCAAGTCAAAAGAAGTGCCAGCAGCCGTGCAAAAAGCCATGGAAGAAGCGCGTCGCAATCTGAACAAGGTGTCGTTGAAAAATGGCACGATCCATCACAAGGTGACGGGTCACTGGGGCGCTGCAAACGTCATGATGATGCCAGCCGCCAAAGGTACCGGCATCATTGCTGGCGGCCCGATGCGCGCTGTTTTTGAAGTCATGGGTATCACCGACATCGTGGCAAAAAGCCATGGCTCGAGCAACCCGTACAACATGGTGCGTGCCACGCTGGACGCATTGAACAATTCCACCACGGCTTCTGACATTGCAGCCAAGCGTGGCAAATCAGTCGAAGAAATTTTCGGCTAAAGCCTGCTCGAGGATCACAAAATGACGACAGAAAACAAATTGAAAGTCCAGCTGGTTCGCAGCCCGATTGGCACCAAAGAGTCACATCGCGCAACTGTGCGTGGTTTGGGTTTGCGCGGTGTTAACAGCATCAGCGAGCTAGAGGACACACCCGCTGTGCGCGGCATGATCAACAAGATCGCATATCTGGTCAAGATTGTCTGAGCGCCCAGCGCATTAGGAATTCAAAATGGAATTGAACGGAATCAAGCCTGGTGAGGGCGCCAAACATTACAAACGCCGTGTGGGTCGTGGTATTGGTTCGGGCATTGGCAAAACTGCGGGTCGTGGTCATAAAGGCCAAAAGTCGCGCGCCGGTGGCTACCATAAGGTCGGCTTTGAAGGTGGTCAAATGCCTATGCATCGCCGCTTGCCAAAGCGCGGTTTCAAGTCGCATTTGCTCAAGTTCAATGCCGAAGTCAGCCTGACGGCGCTCGAACTGCTCGGCTTGCCTGAAGTTGATTTGCTGGTTCTGAAAACCGCTGGCCTTGTGGGTCAGTTGGCCAAGAACGTCAAGATTATCAAGTCCGGCAGCTTGACCAAAGCGGTCAAGTTAAACGGTATTGGCGCAACGGCGGGTGCAAAAGCAATCATCGAAGCCGCTGGCGGTTCGATCTCTGCTGCTGAATAAGCATCAAAAAGATTTAACGGATTAATCAGTGGCAACCAACGCGGCTCAAATTGCAAAAACCGGCAAGTTCGGTGATCTGCGCAATCGCCTGATCTTTTTGCTGTTGGCTTTGGTGGTGTACCGCATCGGTGCGCATATCCCTGTGCCGGGTATTGATCCTGGGCAATTGAAAGAGCTGTTCAAGGGTCAGTCGGGTGGCATATTGAATTTGTTCAACATGTTCTCTGGCGGTGCCTTGTCGCGTTTCACGGTATTTGCGCTGGGCATCATGCCCTACATTTCAGCCTCCATCATCATGCAATTGCTCACTTATGTCTTGCCGACATTTGAGCAACTGAAAAAAGAAGGTGAAGGCGGCCGCCGCAAAATTACCCAGTACACGCGCTACGCCACTCTGGGTTTGGCCTTGTTTCAGTCGATTGGTATTGCGGTGGCGCTTGAGAGCTCACTTGGTCTGGTGTTGAATCCGGGTTTTGGCTTTCGCATGACGGCTGTTGTCAGCCTGACCGCTGGCACGATGTTCTTGATGTGGCTGGGCGAGCAGATCACCGAGCGCGGTTTGGGTAACGGTATTTCGATTCTGATTTTCGCAGGCATTGCGGCTGGCCTGCCCAGTGCAGTTGGCGGTTTGCTGGAGCTGATTCGTACTGGCGCCATGAGCATTTTGGTAGCGATTGCCATCATCGCAGTGGTTGTTGCAGTCACTTACTTTGTGGTGTTTGTCGAGCGTGGCCAGCGCAAGATTCTGGTTAACTATGCGCGTCGGCAAGTGGGTAACAAGGTTTATGGTGGCCAGTCATCGCATTTGCCTTTGAAGCTGAACATGGCTGGCGTGATTCCACCGATTTTTGCTTCATCGATTATTTTGTTGCCAGCTACAGTTGTTGGCTGGTTCAGTACAGGTGAAAGCATGCATTGGCTGAAAGACATCGCTGGTACGCTAACGCCTGGTCAGCCGATTTATGTTTTGCTGTACGCCAGCGCGATTGTATTTTTCTGTTTCTTTTACACGGCGCTTGTATTTAATAGCCGTGAGACGGCAGACAACCTGAAAAAGAGCGGTGCGTTTATTCCCGGTATTCGTCCAGGAGATCAGACCGCCCGTTATATCGACAAGATTTTGGTGCGCCTGACATTGGCGGGTGCGGTTTACATCACCTTTGTGTGTTTGCTGCCTGAGTTTTTGATTTTGAAATACAACGTGCCGTTTTATTTTGGTGGTACGTCGTTGATGATCATTGTTGTGGTGACCATGGATTTCATGGCACAGGTTCAGAATTACATGATGTCGCAGCAGTATGAGTCCTTGCTCAAAAAAGCAAACTTCAAGACCACGCTCGGCGGTTAATCAAATTTAAGTTTTAGGAGAATAGACATGAAAGTTTCAGCTTCGGTCAAGAAAATTTGCCGCAACTGCAAAGTTATTCGTCGCAAGGGCGTCGTTCGCGTGATCTGCACAGATCCACGCCACAAACAGCGTCAAGGCTGATTTCAAGAGTTTTAGAGGATTTATATGGCTCGTATCGCTGGTATCAATATTCCGCCGCAGCAACATGCTGAAATCGGCTTGACTGCTATTTTTGGCATTGGCCGCACGCGCGCTCGCAAGATTTGTGAAGCCTGCGAGATTGCTTATTCCAAAAAGGTCAAAGACCTGACCGATGGTGACCTGGAAAAAATCCGTGATCAGATCGCTCTGTTCACCATCGAAGGTGATCTGCGTCGTGAAACCACCATGAACATCAAGCGTTTGATGGACATTGGTTGCTACCGCGGTTTCCGCCATCGCCGTGGTTTGCCGATGCGTGGTCAGCGTACGCGTACCAATGCCCGTACCCGCAAGGGTCCGCGCAAAGCCGCAGCGTCCCTGAAAAAATAAGCAAGAGATAGGTAAATAACACAATGGCAAAAGCACAAAACAACACGGCTGCACAACGTGTCCGCAAGAAAGTTCGCAAGAACGTTGCCGATGGCATTGCACACGTGCATGCATCGTTCAACAACACCATCATCATGATCACCGACCGCCAGGGCAATGCCCTGTCATGGGCTTCATCGGGTGGTCAGGGCTTCAAGGGTTCGCGCAAATCAACACCTTTTGCTGCACAGGTCGCTTCAGAGGTCGCTGGTCGCGCTGCGATTGAGCAGGGCATCAAGAATCTTGATGTTGAAATCAAGGGTCCAGGCCCTGGACGTGAGTCATCGGTTCGCGCACTTGGCGCGCTTGGCATTCGCATCAATTCGATTGCTGATGTGACACCGGTGCCGCACAACGGTTGCCGCCCGCAGAAGCGCCGTCGTATTTAATTTTTCGCCGTCTTGATCTTTTGACCATTCGTTTAGTCAATCGGGTACAAGGCATTTAATCAAAGCCCACCGCCGTTAAGCCGCAACTGAAAAGTTTAAGCCGAAGGCTCCTGCAGCAATGCAGCAGATGACACAAGGAAAATCAAGTGGCACGTTACCTGGGCCCCAAGGCCAAATTGTCCCGCCGTGAAGGTACGGACTTATTCTTAAAAAGCGCTCGCCGCGCTATTGCTGACAAAGCCAAGTTTGACTCCAAGCCGGGTCAACATGGCCGCACTTCTGGCACACGCACATCAGACTACGGTCTGCAATTGCGTGAAAAGCAGAAGGTCAAGCGCATGTATGGCGTGCTGGAAAAGCAGTTCCGTCGTTATTTTGAAGAGGCTGATCGCCGCAAAGGCAACACCGGCGCGAACTTGTTGTTCATTCTTGAGTCACGTCTTGACAATGTGGTGTACCGCATGGGCTTTGGCTCAACCCGCGCTGAAGCGCGTCAGTTGGTGTCACACAAGGCTATCGTGGTTAACGGTGGTTCAGTGAACATTCCGTCGTACATGGTCAAAGCAGGCGATGTGATCGCTGTGCGCGACAAGTCCAAAAAGCAGACCCGTGTGGCTGAAGCTTTGCAACTTGCAACGCAAGTGGGCATGCCGTCATGGGTGGACGTGAGCATTGACAAAGGTGAAGGTACTTTCAAGAAAGTGCCTGATCGTGACGAGTTCGCAGCCGACATCAACGAATCGTTGATCGTCGAGTTGTACTCACGCTAATTTCGTTCCTGCGACGTGCATCTCACGTCGCCGGCCTTATCGGTGTAACGAACCGAGGGTATTGAGAGGAAGATTGCATGCAGACTAATTTACTGAAACCAAAAACCATCAATGTTGAGCAACTGAGCGTCAACCGCGCAAAAGTCACGCTTGAGCCGTTTGAGCGTGGCTATGGCCACACGCTGGGCAATGCCTTGCGCCGCGTTTTGTTGTCGTCCATGGTTGGCCATGCAGCTACCGAAGTGACGATTGCAGGCGTGCTGCACGAGTACTCGTCAATTGACGGTGTACAGGAGGATGTTGTCAACATTTTGTTGAACCTCAAGGGTGTTGTTTTCAAACTTCACAACCGTGATGAAGTGACGTTGAGCCTGCGTAAAGACGGCACCGGCCCTGTGACGGCTGCTGATATCCAGACGCCACACGACGTTGAAATCATCAACCCCGAGCACGTCATCGTCAACTTGTCGCACGGCGGCAAAATTGACATGCAGATCAAGGTTGAAAATGGCCGTGGCTATGTGCCGGGCAATGTACGCCGCTATGGCGACGAGTCGACCAAGTCGATCGGACGCATAGTTCTGGACGCATCGTTCTCGCCCGTCAAGCGCGTCAGTTACACCGTCGAAAGTGCCCGCGTTGAGCAGCGTACTGACCTCGACAAGCTGGTTCTTGAAATTGAAACCAACGGTGCAGTCACGGCTGAAGATGCTGTTCGTGCATCGGCCAAGATTTTGGTTGAGCAGCTTGCCGTGTTCGCGCAGCTTGAAGGCAATGAGTTGCCTGATTTCAACGCGCCAGTGCAGCGCAGCTCGCAACAGTTCGATCCGATTTTGCTCCGCCCCGTCGACGAGCTGGAGTTGACGGTTCGCTCAGCCAACTGCCTGAAAGCTGAAAATATTTATTACATCGGCGACCTGATCCAGCGCACTGAAAACGAGCTGCTCAAGACACCGAACCTGGGCCGTAAATCGCTCAATGAAATCAAGGAAGTGCTTGCATCCCGCGGCTTGACGCTGGGCATGCGCCTTGAAAGCTGGCCACCTGCTGGCTTGGACAAACATTAAAGAAATTTCATTCCACCTGGAATGACGCAACGAGCAGTACCTGACACGGCTGCTTGATTAATACAAAGGAAACACCATGCGCCACGGACACGGACTACGTAAACTCAACCGCACCAGCGAGCACCGCCTCGCGATGCTGCGCAACATGATGAACTCGTTGCTCCAGCACGAAGCCATCAAAACCACTCTGCCAAAGGCCAAAGAATTGCGCCGCGTGGTCGAACCCATGATCACGCTGGCCAAAGAGCCAACGCTGGCCAACAAGCGTTTGGCGTTTGACCGCCTGCGTGACCGCGACATGGTGGTGAAGCTGTTTGCGGTGCTTGGTCCACGCTACAAAGCACGCCCAGGTGGCTACACCCGTATTTTGAAAATGGGTTTCCGCGTGGGTGACAACGCACCAATGGCTTTGGTTGAACTGGTTGATCGCCCTGATGTGGCTGATACCACTACAACTGATGCGGCTAAGGCCGAGTAAGCTATAATCTAAAGATACCGCGCGGTGGAGCAGCCTGGTAGCTCGTTGGGCTCATAACCCAAAGGTCGTAAGTTCAAATCTTGCCCGCGCAACCAATATGATGGTGAGTTTTTAGCTCACAAATCAGTCAAAACGCCTACCTAGAGTAGGCGTTTTGCATGGAGCCCTTGATAACCAAAGGTGGCATGCTTTGAAGATAAAAAAATCATTTTTTTTGGTGTCCAGCATGATTGCATTTGCTGCCACGGCTGCTCATGCACAAAATTCGCCCAACCCGCAGACAGGCACTGTGATCTGGACTTGCCAGGCCTTTTACCTGCCTGCCCGCAGCATTTGGCAGCGCACCGTGGCCATTGACTACGACACCGAAGGCGTACGCACTGTGGCCATTGACGGTGTTCCGGTGTATTCATTCAGCGTGATTGACACCAGCGTATTGACGGCCATCGACGGTGAGCGCATCCAGTTCGATGCGACGGCTCAAACCTGGACAAGTGATTTGCGCGGCCTGGTGAGTTCTCAGGGGCGTTGTGAACGCTGATGAGATTGCTTCTGCAACGCCACAGTTAAACGTTTGTCTACAAGCCGTATTGGGCATCTTGCGACATGGCCGTTTACAGTTGAAGCTCGCAGCCAGAAACCCATTCTGGTGCAAGGTCAGACTCCATGCGCTATAAACTCAGGAGCTGTTTGCGCCCGTATTCATTGGGCTTCAGACACTTTTGACAAGTTGAAAATGCTGTTTTGATGTTCTTGCCGCGGTTTAGGCGGGTATCAGAAAGCAGAATAAATAAATTTTGCATTAGAAATATGCAATGTCTCCAATAAATAGGCGTGTAAGAAGCTCCGAAAATATAGTAAAAATTGCTGACCTAAAGTTCAAATGCCGTTATTTGCCAACGGCAATCACCTGCTACCTGACTTGACGGTTGGGTGCTTACAACACAAAGTTGCGTATTGATATGGCATAACAATTCATATGGCATAAGGCGGATATGAAACGAGCTTATTTCTATCCAATGAACAGCGAATCCGACACTAATTCCCAACACTTTTGATAACAATTACGTATTTCCGTCAGTTTTAATATTCTTGGTAACGCTGACTGAATAGAATAAAACAAAACACTATTGCGCAGGGTTGGTTGAGAAAAGTTCCCCGAGCATCGCCATCTCACACTGAAATACCCATGAATATCGCCATTTTCTGCACGCAAGAAAACTTCTTGCGGCTCATTTCAACCATTATTTTGCGTCTTAACCAGACGGGCAGCAGATTTGACGTCGTTTCAGTTACATCAGACAGCATGGCGCAAATTGCCGTGGTCGATGCATCAGACCCTGTCCAAATCACATTGGCCAAGCAAGCCGTGCTTGCGCAACCCCTGTTGCAGATCGTCAATATTGTCAGCACGGATGGCCAAGCGCAAGGCGTGAACGAGGTTAACAAAAGCAAAGTGGTAGCTGGGCTCATGCCGATGGTCAAGAAACTTGCCGATGCGCTGATGGCTTCAGCGCCACAGCCTGAAATACAAGTGCCCATCAAGCGCGCGCTCAAAGCCTTGGCTGTAGACGACAGCCCCACCATTCGTGCGCAATTGCAAAACATCATTGGCCGCATGGGTATGCAGTGCGACACCGCAGAATCTGGCGCAGTGGCACTGACAAAATTGGAAATCCAGAGTTACGACATTATTTATGTTGATGTCGTGATGCCAGACATTGACGGCTACCAGTTAACGCGCCTGATTAAAAAAGAACGCAGCCGTAAAGGCGTGCCCGTGATTATTCTGACCAGCCAGTCCTCCCCATTTGATCGGGCGCGTGGCGCTCTGGCTGGCTGTGACACCTACCTTACCAAGCCGGTCGATGCCAGACGGTTTTTTGAAGCAACCCTTAAGGTGTTGACCAAAACAGGTTTGCACAATATAGCGGAGCTGGCTTTGACCGATCCGTCAATCAGCCCCGGTTCACCACGTATTGCAACACCTGGTGTCATGCCACAAGCAGCCAGCAACGCCGGCAATACCCTGGGCCATGGCTTTGCACGCTAGGCATTCAGACAGCTCAGCCTGTTTACTTCTACTGATTTTTAACCCGCTAACCGAGATTCTCCCATGGCTAACAATAAAGCACTTGTCGTTGACGACTCCGCCACCGATCTGGCCAATATCAAATCCATCTTGCAAGAAGCAGGCTGGATGGTCAGCACCGCAACTAACGGCGTACAGGCGCTAGAGCGCGCCAAAGCGGACCGCCCCGGCCTGATTTTTCTGGACATCATGATGCCTGAAATGGATGGTTACAGCACCTGCCGCGCGCTGACCGAAGAGCCCACCACCAAAGGTATTCCGGTTGTTTTTGTGTCTACTAAAAACAGCCGTGCAGACCAGGTCTGGGCAAGAGCGCAGGGTGGCAAGGCGCTGATTGGCAAGCCGTACACGGCAGACGCCATTGTTGATGCCCTGAAGTTTGCAGCCTGACCTGAAACAACAATGGACAGCAGTGTGAGTGCCCATGACGAACTCGGCCCCGGCCAGTCGCGTTATGGGTTTGAAGTCAGCGGTCTGTATTTGACTGCACCTGCCGTGGTCGTCACTGAAGCTGTGGCCAAAGCCACGATCTACCCGGTGCCAAAAAGCGCCCATGCTCTGGTTGGGGTGATCAACCATCGCGGCATCACAGTTCCCATTTTTGATCTATTGCCTGCACTTGGCGCACGTACTGGCCTGCGGCCAATCGAGCGAGACATTTTGGTGTTTGGTCAGGGTGAAGACAGCGTTGGCATGCTCATGAACCATAGCCCTGTGCTGATGGTGTTGCATGCCCTGGCAGACATCCTGCCCAAACCGGGTTCGCCCCTGGACGCTTACCTCAGCAATCCCATGGTCGCGGCGCAAAGCGCTGCCACTGTGTGGTGGGACTTTGACTACCAAAGTGCCTTCAAGATGCTGGCCGTGTTGACGCGAACAACCGCCGCGTCAATCCGTTGATTTATTGGCTCTTTTTGATACTTGACATTTTCTGAACGACGAACGGACACACCATGTTTAAAACCATTCGCAGCCAACTTTTGGCATTGGCCGTTTTTTCGGCTGTTATTTCAGTCTTGATCGGACTGATTGGTTGGTATGCCAATAGCCGGATCACCGAAGATCTTTCTATCGCTGTTGGCGACGGCGTGGCTATGCGCAACCACATGCAAGCCGATATGTTGCATGAAGGTGTGAAGGGTGCAGTCGAAGCATACAAAGGCGCAGTAGCTGACAACAGTCCTGAGCGTGTCACTACAGCCAAGGAGGAATTAACGCGGATGGCCAAGGAGATTCGCGTTGAATTTGCCAAAAACGACAACGCGCCTACGCTGGGCGATACCATCACCAAGGAAATTAACCGTGTAAAAACTAGCGTGAATACCTATGCCGCTAGCGCAGAAAAGATGTTGTCGATTGCTCCTACTGACAATGTGGAACTCGAAAAAGGCCGTGCCGATGTGAGCAAACAATTTACAGTGTTGGAGAAAGACCTCGCTTTAGTACGTGATGCGATTGAAAATAAACTGGTTGCTTCACGCACTCAGGCTGAAGCTGACACAAATTTTTTCCGCTACGTTTTGATAGGTACCATTTTTATAGGTGCATTGCTGGTTCTCGGCGCAGTATTGCTGGTTTTCCGCAGCGTAACGGGCAAGCTGGCACAAATGAACGGTGCGCTGGTCAAGCTCAATGCCGGTGACTACACCGCCCGGGTGAACCTGAAGTCCAACGACGAATTGGGTCAAGTCAGCAACGCTTTTGACAAGCTGCTGGACGACCGCCTGGAAGCCCTGGCTCAAGGTGCCCGCGAAAACGAGCAACTCAACAACTCGGTGGTGGACATTATCCAATCTGTTGCGCAGGTAGCAGGCTCTAAAGATCTGTCCATTCGCGTCCCCGTGACCGAGGACGTGACAGGTGCCATTGGCGACGCGATGAACATGTTGACGAGCGAAACCGCCAAGGTGATGGGCAAGGTGACTGACGTGTCCAACGATGTGTCGTCCGCTACCACATCACTCAAGCTCAGCTCTGATGCGGCAATGACCGCAGCGACGACCGGCCAGGCCGAGGTAGAAGCTGCTGCGCTGGAGCTGTCCAAAACCTCCAACACGCTGAATCAAATGTCGATCGTGGCGCAAAAGGCCAACGAGTCCGCTGAAGCGGCCGTGCGGACCACACGCCAGGCGCTGGCTACGGTGGATAAAACCGTGTCAGGCATCACCGAGTCGCGTGACTTGATTCGCGAGACAGAAAAACGGATCAAACGCCTGGGTGAGCGTTCGCAAGAAATTTCGCAAGCCGTGGGTTTGATCAACTCTATCGCAGAGCGTACCGGTTTGCTGGCGCTGAACGCATCCATGCAAGCCACAGTGGCTGGTGAGGCAGGTCGCGGCTTTGCATTGGTGGCAGAAGAGGTCAAACGCTTGTCAGAAAACGCGCGTGAAGCAACCCGTGAAATTTCTACCTTGGTATCGGCCATCCAGTCTGAAACCTCAGAGACCGTATTGGCCATGAACAACGCCATCACGCAAATTGTGGACACGTCCCGCCTGGCTGATCAAGCGGGTAACGAGATGAAGGGCACGCAGCAAGCGACTGAAGATCTGGCAGGCAACGTGCGCGCCATTGCGGCCACCTCGATCGAACAAGCGCAGGCTGGCCAATCACTTCAAGTGCGGTCTATTGCGATCCAGACGGCCAGCCGTGAAACCAGCCGCCAGTTGACAACACAGGCCAAGGACACTGAAAAACTGGTGGAGGCCGCCAGCGCCTTGCTGCGCGAGGTGAGCGTTTTCAAGCTGCCGCGCCGTTGATGCGCGCAGCCATACCGTCACGCTTTGCTGCTCTATAAAAACCTTGCATGTCAGCTACTTCTGCCCGTGAATCTCTGGAGCTAATGCTGTTGACGTTGCTTGAAGCAGCGTCGCAATCAGTCGGTGCCTGGCAGTTACCTGACATGGCGCTGTATCTTGACCACATCAAGCAACTGCGGGCGATTGCCCAACAGTACAAACTGCGTGGCCTGATAAATGTCGTCACCCTGCTAGACCGTGATTTGACGCAGCAGATCAACCAGGAGCTGCCGCTGTCTGAGGAGGACGGCGTGTTGCTGGCCACCTGGCCCGCTCTGGTCTTAACCGAGTTATTGCCACCTGAATTGGATGATCTGCCTGGCTCTTGGAGCACACTGAACAGTCTGCAAAATCTGGCTTGGTTTTCACCCATCTCTTTAGAGGCGGCCAGTTATATTGAAAGCCGATTGACTGAAGATGCTATGTCGATTGGCAGTGCCGTCGCTGAGCATCACGATGCTGCGGCACCAGTGCCAATGCATGATACGAACGACACCGCAGACGCTGGTGAAACCGAAGGTACAAAGCCGTCTGCCCATTTGGGTGTGCTGGCCAGCGTTGCCACTGAAGAGATGGCCATGGTGGCCGAGGCACTGACTGAGCTGCAAGACGACGTGCTGCCCAAGCTGCTTTCGGCTCAAAATGATGCTGAAACCATCGAAGCTGCGACACATTACGAAGAGCATGTCGCCAATCTCTTGAATGCGGCGACTCACCTTGGTTTGTCTGGCTTAGAGAAGGTTTTGCAGACCGTGCTGGTCAACATGGCCTTGTTGCAAACCAGCCCCGAGCTGGCCACGCCAAGCCTGCGCCAGTGTATTGCCCAATGGGTACCGATGGCTATTACCTACACGGCACAACCCAACCAGACCGACAACACCCAGTTGCTGGCCTTGTCCATGACCGAATCGTCATGGCTACATGCGGTGGACATGGACACCGCTGGTGAATGGGCCCAAGAGCTGGCCGCTGTTGAGCTGGTCAGTGTTCGCGCCAATGATGAACGGCGCAGTGTTGCCAAGGCTGAGGACGTCGACTTGACCATACCCGGTGACATTGAGGGCAATGTGCTGGACAGCCTGCTGTTTGAACTGCCGCTACATGCGCAAAATTTCACACTTGCTATCCAGCGGCTGCATCAAGGTGGCACGCTGGACGACATGGAGGACGCACGCCGCATTGCACACACGCTCAAAGGCGCAGGCAACACGGCTGGCATCAAAGGCATTGGCAATCTGACCCACGTTGTGGAGGATGTGCTGCTGGCTTTTGGCCGCGTGCAGCGCTTGCCAACCCCTGCGGTGCAAAGCAGCCTGGTTGAAGCTGCCGATTGCCTGGAGACGATGAGTGAGTCGTTGATAGGCGGCAGCGCTGCGCCATCTGAAGCTTTGGCGGTTTACCAGCAAATGCTGGACTGGGTTGTCAAAATCGACACGGATGGCTTGCCCCCGGATGGGGCGGAGGATGAAGCGCTCAGCACACAGCCTGAATCCGTCAGCGCCGATCTACATCAAGCGCTGGTCGCATCAGCTGTTGAGGCACCCGGCGCAGCGATGCCGCAAGAAGGCGAAGCTGTCTTGCGCGTGCCGGTATCCCTGATTGAGTCCTTGCTCAAGCTGGTGGACGAAGATGCGATTATTGCGGCGCAAATGCAGGAACGGATTTCGCGATTGAACAGCGAAGTGGTGGCTCAGCGCGCGACGTCGCGCCAGTTCCGGCAACTGTCGTCTGAGCTGGAGCAACTGGTGGACGTGCGCGGCATGGCCATGATGGGTGGTGGCTCGCATGGCCTGGATTCGCTGGAGATGGATCAGTACAACGAGCTCCATGTCCTGAGCCGGCGCATTGTGGAAGCTGGTGCAGACAGCCGCGAATTTGTACAAGCCATCGACGGCGATATCAACGGTCTGCGTGATCTGGTGGCTGACAAAGACCGCATTTTGGCGAAAATCCAGACCGGCATTCAGCGTACCCGCATGGTGCCAGTCACGTCCATCGTGCCGCGTTTGCAGCGTGCTGTGCGGCAAGCCGCCCGCGTGCTGGATCGCACCGTGCAACTGCGGATTGAGGGTGAGGCCACGTTGGTTGACACCCAACTCCTGAACGCCATTCTTGATGCCTTGATGCATCTGTTGCGCAACGCGGTAGACCACGGGATTGAGCCGGCCTATTTGCGCGAGGCCGCAGGTAAACCCGCGATGGGCACCATCGTTCTGCGGTTTGCATCGGTAGGCTCCAACGTGTCTATTTCCTGCCAGGATGATGGTCAAGGTTTTGATTTGAACGGCATATTACGCAAAGCCATCCAGGTTGGCCTGGTGGCTGAGGACACGGTACTCAGCCCCGAGCAAACCATGCGGCTGATTTTGCGGCCAGGGTTTTCGACGCGCGAAGAAGCCACCCATATTTCAGGTCGCGGCATCGGCATGTCGATTGTTCACAAAGCCGTGCAAGACCTGCGCGGGTCGCTGGATTTGAAGTCGGCGACCGGGTCTGGTTGTCAGTTCGACATGGTTTTCCCAGTGCAACTGAGTGCCAAGCAGGTCATGCTGACCTTGTCAAAGCAGCACCGCCTGGCGGTCTCTGAGCACGGCCTGGAGCAACTGTTGCCAGCCAACCCCCTGCTCATGGACATGACTGCTGACGTGCCAACCTACATGCTTGGCGAAGAGCAGTTGCCGATGCAGCGGTTGGACGTATTACTCGGCTTGCCAGCTTATGCGTTACGCGATGCCGCAGAAAACGAAGTCGTCATGGTTGTCGTGAATGACCAGCGCGAACGCATGGCTGTTGTAGGCCCCGAACTGCGTGAATCCCGCCGGGTTATTTTGAAACCGCTGAGCGGTTTTATACCCACCATGCTGGGTATCGACGGTGTCAGTATTTTGGGCGACGGCACCATCACCACGGTGATTGATCTGCCAGATTTGCTGCGCGGCTATGAGCGCAACGAGGCGGCTGATGTGCGCACTTCCAACACACTGGTGGTACAGGCCTTGCCACTGTGCCTGATTGTCGATGACTCGGTCAGCGTGCGCCGCACCATGGAGCAGTTGATGCAAGATGCGGGCTATGAAGTGATTGCTGCGCGCGACGGCCTGGATGCCTTGACCATCCTTGAGCACCGCACCCCTCAAGTCGCATTGGTAGATCTGGAAATGCCGCGCATGAACGGCCTGGATCTCACCAAAACCATGCGCAACCGCCCCCAGACCCGTGACACCCCTGTCGTGATGATCTCGTCCAGGTTTACCGACAGGCACCGCGCACTGGCTCATGAAGCTGGCGTTAATGCATTCATGACCAAACCGTACAGCGAAGAAACCTTGCTCAAGCTGGTGGATGATTTGCTCACGCTGGCCGTTGCAGCGCCGCTGGTAGCCGCTGCTTCGAATGATTCCTGACACTTACATCGATTTCTGCGTCCTTTTTTCTAAACTCTCATTTATTCAGGAGACTTCAATGACCCACAGCACCCCTCTCAAACTGGCCACCCTGGCCATCACCCTCAGCTCAGCCATGGCTGCCCATGCTGGCCGTCCGTTGGGCGTGGACGATGCCAGCGTCAACGACAAGGGCGCTGGCCACGTCGAGGCCTGGGTGGCACGCGACAGCGCCAAAAACACCATCGTGAACCTGGCGCCCGCCTACGCACCGATTGACGATCTGGAGCTGTCTGCGGTGCTGACACGCGACACCACCAGCCGACTGAATTCACAGACGCTTCAAGCCAAATGGCGCATCACGCCGACCCGGGAAAAAGGTTGCAACGTGGCGGGGGTGCTGGGCGCCACCCGCCTGCCTGCAGGTGCTGGCAGTGCCGCGTACCTGACGGGCAACCTCAGTTGCAACGGTTTGGGCCCCGTCAATGTGCATGCCAATCTTGGCGTGAGCAAAGCCAAAGACGTGGCATCCACAGGCACTTGGGGTTTGGCGCTTGAACTGCCCTTGGCAGGCTGGACACCACATGCTGAAGTGTTTGGCGCTGAACGCGCCAAACCCACCGCTCAGTTTGGCGCACGCACGCAAGTTACCAAAGAACTCCAGCTAGACGGCACAGTCGGACGCAACAACAGCCAGACAGTCGTTTCTATCGGCGTTAAGTACCAGTTTTGATTGGAATTTGATGGTTGAGAGTCGTTTCGACTCTGAATTGAGTGTCAAATACGGCTTTTGCCTAATAAATACGGGCGCAAGCAGCTACTAAAATAATAGCAATCTGGCAAGACCTTCAAGGCTGAACAGCGTCAATTACCAGCGTCAATTTGCCGCTGCCTGCCTTGACGGGCGAACTTTGACCGACCAAATCACCGCTTTGCGGCAGGGCGTTGCCTGACTTGGACACCCGTGCGCCAACAACGACGAGTTCGAACCTGGAGAGTTTGAGCTCGTCTGCCATGGCGGTGCTGTCGTCTAGCGTGAAGGTGATGGGCAGCTCGCTGGCTTTGCGCTTCAAGATGGCCAGTGGCATGCGTGGGCCCTGCGCGGCACGAGCAAAGATAAAAACGGTGTCGTCTGGCGCAACTTTGCTTTTTAAGGCGGGGGACAAGCTGACGATACCTTGAATGCTGACAGCGGATATGGCGGGAGTGGGCGCTGACTTGGTGGCTACTTGTGGTGCGCCAGACGCCGCACGAGCCTCTTCGACGCTGCTGGCCAGGCCTTTGGCAAAATCGCTGCTGGGCGGTGCCAGCTTGCCGGCTTTTTCCCAATATTGAATCGCCTTGGCAAAGTCTTTTTTCTCATACGCAGCGCTGCCTGCCAGTGCCAGGGCTTTGAGGTTGTTCGGGTCTAGCACCAGCGCGCGCTCAAAGAGTCGGGTCGGTTCGCCCACCATGCTCTGGCCTTGCAGCATGGCCAGCACGTCGGCGTGGTCAGCCATGATTTGGGCATTGCCGGGGTTCAGTTCAACAGCGCGCTTGTAGGCTTTGCTCGCTTCTGGGAATTTTTGCATCGCAGCGTAAGACCGGGCCAGCATTTCCCAGGCTTTGGGGTCGGACGCCTCAGACGCGGGAACAGCCTCCAGGCGGGCGGCGAAGGCGCTGACCATGGCTTCGATTTGCTCAGGCGTGGGGTCGGTTTCAGCTTTGGCGGCTAGGTTGACAGCGTCCAAAGCCAAAATATTGCCCAAAAACCCGTAAATACCCAGCGCCATCAAAGGAATTGCCAAACCCAGCGCCCAGGCGGTACGGGTGGACCTGGCGGGTGCAACGTCCGCTTCTGGCGTGCTTTCTTCCTCCAGTGCGCGGCGTTCGATCTCGCTTTTGGCCAGTGCCAGTTGGTCCGCATTGATACTGCCCGCTGCAAAGTCAGCATCAAGCTGCGTGAGCTGGCTGCGCAGAACCGACAGGTTGGCTTGGGCTGCGCCGTCGGCAGCTTTGTCAGTGCTGCTTTTTGACTTGAGCAAGGCAGGCAAAACAAGTGCAAGAGCCAGCACCAAAAACAGGGCGGCAGAAATCCAGAAAGCGATCATTATTTTTAATTTTGAGGTGGGTTGGCCAGCAGCTCTCTGGCTTTAGCGGTGTCGGCATCACTCAAGGCCGCAGGCTGTGCACTTTGCCTGCGCCGCCTGACGTTCAGCACCAGCATCAGCAGTGCAATGGCCAGCAGCGTGAAAGGCCCCAGCCACAGCAGCACGGTGGTGGTTTTGAGCGGTGGGCGGTACAGCACAAAGTCGCCATAACGCTCAACCATGAAGTCCAGAATCTGCTTTTGCGACTGGCCTTGGGTGAGCTTGATGCGGATCTGATTTTTCAAGTCAACTGCCAGGTCAGCGTGTGATGCGGCAATGGTTTCGTTCTGGCAGACCAGGCAACGCAGCTCTTCGGCTATCACCATCATGCGGGCTTCAAGAGCAGGGTCAGCCGATGTATTGGGCGCGACTTTGGCTTGCGCCGTCAAGCTGCAGCACACCAGCATCACCATGAAAAGATATTTCAACATTTAACTCGCAGACAGCTTTTTAACCAGCGGCAAAATCGTGTCACGCAGCGCCTCAGGCGTGACCGGGCCAATCTGTTTGTAGCGAATCACGCCCTGCTTATCCACCACGAATGTCTCGGGTACGCCGTACACGCCCAGGTCAATGCCGACCAAGCCATCAGCATCGACGAGCGACTGAACGTAAGGATTGCCAAAATTACCCAGCCACGCAATGGCAGCAGGGGACTTGTCTTTGTAGTTCAGGCCGTAGATAGGCACCTGATTGGTTTTGGCCAGCTCGACCAGCACCGGGTGCTCGATGCGGCAGGCCACGCACCACGATGCCCACACATTGAGTAGCCAGACCTTGCCAGCCAAGTCTTGCGCGGCAATGGTTTTGTCTGGCGTACCGAGCACAGCCAGCTTGAACTGCGGTACGGGCTTGTTGATGAGCGGCGAGGGCACTTCACGCGGATTGAGCGTGAGGCCAATGGCCAAAAAGCCAACCAGAACGACAAATATGCCCAGCGGTAAAAACCGCTTGAAGGTGGTGCTGTTCATCAGGCTTGAACCACAACATGTTCTTTTGCCGAGATGGCGTTGTTGGGTACTGGCGCAGCGGGTTCAACAGCAGGTGCTGCCTTTTTAGCCGCCACTTTCACCGCCCGATAGCGCCTGTCCAGCACAGCCAGCAAGCCGCCGAGGGCCATCAGCACACAGCCAAACCAGATCCAGTTGACAAACGGTTTGTGGTGCAGGCGCACGCTCCAGGCGCTGGCGCTCACCGGCTCGCCCAGGGCCACATACAAGTCGCGCGTCACGCCCCGGTCAATCGCCACTTCGGTCATGGGCATGCTGCGCACGGTGTAAATGCGGCGCTCGGGGCGCAGGGTGGCAATCACTTTGTCGCCGTCAAGCACCGTGAGTGTGGCGCGTGCTGACGTGTAGTTTGGCCCCTTGGCCTGTACCACATCGTCCAGCTTGAAGGTGTAGCCGCCGACGGTGGCCACGTCGCCCGGCTCCATGCGCACATCGTTTTCGCTTTGAAAGCTGCTCACCACCGTCACGCCGACGATGAACACAGCAATGCCAAAGTGCGCCAGCAGCATGCCGTAGTAGCTGCCCGGCTGCGCTGCAAAGCGGGCCAGCCAGCTAGGGGAACGATGCTCACGCACCTTGGTAATCAGGTTAACCACGGCGGTACTCGCCACCCACACTGCCAGCAACAAGCCCAGGCCCGTCATGGGTGTCCAGCTGCCCAGCAGCATGGGCGCAATGATGGCGCTAGCAACGCTGACACCAATGGCCCAGCGCAGCCGTTTGGCCAGGTCCATCACCTCGGCCTGACGCCAGCGCGTCATCGGGCCGACACCCATCAAGAACAAAGCGGGCGCTATCAGCGGCACAAACACCGCCACAAAATACGGTGGACCCACTGACAGTTTGCCCATGCCCAGCGCGTCAATCACCAGCGGGTAAATCGTGCCCAGCAGCACAGCGGCTGCGGCCACCACCAGCAACACGTTGTTAGCCAGCAGCATCGATTCACGCGAGACAGGCTCAAAGCTGCCGCCCAAACCCACACGCGGCGCACGCCAGGCAAACAGCGCCAGCGAGCCACCAATCACGAAGGCCAGAAAACCCAAAATAAAAATGCCGCGCGCCGGGTCAGTCGCAAATGCGTGTACCGATGAAAGAACGCCTGAGCGAACAATGAACGTGCCCAGCAATGAGAGTGAAAAAGTCATGATGGCGAGCAGTGCTGTCCACATCTTGAAGCCGCCGCGCTTTTCAGTCACTGCCAGGGAATGGATGAGCGCGGTGCCCACCAGCCAGGGCATGAAGGACGCGTTTTCAACCGGGTCCCAAAACCACCAGCCGCCCCAGCCCAGCTCGTAGTAGGCCCAAAAGCTGCCCAGCGCAATGCCAAAGGTCAAAAAGCACCACGCCACCGTTGTCCAGGGGCGTGACCAGCGCGCCCAGGCGGCGTCCAGGCGGCCCGACAGCAGCGCAGCTATCGCAAATGCAAAGGCCACCACAAAGCCGACATAACCCATGTACAGCATGGGCGGGTGGATGATCATGCCGGGGTCTTGCAGCAAAGGGTTCAAGTCTTGCCCGTCAGGCGCGGCGGGTAGCAGGCGGGTAAACGGGTTGGACGTGAGCAGTGTGAACAAAATAAAGCCGCAGCTGATCAAACCCATCACGCCCAGCACGCGCGCCACCATGCGGTCATCCAGCTGTTTTGAAAAGATCGATACGGCGAGCGTCCAGCCCGACAAAATCAGTGCCCACAGCAAAATCGAGCCTTCGTGGTTGCCCCACACAGCGGTAAATTTATAGATCAAAGGCAACATGCTGTTGGAATGCTGCGCCGCCAACTTGACTGAAAAATCGTCGGTCACAAATGCATAGGTCAGGCACGCGTAGGCGATGGCGACAAACACAAATTGCCCACGCGCTGAAGGCCGTGCCAAAGCCATCCAGGCGGCGTTGCCTTTGTGTGCGCCAATCAGCGGCAACACGCTTTGTGACAGCGCCATCATGAAGGCCAAAATGAGGGCGAAGTGGCCGAGTTCACTGATCATGGTTATTGGCTCAAGGAGTTTGTTTCAGCGTGGCGCTGGTCTGCTGGGGTTTGCCTGCTGCGGCATTTTTCAGGGCTTCGGCGGCCTCGGGCGGCATGTAGTTTTCGTCATGCTTGGCCAGCACCTGGTCGGCCCTGAAGATGCCGTCAGCGCCCAGCATGCCCTGCGCCACCACGCCTTTGCCTTCTTTGAACAAATCAGGCAATAGGCCGGTGTAGGTGACAGGGATGGTTTTGGCCAAATCAGTAACAACGAATCGTGTTGTCAGACCTTTGGTCTCACGTTGAATGCTGCCTTGCTCGACCAGACCGCCAATGCGAAAGCTGCGGCCCTGCGGTGCTTCATTGGCTGCCACTTGCGTGGGGCTGAAGAAAAACACCAGGTTGCTGTTGAAGGCATTGAGCACCAGCGCGGTGGCCACACCCAAGGCAGCCAGCCCGCAGGCAATGGCAATCAGTCGTTTGCTTCTTGGTTTCATGCGTCAGATTGTCCCTTGTCTAGCGCGCCTTGCTCGCGCACCTCGGCCAAAAGCGCACGGCGCTTGAGGTTAAGGGTAATCGGCTCGATAACGCATACCAAAGCGCAAACGCCCAACGAGCCCCACACATACAAGCCGTAACCGCCCATGCTCAAAAAATCGCCAAAGCTATTCCACATCACATCGCTCCCATCTCAGCCCGCGCCCAGGCGGTGTGGCGTTCACGTTCCAGAATAATCACCCGCACCCGTTTGAGCACTACCGCAATGCAGTAAGCCCAAAAAGCCAGCGCCATGACCAGCATGCCCATCAGCATCGGTGTGGCCATGCTGGCCCCTTTGACAGTGACGGATGCGCCCTGGTGCAAGGTGTTCCACCATTTGACGGAGAAGTAAATGATCGGCACATTGACCACGCCAACCAGCGCCAGCAGCCCGGCGGCTCGGTCGGCCCGGCGAACGTCGTCAATCGACGCATGCAGCGACATGAAGCCAATGTATAAAAACAGCAAGACCAGTTCAGACGTCAGGCGTGCGTCCCACACCCACCAGGCGCCCCAGGTTGGCTTGCCCCACAGCGCGCCCGTCCACAGCGCTAAAAAAGTCATCAGCGCGCCCGTGGGGGCTAGCGCGCAAGCCATCATGGACGACAGGCGGGAGTTAAACACCAGCCCCGCGCCGGCCCAGCCGGCCATGGCGACGTAAATCACCATCGACATCCAGGCCGTGGGTACGTGAACGAAGATGATCCGGTAAGCCTGGCCCTGGGTGGCGTCGGTGGGTGCCACCCACAGGCCCAGGTACATGCCATAGGCAGCCAGCAAGCAGCCAGCTACGGCAAACCACGGCACCAGCTTGCCAGCCAGTGGGTAAAAGCGTTGCGGTGCGGCGAATTGAAACCAGTTGATATTGCTTGAACGCACTTTTTTAATCCACAGATGAACACATTATTTTATTCAATCGCCGAAGGCGCTATTCCATTGAAATCCGCAGCGCCGCCGCTGTAACCCAGGGGGAGGCCAGCACACCCACAATCAGCAGCGCCCCTAATAAAGAGAAGTGCCCCGACACCCCCAGCCCCGCGTTGTGCGCCTCGACCGCACCCGCACCAAAAATCAGCACCGGTATCGTGAGCGGCAGCACCAGCAGCGACAGCAATACGCTGGAACCACGCAAACCGACCGTGAGCGCCGCGCCAATGGCGCCGACCAGGCTCAAAATCGGCGTGCCCAGCAGCAGCGACAGCACCAGCACCCCGGTAGCCGACACAGACAAATCAAACTGCAAAGCCAGCACAGGCGACAGCAATACCAAAGGCAAACCCGAGCCCACCCAGTGCGCCAGCGTTTTGCCAAGCACCAGCAAAGCCAGCGGATGGGTTGACAGCAACATCTGCTCTAAAGTTCCGTCGCTGTGGTCGTCAGCAAACAAACGCGGCAGCGACAGCATCGAGGCCAGCATGGCCGCCACCCACAGCACGCCGGGCGCCATGGTGCGCAGCAGTTGCGGTTCAGGCCCCACGCCAAGGGGGAACAGGCTGACCACCATGACAAAGAAAATGAGTGTTGAAAACGTGTCGCTGCGCCGTCGCAGCGCCACCCGCAAGTCGCGCTTGAGCACGGTTTTAAAGCCGTTCAGCAACCCGGTCTCGTTTGTCACAGCGCCAGCACCTGTTGCTGCGCAGCATTGAGCACCACGTCCTGGTGGCTGGTCAGCACCACCATGCCTGCGCGCTGCAAATGCGCTTCGATCAGGCCAGTCAGCCAGGCGGTGGCAGCGGTGTCCAGGGCATTAAAGGGCTCGTCCAGCACCCACAGCGCAGCGGCTTGGCTCAATGCCAGCCGCGCCAGTGCGCTGCGCCTCTTCTGGCCTTGTGACAGGCGGCGTGCCGGTGTTCGCTCATGGCCGCGCAGACCTGCTGCTCGCAACGCTGTTAAGGCCGCCGCCGCATCAGTCGGGTGGCCGCCCAGTGCGCAAGCATCAGCCAGGTTTTCAAGCGGCGACAGCTCGTCTTTTAAAGCTGCGGCGTGACCCAGGTACACCAGACTGCGGCCAAAACTGTCGCGCTGGCTGTTTAACTTGTCACCACACCACAGCACCTGGCCGTCTGTGGGCGCCAGCAGGCCACACAGCATGCGCAACAAGCTGGTTTTGCCCGCACCGTTGGGCCCCTGCACACGCAACAACTGGCCGGGCAGAACGCGATGCGTGACGCCACTGAAGAGCTGGCGGCCACCCCGTGTGCAGCTCAGATCACTCAAAGTTAGGGCGTGGGGCGTTTTAAAAGTGTCAGGCAGGGTGATCAAAGTTTGCTTTAACAGGTATCAGGTCTGAATCATGTCCCTATTATGTCGAGACATGAATTCAGAACTGATCAAGCCTGCCAAACCTGGCCGCTTGGCCAGTTGTGCGAGGTCAAGCGCGCCCGCTGGCTGGCTCAGGCTGCTTTTTTAACCCAGGCACTGCACCAGCCTTTGGCTGTGACCTGCTTGCCTGCAAACAGCGGGCAAGGGCCAGCGACTTCTTTGGGTTTGCCTGTGTACAACTGGCAGTTGGCGCAGTTTTGGTCTTTGGTGTGCTTGGGGTACTTTTTGGCATCCACCTTGGCGGTGTCTGCGGCATAGCCCAGGCCAGCAGCAACCGGGTCTTTTTCGTCAAGCATCGGCGCTGCGGCCTGAGCCACGGCATGACCAGCGACCAGCGCAGAAGCGCCTGCGGCAGTGTGAATGATGAAGATGCGGCGATTGGTGTTGGTCATGTGATCTTGGTTTTGGGTTGTGGGAGTCTGAATCGACAGCGGGATATTGCCACACAAGCGCCTGTGCGGCGGTCTTCAAACCGAGTAGTCGACTCGTTTTGTCGGCTTTAAGTCGTGCTGGGCAGGTGTTGGTGGTCTGTTTTTGGGTTTTGGCTTATTTTCGTTGTTTTTGAGTCGTTTTTACCTGTCAAATAGGCCTGTAAGCCAATAAATACGGGCACAATCAGCTCCTGAAATAGTAGCATATAAATTCAACCATCCCTCTAAAATTTGAATCAGAGCTACAGTTTTTTCCGGGTTTCATAGCGTTTCATCAGCGGCGTCACTGAAATGCCATGCGCAACAACCGATGTCACGATGACTGCCAGCGTGATGGCCAGCAACTGCTGCGCCAGCGGTTCTGCCATGCCGTGGCTGATGGCGTACAGCAAATAGTACAGCGAGCCGATGCCGCGAATGCCAAACCAGGCCATCAGGCGGCGCTGGGTGGGTTTGGCGTCTGTCCCCAGCAGGCCAAGGGCCACGGAGGCAGGGCGAATCACCAAAAACAGCAGGGGAACAAGCCAGAGCATGTCAAAACGAAAGTCGACCGTTGCCAGCAATGCGCCCACCACCAGCACGATGGCCACCTCGGCAAAGCTTTCCAGCTGGCTGTTAAATCGCTCGACTTGCCGCATCATGTGGGCCGGCGCATGGCTGCCTGTAGCGCGCTGGTCTTCGACGCTGAGTTGAGCATCTGGGGCTTGGGTGGCAAGCGCTTTCGGCTCGTCAATCCGTCTGAGCGCCAGCCCCGCCGCGAACACGGCCAGAAATCCGTAAGTCAAGGTCAGCAGCGCCAGCCCATACGTCAGCGCAATCAATCCCAGGGCGATGAATTCGTCTGAGCCCAGCGCTTCACGCCGCTGGGTACGCAAGTAAATAATTGCCCGCCCCACCCCTGTGCCCATGGCATAGCCCAAGGCCAGGCCGCCCGCCACCGCCCACAGCACATCAACCGCCCACCAGCGCCAGTGCCAATCGCCCAGATCATGCAGGCCGAGCAGACCTAGCCCCAGCATGACAAACGGGAAAGCCGTGCCATCGTTGAGCCCGCCTTCACCCGTCAGGCCAAAGCGCAAGCGGTCGCGATCAGCGGGGTCAGACACCTGCACATCGGACGCCAATACCGGATCCGTCGGCGCCAAAATCGCGCCCAGCAAAACCGCTGCGCCCAGCGGCAGGTTCAGCAGCCAGACACCCGCTGCCGTGATGGCCGCCACGGTCAAGGCCATCGACACCGTGGCCAGCTGAACCGGAATGCGCCAGCGTTTGTCTTTCAGGGGCAGTTCCAGCTTCATGCCGGCTGTGAACAGCGATATCAGCACGGCCACTTCGGTCAGTCGCTCCAGCAACTGCACGTTGTCAAATGCGTCCATCTCCAGCAAGCCCCAGCCCCAGGGGCCAATCGCCATGCCCACAGCCAGGTACAACATGGGGGTGCTCAGCGGCAAACGCGCGATGAACGAACCGCCCAGGGTTTTGGCAATCAGGAGCAAGCCAATCGTGATGCAGCTCAGGGTAAAAATATCGGGTGGCGCCATGCCCCAAGTCTGCACCCCAAAGTGGCGGCCAACTGTAGGCTGGCTGCAGTGCTTGTACTCAGAAAAAGGATGTTTGAGTGGCTTAAAGTGCTATAAAAACAGGAGCTGCTAGCGCCCGTATTTATTGGCTTATAGCCCTAAAAGATACCTGAAAAGGCCCAAAAACAGGTCTCCAGGCATCAAAACTTCGGCATACCCTTCATACCGCCCATTTTTTTCATCATTTTCATCATCCCACTGCCCTTCATCTTCTTCATCATGCCCTGCATCTGCTCAAACTCATTGAGCAAGCGGTTGACCTCCTGCACATGCACGCCTGAGCCCATGGCGATGCGTTTTTTGCGGGTGGCTTTGATGAGTTCGGGTTTGCGGCGCTCCAGCGGGGTCATGCTTTGAATGATGCCCTCCTTGCGTTTGATGTCTTTTTCAGCTTTGCCCATGTCAACCTGGCCAGCCTTGGCGGCCATTTGGGCGGGCAGCTTGTCCATCAGGCTGGCGAGACCCCCCATGCTTTTCATTTGCTGCAATTGGCTTAAAAAATCTTCCAGATCAAAACCGCTGCCGGACTTGAGCTTGGCGGCCAGCTTTTGGGCGGCGGCCACGTCAACGCCTGCGGTGACCTGTTCGACCAGCGCGACGATGTCGCCCATGCCCAAAATGCGCCCGGCGTGACGTTCGGCGTCAAACACTTCCAGGCCGTCGAGTTTTTCGCTTGTGCCGGCAAACTTGATGGGCGCGCCCGTGATTTGCCGCACGCTCAGCGCCGCACCGCCGCGTGAGTCGCCGTCGAGCTTGGTCAAAATAATGCCAGTCAGGGGCAGCGCGTCTTTGAAGGCTTTGGCGGTGTTGACGGCGTCCTGGCCCTGCATGGCGTCAACCACAAACAGCGTTTCGACGGGGTTCAATACAGCGTGCAGTTCCTTGATCTCGGCCATCAGCGCCTCGTCAATGGCCAGGCGGCCTGCGGTGTCCACCAGCAGCACGTCAAAGAAATGGCGCTTGGCATAGTCAATCGCGGCGCGGGCAATATCGACTGGCTTCTGGTCTGGCGTGCTGGGGAACCACTCGGCGCCGGCCTGCGCTGTCACGGTTTTGAGCTGCTCGATGGCGGCGGGGCGGTACACGTCGCCAGAGACCGTCAACACTTTTTTCTTGCGCTTTTCAATCAGGTGCTTGGCCAGTTTTGCGGTGGTCGTCGTTTTACCTGCGCCCTGCAGGCCGGCCATCAAAATCACGGCGGGGGGCTGTGCCGCCAGATTAACGTCACTGACGCCTTCGCCCATCGTGGCGGCGAGTTCTTTGCTGACAATACTGACCAGCACCTGGCCGGGCTGGAGCGAGCCCATAACCTCAGCCCCCAGGGCTTTGTCTTTGACCCGCGCAATGAAGTCGCGCACCACGGGCAGCGCCACGTCAGCCTCAAGCAAAGCCATGCGCACTTCGCGCAGCATGTCCTGCACGTTGGTTTCAGTGATGCGAGCCTGGCCACGCATTTCCTTGACGAGGCGGGAGAGTTTGTCGGTAAGGGCTGAGGCCATGGGGTGGCTCCGGTGCAATGGAGCAGTTAGAAAGACAGGGTATTGTGGTGGGCGCAGCCATCGCCGTGAGGCTAAACTTGCCCCATGATTTTAGCGACGACTGTCTGGTGGGGTGCGGTGTGTTCAGCCGGCGCATTTGCGGGCTACGCTTTGATCGCACTGGCCAGCCGGCGTTTGAGCACCAACATGCTGCGCGGCCTGCTGCTGGTGGCCTGGCTTTTGCACGGCGCGGCATTGGCTGAAGGCCTGCTGGGCGACCCCCCCCGCTTTGGCTTTGCACCCGCACTGTCGATGACGGTGTGGCTGGTGCTGGCGGTGTATGCGGTAGAAAGCCGCTTGTTCCCCCAGCTTCAGGCGCACTGGGCACTGGCCGGGCTGGGCAGTGTGGCGGTCGTGCTGTCGCTGGTCTTTCCGGGTTCAAGCTATTTGAAAGTGGCATCGATCTGGCTGCCATTGCATTGGGCGCTGGGTATTGCGTCGTATGGCCTTTTTGCTGCGGCAGTCGTGCATGGCTGGCTGATGCAGCGCTCTGAACGCGCTATGCGCCTGGCCACGCCAAGCGATGCTGGCGTGCCGCTGATGACGCTGGAGCGCCTGACGTTTCGATTTGTTGAGGCCGGCTTTGTGCTGCTGTCGGCCACCCTGCTGGCTGGCTGGCTGTTTGGCGAGCAGCTGTACGGGCCAGGGCTGGCCTGGAAGTGGAATCACAAAACCATTTTTTCAGTGCTGGCCTGGCTGGTTTTTGCCAGCCTGCTGGTGGGCCGTGCGCGGTTGGGCTGGCGCGGGCTGAAGGCCGTACGGGTTTTGTATCTGGGCAGCGGGCTGCTGTTGCTGGGTTATGCGGGGTCTCGCTTTGTGCTTGAAGTGGTTTTGAAACGCCTATGAAATACGCTCTGGTTTTAGCCCTGGTGCTGGTGGTGTTCTGGCTTTGGCGCAGCGCTCGGCATGCCAGTCGGGGCGACAGGCATGCTGGCAAGCCACCTCAAAACCCTCACGCATCGACAAAGACCACAGAAATGGTGGCTTGCCAGGTGTGCCATGTCCACCTGCCACGCAGCGAGGCGCTGACGGGTGGCCGCGGCCTGTACTGCTCTGCCGAGCATCGCCAGCAAGCCGGCGACTAAAGACCGCACCATGCGTTCCATCACAGACGCGCCCAGCTCATGGTTTGGCATGGCTGACCAGCTGGGCAGTGGGTGGGCGCCAGAGCCCCAGCACAGCTCGTTCGTCAGGTTGTGGCGTACCTTCATGACGGCGCGTATCACGATTGCCAGTGTGCTAGTGGTGCTACAGGCGTTTATATACGCCATTGGAAATGTCAAGAACGGCTGGTCGATTGCGGTGTGCGTTGCTTATTTGTGCGCCACAGTGCTGGTTTGGCTGCTGGCGCGCCCCAGGCCACCGGGCACGACCTTTGACGCGCAATGGATGTTGACAGTCGGCGTGGATGTGGTGGTTTTTTCAGTGCTTAATTTTTTGCCGTCCAGCGGTATCAATTACACCCCGCTGTTTGCGCTGCCGGTGTTGCTGGCATCCATCCTGGGGCCCATCTCGCTGGCGCTGGGCACCGCTGCCGGCGTGACGTTGCTGCTGCTGGCCGATGCATGGTGGGTGTCGCTGCAATTGACGGGCGAGTCGGCATCACGGTTTTTGCAGTCCGGGCTGAGTGGTTCGGGTTTTTTTGCGGTGGCTTTGCTGGCCAACCAGTTGGCCTTGCGTCTGGCGCGGGAAGAGCAACTGGCCAAAAGCAGCCAGCTGGTGGCGCGCATGCAGACTCAGGTCAATGAGCTGGTGATTGAAACCCTCACCGATGGCGTGCTGGTGATTGATGCCAATGGCATTGTGCGGTCGGCCAACCCAGCCGCGCGCCGTCTGCTGGCGGCCAGCGACATGACCCGGATGGCACCGTTTGTGCTGGCCACGCAGGCGGCTTGGCAGCCGCTGGTGGACATCATGCGCCAGACCTTTTTGCACAAGCTGCCGCAGCACGCTGATGTGGCCCTGAACCATGCAGGCCAGCATGCGCGCCTGCTGCATGTGCGCACGCGGCTGGCAGCGGCACAGGACAAGGCCGAAGAGGCGCTGTGCGTGGTGTTTCTGGAAGACCTGCGTGAAATGGAAGCCCGCGTGCGGGTAGAAAAAATGGCCGCCATGGGACGCATGTCGGCTGCGGTGGCGCATGAAATCAGAAACCCCCTGGCGGCCATTTCACAGGCCAATGCCCTGCTGGAAGAAGACCTGCAAAACCCGGCGCACAAGCAGCTCACCGCCATGGTGCGCCAAAATGCCCTGCGCCTGGCCAAAATTGTGGACGATGTCCTGAATATTTCACGGGTGCAGGTGCTCAGCCCTGAGCAACACGGCATGGCGCTGATGCTGGACGAGGCGGCAGCGCGCATCAGCACAGACTGGATGCAGCAGACCGGCGCCCATGGCCGCACCCATGTCATGCTGAAGGCGAGCCAGGCCAGTGTGATTTTTGAACCTGAACATTTGCGCCGCCTGATGATCAACCTGCTGGACAATGCCCTGCGTTACGCCAGCCAGTCCAGCCGCGCGATACAGGTTGCCACTGACATGTCCGACAACGGGCAGGTTCGGCTATCGGTCTGGAGCGATGGTTTGCCGCTAGAAAAAGCCGTGCAGATCCACTTGTTTGAGCCTTTTTTTACGTCTGAAAGTCGCTCAAGTGGTTTGGGCTTGTATATTTGCCGCGAGTTGTGCGAACGCTATGGCGCGCTGATCGGCTACCAGAGAGCCAGTCGTGGCGTACTCCAGTCGGTTGAAGGCAATGAATTTTTTGTGATTTTTAAACTGGCAAGCAGTTTGCAAAACAATGCGATCTCCCATTCTGACGATTTGTTCGCCTGAAAGCCATGTCTCAAAACTCCAGCACCGCACCCCCCCAGCCCGCCCACATTCTCGTGATCGACGACGAGCCCGACCTGCGCACACTGTACGAGTTGACTTTGCTGCGTGAAGGCTATCGTGTAGAAGCCGCAGGCGATTTGGCGCAAGCCCGCCAGCAGCTTGAAAGCCAGCCGTTTGACGCCGTCATCACCGACATGCGGCTGCCCGATGGCCTGGGGCTGGAGCTGCTGCGCGAGATGGTCAAAGCGCAGCGGCCAGAACGCTGCGTGGTGATCACGGCGCATGGGTCGGCCGAAAACGCGGTCGAAGCCCTGAAGGCCGGCGCCTTTGACTATTTGACCAAGCCGGTTGATTTAAAGCAGTTTCGCAGTGTGGTCGCGTCGGCAATACAAGGCTCCCGGGCGGCTGCATTGTCTGCACCCGAAGACATCCCGGTGAGCTCGCCAGATGCGACCAGAAGGTCGCACCCGGCCAAACGCAAAGCCTCTCCTGCGCCGTCTGCGCTGCAAAGCCTGGTGGGCCAATCAGCCGGCATGCAGGCGGTCAAGTCGCGCATTGTCAAAGTGGCGGGCAGCATGGCGCCCGTGTTGATACAGGGCGAGTCAGGCACAGGTAAAGAGTTGGTCGCCCGGGCGGTGCATGACGCCAGTCACCGTGCGAATGGCCCGTTTGTGGCGGTTAACTGCGGCGCGATCCCCGAAAATTTATTGGAGGCCGAATTTTTTGGCGCGCGCAAAGGTGCCTACACCGGCGCCACCCAGGATCGCGTCGGTTATTTTCAGGCGGCGCAGGGAGGGACGTTGTTTTTGGACGAAATCGGCGACCTGCCGTTCGTCATGCAGTCCAAGTTGCTGCGGGCGATTCAAGAGCGGGTGGTTCGCCCTTTGGGCTCATCACAGGAAGACATGGTTGACGTGCGGATTGTCAGCGCTTCACACAAAGACCTGAGTGAAGAGGTTGCGTCCAAACACTTCCGGCAAGACTTGTATTACCGCCTGAATGTGATTGTGATTGGCATCCCACCGCTGCGCGAACGGCTGGAGGACTTGCCCGAACTGTGCGAGGCGCTCTTGAGGCGAATCTGCAAAGAGTCCGGCTTTAGCGTGCCGCATCTGCCCGAGCGGGTACTGGGGCAACTGCGAGCGCACGCATTTAACGGCAATGTGCGTGAGCTTGAAAATATTTTGCATCGAGCCGTCGCACTTGGCGAAGGTGGGGAACTGCTTTTGGACAACCCGCAGACGGCAAAGCTGCCAGTGCTGTCCCCAATGGCTGTTCTAGCGCCTGTGGCGCCGGTGCTGCTGGCGTTGCCAGACAACCTGCAAGACTATCTGGACGCACAGGAGCGCGACATTTTGTGCCGGGTGCTGCATGACACCCGCTACAACCGCACCGCTGCTGCCAGCAAACTGGGCATGAGTCTGCGCCAGATCCGTTACCGCATTGCACGCCTGAACATCGCCATGCCTGATGGTGACACGCCAGATGCCAGCCCCGAGAACACCGATGCCCCCGCCTGAAGCCGCGCCGTCCGAGCCGCTCTGGCAAAACGGCTGGTATCGCTTTGCCAGGGTACTGGCATCTCCCAACTTTGGGCCGCGACCTGAAGCCGCACACATTGACCTCATCGTGATCCACTCCATCAGCCTGCCGCCCGGCGAGTACGGAAACCACAATGTTCAGCGCCTTTTTATGAATCAGCTGGATTGGGACGCACACCCTTACTTTCAGACGATTCGCGACATGCGGGTGTCAGCGCATTTTTTTATCAGCCGCGCTGGCGAGCTTTGGCAGTTTGTCAGTTGCGACGCCAGAGCCTGGCATGCCGGGCAATCCAGCTACCGGGGAAGCAGCAATTGCAACGACAACTCGGTGGGCATTGAGCTTGAGGGGCTGGAGGGTCATCGTTTTGAGGCCGTCCAGTATGAGACGTTAAGCGCGCTCTGCGCCGCCCTGATGACGCA
Organism: Polaromonas sp.; assembly: GCA_049653085.1. Classification (GTDB taxonomy): domain Bacteria; phylum Pseudomonadota; class Gammaproteobacteria; order Burkholderiales; family Burkholderiaceae_C; genus Polaromonas. The sequence continues at coordinate 91,993 of JBASFP010000022.1, forward strand.
GTACCCGGTGGCGCATGTTGCCGGGCATGAACACATTGCGCCCGGTCGCAAACAAGACCCGGGCTCAGGTTTTGACTGGCCAGGATTGACGCGCAGCCTGGGGCTGAGTCCTGCTTGTTTGCCAGCTTTATGCCGTAGCTGAGACTTGACGGGCTTTGCCCGGGCAAAGTGTTTGCCAGACAGCATGAATACAAGCTATTTTTTTTGTCAGCCAGTCATTGCAGGGCTTGCACGCGCTGTGTTGTGATACCCATCCCTCAGATTTCAAAACCACCACCAAACGTAAAAATTAGTTTCAATCCAAATTTGCACGAAAAACACTACCTGTAGTGCTTGAATTACTTTCAGACCCTAGGTATAGTGTGCGGAGTATTTGACGTTTGGTGTGCAAATCCTTTATATTCAGTCACCCCTAAGCCAGCCAAAAGCCATTGCAAATGGCCTAAAGCCAGGCGGATTGCCTCACTGAGTTTCACATCAGACCGCGTCGATAAGCCAAGACAAAAAACCCATAAAACAAGCCAAGAGGATGCCCATGCAAACTGCGCAAAACACCAGCCCCACCCCCCCCAGCATGTCTGCCTTCTCCCCAGCAGGCGCAAGCAGTCACCAGAGCGCCTCAACCAACCCGTTCAGCAACTACCAGATCATCCGCCGCAATGGTGCGGTAGTCCCTTTTGAGCCGAACAAAATTGCTGTGGCCATGATGAAAGCCTTTTTGGCGGTACACGGCACACAAGGTGCTGCATCGGCCAGCGTGCGCCAGACGGTGGATGAACTCACCCAAGCCGTCATGCGCGCCATGATGCGTTCACGCCCTGGCGGCGGCACGTTCCATATTGAAGACGTGCAGGATCAGGTTGAGCTGGGTCTGATGCGTGGCGGCCACCATGAGATTGCACGCGCTTATGTGCTGTACCGCGAAAAGCGCACGCAAGAGCGCGCGCGCCAGCCGCAAGCCCAGGCGCCAGCCGCCACACTCATACACGTCATGGACGGCGGCAAAAAAGTAGCGCTGGACATTCGCAACCTGCAGGCGCTGATTGAAGCGTCTTGTGCCAACCTGGGTGCTGATGTCAAGCCGGATCCGATCGTGGCCGAGACCATGCGCAACCTGTATGACGGCGTACCGATTGATGAGGTTTACAAGGCGTCCATTCTTGCCGCCCGCACGCTGATAGAAAAAGACCCGGATTACACCTACGCCACTGCGCGCCTGTTGATGCACACCATTCGCCGTGAAGTGCTGGGCGAAGAAGTCGCGCACGAAGAAATGCAGACCCGTTACGCCGAATACTTTCCCGGCTTCATCGCCAAGGGCGTTCAAAACGAGTTGCTGGATGAAAAGCTACAGCAGTTTGACCTGGCCCGTCTGGGCGCAGCGCTCAAACCCGAGCGCGATTTGCAGTTTGACTATCTCGGTTTGCAGACGCTGTTTGACCGTTACTTTCTGCACGTGCGCAAGCAGCGCATCGAGTTGCCGCAGGCTTTCTTCATGCGCGTGGCCATGGGTTTGTCGCTCAATGAAATCAACCGCGAAGAACGCGCGATTGAGTTTTACGAAATCCTGTCGTCATTCGACTTCATGTCCAGCACGCCAACGCTGTTCAATGCCGGAACGCTGCGTTCGCAGTTGTCGTCGTGCTACCTGACGACGGTGGCGGACGACCTGGGCGGCATTTACGATGCCATCAAAGAAAACGCGCTGCTGTCCAAATTTGCAGGCGGCCTGGGCAATGACTGGACACCGGTACGCGCCCTCGGTGCCCACATCAAAGGTACCAACGGCGAATCCCAAGGGGTGGTGCCTTTCCTGAAAGTAGTCAACGACACCGCTGTGGCAGTGAACCAGGGCGGCAAGCGCAAGGGCGCTGTTTGCGCCTACCTGGAAACCTGGCACCTGGACATTGAAGAGTTTCTGGAACTGCGCAAGAACACGGGCGACGACCGCCGCCGCACGCACGACATGAACACCGCCAACTGGATTCCCGACCTCTTCATGCGCCGTGTGATGGAAAAAGGCAGCTGGACTTTGTTCTCGCCATCGGACACGCCCGACCTGCATGACAAGTTTGGCAAGGACTTTGAAAAAATCTACACCGCCTATGAAGCCAAGGCTGAGCGCGGCGAGATCAAGCCTGCCCGCAAACTGCAGGCCACCGACATGTGGCGCAAGATGCTGTCGATGCTGTTTGAAACTGGCCACCCGTGGATCACTTTCAAAGATGCCTGCAACATCCGTTCACCACAGCAGCATGCCGGCGTGGTGCATTCGTCCAATCTGTGTACCGAGATCACGCTGAACACCAGCGACACAGAAACTGCTGTCTGCAATTTGGGTTCAGTCAATCTGGTGCAGCACCTGAAAACATTGTCTGACGGCGCCAAGGTGCTGGATCACGAGAAGCTGCAAAAAACCATCACCACCGCCATGCGCATGCTGGACAACGTGATTGACATCAATTACTACGCGGTGAAAAAAGCGCGTGACTCCAACATGCGCCATCGCCCGGTGGGCCTGGGCATCATGGGTTTTCAGGACTGCCTGTATGAGTTGCGCGTGCCTTACGCATCGCAAGAAGCGGTTGAGTTTGCCGACAAGTCGATGGAAGCCGTTTGCTACCACGCCTACTGGGCATCCACCGAGTTGGCCAAAGAACGCGGCAAGTACGCCACCTACAAGGGCTCGCTCTGGGACCAAGGCATCTTGCCGCTGGACACACTGGACATGTTGCTTGAAGAACGCGGCGGCTATGTTGAAGTCGATCGTTCAGCCACACTGGATTGGGACGCCCTGCGCCAAAAGATTGCACTGGACGGCATGCGCAACTCCAACTGCGTGGCCATTGCGCCGACCGCCACCATCTCCAACATCATCGGTGTGGATGCATGCATTGAACCGTGCTTTGGCAATTTGTCAGTCAAGTCAAACTTGTCGGGCGAGTTCACTGTCATCAACCATTACCTGGTGCGTGACCTGAAACGCCTGGGGCTGTGGGATGACGTGATGGTGGTAGACCTGAAACATTTTGACGGCTCACTGCGCCCCATTGACCGCGTGCCGCAAGATGTCAAGGCGCTGTACGCCACTGCGTTTGAAGTTGAAACTTCATGGATCGTCGAAGCCGCATCGCGTCGCCAGAAGTGGATTGACCAGGCTCAGTCGCTCAACATTTACATGGCAGGTGCATCGGGTAAAAAACTGGACGAGACCTACAAGCTGGCCTGGTTGCGCGGCTTGAAGACCACTTACTACCTGCGCACACAAAGCGCCACGCATGCCGAGAAATCAACCGTGACGGCGGGCAAAATGAACTCGGTGGCATCAAGCACCGCAACAGCCGCCAGCAGCATGAGCGCACTCGATAAAGCCGCTGCTGCGGCGCAAGCGCAAATGGATGCAACGCCCGCGACCGACATCAAGTTTTGTGCGATTGATGATCCGGGTTGCGAGGCTTGCCAATAAAAACGAATGACATGCATTGATTGAAATTTCGATGCGTCATTTCCGATGTAATTGAGCAACACAAATATGCAGCGATGTGAATGAACACTTTTCATTTTGCATCGCTGCTTTCATAATCACAAGTATTGGAAACATCTATGTTGACCTGGGACGAAGAAGTCAAACCATCACTGCAAAATTCTCTCAACAGCGGCATGCCTGGCAGCCGCGGGGTGGAACTTCCGTCTTTGAATTCTGAGCACGCATCGCCTGGCGTTCGTATGCTGAACGATGGTATTTATGCACCCAATCTGATGCAAGCTGTGGCAGCACCTGCTGTTGAAACAAACACTGCTGCCCCCGCCGTCATGAAGCGTGTCAAGGCTTCAGACAAGCGCATCATCAACGGCCAGACCGACGTCAACCAGTTGGTGCCTTTCAAATACAAATGGGCCTGGGAAAAGTATTTGGCCACCTGCGCCAACCACTGGATGCCGCAAGAAGTCAACATGACGCGCGACATTGCCTTGTGGAAAGACCCCAATGGTTTGACCGAGGACGAGCGTCGCCTGGTCAAGCGTAATCTGGGCTTTTTTGTCACGGCTGATTCACTGGCTGCCAACAACATTGTGCTGGGCACCTACCGCCACATCACCGCACCTGAGTGCCGCCAGTTCTTGCTGCGTCAGGCTTTTGAAGAGGCCATTCACACCCATGCCTACCAATACATCACCGAGTCACTGGGCTTGGACGAAGCGGAAATCTTCAATGCCTACAACGAAGTGCAGTCCATCAGGGACAAAGACCAGTTTCTGATTCCGTTCATTGAAGTCATCTCCAACCCGCACTTTAAAACCGGCACGCATGAGGCTGACCAGACCCTGCTCAAGTCACTGATCGTGTTTGCCTGCCTGATGGAAGGGCTGTTCTTTTATGTTGGCTTCACCCAGATTTTGGCGCTGGGTCGGCAAAACAAAATGACCGGCGCTGCTGAGCAGTACCAGTACATCCTGCGCGACGAGTCCATGCACTGCAACTTTGGTATCGATTTGATCAACCAGCTCAAGCTTGAAAACCCAGGTCTCTGGACGGCCGAGTTCAAAGCTGAAATCAAGGCGCTGTTCATGCAGGCTGTTGAGTTGGAATACCGTTACGCTGAAGACACCATGCCGCGCGGCGTGCTGGGTCTGAATGCCTCCATGTTCAAGGGCTATCTGCGCTATATCGCCAACCGGCGGGCCACGCAAATTGGCCTGGAAACGCTGTTCCCGAACGAAGAAAATCCGTTCCCGTGGATGAGTGAAATGATTGACCTGAAGAAAGAACGCAACTTCTTTGAAACCCGTGTCATTGAGTACCAGTCCGGTGGTGCCCTGTCATGGGATTGATCTAACTGAGCTTCAAGATCCAACCCAAACTATGTTTTTCAGAATTGCAATGACCAATAGCCGCACCACAGAGTGTGCGTTGGGCATTGCTCCGGTGTTCGCAGCGCTGGGCCCGGTTATCCGTTGGCTCAACACCGCGAATCGCTTTGCGTACTCCAAACGTGAAGTGCTCTTTGCAACGTAAAAAGGAGAAAACTATGGCAACTGCGAAAAAACCTGCGGCTAAAAAAGCTGCACCAGCGAAGAAAGCCCCTGCAAAAAAAGTAGCCGCTAAAAAAGCGCCTGCCAAAAAAGCACCGGCTAAAAAAGTAGTGGCGAAAAAAGCACCGGCCAAAAAAGCCGCTGCCAAAAAAGCGCCCGCTAAAAAAGCGCCAGCGAAAAAAGTAGCTGCTAAAAAAGCACCGGCCAAAAAAGCCGCTGCCAAAAAAGCACCAGCGAAGAAAGCCGCAGCCAAGAAAGTAGCGAAGAAACCCGCTGCCAAGAAAGCCGCGAAAAAACCTGCTGCCAAGAAAGCTGCGAAGAAACCCGCTGCCAAAGCACCCGCTGCACCGGCTGCCCCTGCGGCTCAGACAACTCTGAACCCGCAAGCTGCCTGGCCGTTTCCAACAGCCAGCAAGCCGTAAGCAGTAAGGTACTTCTGCTTGAAAAGCCCAGCATCCTGGATGCCGGGCTTTTTTTTGTGCTTTTATTCCGCTATTTAAAAGTGAGCTGCTTGCGCCCGTATCTATTGGGCTGTAGCCGTATTCAATGCTTATTTCAGGCTATTTTTAATGTTTCCAGCGTGTAATTTTGCCCGCCTCGGTAGGCGATTTTGTGCGCACCGACGCGGTTGCCCAACTCAGCGCAATGCACCAGCGGCCAGCCTTGCTCCAGGCCAAACAGCAGCGCACCCCGAAACGCATCACCGCAGCCAGTCGGATCCACCACCTCAGTGGCTTTGACGGGTGCTACCAGCGTTTTCTCACCGTCCACCCACACCTCACAACCCTCAGCACCCAGCGTCACGATCAGGCCTTCAACCTTGCGTGACAGCTCGGCGCAGGACAAGCCCGTGCGGTCGCACAGCAGCTTGGCTTCGTAGTCGTTGACTGTGACCCAGGTGGCCAGGTCAACAAAATGCGCGAGGCCTTTGCCATCGAACATCGGCAAGCCCTGACCCGGATCAAACACAAATGGAATGTTGGCGGCCTTGAACTGCTCGGCGTGTTGCAGCATCGCGTCACGCCCGTCGGGCGACACAATGCCCAGCTTGATGTCGCTGCGAGCTGCGATTTGCGTGACGTGCGCCTGCATCATCGCGCCAGGGTGAAAGGCAGTGATCTGGTTATTGTCGCGGTCAGTCATGATCATGGCTTGGGCGGTGTAGTTGTCAGCCACCTCGCGCACAAACTCTGTGCTGATACCCATGGCTTTCATGCGCGCTGCATAGTCAGCACCATCACTGCCGATGGTGGCCATGGGCAAAGGTATGCCGCCCAATTGCTTGAGCGCATAAGCAATGTTGCCAGCGCAGCCACCAAACTCGCGGCGCAGACTGGGCACTAAAAAAGACACATTCAAAATATGCAATTGCTCGGGCAAGATTTGCTCGGCAAAGCGGCCTTCAAACGTCATGATGGTGTCAAAGGCCAGGGATCCACAAATTACAGCAGGCATAGAGTTGATTGTTAAGGTTAAGGGTAAAAAGCAAGAAGGCGATAGCCTGCCACACGGCGGGACACGTTGCCAGCCTCACGTGGCGTCTCTGGCATTAACTGCAAAGTCAGCGCGCCTGAAAATTCTGCGCTGGCGGCCAGCAATCCGCTGGGCATGCCGAACTGTACCGGTGTCAGCACACGGCGTATCACGGCTTGATCCTGGGTGTCGGTCAACGTCACTTCAAGCGACGGCATGGCGACTGCGGTTGCGGTAGTGTTCTTGATCGCAAAACTCAAGCGATACACCGAATCATTGATCTTGTTGAACGACGAACTGTCAATCACAATGGCCTCAATTTGCCGCACCGGGCCAACGTTGCAGGCCAGCAGGCCGCAAACCAGTTGCAATGCAGGTTTGAGTCTTGGCTCAAGCACAGCCAGTCGGTCGCGCTGCTGCACCGCTAGTTGCAATGTCAGCACAGCCATCAACAACAAGACCAAAAAAACCAGCAACACGCGCACCAGGGGCTTGCGCCAAAACGCCTGGCGACGCGCGTCGCGCACAAATGAGACTTCTGCCGGGACTTCATCAGGAACTTCATCAGGCGCATCCACCAAGGGAGCGGCGGCATCAGGACTGTCGGCGACCTTCAACGCATCAGCGACTTCTTGAGCATAAGAAGAGTCAGTAGCCTCGGACGTGATCGGGCTGGCGTTTTGCAGATTCGCATCGTCACTAATGTCGACTTCAGGGGCGGGCGCTGAAGCGATGGCCATAACCTCAGGCTCAACGATTTGAACAGGCAAATCGGTCGGCGGCGGCTTTTCGGATTGCAAATGCAGTGACGCATCAAACACCTCCGCGCATTGGCCACATCGCACCCAGCCCTGGGAGACTTTGAGTTGGTCAGACACGACTTTGAACATCGTGCCGCAAGCGGGGCAGCGCGTAATCAGGCTCATTTAGCGCTGTATTGTAAGTGGGCGCTGGCCTGTCAATTCATGCCAGCAGAGGCTGCTCAAAACTTGGCGGTCATCAGTATCCAGCCGTCTTCGCTGTCAGCCACTTGCAGCGTACACCACGGTGCGTAAGCGGCTTTCAGCTCATCGGCCTGACGCGCCAAAATACCCGCCAGCACCAAATGCCCGCCTATGGCAACATGGCCGCACAGCAGCGGAGCCAGCACCTTCAATGGCGTTGCCAAAATATTGGCCAGCACGGTTTGGTACTTGCCATGTGCTTTGTCAGGCAACCCGGCATTCAATTGAACCTGATTGGCATCCGCATTGGCGCGGGTTGACTGCACGGCGGCTTCGTCAATGTCTACCGCGTCAATATCTGTCGCCCCAAATTTGGCCGCGCCAATCGCCAAAATGCCTGAGCCACAGCCGTAGTCCAAAATATTTTCAAGCGGTGATTTTTGCTGCGCAATCCATTTCAAACACATTCGTGTGGTTGGGTGCGTCCCCGTACCAAACGCCAAACCCGGATCCAGCCGAATCACCTGCACCGCTTGCGCAGGCGGCTCGTGCCAGGTCGGCACAATCCAGAACTCGGGGGTGATCTCAACTGGCGCAAATTGCGATTGCGTCAGGCGTACCCAGTCTTGCTCGGGCACGTTTTGAATCGCAACAACAGTGCAGTCAGCAAAAAAATCCTGTGCCTTGAGCAGCTTAGCCGCCTCAATGGCCTGAACTTCAGTCGCAAACAAGGACACCACTCGTGAGCTGTTCCAGCCCGCTTGGGGTGGCGGCATATCGGGTTCGCCAAACAGGGCTTGCTCGTGGTCGGTCTGCGCGTCAGCATCTTCGACCGACACGCTGAGTGCATCCAAGGCGTCAAGCGCATCGCTGACAGCTTCAACACCACTTTCGGGAACCAGCAGAACAAGCTCAAACATCTTCAGCGGACACGCTTACTCAACCACTCTTCCAAGTAGTGAATGTTCGTTCCGCCATCCATAAACTTGGCGTCCACCATCAGCTCACGGTGCAGCGCAATGTTGGTGTTGATGCCTTCAACCACCGTTTCGGCCAACGCCGTGCGCATGCGTGCCAAGGCTTGCGCGCGCGTGTCGCCATGCACAATGATCTTGCCAATCATTGAGTCGTAATTCGGCGGCACAAAATAGTTGGCGTAAATGTGCGAGTCCACCCGCACACCCGGCCCGCCCGGCGTGTGCCAGGTCGTGATCCGGCCTGGCGACGGTGTGAACTTGTACGGGTCTTCGGCGTTGATACGGCATTCAATCGAATGGCCTTTGATCTGGATGTCGCGCTGGGCAAACGGCAGCTTTTCACCCGCTGCCACCATGATTTGCGTGCGCACCACGTCCACGCCCGTCACCCACTCGGTCACCGGGTGCTCGACCTGAACGCGGGTGTTCATCTCAATGAAGTAAAACTCACCGTTTTCAAACAAAAACTCAAACGTACCCGCACCTCGGTAACCGATTTTCTTGACCGCCGCCACACAGCGCTCGCCAATGCGTTCAATAAGTTTGCGCGGAATGCCCGGCGCCGGCGCTTCTTCAATCACCTTTTGGTGGCGGCGCTGCATGGAGCAATCGCGCTCGCCCAGCCAAACCGCGTTGCGGTGCTGGTCGGCCATGATCTGGATCTCAATGTGCCGGGGGTTCTGGAGAAACTTCTCCATGTAGACCTCCGGGTTACCAAACGCCGCACCGGCTTCGGCCTTGGTGGTTTGTACCGCATGCAGCAGCGCTGCCTCGGTATGCACCACACGCATGCCGCGTCCGCCACCGCCGCCAGCGGCCTTGATGATGACCGGGTAGCCGACCTGTTTGGCCGTGCGTTTGATGGTGGCGGCATCATCAGGCAGCGCGCCCTCAGACCCCGGCACGCAAGGCACACCCGCCTTGATCATGGTTTGCTTGGCCGACACCTTGTCGCCCATGATGCGAATCGACTCCGGTGTGGGGCCGATAAATTTAAAGCCACTTTGCTCAACCCGCTCGGCAAAGTCAGCGTTTTCGCTCAAAAAACCATAGCCGGGGTGAATGGCCTCGGCGTCAGTGACTTCAGCCGCCGAAATAATGGCCGGCATGTTCAGGTAGCTGTCTTTAGACGGCGCAGGACCAATGCAGACCGATTCATCCGCCAGCTTGATGTATTTGGCATCACGGTCAGCTTCAGAATAAACCATCACCGCCTTGACACCCAGCTCACGGCAGGCGCGCTGGATACGCAGGGCGATCTCCCCCCGGTTTGCTATCAGTATTTTTTTAAACATGCCCAAATCCGATCTGCCGCTCAGTCGATCAAAAACAAAGGCTGTCCATATTCAACAGCCTGACCGTTTTGGCACAGGATTTTGCTGATCGTTCCAGACTTGTCAGCTTCAATTTCGTTCAGGATCTTCATCGCCTCAATGATGCAGATGGTCTCGCTTTCCTTGACGATGTCACCCACTTCAACAAACGGCTTGGCACCAGGACTGGCAGAGCGATAAAACGTGCCTACCATCGGTGACTTGACCGCATGGCTGGTCTCAACAGCAGGTGCGGCATCTGCTACCGGGGCTGCTGCCGCTACCGGAGCGGCGACAGGTGCAGCCACCATCGCAACGGCCGGTTGCTGCATCACCATCGGCGCACCGCTGGACTTGACGATGCGAACCTTGCCCTCGGCTTCAGTGATTTCCAGTTCAGACACGTTGGAGTCTGAAACCAGATCAATCAGCGTTTTGAGTTTTCTTAAATCCATGCTTTTCTCCAACGAGGGCAGTTGCTCAGAAAGTGGCCTCATGGCCCATCTTTCTTCTTCCTGCGCTTACTTATGTCATTCAGGCACTAATTCGCAATATCGGCGTTTTGGGCTTTAGGCCAGCCCAGATGCCTTAGTGGCGAAAGCGCAGAGTGTACTCCAAGCAAAAACGATTTTGTTGCATTTAAAACGATTTGCATCATGCTAAACCATCATTTAATGATGATTGAAAATGACCACTTTATAGGTCAATTTACTAAATTTTAACTACAGTTAAAAGCTTTTATTTCAATTGAGCCCATTGCGCCAAATCGTCCTTGGAGACTTTGCCAGTTTTGCGATGCAGTAAAACGCCTGACGCGCCAAAAACCACGGTAAAAGGCAAGCTGCCTGCCAGGTTGCCCATTGACTTGCTGAGTTCTGTCCCCCCCAGCCCCGCCATGCCCACCGCAAACGTCAAAGGCTTGGCCTGCAACCACTTGCGCACGGCGCTCGGCTGGTCAACCGCCAAACCCAGCACCTGCCAGCCCTTTACTTTTTGTTCTTGGTAAAAAGCGTCGAGCAAAGGCAACTCTTCCACACAGGGCGGGCACCAGGTAGCCCAAAAGTTCAGTAGCAGCGGCTTGCCGCGAAAGCTGCTCATGGGCTGCGGTTGGCCGTCGGGCGTGTCAAAACTCATGGCCCAAAAAGCATCTTGCACAGCCGTGGTTTGCCCGGTCGTCAGCTTTTGGGGTTCATGCTTGAACCACGCCGCGCCCACGCCAGCCAGCCCGGCGGCACCAGCCGCACCTATATAAAGTAAGTTTCTGCGATCCAAAATAAGAGCTCCAGTTACTAGACTTTAGCTTCATTAGCGAGCAATTTTTCAACTGCCGCCATATCCCCACGCGGTTTGCGGCCCTTGTCATCAGGTTTGAGCGCGCCTCGCAGGTCGTCATGGTCATACACCATGAAGTGAACGCCAATGTTTTCAGCCAGCGGTTTGCACAGGCTGCTCAAGCTCAGCGCCTCGACCTTGCCGCCGGTAAACCCCGTCACGGTGCGCGGCTCGTAATCGACGTTGTGCTCAATCAACGCAATTTCGGCTGATTTTGGGTCGTCACAAAACAGTTGAATGTAAATATCAGACAGCCGGGTCGCTGTGCCATGCCAAACCGCCCCCGCCAAATGCGGCCTGAAATCGGCCATGCGCTGCATCCACACCAAAGCCAGCGCCCGCAGCGCTAACAGCTCGGCGGGCTGGGTGTCGGCACAAAACACGGCAATGTATTCAATGACGGCGTCTTCAATCTCGGCATTGTCAGGCAGCTCAGCACGCGCAGGCAAGCCCATCTGCTTGACCGCCCGCCGCTTGGCCGGGCCATATTCAAGGCCTTCTTCCACCACCAGGGCGGCGGCGGTGGCGGCTATTTCGGATTTAAGGGTAGTCATCCAGAGATCATTGCGTAAAACGATATGCGGAGTTTAGGTTAGCCACCAAACCCGCCCGTTGACTCCTAGAATAAGCCGATGCACATACACATACTAGGAATTTGCGGCACGTTCATGGGTGGTCTGGCTGCCTTGGCGGTTGAGGCGGGGCACAAGGTGACTGGCTGCGACACCGGGGTGTACCCGCCCATGAGCGACCAGCTTCGCGCTTTGGGCATTGATCTGGTGGAGGGGTATGGCGCCGATCAACTGGCGTTTAATCCGGATGTTTTTGTTGTTGGCAATGTTGTGTCTAGGGCGCACGTGGATGGCAAACCCAAATACCCACTCATGGAAGCCATCCTCAACGCAGGCCTGCCCTACACCAGCGGCCCGCAGTGGCTGAGCGGCCATGTGCTGCATCACCCGACGCATCACGCCACCGGCCCGCGCCATGTGCTGGCGGTGGCGGGCACGCATGGCAAAACCACCACGACCGCGATGCTGACCTGGATTTTGGAATGCGCTGGGTTACAACCCGGCTTTTTAGTCGGCGGTGTGCCGCTTAACTTTGACGTGTCGGCTCGGTTGGGCGCGGGCAACACCTTTGTCATCGAAGCTGACGAATACGACACTGCGTTTTTTGACAAGCGCAGCAAGTTTGTGCATTACCGCCCGCGCACGGCGATTTTGAACAACCTCGAATACGACCACGCCGATATTTTTGACAATCTGGCAGCGATTGAGCGGCAGTTTCACCACCTGGTGCGCACCGTGCCGTCAACTGGCCGCGTCGTCGTCAATGCAGCCCAAGAAAGCCTGGAGCGGGTCATCACCCAAGGCTGCTGGAGTGAGCAGGTACTCTTCGGCAAAGCATGGGCCAATAAAGCAGGCTTTACCGCTGAAGGTGAGCCGGGCGACTTCATTGTGTACAAAGCGGGCAAACCAGTAGCGCGCGTTCAATGGAACGTTAGCGGCGTTCACAACCAGCTAAATGCATTGGCCGCGATTGCCGCCGCCGAGCATGTAGGCGTTGACCCGCAAACCGCTGCCGAAGCACTGGCTACCTTCCAAAACGTGAAGCGTCGCATGGAAGTCAAAGGCGTGATCCAAAAGAGCAGCGGTGACATCACGATTTACGACGACTTTGCTCACCACCCGACCGCCATCCACACCACGATTGATGGCCTGCGCCGCCAGTTAAACGCAGCGGGCAAAACCGCTGACCGGATACTGGCCGTGTTTGAGCCGCGCAGCAACACCATGAAGCTGGGCAGCATGACAGCGCAGTTGCCGTGGAGTCTGGAGGCTGCAGACATCGCTTTTTGCCACGCGGGCGGCCTGGACTGGAGCGCGCGCGAGGCGTTGGCGCCGATGGTGGATCGGGCGCGCGTGGCCGACACCATTGAAGAGCTGGTCAAACAGGTCAAAGCCGCAGCAAAAGGCGGCGACCACGTGCTTTGCATGAGTAACGGCGGCTTTGGCGGCGTGCATGGCAAGCTGCTGGTGGCTTTGAAGTAGTTAATACGCTATTAATTCAGGAGCAGCTTGCGCCCGTATTGATTGGGCTACAGGCCGATTTGATGCCTTAAAACGGCCTGATTTGGCTATTTTTGCCTGTCATCCCGGGCTCGATCCGGGATCCATAGCTTCTGCGGTGCTAGCAGGGAACGGAGCCATGGATTGCGGATCAAGTCCGCAATGACAGTCTGATTAAGTAGCATCTAAAACGCCGACTCCACATACGTGTAGATGTAGTTCGAGCCGCCGCTCACGTTACCCAGCAGGCGTGACGCGCCAAAAATACCCGACCGGTGCGACACGCCGAAGCCGACGAAGGTTTCTTTGAGTGACCGTACGCCCAGCACATCTCCCACGCTGATGTCAATCGTCGGGTCCAGGTAGTTCAGCAGGCGCGAGGTGGTTTTGCCGTTCTGGCTGGTGACCTCGGTGTACGGCACGCGCTGTGCGGCTGACAGGCCGACGCCCACGCCGAGTCGGGTTTTGACGCTGTTGCTCCAAGGAAAGCCGTAGTAGATGGCTTTCATGAATAAATCAACCTGAAAGCCGTTGGTCTGCAGGCCGCGCTCATCGTGGTGTGTCAGGCCGACGTAGCCCGCAAAGTCGAGTGGCCAGCCGTTGAGTTTTTCAATAAATGGCTTGCCGATTTGTATACCGCTGATGTGGGTGGCGTTGACTTTGGCGGTTGACAGGCAGCGCGCGGTGATGATACGGGCCAGGTGGCAGCCGTCTTCAGTGGCCTTGCCGTACAGCAGCTTGACATAAGTGGGCGAGCTGGGTTCGTCCCACTGGCGCTTGTGGCTGCCAAAGTCGTAGGCTGCGCCTATATACAAAGCAGGCAGCACGCGCTTTTGTACGATGGGGCTGTTTTTAACCGACGCGCCCAGCACGGTACTAGAGATACCTGCCAGCAGCCGCCAACGCTCTGATACGTCATACGAGCCATACACACCCAGTTGCGCCTGCGTGCCTGCGCCCGGCGCGTAGGCTGCGCGCGTTGCCGTTGCCTCATTGGCCTGTACGCCGTAGTAATAGTTGTTGAGTTTGGCATCGCGCCACGACACGCTCACATCGGGCCGCAATGACCACGGCCCGGAGCGCCATTCATAGCCGTAGCCCAGCCGCGCCTCATAGCCGCGTGATGCGCTGCCCACACCCTTGAGCAATTCAGCGCGCAGTGTGCCCCAGGGTTGGCGAATGCGATACGCCAGCCCCAAGTCAATGCCTGAATCTCGCGGCGCCATGCCGACCAGGCTGGCCGGTAAGTTTTCTGCCGGGAAGCCCTCAAACCGCTGCTCAATAAACACATCAACGCGCTGGCCAGTGCTGCGGTCGCCGTCGTTGAGGAGCTTGACGCCAGCTCGGTTGGCATGCAAAAAAAGCCGTTTGCCTTCATACAAATACAGCGGCACCAGGTCATAGCGCGTGCCGCCGCCCTGGTAAGGCGATGTGCTGGCGCGTATGGTCAAGCCTAGCCCGGCGCTGCCGGGTGTGTTCAAAATATCGGTCAGCGGTTCTAGCCCGTCGGCTGCGGCGGTTGTGCAAACTGCGGCTGCGCAGGCCAGCAGGCAGGTGTTGAAAAGTGAGTGGTTTTTTTTCATTGTTGGTCTTTTGGCTGACTGTTTTTTATCTGTCTGAAATGCTAACTTTGATGCGCTGATGCCAGACGCAAGTTTTGTAAGCAAAAGCGTGTGCCACGTGTAGGCCAGAAAGCAAAAAACCCGCTGGCGGCGGGTTTTTTGAGGTTCGAGGGTGAATTTTTAAAACGGAATATCGTCGTCCATATCGTCAAAACCGCTGGCCGCTTTGGCTGGCGCGGCTTTGGCTACTGGGGCAGGGCGTGCTGCTGGCGCGCGCGGTGTGCTGTAGCCACCACCGTCATCGCCATCTGATGCACCGCCGCCGCCCATGCCCTGGCGGCTGCCCAGCATCTGCATCTGGTCGGCGCGGATTTCTGTGGTGTATTTGTCCACGCCGTCCTTGTCAGTCCACTTGCGGGTGCGCAGGCTGCCTTCAACATAGACTTGCGAGCCCTTTTTAAGGTACTGGCCCACAATTTCAGCCAGCCGACCATTGAAGGCCACCCTGTGCCACTCGGTGGCTTCTTTCATTTCACCACTGGTTTTGTCTTTCCAGCGGTCGGTGGTGGCAATGGTGACATTGGCAATCTGGTCGCCATTGGGGAAGCTGCGCATCTCAGGGTCTTTGCCCAGGTTGCCGACGATGATGACTTTGTTGACTGAGGCCATGTTTTTACTCCTGTTCATTACAGTTTACCCGCCTGCCGAAGCGGATGCCAAAAGTCTTGGGTTTGGCTATGATGGTCGGTTGTTCTCTTTTTGGCACCGATGTGAATTCTCCTAACGACGCTAAGTACCTGGCCAATATTTTGGCGGCCCAGCGCATCAGCATTCGCGGCGCGCGCACGCACAACCTGAAAAATATCGATCTGGATATTCCGCGTAACCAGCTCGTCGTCATCACGGGCTTGAGCGGCTCGGGCAAGTCTTCGCTGGCGTTTGACACGCTGTACGCCGAGGGCCAGCGCCGTTATGTTGAAAGCCTGAGCACCTACGCCCGGCAGTTTTTGCAGCTGATGGACAAGCCCGATGTGGACATGATCGAAGGCCTGTCGCCAGCTATTTCCATCGAACAAAAAGCCACCTCGCACAACCCGCGCTCCACCGTCGGTACGGTGACGGAGATTCATGACTATTTGCGCCTGCTGTTTGCACGCGCAGGCACACCGTTTTGCCCTGAACATGACTTGCCGCTGCAAGCGCAAAGTGTGAGTGAAATGGTGGACACGGTGCTGGCGCTGCCCGAGGACACCAAGCTGATGATCCTCGCGCCAGTAGCGCGCGAGAAAAAAGGCGAATTTGTCGAGCTGTTTGCTGAAATGCAGGCGCAAGGCTATGTGCGCTTTCGCGTGGATGGCCAAGCCTATGAGTTTGATGAGTTGCCCAAGCTGAAGAAAACCGAAAAGCACAACATTGACGTGGTGATTGACCGGTTGAAAGTACGGCGTGCACCCGTTCGCCCTGAGCTGGTCGAAGGGTCTGCGGCTTCGACAAGCTCAGCCCGAACGGAGTTCGACAACCTCAGGCAACGCCTGGCCGAAAGCTTTGAAGCGGCCCTGCGTCTGGCCGACAGCAAAGCCATTGCGCTGGAAATGGAGACAGGCAAAGAACATCTGTTCAGCGCCAAATTCTCCTGCCCGGTGTGCAGCTATTCGCTGGCCGACATGGAGCCACGCCTGTTTTCGTTCAACTCGCCGGTAGGCGCGTGCCCCAGTTGCGACGGCCTGGGCCACAAGGAATTTTTTGATCCAACGCGCATTGTTGCCTTTCCGTCTCTCAGTTTGGCCAGCGGTGCCGTCAAGGGTTGGGACAGGCGCAACGGTTATTACTTCTCCATGCTTGAAAGCCTGGCCAAACACTACGCTTTTGACATTGAAACCGCGTTTGAAAACCTGCCCATCAAAGTACAAGAGGTGGTGCTGTGCGGCTCGGGTGATGAAGAAATCAAGTTTTCGTACATCATGGACTCGGGCGCTTCTCAAGGCAAAAAAGTCACCAAAAAACACCCTTTTGAGGGTGTGATCCGCAACTTTGACCGGCGTTACCGCGAAACCGATTCAAGCACCGTACGCGACGAACTGGCGCGCTACCGCAGCGTCCAGCCTTGCCCGGACTGCGACGGTACGCGGCTTCGCAAGGAAGCGCGGCATGTGTACCTGGTCGGCTCGCCGGATGCAGATGGCACAGCGGTAAAGCGCGCAATTTTTGACCTGAGCCGCATCACCCTGCGCGAGAGTTTTGCCTATTTTGACCAGCTCAAAATGTCAGGTGCCAAGGGCGAAATTGCTGGCAAGGTGGTGCGTGAAATTGGTCTGCGCCTGAAGTTTCTAAACGATGTGGGGCTGAATTATTTGAGCCTGGACAGAAGCGCTGAAACCCTGTCGGGCGGCGAGTCCCAGCGCATCCGCCTCGCGTCCCAAATCGGCTCTGGCTTGACGGGTGTGATGTATGTATTGGACGAGCCCAGCATTGGCCTGCACCAGCGCGACAACGACCGCCTGATTGGCACGCTGAAGCATTTGCGCGACATTGGCAACAGCGTGCTGGTGGTCGAGCATGACGAAGACATGATTCGCGCCGCTGACCACGTGATCGACATGGGGCCGGGCGCAGGCATACACGGTGGCCGCGTGATGGCGCAGGGCACCTATGAAGAAGTGCGTGACAACCCGAACTCATTGACGGGCAAGTACCTGGCGCAAACACTCAAAATCGCCGTGCCCACGCATCGCACAGCATGGCTGCCGACTGTCAAAAAAGAAAACGCTTTCACCGCTTCCAAAAAGCCTTCACGCTTTCCGCACAGCCCTGCGTATGAACGCCGCGCAGCCCGCGAAGCGCAGCACCAGGCCACGCTGGGCGACATGCAGGCGCTGCGTGTCATCAACGCCAGCGGCCACAACCTCAAAAATGTCAGTGTTGAATTCCCCGTCGGGCTGCTGACCTGCGTGACGGGTGTGTCAGGTTCGGGCAAATCAACGCTGGTGAACGACACGCTGTACGCCGCCGTGGCTCGTACGCTCTACCGCGCGCATGACGAGCCCGCCGCACACGAAAGCATCGAAGGCATTGAGCACTTCGACAAGGTCATCAACGTCGATCAATCCCCGATTGGCCGCACACCGCGCAGCAACCCCGCCACCTACACAGGCCTGTTCACACCCATCCGCGAGCTGCTGGCCGAGATGAATACGGCCCGCGAACGCGGCTACGGCGCAGGCCGCTTCAGCTTTAACGTGGCCGGTGGCCGCTGCGAGGCTTGCCAGGGCGACGGTGTGGTGAAGGTTGAAATGCACTTTTTGCCCGACGTGTACGTGCCCTGCGACGTGTGCAAAGGCATGCGTTACAACCGCGAAACACTTGAGGTGCAATACAAAGGCAAAAACATTGCGCAGATTCTGGACTTGACAGTCGAAGCCGCCGCCGAGTTCTTCAAAGCCGTTCCGACGATTGCCCGCAAGCTGCATACCCTGCTGGATGTGGGGCTGAGCTACATCAAACTCGGCCAGGCGGCCACCACGCTGTCGGGCGGCGAGGCGCAGCGCGTCAAGCTGGCGTTAGAGCTGAGTAAAAAAGACACTGGCCGCACGCTGTATATATTGGACGAGCCCACCACCGGCCTGCACTTTGCCGACATTGACTTGCTGCTCAAGGTGCTGCACCAGCTGCGCGATGCAGGCAACACGATTGTGGTGATCGAGCACAACCTCGACGTCATCAAAACCGCCGACTGGCTCATCGACATGGGGCCGGAAGGCGGCGCGGGTGGTGGCATGGTGGTGGGCGTGGGTACGCCGGAGGATATCGCGGCGAATGCGGACAGTCATACGGGGCGGTATTTGGCTCGGCTTCTGTAAAAACCCTTCTTGCAACGTGCCATGCGGCGTATGAGAATCTCATGATGCGCCTGTCAGACCTTCGCTTCTTAGTCGCCTGGCTGCTGCCCCTGCTGACGCTGCACGGCATCGTGCGCCGTCCCGAGTATTCAGCACTAGGCACATTGGTCATTTGGTGGGGCATTGCGCTGATTGACGCCTTGTGGCCGGGCGGCAAGTCATCGCCTGCTGCATTGGTTTCAGGTGCGGGGCGGGTTTATTTTGATTGGATTTTGCGGCTGTATGTACCGTTGCAGTTGGCGCTGATTGTTGTTGGCGCTTACGCCGTCATGCAGGCTGAATGGCTGGTGGTGCTGGGCGTGGCTTTCAGCGTCGGGTTTATCACCGGCTCGCAGGGCATCACGTTTGCGCATGAAATGGGCCACAGCAAATCAAAGCTTGACCGCTTGTGCGCCTGGGTGCTGATGACCAGCGTCTGCTACGGCCACTTCATGGTGGAGCATTACCGTGGCCACCACCCACGCGCCGCCACGCATGACGACCCTGCCAGCTCGCGCCGTGGCGAGACTTTGTACCAGTTTTTACCGCGCACGCTGTGGGGCAGTTTGCAAAGCGGCTGGCGCTTGGAGGCGCTGCGCTTGGTGCAGATGAAGTCTGGCTGGCTGCGTAGCCCGCTGGCTTGGTCTACAGTTGCCAGTTTGATGGTTTTTGTGCTTGTAACCGCTTATTTACCGGCGCAAGCAGCTATTAAAGTCATAGCGTATTTTGCCCTACAGTCAGTTGTGGCCTTTGTGCTGCTGGAGATCGTTAACTACATCGAGCATTACGGCCTGCAGCGCCACACCGAAAACGGCAAACGCGAAGCATTCGCCGTCATGCACGCCTGGAACGCCGACAACATCGCTACCAATTCGATGCTGGCCAACCTGCAACGCCACTCTGACCACCACATGCACGCGTGGAAGGCCTACCCCACGCTGGAGCCGCTGCCTGGCCCGCAATTGCCAACAGGTTATGCGGGTTGCCTGCTGCTGGCGATGTTGCCGCCGCTGTGGTTTGCTTTGATGCATCCTCGGATTGAGAAATTGCAGTTAAATTTGGATTTAGCCCAATAAATTCGCATGCAAGCAGCTACTAAATTTGTAGCTTTGTAGGTCGGTTTAGTGAAGCGTAACCCGACATCACCGCTCAGCGTAATTTCAATCAATTCCCAGTCCGCTGCGCCTGCTCCGCTGACCATCCCTTGCAGGCCAAAGCCATGTAGCGTGGTACGGCTCTTTTGCCTGAGCCGTAGGCGCTGATGGTTCGGGTGCTCATGCCCAGCGCCTGGGCTGCGTTGGCCAGGGACAAGCCGTTGCGTGCCCGCCATTGCGCAAAAATGCGCGTGTTTTCATCCGGCGCGTTTTGCGCTTGCGCATCCAGCCACAAGGTGTCAGCGCCGATTTGAATATCTTGCTCAGGCCACACCACAGTCCAGCCTTCGCCGTCTATCAATGTGGCCTGTGCAAACACGGCAGGGTCTTTCAGGGGGTTGAGACCTTTCGATTCAGCCAGCAGCGGCGCAAAGTCAACGGTGTAAGTGCTGCCGTCAACAAATTGAAGCCGCAAACCAAGGGTTGATTTGCCTTTTAGCACCTTGATGCTTTGAAGCTGGGGGCGTTTCATTTATGCCATGTTTTCTATAACTTTGTATTTCTACTGCGAGCTTCAAGCAGCTTGAGGCCATTTAATTTGCACTTTGCGACTATTGGCAAGACAGTCGCGCAAGTACAAGTTAATGAGACTTTGATACGGAACCCCTGCATCATCGGCCATGCGCTTGAAGTACACCACCACGTCTTCTGAAAGCCGCATAGTGACGGGCTTCTTCAGCTTGGATGCGTAAGGGTTTTTGCGGGACTTCAGTTTGGAAAGGTCGTACTCTGCTTTCATGCTTTTGCACCTTGATAAAACGCGCTTTCGCGCTTGGTTGCTTTGCGGCTCAAGTCAGTCGAGTGCAATAAGGTGGCGACGGAGTTCTTTAGTCGTTAATTGCTCAAAGTTGATATCTTCAGGCTCTTGTTCGGTCGATTGACCGATCGGAGCCAACACCATAACCGGGCCCAAGATTCCATTGCGCTTTGTACGTAGCGGAATTCCTGAGCGCTCTAGCGTTAGTCCCCGAGATCTGAACTGAACGAAACTTTTCGTTGCATGCGACCGCCACCACAAACCCAAACAGAAGAGTCCAGCAGCAAGGATAAGCGCAAGCATTGCGAAGTCTTCAAGACTTGTCGATTCGAGCCACCATAGGAAAGCCCAAACCGCTGGAGAGATGATCGTCAACAACGATGCCATTCCTAAGTATGAGTTTGCGCGCGACTGACTATCTACGAAGTCAGTCAAGAGTCTATTGACCTCGCGCAATTCTTCGGCCAGAAGCAACATAGTTTGTGAAGATCCATTGCTCAATTTAGGTACTCTAACGTAATGCATTTCGCATAGCGCTGGGGCATAACAGGGCGAGATCGAATGGAGAAATTGGCATTTCACTTCTTCCCAATTGAATAGCTTGCGCCATTAAAACCAGCTACTGGCAAGCCTACAACGTCCCCCGCGCTGCCTGCAAAACATCCCGCGTCTTTAACGCCTCCCGCCGCGCAGCCTCAGCAAAGTCATCACCCCCAGACGCATACAAAATCGAGCGCGATGAATTGACGATGATGGGCGCTCCCTCACGCCAGCCGGCCCGCACAGTAGCTACCGCATCACCGCCTTGCGCGCCAACGCCGGGTATCAGCAGGGGCAAGGTGGGTGCTACCGTGCGCACGCGTTCAATTTCAGCCGGGTAAGTTGCGCCGACCACCAGGCCTAGCTGGCCGTTCAGGTTCCACGGGCCTTGGGCCAGGCGGGCGACGTGTTCGTACAGCAGGGGCTGGCCTTCTACGCTGGCAAAGCGCTGGTTTTGCAGGTCGTCGCCGCCGGGGTTGGAGGTGCGGCAGAGCAAAAATGCGCCTTTGCCAGCGTGCTTCAAATACGGCGCCACCGAGTCAAAACCCATGAAAGGCGACAGCGTAACTGCGTCTGCGCCGTAGCGCTCAAACGCCTCAATCGCGTACTGCTCAGCGGTGCTGCCTATGTCGCCGCGTTTGGCGTCCAGGATGATGGGCACGTTGGGCGCGGCGCGGCGCATGTGCTCCATCAGGCGCTCCAGCTGACCCTCGGCGCGGTGGGCGGCAAAGTAGGCAATTTGCGGCTTGAAGGAGATCACCAGGTCCGCCGTGGCGTCGACAATTGCGGCGCAAAAGTCATAAATCTTGTTGCTGCTGCCTTTGAGCTTGCCTGGGAAGCGCGTCGGCTCCGGGTCCAGGCCCACGCACAGCATGGACTGGTTTTGTTGCTCAGCGGTGCTCAGCATGTCTAAAAAGGTGGGGGTGCTTGTGGCCTTGGTCATGCACAGATTGTAAGAAGCCGCACAATCAGCGCATGCAACTCAGCCGTCAACAGCTCATTCTCGTCATTGCCGTCACCCTGTCCTGGGGGCTGAACTGGCCCATGATGAAGATGGGGGTGACGGGCTACCCGCCGCTGACCTTTCGTGCCATTTGCCTGTTGATGGGCGTGCCCGTGCTGTGGCTGGCGCTGCGGGTGATGAAGGTGCCTTTTTATGTGGCCCGCAAAGACTGGCGCGAGCTGTTCTGGCTGGCCGTCACCAACATGTTTGTCTGGCATGTGCTGATTATTTTGGCCATCAGCGTGCTCAGCAGTGGGCGGGCAGCGATTTTGGGCTACACCATGCCGGTGTTTTCAGCGCTGCTGGGCGTGGCTGTTTTTGGTGCGCAGATGCGGCCAGCCCAGTGGCTGGGGGTGGGTGCGGCGGCTGTGGGGGTGTCGCTGCTGCTGTTCAATGAGCTGACCAACTTTGCCGGCCAGCCGCTGGGGGTGCTGATGGCCTTGGCGGCGGCTGCCGTGTGGGCGCTGGGCACGCAACTGCTGCGCAATACCCAAATTGTGGCCAGCACATTGACGCTGTCGTTCTGGATGACGCTGATGGCGGCCGTGGTGCTGACGGTAATGAGCATTGCATTTGAGCGCCACTTGTGGGTGATGCCGCAGCCTAAAACCTGGGTCGCAATTGTCTACAACGGGGTGCTGATTTTTGGCTTTACCCACGCGGCGTGGTTCACGCTGGCGCGCACGCTGCCGCCGGTGGCGTCAACGCTCAGCACCATGATGATCCCGGTGCTGGGGGTGTTTTCAGGGGCGCTGTGGCTGGGTGAAGTGCTGCACTGGCAAGACTGGGCAGCAGTGGCGCTGATGGCGGTGGCGATATCTACGGTGTTGATACCTGGCGGAAAACGCTAAGGGCCAGGCACAAATCATCCCAGGCCTTGGCTTTGTCCTGCGGGTTGCGCAGCAGGTAGGTGGGGTCGATGGTGATGACCACTTGCTGGCCTTGAACCGCGTGAACCTGGCCGCGCAGCTTGGCCAAGGGTTCGGTCGATTGCAGAAGCGCCTGGGCGGCCAGGCGGCCCATCACCAATACAACGTCAGCCTTGGCGCTGACCAGCAACTCTGCCAGTGCGCTGGGCAAATCTCCACCCGTTCCGCTTCTGACCAGTGGCGCAAGCAGCACGGCAGCAGCAGTGTGCAGCCCGGCAGCTCGCAGCATGTTGTCCAGCAGCTTGCCTGCATCGCCGTCTAGTGGATTGAAGTTGTCTTGCAATGCGCTGGCGGGCGCTTCCAATAGCACCAGCCAGCGGGCGGCGGTTTGAACGGCAGTGCCTGCGTACAGCGTTTGCGCTGTGCCGACTTGCCACGCCGGGGCTGTGTTTTGAGCCTGTGCAGGGGCTGGAATGGCTTGTACAGGCTGTTTTTGGGTATTAAAAGGGGCTGTAGGCGAATGAATACGGGCGCGAGCAGCTCCTGAATCAATAGCGTTTTCTGGCGCAGCAGGCGCAGCTGTTTTTACCTCGGGCGTTTTTACCTCAGCCTGCGGCATGGGCTGCCAGACTCGCACACCCATTTCCTTGAGCATGGCGCGCTGGCGTTTGTCCATCTGCATCATGCGGCTGACCCAGCCAACGACAAACTCATCACCACCGCGTCTTCTCTAGCTGACGTGCCGAGCAGGCTGGTGCCGCCCTCGGGGTAGTAACCTTTTCGCAGCCCCACTTCACGAAATCCGTAGCGCTCGTACAACCCCTTGGCATGGGCGTTGCTGGCGCGCACCTCCAGCCACAGCCACTGCGCGCCCTGGCCGCGCGACCACAGCGCCAGCGCGTCCAGCATCAGCCGGCCCCAGCCCTGCAACTGGTGGGTGGGGGCGACGGTGATGTTGAGCAAATGCACCTCGTCCACGCCCTTCATGGCGACAAAGTAGCCTAGCAGTTCGGGGGTAGCTTGGCCGCCCACCAGCATCTGCATTTCGTAGCCCGCGTTGAGCGAATCACTGAAGTTGCCGCGTGTCCAGGGGAATTTGTAGGCGCTTTGCTCCACGCTGGCCACTTGGCTCAGGGCGGCATGCGTCATCGGCTCAAAGCGGGCTTCGATTGAATCGGCGGGTTTAAAAACAGCGCTCATGATGTTGGCAGGTTTTGAAGTTTGAGCGCTTTGATCTGTTCGCGCTCGGCAGTGGTTTGCGCCACTTTATCCCGAACGTACAGCGGCAGAGCCTGGTCAGCCGCCACGCAATGCCCACTGGCTGCCAGCCGGGGGGCTAGCCGCAGCATGGCAGTGGCTGTGGGCAGGCAGGCCGCGCTGGTCAAACCCTCGGGCAAGCGACCCCGGTACACCTCAAACACATTGCCAGCGTACAGCGTGCCGGGCTCTGATGCCAGCGCTTCTGGGCGAATCAATTCGCAGTCGCCAAGCGGGGTCAAAACGCCCTGGCTACACGTATAACGCTGCACATACATCTCGTCCATGCGGGCATCCAGCAGGGCGGTGATATGACCGCAATCATGCAGCAGCCGCGCCTCTTCAGCCACCGCCATCAGCGTGTCCATCGGCAGCACTGGTATGCCGACGCCATCTTTGGCCCCAAAAGCCAGCCCCTGCGCCACCGCACACGCGGTGCGCAGCCCGGTAAACGAGCCCGGCCCCCGGCCAAAAGCAATGGCCTGCAAATCACCCAGCGCCAAACCCGCTTCAGCCAGCAGCGCCAAAATCGCCGGGATCAAAGTGGTCGACGCTTTCGCCCCGCCTGGCCCGGTGTGCTGCCACACCCGTGCGCCATCCGTCAACGCGATGGACATCACGTCGGTGGAGGTGTCAAAAGCTATGAACTTGACGAATTGGGAGCCGTTTTTAGGCATAAAAAAGGTGTTTTTATCAATAAATACGGGCGCAAGCAGCTATTAAATGAGTAGTAATAAAACTGACTAGTTAAAGTCAAAACCCTTTTCTCTTGACATCTCACAGCGAGAAAATACAATACTGAGTAAATTTACTCACAACAAATCATGGCTTTTCAGCGTCTTCAAATCAACGAACTCCGCAACAGGTTTGCAGAGAAATCTCGCTTCATCACCATCGTTGCGGGGCCGCGGCAGGTTGGCAAAACGACACTGGTAAGAACCGCACTACAGGGCATTGCCCACGAGTTTATCGCGGTTGATCAATATGAAGAACCGCTGCGGCCATTTGGCACCTACACGCAGACAAGTTCTGAGCCGACGGGCGAGAGCAGGGATGCTGGGTGGTTAATCCGCTCCTGGCAAGCAGCTCGCGAAAGGCAAAAACAAATCCGGGCGACAAATTCAGAGCAGGCTTTCGTGTTGGTTTTTGATGAGATACAGAAAATTTCGAGATGGTCAGAAGTCGTCAAAGGCCTATGGGATGCAGACCGTGCCGCAGGCCTGGATATGCATGTTGTGTTGCTGGGGAGTTCCCCACTGCTGATGCAAAAAGGCCTAACTGAAAGCCTGATGGGGCGATATGAATTGATTCCCGTCACGCATTGGTCCTTTCCAGAAATGCATGAGGCGTTCGACTTCACACTCAATGAGTATTTTTTCTTTGGCGGCTATCCGGGCAGCGCTCCTTTTATTCGCGACGAAGCGCGTTGGCGGCAGTATGTGTTGGCCAGTCTGGTGCAGCCCAGCATAGACACAGACATTCTCCAAATGGTGCGTGTCGATAAGCCCGCGCTTCTAAAACAGCTCTTCACACTGGGCTGTAGCTATTCCGGGCAAATTCTTGCGCTTGGAAAAGTCAAAGGGCAACTGGACGGCGCGGGGAACGAAACCACGCTAGCGGGCTACCTTGACCTGCTTGGAAATGCGGGTCTGCTCACTGGGCTACACAAATACCATCGGGGTGTTGCGCGCCAGCGCGCCTCACCACCCAAGTTCAATGTTTTAAACACGGCACTCATGTCGAGTGCCGTGCCCTACACCTTCGCCGAGTCGCAGGCAGACCGGTCATTCTGGGGTCGTCTTGTAGAGAGCTCAGTAGGCGCTCATTTATGCAACACCGCCAAAACCACGGAGAAAGTCCATTACTGGCGCGAAAGCCCTCATGAAGTTGACTTTGTCATTTCGGATGCAAAGCGGCTGACTGCCATAGAAGTTAAAAGCGGCACCCATCACGGCAAGTTGAATGGGCTGGACGCGTTCGCAGATCAGCACAAAGATTGCCGTCGCCTGCTGGTGGGAGCGGGTGGTGTGGACTTGACAGAGTTTTTGTCTTACCCGCTGTCGTATTGGCTGGCGATGCCATGAATGCAATGGTTGATCGGGCTCAGGACCGCCTGCCCATCACGCGCAGTGTGAGGTTGCGGCTACAAGACGGTGGCTTGTCGTTGCCCGAGCCTATTTCGGCATACAGCGCCATACACGCATGGGTTTTGATAGGCGACCCCGGTGCCGGGAAAACAGACGCTTTCAAATCACTCAGCCAGGCAGAAGGCGGCCTGTACATCAGCGCGCGCAACTTTGTTGAGCTGGATCAAACGCTTGATCAGCACTCGTTGGTTTTCATTGACGGTCTTGATGAAATCTCTGCAGGTGGTGCGATTGGATTTACAGCACTGGGGCAGATACGCGCCAAGCTGCAAAAGCTGGGGACGCCAAAGTTTCGTATTTCATGCCGTGAGGCAGATTGGCGTGGCAGCACGGACAGCGCAGCTTTGCAACGTCTTGTGGGTGAACAAGATTTTTTAGAGTTGCATCTTGCCCCGTTAAATAGGCAGGAAAGCGAGGCACTGATCACACATTGGCAATCGCCTAACGCGCAACGTGCCACAGACTTCATTGCGGAAGCTGAAAAGAAAAATCTGGAAGGTTTACTGGACAACCCCCAAAGCTTGCGATTGCTGGTTGAAGCGACGGCAAACGGATGGCCAGAAACTAAAACGCAAACCTACCAAATGGCGTGTGCCAAGCTGGTGCAAGAGCACAACGACCAATGGCGTGCCAACACACGCGAAGTCGCGCCGCCAGACGAAGCCCTGCTACAGGCAGCAGGTTATTTGTGCGCATTGATGCTGCTCTCGAGCGAGGGCTTGATAAGCCTGCAAAAACGGGGTATTGGCTCACAAAACACAGTTGCCTTGGTCGATTTACCCATCAGCGACTCAGCGGCCAACATAGCGCTTTGCCGCGCGGCACTGCACACACGGCTGTTCACGGGAAACGGCAGCGGCGATTTTCTGCCCGTCCACCGAACCGTTGCTGAATTCCTTGCCGCCCAATACCTCATCAAACGAGTCAATGAAGGACTGCCGTACAGGCGCGTACTGGCGCTGATGCTGGGTGAAGATGCAGGCGTGGTGCCAGAGCTGCGCGGTCTGCATGCCTGGCTGGCGGCCATTGCGGTTGGGCCACTGCGCGTTGATCTGATTGACCGCGACCCACTGGGCGTTGTTCTCAACGGCGATGTTCAAAATTTTACGCACTCGGAGAAACTTCAGGTACTTGATGCTTTGAGTAACGAGGCCAAACGCTATACCTATTTCCGACGGCAGAACTGGGTCAGCCAGCCTTTTGGTGCTTTGGCAACAAAGGACATGGAAAGCGATTTTCGGTGCTTGCTGACCTCTGCTGACCGTAGCCCCGCGCACGTGGCGCTGGTTGACTGCATATTGGATGCAGTAGCTCATGGGCAGGGTATGCAGGGGCTAAAAACAGAGTTGGAGCAAATCGTGCGGGATGCCAGTTATTGGCCAAGCTCACGAATCGAAGCGCTACGAACTCTTATTGCATTTGAGCGCCTAGATGATCAGTGGCCGGTATGCCGAAAGCTGTTGGACGACATTCACAGCTGCAAGGTAGAAGACAGCGAGGACGAGTTGCTTGGCACGCTGCTTTCAGATATGTATCCCGGTCATATCACAGGGTTGGAAATATGGAACTATTTCAGAAAACCAAAGGCTAGTTCATTGCTTGGTTCGTATTGGAGTTTTTGGCATGATCTGCCAAAAAAAATCTCTATTGAAGAAATCGCCGTTTTACTTGATTCGCTAGTTTCAATGAATTTCAAACTTGAAAATAATGACGATGAGTTTGGTATGGCAGGAATCATTGGTTCGCTACTTGTTAGAGGCGTGACGCATCATGGTTTGGAAATGACTCCGCCAGATCTCCAACAATGGCTGCTTTTAGGGCTGGGAGAGCACTATTACTGTCCACTTGATCCAGAGCATAAAGAGGCGCTACAAGATTGGCTCAAGAAAAATCCCAAACGATATAAGGTACTTTTTGAGCATGCAATAAGCATAAAGGTTGAGGAGGAAAAATCAGGACTTCTTACTCTTTGGCAAATACAGCAGCAACTTTACGAGGCGCCTGAGCCAGCTGACGTAGAGCATTGGTACTTGTCGCTCGCAGAAAAATGCACCCATATTGAGTGGCGCCAGCAAATGGTCTTTGAAGCGTTTCGTGTTCTGGAGAGAAAAGTAAGCTCAAACGTTGCCATTGAAATGCTTGAAGATTGGCAAAAAAAATATCCTGATGATGGTATTTGGATTGATGCCTTTTTGAAGCGACCCTATCCGCCTGATGAGCAGTATCAAGAACGTATCAAATCCAAACTTGCGCGTGAAGCACGTACTAAGGAGAGAGAAACACAAAAAGTCGAGTTTTTTCAAAATAAACTCCCAGGTTTTTTAGGGAGTTTCGCTGACTTAGGAGCACTGATCGAAATCGGCAACGCATATCTCAACCGATTTCATAAATCAAAAGGAAAGTCGCCTGAAACCCGTTTGCTAGAGCTATTGAATCAAAACAAGGAATGGCTTCAATTGGCGCTGCATGGTTTGCGCCAATGCCTGTTTCGCTCAGATCTACCCACTGCGGACGAGATCATTAAATTAAATACCGAGGATCGGCGCTACAACCTGGCCACACCATGCTTGGCTGCGATGGAACTAAGGTGGACAGAGCAAACCCCTGCTGATGCACTGAACCTATCTGATTCCGTACTTGAGATGATGGTGGCATTTAGGCTGACCAATAATTTTGACAGTACGCCTGAGTGGTTCAAATGCTTGGCAATCACACGTGCCGACGTGATGGCTCGTGTGATGAGCCCTCTAATAACCACACAAATCGCCAATAAAAAAGAGCATGTCGATGGTTTGTATATGCTCGCGCACGACCCAAATTATTTTGTTGTCGCAAAGCTTATCGTCCCGGATATGTTGAGGTTGTTTCCCCGCAAGGCCCAGAAAACCCAATTAAAAAGTCTTCGCCTGCTCATCGCCACACTTATAAAGAACTTGGATAGAGCTACACAGCTTGAAATCATTGCCAACAGACTCTCTGACAAGCCATGTGACGTTGCACAACGGGTTTATTGGCTTGCCGCAGGTCTGCAGCTTGCGCCTGATATTTATCTTGAACCTGCCAAGCAATACATATCTCAAACACAAGCGCGGGTCAGCCATCTGATTGCGCTTGTTCATGAACAACGCGATAGAGATGGCCCGCAAGGCATGCTGCCTTTGGCGGCGCTTGAATTCATGATTGAGCTCTTAGGGCCACAGTGCTCACCCAGTTGGGCGAAGGATTCTGGCTGGGTGTCACCTGACATGGAACTTGGACGATATGTTGAAGGTTTTATTTCTACTATTGCTGGTATGCCCGGTGAAGATGCCCAGCGAGTGCTCGACTCATTGTTGCAGCGCAAAACTCTCAAGCCTTGGGTAGATCACCTGCGTCGGGCACTGTTTGACCAACAGTTAACGCGGCGCATAGCCTTGTTCAAGCCCGAAACGGTGACAAAAGTCTCGGCTACTTTGGCCAATCTGACGCCTGCCAATGCGGCTGACTTGCACGCTTTGACGCTGGATCATTTGCAGCAACTTGGGCACGAAATTCGGCACGGTAGCACCAACGACTATTTGCAATACTGGCGAGAAAAAAAACCGCAAGTAGAGGACAGTTGCCGCGACAGACTTTTGTCGGATTTGAAAATTCGACTGAACCCACTTGGCATCAGCGCTGAACCCGAAGGGCGTTACGCAGATGCAAAGCGCGCTGATATCAAGGTATCAGCACAGGGCTACAACATACCGATTGAAATCAAGCGAGAGATGCATCCAGACTTGTGGAAAGCCATCGAGCATCAATTGATCGCAAGGTACACACGAGAGCTGGCCTCAGATGGCTACGGCATTTTTCTCGTTTTCTGGTTTGGTGGTGCCGGGCAACCTGTCGCGGGTGACGGTGGGACAAGACCCAAGGCTGCCATCGAATTGCAAGAAAGGCTACAGCAGACGGTACCCGTCAGTCATCAACACAAAATTACGGTGTTGGTCATAGATTGTTCTCTAAGACCTGCTGGTAAGGGTTAGTCCAATCCGGAGCAACTTTGCAGATTGATAATTGCCGAATGCAAATGAATCTATCTTTCAAATATCTCGCCGTCTGCGGAGTTTTAACGGTTTTAAATCTAGTCACGGCCCAAACCCTACCACCCGAAGTCGAAGCCGCTCTCGCCCGAGCCAAAGTCCCGCGTGAGGCGCTGGCTGCCATCGTTGTTGATGCCGCGCCTTTGGCCAATGGCAAAACCGTCCCGCTTTTAAGTTACCGCGCCAGCGCGTCGGTCAACCCGGCGTCGGTCATGAAGCTGGTGACCACTTACGCGGGCCTGGAGCTGCTGGGCCCGGCCTACACCTGGCCCACGCCGGTGTTTGTGGATGGCAGCATCAAAGATGGCGTGCTCACCGGCAACCTGGTTATTCAGGGTAAGGGCGACCCCAAGTTGGTGCTGGAGCGGCTGTGGTTGTTGCTGCGGCGCGTGCAAGGGCTGGGCATCAAAACCATCACGGGCGACATTCTTTTAGACCGTAGCGCCTTCAGCATCACGCCGCAAAACCCGGCTGACTTTGACGGCGAGCCACTGCGCCCTTACAACGCTGCGCCCGATGCGCTGCTGCTCAACTTCAAGTCAGTCGTCATGACCTTCGTGCCCAACCCGGGCGCGGGTGTAGCCAGTGTGAGCTTTGAGCCGCCGCTGGCCAATGTACAGATGCAGGCCAGTGTGCCGCTGGCCGCTGGCAAAACCGCCGCAACGCTGGCTGACTGTGGTGACTACCGCAGTGGTTTGCTGGCTGATTTCAGCGACCCGTTTCGCATCAGTTTCAAAGGCAGCTACCCGGCGGGCTGTGGTGAAAAGGTCTGGCCTGTGGCCTACGCCGACCCGGCCAGCTACGCCGAGCGCGCTGTCGCTGGCCTGTGGGCCGAGATGGGCGGCAAGCTGGGCGGGCGGGTGCGGGACGGCCGCGCGCCTGCCAGCGCCAAGCCTGTTTTTGAAATGACGTCACCAACCCTGGCCGAGGTAATTCGCGACATCAACAAGTTCAGCAACAACGTGATGGCGCAACAACTGTTTTTAAGCCTGAGCCTGAATTCTGGCCCAGCCAGCCTGGACGCTTCACGCAACGTGCTGCAAGGCTGGTGGCGCGAGCGCTTTGGCGCACAAGACATGCCCGTGCTCGACAACGGCTCCGGCCTGTCGCGCCAGGAGCGCATCACGCCGCAAGCTTTGGCCCGCATGCTGCAAACCGCCTATGTGTCGGGCGCCATGCCCGAGTTGATGGCGTCGCTGCCAATCACTGGCATTGACGGCACGCTGCGCCGCAGCAAATCGCGTGTGTCGCAAGGCTGGGCGCATTTAAAAACCGGCAGCCTGCGCGACGCATCTGCGCTGGCAGGCTACGTGCATACGCCCAGTGGCAAACGCCTGGTGGTGGTCAGCATCATCAACCACCCGAATGCTGCTGCTGCCCGGCCTGCGCTGGAGGCGCTGGTGGATTGGGCTGTGAAAGAAGGTAGCAAATGAATGCGGTCTACATCGAAGCGATAGGCTCAGTCGCTGCGGTGCTGACCACGGCCAGCTTTGCCCTGCAAACCTGGCACAGCTATAAAACCCGTGACGTTGGCGGTATTTCGCTGGGCATGTACAGCGTGTTCACGCTGGGGGTGGCGCTGTGGCTGGTGTACGGTGTTTTGCTGCAATCCTGGCCCATGGTGATTGCCAATGGCATCACACTGCTGCTGGCCGCTGCCATTTTGGGGATGAAACTGCGGTTTGGCTGATGTTGTGAGATGCAATAAGTCGCAGGCATGCAACATTTAAAAGTAACCAACTGTTTAATTTGTACCGTAAATGATTGAGTGACTGACAAAATGAAACAGCGTCGATATGATGTTTTTATCGTTTTTAAAAGTTTTACTTTGTAACCATTTCATCATGGCACTCTTCAGAGATTTTTTTAGCAGCTCGCGCGCTCCCAAAGCTGGTAACTCCGGGCGCGAAGGGCAAGACTCCCAAGACGACGGTTTGAGCGCCAAGCGCGGGCCTGAGACCATGCCGGTCAAAATGAACCTCGAAGAGCGCATGGCGTTTCGCCGTGAGCTGTTGTATGAAGCCATTCGCAACAGTCTGCAAAGCCGTTACATCGTCGCCAACACCTACCGTTTAAAAGTCATGCGCACCGACAAGCGCGGTCACTGCTTTGTCGTCATGCTTGACATGTCGCCCACCTTCATGGCCAGCCCGGCAGGCCAGCACGCGAGCTTGAAAGAAATCGCTGCATTGATCATCAAAAATGCCGAGACCAAATACGGTTTGCTGGTCGGCGGCATCTATTGGCGATCTGACGACACACTCGACGCGAGTGTTGCCAACTGGGCCAAGCCAGTGGTCGCGGCGCGGCCTGGCCCCAGCACCGAAAGCCAGCGCCAGAGCAACATCGAAAAATTCGAGGCCGTCACGGCCGAAGAAATGGCCGAGTTTGAAGCCGCCTGGCAAAAGGCCAGCGCCGTGCAGGTCGGTGACCGCACCTATTCGTCAGACATGGCGCCGCTGATGGACGAGTCGCACCGGTAATCCAGTGGGCGCGTCGGGCCTGGAATCTTTCTTGCTGCAAAATGATGTGAGCGCGTTATAGCCGCGACCGCGCCACCTTTTTGACACCCGACGCCAACGGAGACCACCATGCAGCTGAATTCATTTTTAAAACCTTTTAGCCGCCGCAGTGCCGTGCTGGCCGCCGTGCTGGCAGTTGCTGGCGGATGGGCGCAGGCCCAGTCCAGCGGCATCAAACTGATGGTGGGTTTCCCGCCAGGTGGCGGCACGGACGCCATCGCCCGCATTTTGGCTGACAAGCTCAAAGACCAGCTGGCTACCAGCGTGGTGGTAGAAAACAAGGCTGGTGCGGGTGGGCAACTGGCGGCGCAGGCTTTGAAGGCCGCGCCGGCAGATGGTTCAGTGCTGTTTTTAAGCCACGACCACACCATTTCCATCTTGCCGCTGGTGGTCAAGAACCCGGGCTTTGAGCCCGCCAAAGACTTTGTAGCGGTGGCCGGTTTTGCCACGTTTGTCAATGCGTTGGCCGTGTCTGGCGGCACGCCTGCCAAGTCGGTCAATGAATATGTGGCCTGGGTTAAAAGCCAGGGCAACAAAGGCAATGTCGGCGTGCCCGCACCCGCATCTGTGCCCGAATTTCTGGTCAAAGTGATCGGCCAAAAGTACCAGATGGATTTGCAGTCAGCGCCCTATCGCGGCAGCGCCCCCATGATGGCCGACATGCTGGGCAACCAGATTGGTGCGGGTGTGGCGTCTGTGCCCGACTTTATTGAAAACCACAAGGCCGGCAAGGTGCGTGTGGTGGCGGTGCTGGGCAATGCCCGCCAAGCCGCGCTGCCCGACGTGCCGACCTTTGCCGAGCTGGGCTTGGCCGGTTTTGAAGACGTGCCTTACTACGGCATTTTTGCCCCCGCAGGCACGCCCAAGGCCACGGTTGACCGCATCGCCGAGGCGGTGGCTAAAGTGGTGGTGATGCCGGATGTGCGTGACAAGCTCACCGCCATGGGTTTGACGGTTGGCTACATGCCGCCCGCCCAGTTGGCCAGCCGTGAGCAGGCTTACGCCCAAACCTGGACCAAGATCATCAAGGCCAGCGGCTTTCAGGCGCAATAAGGTCGGGACTGGCGACTATTGCTGACGTGGCGATGGTGCTGGTGAGCCATAGGATGTTGTGCATCAGTCAATGGATGCACAACCCCTTAGCCAACACCCCAAAGATACTTCATGACCACTCGCCGTCAACTCATTCAAAGCCTTCCTGCCATCCCGCTGATGACGGCTGCGGGAGCAACGGCATTTTTGGCCGCTTGCGGCGATAAAAAAGCACCTGAAGCCGCCGCCCCAGTGATAACGCCGCCAGCCCCGGCGGCTGCGCCAGCACCTGTGGCTGAAGCCCCAGCAGCCACCACAGCCACAGGCCCGCTGCTCGATGAAAAAGACCCACAAGCCATGGCACTGGGTTATGTCGCCGTTGCCGCCAATGCAGACAAAGCCAGGTTCCCAAAATACGCTGACGGCCAGCTATGCGCCAATTGCTCGTTGTACCTGGGCGGCGCGGCTGAACAAGGCGGCTGCCCGCTGTTTGCGGGCAAGCAGGTGCTGGCCAAAGGCTGGTGCAGCGCTTGGGCCAAAAAAGCCGTTTGAGCATTTTTTGAAGCTACTTTTTTAATAGCTGCTTACGCCCGTATTCATTGGTCTAAAGGTCAAAAACACCTGATTAGATACCTGCCTCAGACAGGCGTAGGATGCTCAGAGGAAGAGGTTTTGTAGTCACAGCAGCGCGAAGCAGTCGAGGCACCATGGCTGCCAAGTCAAATCGCCTGTTAAACCGAT
>JBASFP010000023.1:0-2299 GCA_049653085.1 Polaromonas sp.
GGTGAAGGCGGCGGAAATCTGGTGAGGCAGATGCACCCCAAAGTACTGGCTGTCACAGGTCCTCACGCCACCCAGGAAGTGATGGATGCGGTTCACCTGAATCTGCCTAAACCGCACGACCCGTTTACGGACTTGGTACCTGGCAGCTTTGGCGTTGCAGGCATTAAATTGACACCCCGGCACTACGCCTATTTGAAGATCAGTGAAGGATGCAATCATCGCTGCACCTTTTGCATCATTCCAAGCATGCGCGGTGACTTGGTGTCGCGGCCTATTGGGGACGTGCTGACTGAGGCAGCGGCCTTATTTGCCGGAGGAGTGAAGGAGTTGTTGGTAATTAGTCAGGACACTTCGGCTTATGGTGTCGATGTGAAATACCGCACAGGTTTCTGGGATGGCAGGCCCGTCAAGACGCGCATGTTGGATTTGGTACAAGCTTTGGGGGAGATCGCAGAGCCTTTTGGTGCCTGGGTGCGTTTGCACTATGTTTATCCCTATCCCAGCGTCGACGACATCTTGCCTTTGATGGCGACAGGAAGAGTGTTGCCATACCTTGACGTGCCGCTTCAGCACAGTCATCCCGATGTATTGAAGCGTATGAAGCGTCCGGCCAGTGGTGAAAAGAATCTGGAGAGAATTCAGCAGTGGCGTGAAGCTTGCCCTGAATTGGTGGTGCGCAGCACCTTTATCGCCGGTTTTCCGGGTGAAACAGAAGAAGAATTTACCCACCTTTTGGATTTCATGCGCGAAGCGCAAATTGATCGCGCTGGCTGCTTTGCTTACAGTGCGGTCAGTGGGGCTGCGGCGAATGAATTGCCAGATATGTTGCCTTTGGAGTTGCGGGAAGAACGTCGTGCGAGATTCATGGCTGTGGCTGAGGATGTGTCTGCAGCACGACTTCAACGACGAGTCGGATCCACAATGCAGATATTGGTGGACTCAGCCCCAAGTATGGGGAAAAAGGGTGGTATCGGCAGAAGCTATGCTGATGCCCCTGAAATCGACGGCGTGGTGCGCTTGCTGCCGCCAGAAAAGATCAGCAAAACATTGAAAGTGGGTGATTTCACGAAGGCGCGCATTGTCAGTGCGCAGGGCCATGATTTAGTTGCATTGCCGATTTAAGCCAAAAAAAAGCCGCTTCAATTGAAGCGGCTTTTCATTAACTACATTACCAGTGTTGGTGCCCCGGAAGGGACTCGAACCCCCACGAAGTTACTCGCTAGTACCTGAAACTAGTGCGTCTACCAATTCCGCCACCTGGGCATCTCAGGAAAGAGAGTGATTGTATCAAAAATATGAGCCAAACCAGCGGCTTGCTGGATGAAGTTGAGGGCGTTGTCCAAGGGCACCGCGACGGACATGGCTTCGTGTCACGTGATGACGGCGCGCCCGACATCTACTTGCCTCCCAATGAAATGCGGGCTGTTTTGCATAAGGACAGGGTCAAAGTGCGCATCGTTCGCAGTGACCGCAAGGGGCGCCCGGAGGGCAGGGTTGTGGAAATTACGGAGCGATCGTCACAGCCAATCATCGGGCGTTTGTTGCACGAGAGCGGCGTTTGGTTGGTGGCTCCAGAAGACAAACGTTACGGTCAAGATGTCTTGATTCCCAAAGGTGCCACCAGTGTCGCGAAGGTAGGGCAGGTGGTCGTGGTGGAATTGGTTGAGCCTCCTGCGCTTTTTGGTCAGCCTGTAGGGCGAATCAAAGAGGTTCTGGGCGAAGTAGACGACCCAGGTATGGAGATTGAAATTGCCGTACGAAAGTACAGCGTTCCTCACGAGTTTTCAGAGGCTTGCGTAGCCCAGGCGCGTGCCCTGCCAGACAAAGTGCGTCCTGAGGACCACGTGAATCGCATTGACCTGACGGACATTCCCATGGTCACCATCGATGGTGAAGATGCCAGGGATTTTGATGATGCAGTCTATTGCGAACCAAGTACCCGTGGACGCGGTAAGGCGGCACAAAGCGGATGGAGGCTGCTGATAGCTATTGCCGATGTAAGCCACTACGTTGAGACTGGTTCTTCCATTGACATTGACGCGTATGACCGAGCGACCAGCGTGTACTTTCCACGGCGTGTGATTCCCATGTTGCCTGAAAAGTTGTCAAATGGTTTGTGCTCGCTTAACCCCGAAGTCGAGCGCCTGTGCATGGTCTGCGACATGTTTGTATCTGAAGATGGTCAGGTCGAGGCGTACCAGTTTTACCCAGCGCTGATGTGGAGTCACGCGCGCTTCACTTATACAGAAGTTGCGGCTATTTTGAGCAATACCCGTGGGCCAGAAGCACAGAAGCGCAA
>JBASFP010000024.1:0-17702 GCA_049653085.1 Polaromonas sp.
GCACCAGGTTCGCCAAGTCGGCAAACACCGGGCTAGCCGGGTTGGCTTTTACCCGGCGCAAGTTGCCAATGCGCTCTTCCACCACCAGGCCCGCCACATGCAAGCGCTTGACTTCTCGCTGCAGCGACGCACTGGCCAGCGACGTTAAACGGATCAATTCTTGGATGTGATACCAGCGCTCAGGCTGGCCAAACACCCATTCCAAAACTTTGGACTGGGGGTGTGTAAACAGGGCTTGAACTGAAGACATGTGCTGGATATTAGCACGATTGTGCTTAACAAGCTAATCTCAGCGGAGAGCTGGATGTTGCTGGCGTAGCTAAATGACGGGAATTTGCTCTTAGCGGGGCGCTAACCAGTCAGCGACTGGCGTGCATGCCGTACAGAATGGTTTTATGCTATAAATATATTAGCTGTTTGCGCCCGTATTTATTGGTTTAAAGGCCTATTCGATACTTAAAAACGGCTCTTATCAGCTCAAAACGGCTTAAAAACCACCTCACCCCCCCCCCGTCATTCCCCCATCGACGGGAATCCAGTGCCCGCGCCTGAAAAAGGTGAATATTTACATATACCCCTACAGATGTTTTACGGCATGATGGGTTAACAAATTTTTACAGGCGGTGGCTGCGGGTGGCGACTCTTATTCCTTCGATGGGTAGCTGCGTGTCACATATGACCCGTGGCGTAAACACCATACAAATCATGACCATGAAGGCCAGTAAAGGCTCGGACTTTCGCGTGGTCGCGGTGCAGGGTGGGACATATGCGCGCTGCGAGCTAGGACGAGCAGTAGGCTGCTCGGATGTTTTTTGCGGTCGCTACGCTGG
The DNA here is from genome assembly GCA_049653085.1 of Polaromonas sp. Classification (GTDB taxonomy): domain Bacteria; phylum Pseudomonadota; class Gammaproteobacteria; order Burkholderiales; family Burkholderiaceae_C; genus Polaromonas. The sequence goes on from JBASFP010000024.1 coordinate 831, forward strand.
CTAGATACCTGTTGATTATTGAGAATAGTGGAAAAGTCGTTTTTTTGGAGAAGCAGCTTTCAACAGCTGAATAAGTACGCTGTCTTCAGCGATTGCATGAAATGGAAAATACCCATTTGTACTATCTGCTACAGATATTTGAACATCAATCAAAGGCAAAAAAATGAAAACAAACACGGCTAGATTTCATGTCGACTCAAGACTTGCGAAACTCTTAAGTCAAGAATATTCTTCAACTGAAAAAGCGCTGAAGGAGCTAGTCGATAACGCATGGGACGCTGATGCGGATACGGTCAGTATTGCTTTGCCAGAACCTATGAGTGACTCACCTATTGAAGTCCTTGACGACGGTAGTGGCATGACCTCTGAGGAAGTCAGGCGGCACTACCTGGCCATCGCTTCGGATCGACGCATATTGAGAGGCGAGCGAACGAACACCAAGCAGCGTTTGGTCAAGGGCCGAAAAGGCGTTGGCAAATTCGCAGGTTTGATGGCAGCCTCTGAAATGTCGTTGGAGACTTTTGCGCGAAATGTACGCAGTAGCTTTAGCGTTCGCCTGAAAGATTTAGCAGCAGTTTCAGATATTGAGCAATTGAATATTCCACTCAATACTGCACCCTGCGAATTGTCTGAGCACGGCACGAAAATCACGCTATCTGGACTCCATGCAGGTCTTACCTTTCCTGATCCGAAGAAGTTACGGCAGATCCTACTTCAGGAATACGGCCGCGAATCTGGCATCACTATTCTTGTTAACGGGAAACTGCTTGGAGTTGATGATGTTGATGGTAGCTTTCATGATTCCAATCTTTCAGTGAGCGGTGTTGGAGAAACGCACTTGAAGTTCGCTATTGCGGAAGTTAAATCTGTCTCTAGACAGCCAGGTATCGTAATAAAAGTAGATGGAAAAGCAGTGGGGAAACCATCTTTTTTTGGCTTGGACGAACAAGAAGATTTTCCACCAAAACTGTTGAAGCGGCTCTATGGCGAGATAGATGCAGATGGACTGCGCGACCACGTTACCGCTGGATGGGGAAGCCTAATTGAAAATAGTGAGCTATTAGTTCAGTTAACCGAGCAAGTGAGACCAGTAATTTTTAATGCATTTAAGGATCGTTATGGACGGGAGATCCAATTGGCACAGGCCCGCCTACGGCGCGAGGTGCATGACAGATTGGCTGCGCTACCTGAGCATCGACGTGAATACGCGGAAAAAGCTGTAAAGCGGGTTTTAGATCGTTTTTTTGGAGAACCGCCCGAGAAAATTGAGCCATATGTTTTTGTGCTGCTTGAGGCAATCGAGAGGTCAGACTACGGAACTCTGCTCAATCATCTGGCTGAGGCTTCAAGAAGCGATATTGCTGCTGTAGCAGAAGCACTGGATGAGTTCGGGCTGGTCGATATCGCACACCTTGTTGAGCAAGCTAAAGCGCGACAGGGATTTTTGGACAGCTTAGAAGTTCTCGCTACGAATTCGGAAACTTTAGAAGCGTCGATGCACAAAGCCATTGAGCGAAGTTTGTGGATTTTTGGCCCAGAGTACTCGCTTTTCAGCTCGAACAAGACATTACAACGCCAAGTTGAGGATCACCTAGGAAAGAAATACGTTGGGGACAGAGCCAAAATGCGACCGGACCTACTGTTGAGCGAAAACTTGGGTGGAAATTGTCTGTTGATTGAATTTAAACGCCCATCTCACGCACTCAATCGTGCTGATTACGGTCAAGCAACAACGTATCGACACGAATTAGTCAAAGAGTTGAACAAGCCGATTGAAGTGTTAATTATTGGCGGCAGCAAGTCTTCAGACTACCCAACTCAAAATCTAGAGCCCCATGTTACTGCGCTGTCATTTCTCGACGTGATAGGGACAGCCAGAAGACAGCTCGAGTGGCAGCTACGTCAAAACAACTAGCACACCAAGCTTTTAGTTCCACTTTTTCGAGCTCTTCAGAATACCTATAAGTGGATATTTTTTGTACTGCAATTGCCACAACACCGGGAGAAATTAAATGTCTATAAATACTTTCAGTACCAAGGTTCAAGAGGAGTTAAAGTTTTATGTGTATGCATATTGCGATCCAATTGATGACGAGATTTTTTACATTGGAAAAGGAGTAAAAAACCGTTGTTTTGATCACTTAAAACTTAGTGGTGAAAACGAAAAGTACGCTCGGATAACAAAGATTCGTGAAGCTGGCTACGAACCACGCATAGATATTTTGGCATTTGGTCTTGATGAGAAACAAGCGCTGATAGTTGAGGCTGCCTCAATCGATTTGATCGGATTTAACAGCCTAACAAACTTACAAAGGGGGCATGACAGCGCTTTGTACGGTAGAAGAACGGTAGATGACGTCTACGCGCAGTTCTGCGGTGATGAGGTTGACGATTTCAGAGACGACATCGTATTGATCAGAATTAATCAGCGATACGACCCCAAGTTCAACGACATTCAGCTGTACGAAGCAACTCGGGGCATTTGGGAAATAGCTGAAAGTAAAAGAAATGTCGTCACGCATGCCTGCGCTTTGTACAAAGGCTATATACGCGAGGTGTATGAAATAGCTAGCTGGCATCCTGCGGGCTCAACGATGTACGGAACGAGATCGTCAGAGAACTTTGAACTTTCAGGAAGGTTTGAATTTGTTGGAAAAATTGCAGCTGCTGGAGTCGCGAAGCGTTATAAAAATCGCAAAGTGAATGAGCGCTACTTGCCCCTCGGATTTGCAGGATCTACACGTTTTGTTGGTCCAAGTTTTTCACAAGGCGGCGATTAACTTGGAAGAATACGTGCCAAACTCCAATTCTTTTACCCTGAAACTCGTATTTCCAATCTTTTTTAGGCCAATTTCACCTATCAAAAGCGCATCCAGCCCAATAAATACGGGCGCAAGCAGCTCCTGAATATATAGCGTTTGGACATCAGAATTCAGGCTTTCCATTTCTCGCCACCGGCCCCACAACCCGCCCATCCAGCCTACGGCTTCCTCAGCGAAGGCTTCACCAAGCCTTTCGCAGCCCCTGGCGCCAGGTAGTTTTGTTTTGACACCACCGACTTGCCGGTTTGGCTTTCCAACTGTTTGCGGGCCTGCCTGGCGATGCCGCCACCTGCTTTGGCTGCTTTGGTATTCGCAGGCAAACCGGTCGCGTCCGTCGTCTCGGCAATCTGGCGGGTTGACAGCTCGGCCAGTGCGGTAAAGATGAGTTCGGCCTCGGTCATATGGTCGCGCAGGTTGGTGCGCAAGCAGCTATAAATAAATAGCGCTTATTCATCAATCCAATCGAGCAATTCAGTCAGATAAGTTCTGCCAACTGACGCGGCGAACAGACGGTGACGCCTTCAAAGCGTTTGCCATAGCCCGGCCCAAAGTGGGTGCTGTCACCCGTCACCAGAACATCGCAGGCTAGAGCAATGGCGGCCAGCAGCACGGGGCGGTCTTTTTCAGGTAGCCACAGCGCTGCTGCTTGATGCGCTGGCGGCGATTGTGCAAATTGCACGGTGCTGACCTCGACTTTATCAAGCAGCGCATCCAGGTCACTCACGGCTTGTGCGTCGGCCTTGGCGGCTATGTTGCGCTTGGCTTCTGTTTGCACATAGGCGTCAGCCACCAACGTGTGCCGTGAAAGTTTCAGGTTTTGCAGCAGCTGCCGGATGGCGCCGTCTGATTTGGCTGCTGAAAAAAGAATATTCGCGTCAAGAAAAACTCGCATAAACCGCGTGGACTAGACTGTGCGCTTTGCCATCAGCAAGGCTAGGTCGGCCTCGGCAGCATCAAACTCTTGTACGCGCTCTGGCGTGTATATCTCAAGCGGCAGGGTAACAGTGGGCCGCAGCAGCAGACCTTGGGGTGTGGTTTCGGCTATCAGCTGGTCGTTTGACTGAAAACCCATGGCCTTGCGTATTTTGGCGGGCAGGGTGACGACGCCGCGGCTGTTGATGGTGAGTTGTGCTTGCATTTTTACAGTTTAACGTTATTGCAGTAATTCAGCAATATTAAAAATCAAGACTATTGATCCGGCCCGCTGATGTCTCAATTCCCGTTCGGGTTGAGCTTGGTCGTTACCCTTCGACCAAGCTCAGGGCGAACGGTTCATAGTTCACAAGGCCGGATCAATAACGCTTGGTTGCTGATTTCAGCCTACGGCTTCTTCGGCGAAGGCGTCACCCTGCAAACAAATTGTAGGTTCGCACCTGGTGTTTTTCAAAAGCAATGCAAGCGGTGTGGTCGATGTGGTGCGTATCCTGAACCAGCGGATGGATGTTTTTGCGCATTTGTAATGCTCATCTATTAATAGCTGCTTGCGCCCGTATTCCTTGGGCTAGAAGCCTTTTTTTCATTGAAATTATGTCTGCGTCCTTGCTCAGCAGCAAGGCGCTGTGCTGCACGGCCAGGTCGATGAACTTTTGGTCGTCTGGGTCGCTGCAGGTGACGCTGGCTTTGGGGGCTGCTGCCACGATGTGGGCGTGTTGGTCAAACTTGGCAAGCACGTCCTGCAACGTCAACTTGTAAAACGCCAAACGTGCTGCGATTTTTGGGTAGGCGAGTACGCGGGCCAGCTCGTCGCGCATGGGTTGGGTGGCTAGCCAGTTGAGTTCGTTGTTGGCCAGTGATTGGCGGATGGGTTCGGCTGCTGGGTCGTTGAAGACGAAGGTGTCGAGGACGATATTGGTGTCTAGGATGATGGTTTGGGTTGGCATGTAAATACGGGAGCAGGGAGCCCTCACCCCTGCCCTCTCCCAGAGGGAGAGGGAGTTAAGGAATCGGGGTCAGAGCATGCGTCCGCTACGCTCCCTTTGATCCGACCCCATTTTCACCAGCGGGAGCGGGTTTGGTTCTGGCTGACCCGGCCACCATGTCAAACCTGAACAGGCGGCATTCAATCGGGCCGTTCCACATGGGTACGCGACGGGATTCTTTCAGGCGCATTTTGCTGGGCAGCTTCAGGTCTGGCGTCAATACATGAGCTGTCCAGCCTGCGTAGTTTTTCTTCCAGTGGGTGGCGAGTTTGGGGAAGAAGTCGCTTGCTTCTTCGCCGCTGTCGGTTTGGGCCAGTTCGCGGCCTTTCGGTTGCGCGCTGGTGTTGCTCGCTACAGCAGGCTGGCCAAATTCGTCGATCACCTGACCTTGAAACTGCGCGCGTTTGGGTACACCTGCCGCGCCTGCCACATCAATCCTCTCGCCATACGGTGGGTTGACCAGCATCACGCCTGAGGCTACCGGCGGCATGCGCTCTAGCGCGTCGCCGCCTCTAAACTGCACCGCATTGGCAACGCCTGCGCGCTCGGCATTGCGTTCGGCAAAGTCGACCATCCTGAAAGACACATCACTGCCAAACACTTCGGCGGTGGGCTCGGTGATGAGTGCTTCAGCCTGGTCAAGCAGGCCGTCCCAGACGTGGGCTTGAAAGGGTAAATATTTTTGAAACGCAAACTTGCGGTTGATGCCGGGTGCGATGTTGCAGGCAATTTGCGCCGCTTCAATCGCTATCGTGCCGGAGCCGCAGCACGGGTCGTACAGGGCCACGCCTTGTTTGGCAAGGACGTCCCATCCGCTGGCGGCAATCATGGCGGCGGCCAGTGTTTCTTTCAGCGGTGCGTCGCCCACATCCTCGCGCCAGCCGCGTTTGAACAGCGGCTCGCCCGAGGTGTCGATATAGACCGTGACGGTGTCAACGGTTAAGTGGACGTACACCCGCACATCGGGCCAACGGGTGTCAACACTGGGGCGCACGTCATCGTGTTTGTGCCTGAAGCGGTCGGCTATCGCGTCTTTGATTTTTAACGCGGCAAAGTTCAGGCTGGTGAGCGGGCTGTGCTGCGCGGTGATTTCGACCTTGAAGGTTTGCTTGGGGGTGAACCAGATCTCCCATGCCACATTGGCAGCGGCGTTGTACAGGTCTTGCTCGCTGCGGTACTGGTTATGGGCGAGTTCAATCAACACGCGCTGCGCCAGGCGGCTGTGCAAATTGAGCTGCAAGGCATCGCGCCAGGAGCCCGCTAACTGCACGCCCGCACGCCAGGCCTTGGGCGCAGAGCCGGTGATGCGCTGGACTTCAGTGGCCAGCAGCGCCTCAACGCCAGCGGCGCAGGGTAAAAATAATTGAAGTTGATTCATAAAGATTTACGCAGGTTGGCAGGGGCTATTCGCAGCGCCTCGCGGTATTTGGCGACGGTGCGGCGAGCGCATTCAATGCCTTGCTCTTTGAGCATTTCAGAAATCTGGTTATCGCTCAGCGGCTTCTTTAAATTTTCACCTGCCACGAATTGCTTGATGAGTGCGCGCACGGCGGTACTGGATGCGTTACCGCCAGTCTCTGTGCCCAGCGCCGAGCCGAAAAAGTATTTGAGTTCAAACGTACCAAACGGTGTATTCATGTACTTGGCGGTGGTCACGCGCGAGATGGTGGACTCGTGCAGCCCCAGCTCGTCGGCAATCTCACGCAGCACCAGCGGGCGCATGGCCAGCTCACCATGGGTGAAAAAGTTTTTTTGCCGCTCCACAATCGCGGTGCTGACGCGCAGGATGGTGTCAAAGCGCTGCTGGATGTTTTTAATGAACCAGCGCGCCTCTTGCAGGCGCTGCTGCAAGGCCTGGCCGCTCGCGCCCTTGTGCTGCTTGACGGCATTGGCATAAATATCCTGCACCTTCAGGCGCGGCATCACGTCGCTGTTGAGCGTGACTTTAAAGCCACGCCCGACTTTGACGACGATGACATCGGGCACCACCACATTGCGCTCCACATTGGCAAAGCGCCTGCCGGGTTTGGGGTCGAGTCGGCCAATCACGCCGATGGCGGTTTTGATCACGCTCTCAGCAAAACCGCAGAGCTGCGACAAGCGTTTCACATCGCGTTTGGCCAGCAGCTCCATCGGTTGCTGGCACATGGCCATAGCGGCGCGGACTTCTTCACTGTCTTTGCAGTCCAGCAGTTGCAGGCTCAAGCATTCAGCCATGTTGCGCGCGCCCACGCCAGCAGGCTCCATGTGCTGCAGCAACTTGAGCGCGATGCCAAAGTGCTGCATCAGCTCTTCGGTTTGAGCCATCTCACCCTTGGCCAGTCCATCAGCCAGTGACGCGATACTGTCTTCCAGGTAACCGTCGTCATTCAGCGATTCAATCAAAAAATGCAGCGCAGCGCGGTCAATGTCTGACAGGCGCAAACTCAGTGACTGGCGATGCAGGTGGGCCTGCAATGTCTCGTGCTCGCCCGCCAGATCGGATGCCTCGGCGCCGCTGTCGTCCAGATTATTTTTACGCGGCGCGGCATCGTTGCCCCACTCACCGTCATCGGGCGTTGACTCGACCGTGCCGTCGCCTTCCCAGCTTTCTTCAAGTTTGGGCTCGGTTGACTCTTCTGGGCTTTTTTCAGGCGTATTTTGAGCATCATTTGATGCTGTAACGCCCGATTCATGGGTGTGAGCAGCTATAAATTCAGGAGTTGCTTCAAACTCCAAGACTTCTTGACTGGGCGGCGCATCGGTTTGTGCCAGGCCAAACTCTTCACGCGGTGCGGCATCGTCATTGACTTCCAGAAACGGGTTTTCGTCGAGCATCTGCTCGACTTCCTGGCTCAGCTCAAGGGTGGACAGTTGCAGCAGGCGGATGGACTGCTGCAACTGCGGCGTGAGCGCGAGGTGCTGCGAAAAGCGAAGTGAAAGACCTTGTTTCACGGGGGGCTACATCCTGAAATGTTCACCCAAATAAACACGCCTCACGTCAGCGTTATTGACAATCTCAGACGGCGTGCCCTTGGCCAGCACGTGGCCGTCATTGATGATGTAGGCATGGTCGCAAATGCCCAGGGTTTCGCGCACGTTGTGGTCGGTGATCAGCACGCCAATGCCGCGTGACTTTAAAAAGCCAATGATGCGCTGGATCTCAATCACGGCAATCGGGTCAATGCCTGCAAACGGTTCGTCCAGCAAAATAAAACGCGGCTGGGTGGCCAGCGCCCGCGCAATTTCAACCCGGCGGCGCTCACCGCCAGACAACGACAAGGCCGGCGAATCGCGCAGATGGTCTACCCGCAAGTCTTTGAGCAGCGCTGTGAGCCGCGACTCAATCGCCGGTTTTGACAGCGGCTTGCCCTCATCGTCAAGCTGCAACTCCAGCACGGCGCGCACGTTTTCTTCAACATTGAGCTTGCGAAAAATCGACGCTTCTTGCGGCAAATAACTCAAGCCCAAACGCGCCCGACGATGAATCGGCATGTGTTCAACAGAGTTACCGTCAATCGTGATCTCGCCCGCATCGGCGCGCACCAGGCCAACGATCATGTAAAACGATGTGGTTTTACCAGCGCCATTGGGCCCCAGCAAACCCACGACCTCACCGCTTTCAACCGCCAGCGACACGTCCTGCACCACCTTGCGGCTGCCATACGATTTTTGCAGGCCAGTGGCCACCAGGCGGCTGACAGGCGCGTTGTGTGGCGGCTCGTCAGCTTGCAGCATGAAAGGCTCGCTCATGTCGTTCAGGCCGTTCATGCCATCGTTTTGTGAATCACCCATGGTCATGCGGTTTACTTTTTGTCCACGCCCAGCGCCGGGCTGGGGCGCAGCACAGCGGGTGGGGCCGCAGGCGCTACAGACCCGCCTGCAGCTGATGCGGCAACACGCGGCGACAGCAGCGCGCGGATGCGGCCACTGGGGTTGGTAGCGGTGCGGTTTTGCGCGCCGCCATCAACCGTGAACACATCGGTTTTGTTGTCGTAGTTGATTTGTGAGCCGGTGGTCTCATCTGCCAGCACCGCGCCGTTGTAGCGGCGCAGCACAGCATTGCCAATGAACTTGACCAGGTCTGGCCGGCTGTCGTATTCAATCCGCAGCGCTTCGCCTTCAATGAACTCGTCGCGCCCTTCACGCTTTTTGCGGTAGTAGGCCAGCTTGCCGGGTGCGGCAATCACGATGGCTTGCTGGTAGCCTTCGGGGTCTTGCTTGACATCAACCTGCGCACCGCGAATGATGGTGCTGCCCTTGGTGATGACGACGTTGCCAGTAAAAACGCTGGTCTGCTTCAAGTCATCGTAGCGCAGTGCGTCGGCCTCGGCGTTCATGGGCTTGTCGCGGTCGGCGTTTTCAGCCATTGCGGGGCTGAAGCCGAGCGCTGCGACAAGGAAAGCTAAAAATAAAGGGTTTTTCATAAAGGCACGAATCTTGCTGCTTGGTTGAAGGGCATTGTAGCCATGCAAGCCGTAACTCAGGCCCCGAGGCGTTGACTTTGCAGGGACTTTGCGCATTAAAAAACCCGCCAGGTGGCGGGTTTTTTGTAGGGGTTGTTAAAAGTTACTGCGTCTTGGCGGGCGCTGGCTTGGCTTGCGCTGCCTTTGCAGCAGGCTTGGAGGTCGGCATGGATGTACGCACCACGCCGACCAAATAGTCAGTCACCACCAGGGCGCGCTCCATGGTTTGCGCCACAGAACCCGATGTGTAGAACTTGCCAGCCACACCCAGCGCGGGCACGCCATCGACCTTGTAAGCGTCTTGCAACAGCGTGGCCTTGCGGGTCTTGGTCGCCACCGGGAAAGAGTTGTAAGCCTCAATGAATTTGGCCTTGTCGATGCCCTGCTTTTCAGCCCAGTCGGCAATCAGCGGCAGCGTGTTGAGCGCTTGCTTTTCAACGTGAATGGCATAGAACACTTTTTTGTGCAGCTCATCAACCTTGTTCATGGCTTCAAGAACAAAGTACAAGCGCTGCTGCGGCTCAAAGTCAGGCCTGAAAGCGACTGGCGCACGGCGCAGAACCACGTCTTTGGGCATTTTTTTGGCCCAATCTTCTAGCTGTGGCTCAAAGCGGTTGCAGTGCGGGCAGCTGTACCAGAAGAACTCGACCACTTCAATCTTGCCTGCGGACTCGGTCGGTGCGGGCTTGTCCAGGGTCAGGTAGTCAACGCCTTCTTTGGGTTGCTGGCCTTGGGCATAGGCGCTGGTCATGGACAAACTGGCCGTAGCGGCCAAGGTGGCGGCAGAAATTGAAAACTCGCGTCGTTGCATTCTTCTTGCTCCAAAAATGAGGAAATTGATTAACAGATGATGAATTGAGCTGCCAGGGTGCAAAAAAGTTCAGCGCTGGACCCGAACCAGCGCGGTTTCAATCGACTGGGCATCCAGCTTTTCCTTGGTTTTATCCGCTTCGTCTTTTTTGTCAAACGGCCCCAAACGCACCCGGTACACGGTGCGGCCTGACTGCTCGCGCTCGGTAACTTTGGCCTGAAAACCCAGCAAAGACAGTTTGGCGCGCTGCTGCTCGGCGTCTTCAGGCGTGCGAAAAGCACCCGCCTGAATGAAGTAACTGAAGGGATCCACGCCGCTGGCCGCTGCCGCAGCGTCTGGTTTGGCCTCCGCTTTGGCCTTGGCCAAATCACCCAGCGGGTCAGCCGACACCTTGGGCTTGCCGGCGACGGCACTTGAAGCAGCAGGTGTGGGTGGCGCAGCCGTCACAGTTCCTATCGGGCCTGAAGCAGCAGGCGCAGGCTTGACCGGGTTTTTGCCTGCCAGCGGCACGTTCGGGTCCCAGTCCTTGTTCTTTTTGGTCTCGGCGGCATCGCTGTCGGCACTGCGGGGCTGGGTTTTGTTTAAAAACGGCACCGGTACTTTGGTCACATACACCGCCACGGCCAGCGCCGCGCCCAGGCCGACCAGCGCGCCAATGATCAAACCCAAAAGGGTGTTGCCGCGCTGCTGTTTGTTGATAGAGATCATGTTTTGTCCATTCACATCTTGCGTGGCGCACTGACGCCCAACACTGCCAAACCATTGTGCAACACCTGCGCCGTGGCCGCCACCAGCGCCAGGCGCGCCAGCCTGACGGCTTCGTCGTCCACCAGAATCCGCTCGGCATCGTAATAGCTGTGGTAGCAGGCCGCCAGCTCGCGCAGGTAAAAAGCCACATCATGCGGCGCAAAACCGCTGGCGGCGTTGGTCAGCATGTCGGGGTATTTGGCAATCAGCAGCATCAAGGCTTGCGCCTGCGGGCTGACAAGTGGCGACAGGTCAACGGTTTTAAGCGTCGCCTCATCACCCTCCCACGCCGTGAGCACAGAGCAAATCCGCGCATGCGCGTACTGCACGTAATACACCGGGTTTTCATTGTTTTTGGCCAAAGCCAGGTCAATGTCGAAAATGTATTCGGTGTCAGGCTTGCGGCTGAGCAAAAAGAAACGCACGGCGTCCGCACTCGTCCATTCAATCAGGTCGCGCAGCGTCACGTAGCTGCCTGCGCGTTTTGAAATTTTGACCTCAACGCCGCCCTTCATCACCCGCACCATGGTGTGCAGCACGTAGTCTGGGTAGCCTTGTGGCACGCCCATGTTGGCCGCCTGCAGGCCAGCGCGCACACGGGCAATAGTGCCGTGGTGGTCCATGCCCTGGATGTTGATGGCACGAGTAAAGCCGCGCTCCCACTTGGCCAGGTGGTAGGCCACGTCGGGCACAAAGTAGGTGTACGTGCCGTCGCTCTTTTTCATCACGCGGTCTTTGTCGTCGCCGTAGTCAGTGGACTTGAGCCACAGCGCGCCGTCTTGCTCGTAGGTTTTGCCCGCGTCTTTCAGTTTTGCCACTGCCGCATCAACACGGCCAGAGCTGTACAAGCTGGACTCTAGATAGTAATTGTCAAAACACACCGAAAAAGCCTGCAAATCCAGGTCTTGCTCGCGGCGCAGGTACGCCACGGCAAACTGCCGAATCGAATCCATGTCCTCAATATCGCCCGATGCCGTGAATTCACGGTCGTCTGATTTGACTGTTTTTTTGGCAATGAAGTCTGCCGCAATGTCGGCAATGTAGTCGCCGTTGTAGGCCAGTTCTGGCCACGCGGCATCGTCCGGGGTCATGCCTTTGGCGCGCAACTGTGTGCTGGTGGCCAGAGTCTGGATTTGCACGCCCGCGTCGTTGTAATAAAACTCGCGGTACACCTGCACGCCTTGCGTGGCAAACAAATTGCATATCGCATCGCCCAGTGCGGCCTGGCGACCATGACCCACATGCAGCGGCCCGGTCGGGTTGGCCGACACAAATTCAACAATCATGGCCTGGTAGGCAATCTGTGACTTAACACCGTATTGCGTGCCTGTTTGCAACACTTCACGAATGGTTTGTTGTTTTGCCTCAGGCTTCAAACGGATGTTGATAAACCCCGGCCCGGCAATCTCGATGTCTTGTACCCAGCGCTCAAAAGCGGGTTGGGTCAGCAAAATGGTGCGCAGGGATTCGGCTACCTGGCGCGGGTTTTGTTTCAGGCTTTTGGCCAGTTGCATAGCCGCTGTGCAGGCAAAGTCGCCATGCGCCGCCACTTTGGGGGACTCAAACGCGGCTTTGTCGCCTGCGCCTGGGGACAGTTGTTCAAGCCCGGCGCTTAATGCCGCGAGCAATTCATTTTTAATCAAAAGCATGCTTTGATTTTACGTTGCCCCAAGTCGAAAGCCTCGTTAGCGAACTTGCAGCGCACAGCGTTATGTGATGGAATCCCAAACGGTATTCAAACCATGCCTTTAATTTCACAAAATCTAACTGGAGCTCCCATGAAAAAACTCATCTCTCTGCTGGCTGTGGCTTTTGCATTTTCTTTCGGCATGACGGCTCATGCGGCTGGCGACGACACCAAAACCGCGCAGCAAAGCAAAATGAAAACCTGCAATGTGGACGCCAAGGACAAAAAAGGCGACGAGCGCAAGGCCTTCATGAAAGAATGCCTGAGTGCCAAGGCCGAACCCGCCACCCAGCAAAGCAAAATGAAGACCTGCAACGTCGATGCCAAAGACAAAAAAGGCGACGAGCGCAAGGCCTTCATGAAGGAATGCCTGAGCAAAAAGCCCGCCTGATTTTCATTGCGTCAGCCTAGCCAGCGACCTGAGTTCTTCAGGCGTTGTGCTGGGCAGGCCAAAAAATTCCAGGTAGGCCGGGATTTGCTCAAACAGCATGTCGGTGCCGACTTGCACCGCACAGCCCCGTGCTTTGGCTGCTTGCAAAAACGCGGTCATCTCAAGCCTCATCACCACCTCACCCACAAACGCGCTGCTGGCAATGCGTGAGGTGTCCATCGGCATCGCATCGCCCTCGTTCATGCCCATCGGGGTGGCGTTGACCACCACATCAAAGCCCGCCGGGTCGCTGCTGGCGGTGCTGACTTTCAAATTGGGGTAGTGCTGCAATAACCTTGCTGCCAGACCTTCGCTGGCCACGCTGCTGACATCAAACAAACCCAGCTCAGCCACGCAGCAGGCAGCCAATGATGCCGCAATCGCGCAGCCCACACCGCCACTGCCAACGACCAAGGCCTTTGCACCCTTGAGCGTCACGCCTTTTCGCAGCAGGCCGCGCACAAAGCCGTCACCGTCAAACATGTCGCCCTGCAACTGGCCTTGGCTATTCAAGCGCACCGCATTGCACGCGCCTGCAATCCGCGCGGTGGGCGACACAACGTCCATCAAGCCCATCGTCACCGCCTTGTGCGGCATGGTGATCAGCGCACCCCGCAGATTGGCCAGCTTGAACAGCGCTGGCAAGAAGTCGGTGTAGTCAAGCGCCTTGCACGCCATCGGCACCACGACGGCATTGACCCCGGCTTTTTCAAGCCAGGGGTTGTAGATCATGGGTGACTTGAAAGCGTGGGTGGGGTAGCCGATGTGTGCAATGATTTGGGTGTTGCCATCTATCATGAATACGGCGACTTACTTGCGCATCTTGGCCAGCTCTGCCATCACTTCGTTGACGGTTGCCTCGCCCACACTGGCGCTGAACTGGGCAATGACAGGTTTCATTTTGTCGCGCAACTTGACCACTTCTGCGGGCGAAAATTGCGTCACAAGCATGCCGTTTTTCTTGAGCAGTTCCAGGTTGGCAGCCACTGCGGCTCTAGACTCTTTGCGCTGGGTGGCAGCGGCTTCGTCAGCGGCTTCGTCCAGCAGTTTTTTCTCGGCGGCGGTCAGGGTGTCCCAGACTTTTTTGCTGAATATCACCGACTGCGGGTTGTACTGGTGGTTCGTCAGTGCGATGTGCTTTTGCACTTCCCAGAACTTGTTCGATGAAATCACCGAGATCGGATTTTCCTGGCCATCAATGGCTTTTTGCTCCAGGCCGCCGTACACCTCGGCAAACGGCATGGGCGTGGGGTTGGCACCCAGTGCTTTGACCCAGGCGACATTGATCGGGTTGGGGATCACACGCAGTTTCAGGCCGTCAATGTCTTCAACCTTGTTGAGTGGGCGCTTGCTGTTGGTGATGTGGCGGTAGCCCAGCTCCCAGTACGACAGGCCGATGATGCCTTTTTCTTCCAGTTTGGCATGCAGGCGTTTGCCAACCGGGCCGTCGACCAGCGCGTCTGATTCTTTTTCGTTGGCAAACAAAAACGGGAAATCAAAAATCGCCAGCTCTTTGGCTTCGCTGGCCAAAATGCCGCTGTTCATGACCGCCATTTCAACCGTGCCGCCCTTAATCGCTGACACCACGGCCTGGTCTGTACCCAGCGTGCTGTTGAAGAACAAATTGACCTTGATCTTGCCGCCGCTTTTGGCAGCCACGGTTTCGGCAAAACGCTTCATGCCTGCCGCAGCGGGGTGTGTTTCAGGGCCGTTGAGGCCAAACTTGAGGGTGCGCTCCTGCGCGCTGGCCATGCCAAAAGCTGCAACTGCGGCCAAGGCCAAAATGGATTTGATCATCAAACGTTTCATGCTTGTCTCCTGAACTTATAAGTACGCAAAAAAATGAAGAGCGTTGCATGGCGTACCAGGCATGCAGCGCTTTGGAAACTTTTATCGATAAAGCAATTGCGCAGGCCACATCACGAGTTGCGGAAACAGCACCAGCAAGAACATGACTGCAAACTGCACCAGCATGAATGGCAGCACGCCGCGCGTGACCTCGTCCATCTTCATGCGGCCCACGCCCGCCACCACATTGAGCACCGTGCCCACTGGCGGCGTGACCAGGCCAATCGAGTTGTTGATGATGAACAGCACGCCAAAGTAGACCGGGTCAATGCCTGCGGCGCGCACCAGCGGCATCAGCACTGGGGTCAAAATCAAAATCGTTGGCGTCATGTCCATGGCGGTGCCCACTAGCATCACCAGCACCATCATGGCAAACATCAACAGCATGGGGCGATCTATCAGCGGTTGCAGCAGCGTCACCACCTGCTGCGGCAACTGCGCCACCGTGATCAGCCAAGCCGACACCATGGCCGCAGCCACCAGGAACATGATGACCGCTGTGGTTTTGGCGGCGGCTTCAAACACCTGGTAGAGCTGTTTGAAGTTCAGCTCGCGGTAAATGAAACCCGCTACAAACAGCGCATACACAGCGGCCACCACCGCCGCTTCGGTCGGCGTAAAAATACCAAACCGCATGCCAAACAAAATAATCAGCGGCAGCATCAATGCCCAACCTGCATCGCGCATGGCAGCGAATACTTCAGCGGCTGACTTGCGCGGCGGCGGCTCCAAATGCTCCTTGCGCGTCAGCCACCACCAGGTCGCCCACAGGCCAGCGGCCAGCAGCAGCCCCGGGAAGATACCCGCCAAAAACAGCTTGGTGATCGACACATTACCCGCCACGCCAAAAATCACAAAACCAATCGACGGCGGGATGATGGGGCCAATCACGCCACAGGCTGCAATCAGCCCACCGCTACGCGCCTTGTCATGCCCGGCTTTGACCATCATGGGCAGCAGCAGGGCCGTCAGCGCCGCTGCATCAGCCACCGCCGAGCCCGACAGCGCCGACAAAATGCACGCCGCCACAATCGTCACATAGCCCAGGCCGCCGCGCACATGGCCGACCAGGGCGAGTGCAAAGTTAACGATACGGCGCGACAGGCCGCCGGTGTTCATCACCTCGCCCGCCAGCATGAAAAACGGCACAGCCAGCAGCGGGAAGCTGTTCGCACCCTCCATGATGTTTTGCGCCAGAATTTGCGCGTCAAAGGCGTTCATGTGCCACATCAGCGCCACACCACAGAGCAACAATGAAAACGCAATCGGTATACCCAGCGCCATGGCAGCCAGCAGTGAGCCGATGAAGACAAGAAGGGTCATGCGTTGGTTTTTGCTTACGAGACCGGCTTGGGCAGATCCATCGGTTCTTCTTCAGATTCCCGGATGCCGATGAACTGTCCGTCCGTCAGTTGCCCAGTCACCAAACGCCACAACTGGTTGAGCACAATCACAGCCGCTGACACGGCAAACACCAGCCCCGATGCGTAAAACCAGGCCATCGGCACTTCCATCACGGCACTCGTTGACTCAAGGTTGATCTTGACCTGGTTCAGCGAGCCCTTGAACATCAGCCAGCAAACAAACAGCATGAGCAGCAGCCCCAGCAGCAGGCAGCTTTTTTTGCCCCGCACCGACAGACGCGAGACCAGCATGTCGGTACCCAGGTGCGCACCCTCGTTCATGGCCACAATTGCACCCAGAAACGTCACCCACACAAACAGCCAGCGCGACAACTCCTCGCTAACCGTCAAGCCTGAATTAAACGCATAGCGCATCACCACGTTGCCAAACACCAGCACCACCATCAGCGCCAGCGCAGCAGCGATCAGGACACTGAGCAGTTGGCAGTATCTGTTGATGATGGTTTGAAGCATGGCATAAGGTTTTTCAAGTACACACAATAATGTACGAACTGGTTAGTTTTCTATAAATCGGTGATAACCCGTACTTTAAAAACCTGTTTACACTATTATTTTTATAGCTGTTTGCGCCCGTATTTATTGGGCTACAGGCCAATTTGATGCTGAAAAAGAGGGCGCTCTCAAATCTCAAGTGCAACAGTATCCTAAACCCATAAAAGGAGTGTTGTATGCCAAAGAGTTACTGTCATTTAAGCGATCTTGAACGAGCCCAAATCCAGGCTCATCTTGAGTTGGGCAG
>JBASFP010000025.1:0-32189 GCA_049653085.1 Polaromonas sp.
GCACCAGGTTCGCCAAGTCGGCAAACACCGGGCTAGCCGGGTTGGCTTTTACCCGGCGCAAGTTGCCAATGCGCTCTTCCACCACCAGGCCCGCCACATGCAAGCGCTTGACTTCTCGCTGCAGCGAAGCACTGGCCAGCGACGTTAAACGGATCAATTCCTGAATGTGATACCAGCGCTCAGGCTGCCCAAACACCCGTTCCAAGACCTTGGATTGGGGTTGTGTGAACAGGGCTTGGGCGGATGACATGTGCTTGATATTAGCACGAATGTGCTTAACAAGCTAGTCCCAAAGGAGGGCTGGCTGTTGCTGGCGTAGCTGAATGACGGGAATTTGCTCTTAGCGGGGCGCTAACCAGTCAGCCACTGGCGTGCATGCCGTACAGAATAGAATGACGCTATAAATATAGTAGCTGCTTGCGCGCGTATTCATTGGGCTATAGGCTGATTTGGCACCTAAAAACGGCTAGTTTAAGCTCAAAAAGGCCTAAAAACCACCCGCCATTCCCCCATCGCCGGGAACCCAGTGCCCGCAGCCAAAAAGGTGAATATTTACATATACCCTACAGCCCGTTTACGGCATGATGGGGTAACAAATCTTAACGGGCGGTGGCTGGTAGATGGCGACTCTTATTCCTTCGATGGGTAGCTGCGTATCGCGCATGACCAGTGGTGAACGCCGTCTGGCCGAACGGCTTGAGCAAAAGCTCGACGACGACTACCTGCTTTGGTACGACGTACCGATGGGGCCGCGCAACACCCATCCAGACTTTTGCATCATGCACCCGCGCCGCGGTATTTTGGTGCTGGAGGTCAAAGACTGGCGGCTATCTACCATCTTGCAGGCCGATAAACAAAACTGGGAAATCCTGAGCGACAGCGGCCCCAAAACCGTTATCAATCCGCTAGAGCAAGCCCGCCAATATGCCCATCAGGTCGTCAATGCGCTCGAGCGCGACGCGCAACTGGTGCAGCCCGAAGGCGCACACGCAGGCAAACTGGCTTTCCCGTGGAGCTACGGCGTCGTGTTTACCAACATCACCCGCAAACAGTTTGACGCCGCCGAGCTGCACAACGCCATTGAGCCGCACCGCTTAGTGTGCCAAGACGAAATGCTGGAGGCGGTAGGCGCTGAAGAACTGCAAAGCCGCTTGTGGGACATGTTTCCCTTCGGTATGCGCGGCGTTATAAGCCTGCCCCAGCTTGACCGCGTGCGGTGGATCATGTTCCCCCAAGTGCGGGTGCAAACGCAATCTGCATTGTTTGACGACGCCAATACAGAAGCCGATTTGCCCGACATCATGCGCGTCATGGACTTGCAGCAAGAGCAACTGGCTCGCAGCCTGGGAGACGGCCACCGCGTGATTCACGGCGTGGCAGGCTCCGGCAAAACCATGATCTTGGGCTATCGCGCTGAATACCTGGCCAAAGCCAGCACCGCCAGCAGCAAACCGATTTTGATTCTGTGCTTCAACGAGCCTCTGGGCGTGACACTTGACTCAACCATGCGCAGCAAAGGCTTGGGCGCCAAAGTACACGCCAGGCACTTTCACAAATGGTGCCGCGACCAGTTGGTGGCCTTTGGGCAGGCGATTCCACCGCAAGGCCCAAACATGTTTGACGAGATGGTCAACAACGTTATTCGCGCGGTTGACCGCAATCAAATCCCCAGCGGCCAATACCAGGCCGTGTTGATAGACGAAGGCCACGACTTCAAACCCGAGTGGCTAAAACTCGTCACCCAAATAGTGGACCCCAGCACCAACAGCCTGCTGGTGCTGTACGACGACGCACAAAGCATTTACGAGCGCAGCCGCAAAAAGAACTTCAGCTTCAAAAGCGTGGGCATTCAAGCCGCAGGCCGCACCACCATCTTGAAAATCAACTACCGCAACACACGGCAAATCTTGCAGATCGCCAGCCTGATTGCCGCTGACCTGCTGACTGCGGACGACAAAGACGACGACGGCATACCGCTGTTAAAGCCCATCAGCTGCGGCCGCGACGGCCAAGCGCCCATCATCATCAAACTGCCCAGCCTGCGTGAAGAAGCGTTCGCCATCGCCGACCAGCTAAGTACCGCCCATAAAGAAGGCTTTGCTTGGGGTGACATGGCCATCTTGTGCGCTGACTGGGCCACGATGGACACCTGCGCAGACGCATTGCACCAACGCAAGCTGCCCTTTAATGTGCGAAAGCGCGCAGGCGACTACAACCCAAGTGCAAACGCCATACAAATCATGACCATGAAGGTCAGCAAAGGCTTGGAGTTCCCCGTGGTCGCGCTGCCGGGTGTGGGGCATATGCCTGCGAAGGGTGAGGATGAAGCCGAGGCGGCTCGGGTGTTTTATGTGGCGGCGACTCGGGCTACGCAGCGGTTGGTGATTGGGGTTAGTGGGGGTGGAACTTTCGGGCGAAAGTTTTGATGCTAATGTTTGCTAACGTGTGATTTCAAGATTTAACCAACACGATGAAGAGCCTCGCGCCCAGTTTTCCCTACGTGTCAAGTCGCATGCGGCCCTGTTAATGAGTGCAGTTCCGCTAAGCGCAGACGCGCTGTACGTTTTTTAGATGCGATACTGCCCGCGCTGTTCGGTTTGGTTCGCAACTGCGATTTGATCAACGCTTATTAAAGGTTTGGATAATGGCAACAGATTTCGCGTTTCGCAAAAAGGCGATGAAGGAACTGCCAACGAGTACGGGTGTATACGTGCTGTGCGACTTGGATGGAGTGCCCATCTACGTTGGCCAATCGAAAGATGGCATCAGGTCTCGTGTTTCAAGGCATTTGACATCTGCGCGGTCCGACATCATCGCAAACCGGCAGATCGATGTTTGGGAAATCGCTTTTGTACTTGCTTACCCCATCGCAAATGTGCAAGAAATCACGCCAACGGAAAATCGGCTTTACCATTATTTCAACAAGCAATCGAAACTGATGAACGGTACGGTTCCACGTTTGACGCCTCGAACGGCGATTCCCAAGCCTTCGGTCAAAGTACAGGTGATGTCCGACAAGGAAATTGCTGAAAGAAAAACACCTGAGCAGCGCCTGCCGCGTCAAGCCAATCACTACGCTCAAATCGTGGGCCACTTTTTGGCAGTTAAAAATTCAACGCAAATCGCCGGTGCGATGGACGCACACTTTGAAAGACTGAAGAAATACCATTCCAGCCTGATTGATTCGGCCGTTTCATATGCGGATGACACATCCGAAACCTAAAGACCCCTCCGATTATTTTTACTGGACATATCTTAAGCAAAGCTGTATAAATAAACAGTTTTGGATTAAATAAAATGAACACTTTTTACGAATTCTTTGCTGGTGGCGGGATGGCGCGGGCGGGCCTTGAAGGCGATTGGCAATGCTTGTTTGCTAATGACATTAGCCCCGTCAAAGGTAACTCTTACAGGGAAAACTGGGGCGACGAAGACCTTAGCATTAAAAATATCTATGACGTTCGGTTGAAAGAGCTTCCCGGCAGCGCATCAATGGCATGGGGTTCTTTCCCATGCCAAGATCTTTCACTTGCTGGTGTGGGTGTGGGTCTGGAAGGGGAAAGATCCGGTGCATTTTTGGGCTTTTGGAAAATAATCTGTGATCTTGATGCTGAAGGGCGGAAACCGCCGCTTGTTGTATTGGAGAACGTGTTTGGTGCGCTTACTTCGCGGGACGGAAGAGACTTCGAGCTAATTGCTGAAGCCATTGCAGCGCAAGGATATCTGGTGGGGGCCATGTTGATTGACGCCGTCCATTTTGTGCCGCAGTCAAGGCCGCGTTTGTTCATTGTGGGCGTTGATTCAAGCTTAAAACTGCCAGTGCAATCCCACACGAACACACCTAATCCCGCGTGGCATCCCGGAGCAATGGTAAGGGCTTACAACCGTTTGAGTCGACAAGTCAAAACTGCTTGGCGTTGGTGGTCGGTACCACCCAATAATGGACCACTTCTTACGCTCGACAGTTTGGTCGAATCAGATCCTAAAGGTGTGGCATGGCATTCAGAAGCTGAAACCAACAAGCTCCTGCTAATGATGGCACCACTACATCGTAGAAAGGTACTCGCAGCTCAAAAGTCCGGGTTCGTCCAAGTCGGCACCATTTACAAGCGCACCCGGAATGGGCTTCAAAGAGCAGAAGTCCGCTTTGATGGGATAGCTGGATGCTTACGTACACCTGGCGGTGGGTCAAGCCGGCAAACAATCATGGTCGTCAATGGTGCAAATATAAAGAGTCGGTTGATTTCTCCGCGAGAAGCTGCTCGTTTGATGGGGCTACCTGATAGTTATAAGCTGCCTGAAAAGTATAACGAGGCATATCACCTTATGGGTGACGGTGTTGTGGTGCCGGTGGTGTTTCATTTGAACAAGCATCTTTTGTTGCCTATTGCAAAACTTAACCGTATGAATGAGGGCGTGCGACATGGTAATGCCCGTACGGCTTGAGTTCCAGGTAGGTTTAAGTTCAGGTCTTGTCTTGCAATCACCCATCGCGCCAACATCCAGCGGCCCCGCATCATGTAAACAATGGTCTCCAAACGCAATTTGCGCGGTACTGAGCCGCTGGGTTATGTCAAGCCGCTGGATCTGCCGAATTGCCCGCTCTGCGGCAGGCCGTTGGTGGCCGGTGTCAGCGTTGATGAGCATCACTTGCTGCCCAAAAGCTGCGGCGGCAAAGTCAAGGAGCCGGTTCACCGCATCTGCCACCGCAAAATCCATGCAACGCTGAGCGAGCGCGAGCTGGGCAAAAGCTTCAGCAGTTGGGCGGCTTTGCAGCAGCACCCTGAAATAGCCGTTTTTGTGAAATGGGTCGCCACCAAGCCCGCCACTTTTTACGATAACTCACGCAAGCCTGCGCGGCGGCGGTAGTGGCGGCACGAATCAGACGCCCATTCTTTTGCGACTCACGGTAAAGGGCTGGTGACTGTATTGCACACAGCTTTAAATGCTCACTTACCTATAGCTGCTTACCCCCGTATTCATTGGGCTTGAAGCGAATTTGACCCTCAAAAATGACGTCTAAACCGGGGTTTCATCGGGTTCCGATTCAAATTTGCAGCCTAAAACCTGCTTTTTTGAGCCTTTTCAGGCCTGTTTGACTTATCAAAAGTGCCTAAATCCCAATGAATACGGGCGGAAACAGCTCCTAATTAAATAGCGAAAGACTATCAGAATCCAGACTTCCCAGCTCTCGCCCCCGGCCCCACAAAACGCCTATCCAGCCTACGGCTTCCTCAGCGAAGGCTTCACCAAGCCCTTCGCAGCCCCTGGCGCCAGGTAGTTTTGCCTTGAGACGACCGACTTGCCGGTTTGGCTCTCTAGCTGTTTGCGCGCCTGCTTGGCGATGCCGCCGCCAGATTTGGCTGCTTTGGTGTTCTCTGGCAGGCCGGTCGCGTCCGTTGTCTCGGCAATCTGGCGGGTTGACAGCTCGGCCAGTGCGGTAAAGATGAGTTCGGCCTCTGTCATATGGTCGCGCAGGTTGTGGCTGCTCAGGCCTTTGGCGGCTTTGTGGTCTTTAACGCTGATGCCGCTCCACTCGGTATGGATGATGTTGGTGAGGATGGCAAATTCTTGCCCGGCCTTGATGTTGTGGTTGGCCCAGTAGTCGGTGAGTTTGTTGCGGGTTTCTTGCCCGGTCATGCGCTGGGCTATCCACTTGTCGCTGCGGCCATGCTGTTGCCAGGTCTGGCGGGCGCGGTTGAGCGACAGGGCAGGGTCGGCCATTTCCTGCATGCGCTCGTAGCCAACTTTTGCCAGCCAGCGTTTGATGGGTTCGGCTTTGGGGCTGGGGATGGACTGGACAAGGCGGAGCAAGGTTTCAGCGGTGGCGACGTCGGTGAGGTAGTTTTTACCGTCTGCTGCGGGCAATTTCAGTCGGTGACAGTTTGTCACCGACTCGCTGCCCTCCTTGCCCAGGCGCAGTTTGAGCTGGTTCCAATACTTACGGGCGGTTTGGTAGTCGGCTTGCTGCGTCAGCACCTGCACCACGTCAATCACCGAGAACCACCAAACATCAAGGTCCTCGTCAAACACGCGGCGGATGGACTGACCGTCAAACTCGGAAGGCAATGTTTTCATGGCGACCTTTTGGCATAGCAGGGACTGAGTTCTGTGCTGAATGCTGTATCTTTACACAGCATTATGCAGTCGTCAAACAGACTGAGATTTTGTTCAAAAAATCCAGTTTTTAAGCATTTTCAGGCCACTTTCACCTATAAAAAGTGCCTCAAGCCCAATAAATACGGGCGCAAGCAGCTCCTGATTTAATAGCGCTTATTTGGCCGTATCACGCATCAGGTTCGCCAGCTCCACGGCTGACTTGACGCGCATCTTGTCAAACACCCTGGCGCGGTGGACTTCTACCGTGCGCACGCTGATGTCGAGCTGGTCGGCCACCAGCTTGTTGGGCAGGCCTTTGAGCACCAGTTGCATGACGGCTGTTTCGCGGTCGGTCAGGCTGGCCAGGCGGGCCTGATAACTGCTGCTTTCGCCCAGCAGCGCCAGCGCAGCGGCGGACTGGGCCAGGGCTTGCTCAATGCGGTCAACCAGGGCGTTGTCTGAAAACGGCTTTTCACAAAAGTCAAACGCGCCTTGCTTGACAGCGGCCACAGCGGTGGGCACGTCGGCGTGGCCGGTTAAAAAAATCACCGGCAGCGTGGGCAGCAGGCCGTAGCTGATGAGCTTTTCAAACATGGCCAGGCCGCTCAGGCCTGTCATGCGCACATCCAGCAACACGCAAGAGGGCGAGGTGACGGCAAAGTTTGACGACACGCGCGCATCAAAGGCTTCGGCGCTGTCAAACACCTCGCTGGGCAGGCGGCGCGTGCGCAGCAGCCAGGCCAGAGCACCCCTGACACCTTCGTCGTCATCAACGATGTATACAGTGGCGTTTTGGCTGGGCTGCATGGTGTTTCCTCTGGTCAGGTCATGTCAAGTCTGGGCGGGCAGGGTAAAACTGAAAATCGTGCCTTGTGGCTTTGCCGCAGCAAAGTCCAAAAAGCCACCGTGCTGCTCAATCACGGTGCGGCACAAGCTTAAACCCAGACCCATGCCTTCGTCTTTGGTGGTGTAAAACGGGGTGAACAACTGGCTGGCTACATCAGGTGGTATGCCGTCGCCCTGATCAATCACCGCAAACTCCACCCAGGCGCTGGCAGCGTTCGATGCCGCTGGCCGCACACGCAGCGTCAGCACCCTGGCGGCCGGGGGTGGCAGCGACTGCATGGCCTGCATGCCGTTGCGCGCCAGGTTCAGCAGCACCTGCTCGACCATGGTGCGGTCGCACAGCACGGGGCTGGCATTGGCGTCCACGTCCATCACCACCGTCACCTGCAGTTTGCGCGCTTGCAGGCTGACCAGCGGCATTACCGCGTCCAGCAGGGCGCGCGGTGCCACAGCCTCACGCGCCTGGTCACGCCTGCGCACAAAGTCATGCACGCTTTTGATAACCTTGCCAGCGCGCTCGGCCTGTTCGGCAATACGACCAATCGCTACTTGCAGCTCTTCAGTGAGCACGGTGTTGGATGGCTGGTCATTCAATAAATTCAGCGAACCCACGGCGTAGCTCGATATCGCAGCCAGCGGCTGGTTGAGTTCATGGCTGAGCAGTGACGCCATCTCACCCACCATGGCCAGCCGGGCGGTGGCTTGCAGGCGATCCTGGCTGGCGCGGGACAGCTCTTCGGTGCGGCGCTGCTCTGACACGTCAAGAATCGCGCTCATCCAGCCGGTGTGTTTGCCCACCGCGTTGATCAGCGGCGCCTCCATGATCAGCACCGGAAAGCGCGTGCCATCGGGCCGTATAAAAAGCGACTCGTGCCCCTCGCGCGGCAAGTTGTTGCCGGCCAGCCGAATGGTTTGACGCTGCTGGTACGCCTCAGCCAATTCAGGCGGCCAGTAGGGTGAGGGGAAGCTCTGGTTGAGCAGTTCTTTGGCGGGTATGCCCACCATCTGGCAAAACGCCGGGTTGACGTAAGTGATGCGGCCTGCCAGGTCGCGCGCGCGCAAGCCTGTCAGCACCGAGTCCTCCATGGCTTTTCTGAAGGCCAGCGCCTCGCTCAAATCGTTTTCAACCCTGATGCGCCTGCGGGTGTCGCGTGCCAGTAAAAACAGCACCGCCAGCAAGGCCAGCGACATGGCTGTGACCAGCGCTGTCAACACATTGGGGAACAGTGCTGGCAAACCAATGCGGCTTTCCAGTCGCAGCACCATGGTGTTGCCGGGCAAGTCAAGCAACTGGCGCGCGACAAACACGCGGTTGCCGGGTGTCGGCACGCCAAACAGCGCCAGCCGCGTGCCGTCGGCCTCGGTCAACGACAGGCTTTGGCCACGTGCCAGCTCTTTGTTGACCATTTCTGACATCAGCTCGTGCAGCGCGTAGGTGGCGACTGTGTAACCCGCCAGTCGGCCAGCCGCCATGATGGGCAGGCACATGTCCATCACCTCGATGCCCAGGCCGTCGGGTTGGGGCAAAAAATAACTGCTTGAATAAGCCGCGCCGCTCTGCCTTCGCGCTGCAGTGCAGGCCGCGCTGACGTCGGCCTGGGTGGTGCTGCGGCTCAAGCGTTCAAAGATGGAATTGCGATAGGGCGAGTCAACAAAACTTAAAACCTGTAGCGCATCGTCGCGCCATTCAAGCCGCATGACCTCGCGGCGCTCACGGAGCAAATCGGTTGCGGGGAACAACCAGGCATCGGTGGTTGGGTTGCTGGACTGCAGCGCCTGAAAACTCTGGATGTTGCGCGTCAGGCCGTTGCGAATGTCCAGCACTGACTCGGTGGCATCGCGCTCCAGGCGAGCCTCTATCTGGCTGGTTTCATAGCGCCCGGCCAGCCACACCAGTGTACACAGCAGCGCCAGTACCAGCGCCAGCAACAAGGCCCAGAGCACAAAGCGCCTGCGGCCCACAACACGGGTAGAAAATTTCACAGCCTGCGGTGGTCAAGGGCTGGCAACTGCTGGCGCGATGCTGTCAGACTGGTTTTGTCAAGGCCTGCCAGCACCACGCCTGGCCCTTGGGCTTGGCTAGCCAGCACCTGCCCCCAAGCATCCACCACCATTGACTGGCCCCAGGTGCGGCGCTGGTTGACATGCAGGCCGCCCTGGGCTGCCGCCAGTACACAGGCCAGGTTTTCAATGGCGCGGGCGCGCAGCAACACCTCCCAGTGCGCTTGCCCAGTGGTGTGGGTAAAGGCGCTGGGCACCAGCAGCAGGTCAGCGGCCAGCGCACGGTACAGCTCGGGGAATCGCAGGTCATAGCAAATGCTCAAGCCCACCCGCCAGGTGTGGCCGTCAAGCGAAGGCAAGTCAAACGTCACGGGCTGCGTGCCAGGCGTCAGCACCCGCGCTTCGTCGTAACTCTCCTGCCCGTTGTCAAAGCAAAAAAGATGCATCTTGTCGTAGCGCGCCACGCACTGGCCCGCCGGGTCGTAGACCAGCGTGCTGTTGTAGACCTTGTCCGGCGTGTCAGCAGTCAGGGGAATCGTGCCACCTGCAATCCAGAGTTTGAACTCGCGTGCGCACCCGCTCAGAAAATCCTGCAACGGCCCTTGCCCGAAAGGCTCGGCAATCGCCAGTTTGTCAGTGTCTTTGTAGCCCAGCAGGCAAAAATACTCGGGCAGCACGGCAAGTTCTGCACCTGCATCGGCGGCTTGTTTCAAAAGCTCTCGAGCGCTTTCAAGATTGGTGTTGACATCGGGTGTAGAGACCATTTGCAGCGCTGCAACTTTCATGGCTTCTTCTCCACTTTGGTGACTTTCGGGTCGGCCCAACTGCCGTCGATGTGAAACTGCTGCGTGGCCGCTTCCATCAAGGGGCGGCGCAAAAAATACTGTGCCAAAAATGTGCCCAGCCCAATCGCCGGGTTAATCACTGCGGCAATCAGGGACGCCGTACCAGCATTGATTTCAGGGATCACCACCACTTTCAGGTCTTGCGTTTCTTTGGCAATGTCGGCGCTGCCTTCCATCAGCACGGCGGCGTTCACGCCTTTCATTTGCAGGTTGTTGGTAGAAGCAACACCCTGGCTGATACCAACGTCGCCACGCACAAAATCAAACGCAAAGCCTTCAGAAAACACGTCCCTGAAGTCCAGCGTCAGGCGGCGTGGCAGCGACTGCAAACTCAGCACGCCCAGCAGCTTGGCCAGGCCCGGGTCGGCCTTTAAAAACTGGCCTGACTCAATGTTGACGTTGAACTGGCCGCTCATGCTAGGGTAGTCCAGACCCAGGGGCGAGCCGGCCCAGGCCACCGAGCCTTCCATCTTGCCTTTGCCACGCCGCACCACATCGGCCATGCCAAAGCGCTTGAGCAGCAAACCTGAGTCGGCAATGTCGAGCCTGAAGTTCATCACCGTGCGCCTGCGCTCTGCCGGGCGCGGCACACGCGGGCTGGCTGAAGGTGTTTGGGCATTGATGGCCACCCAGTTGCCGGTGGCCGTCAGCACCGCCTCAGGCATGATGACGTTGAACTTGTTCAGCCGCCATTCGCGTGCGCCGCTGTCGTTGGTGCTGCCCGCGCGATTGACGGCATCGACTTCAATGCGGCCGAGTTTTTTGCCGCGCAGTTCCAGGTCGTCCACCACAATGTCAAGTGCCGGAATGCTGGCAGGCTGGCTGTCCAGAATATTTTCCACGTCGCTGGCGGTGCTTTGCGCCAGGTTCAAACGTGACAAACGCGCAAAAATGCGCCCGGCGCTGGTACTGCCAGGCTGGCGATACTCCAGGTAGCCATTGAGCTCTGTTGCGTCCAGATTGGCGCGCCAGGTCGGGCCGTCACGTGTGCCACCAATCACCAGATTGTTTAATTTGCGGCCACCGACCAGCAGTTCTTTGGCGCGTACCGCAATCTGGTTGGGCAGGTAGCTTTGCGCTTGCTGCGCTGCGCCAGTTGCCGCAACCGACACCGCTGCCGGGCTGCTGCCCACGGTCGAAGAAAACACCTTTTCCCAGGCATCGACATTGAAGTTGTCAAGCTTGATGTTGGCCGCCACACCCGCCTCGGGCGTGGGCGCCGACTCGCCCGGCTCCAGCCCCACGGCGATGCTGCCGCGCAGCACGCGGGGCTGCGCGGCACTGACGTCGCGCACATATTGAACCGACACAATGTTGCCCGCGCTGAACAACAGTTGGTCTTGCAGTTTTTGCCCAGCCGCCAGGGACTCGCGCAACAAGGTGTTTTCAAAGCGGATCGGCAGCAACGCTTCGGCGGTTTTATTCAGCGGCGCGGGTAAACCCAGCGCCATGCCTTGAAGGTTGCTGGTCACCACCACCTCAGCCACGCCGCGCCTGAAAGCGAGCGTCGCGTTATAGGCGGCGCTGCCCGTGGCGCTTTGACCCAGGCGCGATGGCAGACCCAGGTCTTTGGCTTGCCGAATGCCTTCAGCCGTTGCCGTGCCTTGTGCCCTGAAGACCGTGCCTGCTTCCAGATCAGCGCCCGGGGCTGCCGTGCGACCTGGCGGTCTCATGCCGCCTTCAAAGCGCACATCACCGCCCAGCATGCGCGCCTGTGCTGATGGCACGTTAAAGCCGGACTCGGTGAATGTCACCACGCCTCGCAAGCGAGTGAGTTGTGGCGTTTCTGGCGCAAACACAGCGTCGTTGCCTGGCAACGTCAGCGAGCCTTGTACTTTGGTTTTGTCAATGTTGTTGAGTGGCAAAGTCAAACGCAGGCCGTAGTCAGCCGGGCCGCTGGCAATGGTTTTGGCCAGCGCATTGCCCGTCAGGGTGGCCAGGGGCGAGGTGTTGACAAAGCTCAGGGCTTCATTGAGCGGGCCTTTCAGGCGCGCCTGCACTTCAACCGTGGCTGCATTCATCAGGTTGGGGATGCGCGCATCCGCCTTGACCACCTGCATGCCCGGCAAGCCCGCCACCCTGGCCACCACGCCATTGACTTCGAGTGCCGCGCGGTTAAACACCAGCTCTGCCGTGATATCGCTCAATGCAGGCCAGGCAGCGGCATCTTTGGGTTGAATGCTGCGCGGCACATAGGCAAACGTGCCGTTTTTGACCTTGGCTGATATTTTGAAATCACCTTTGGATGGGTCGGCATACGGGATGTCGTCAACCGGGCCTTTGACCAGAAATTTGACGTCGTTGACTTCGCCCTGCACCACCGCGTCACGCACATAGTGGCGCACCGGGTCCGCCAGTACCAGCGGCAGGTAGCGGTGAACCCGCGCACCGTTACCTCGGGTCAGCACGCCTTTGAGGTCCAGCACGCCCAATGACTCCGGGTCGGGCGCGCCCGTGCGGGTCTGGCCAGAGCGCCAACTCGCTTGCGCCGTGCCCTCGGCATCAGCGCCCGCAAAGGCAATGTCGCGCATCTGGATGTCGATGTTGTCGCCAGCCCACTTCCATTGGGTGTCCATGCTCAGCTTGTCCAGCTGCACGCGCGGGTCTTCAAGCACACCCGGCAAGTCAAGATGGCCCTGGTTGATGACGATTTTGGCCTTGCCTGCGACTTGTGTCAGGTCAAAATCAATCTCGGCGTTTTTAATACCGGGTCTGCCGGGCTGCTGGTGCGTTGCAGCCGTCCCAGTTGCCCGCAAGGCGCTGCTGCGCAGTACCTGGCTGGGCAGGGCGGCTACTTCCAGCCCGCTGACTCGCCCTTTGGCGCTGTAGTTCAAATCACCCTTGACGGGTATTTGCCAGCGCGCATCCAGCGTTTCAACCAGACCCCTGGGCGCAAACGATGCAAGCAGTGCGTGGGTGGCTGTGCCCAGCGGCAAGCGGTTGGCAATTTGCGCTACGGCGGCCAAATCCAGCTTGTCGGCTTTGAGCTCATTCTTTTGTTCAGTTTGTCCGGCTGTGCCGCTGCTGGTCATGGCCAGGTTGCCGCCCGGCCACTGCAAGCCGTCAGGGGTGTTAAAGCGCAGGTTTTCAGTGGCAAATTCAAAGCCGTCAGTCAGGCGCTTGCCCGCGACACGGCCAGTGACGGATGACAGTGCCAGCGGCTCCAGCTTTTTACCAAGCTGCACATTCACATCACGCAGCGCCACATCCAGCGTGGCGGCGCTGGGCTGACCCTTGCTGATGTCGGCCCAGGCTCGCAGGCTGCCGCTGCCAGAACGGGGGTCAACGCCGAAGGTGTTGGACACATATTGTTTGATGCGCGACACATCTCCCACGCGGCTGAAGTCGGCATACAACTGGCCAGACCAGTCGGCAAAATGCCCCGCGCCTTTTGCCAGCAGCGGTTGCCTGAACTGCCCACGCAAACTGAAGCGGTCACCCCACTCAAGCGGCGGAGTCGCGTCAATGCGAAAGCTGTGCCTGCGTGAGCTGTTGCGCGCCACCGCATCCACCTGAGCAAGCGCCAACGGTGGGGCGCTGGTCTGCTCATCCGTCCAGCGCAGCGTGCCACCCTGAATGGCAAATTCGGGTTGCGAAAAAATCCAGTCGGCAGCGTCGTTGTTGCCCGTTTGTGCCTGGTTAATGTCCAGGCCACCCACGTAAATTTTGCCGTCCAGCGTCCGGCGTATGTCCAGCACCGGCTGGTCAATCACCAGTTGTTCAAAACCGCCACCCCAAAGTGATGCGGGCGACAGTGCGGCCAGCACACGCGGCAGGCGCAAGGCTTCGCGGCCAGTCGCGTCGGTCAGCGTGACATCACGCAACTCAAACGACGGAATCATGCCCTCAGATCGCGCCGTGATCAGGCCAATGCGCACCGGCACACCCAGTGCCTTGCTGGCTTCCAGTTCGATGCGCGGGCGAAACTCCTCAATACGCGGCACAATCCAGCCGTGTAATAAACCCCAGCTTGCGCCGAACAGCAGCCAGAAAGCCAGCACCAGCCACAGCGCCATGCGTGCAGCAGCAGCCAGCCACTTCACACGCGGCGACGCAAGGGTTTGCAGGGGGGGGGTTGACTGAATCATTGGCATGAGAATTATGACTGTCTGTTACGCATCAGGAGTTCCCGGTTTGCCGAAGTTTTGTGACCTAACGTGATGAATTCAAGCCCAAGCCTGCTGGATGTGTCTGCTTATTCGCGTTTTGTGCAACGCATCCGCCGCCGCTATGTGACTCAACGCACATTGCTGGCACCTGGCGAGCCAAGGCGTTCCAGCATGGAGAACACCTTGCAGGCCTTGCGCGCCCAAGGCCTGGACACCAGCGCTGCGCTGCGGGTGTTGCGCCAACTGGTGATGGAACGGCTGGTGGTGCTGGACTGCGAAGGCTCGCCTGCGCAGCAAGTGGCGCTCAATGTGGTGACCAGCGCCATGACCGAGCTGGCTGAGCTGGCACTCGATGTGGCGATGCAGGAGTCGCGGGTCGCGCTCGATGCCCAGTATGGCCAACCCGAAACTGAAGACGGCGCGCCTGCCCAGATGTGGGTCATCGGCATGGGCAAGCTGGGTGCGCGTGAGCTCAATGTGTCCAGCGACATTGATCTGATTTACATCTACGACCAGGACGGCCAAACCGCTGGCAGGATGGGCGCCAGCGAAGGCGAAGCCAAACGCAGCCGCATTTCCAACCACGAGTATTTTGCGCACCAGGTCAAGGCGATTTATGCGCTGGTGGGTGACACCACCGAGCATGGTTTTGTGTTCAGGCTTGACTTGGCGCTCAGGCCGCACGGCGGCTCAGGCCCGGCGGCGATGTCACTCAGCGCACTGGAGGATTACTTTCAGGCCCAGGGCCGCGAGTGGGAGCGCTTTGCCTGGCTGAAAAGCCGGGTCGTCGCCCCTGGCGCGTGTGTGCGGGACGCGAGTGCGCAAGCGCTGCGCGGCGCGGTGTTACCGTTTGTCTTCAGGCGCTACCTGGACTACAGCGTGTTTGATGCGCTGCGCATCTTGCACAAGCAGATCAGGGAGCACGCCGCCAAGCGCAGTGCGGGCCGGCCTGAGCGCGCCAACGACGTGAAGATGTCGCGCGGCGGCATTCGGGAGATTGAATTTATTGTGCAGTTGCTGCAGGTCGTGCGCGGCGGCCAGTTCCCCGAGCTGCGCACCCGCCGCACTGTGGATGCCTTGCAGCGCTTGGCCCATGCAGGGCTGATGGCGCAGGAGACGGCTGATGCACTGGTCAGCGCCTATGACTTTTTGCGCCGGGTCGAGCACCGTATCCAGTACCTGGACGACCAGCAAACCCATGTGCTGCCCACCCGTGACGACGATTTGGCCTGGATTGCCCAAACGCTGGGCTATAGCGATTGCTGCCCGTTTTTGCACGACCTGGACGCGCACCGCGAGCTGGTGGCGGGCGAATTTGACAAACTGCTGGGCGGCAAACCTGACTGCAAAGGGTGTACGAAAGGCGCAGCAACGCTAGATGCCAACACCGCGCCCGCGCTGGACGATTTGCTCGACCATTTGTCCAGCCAGTGGCCAGCGCAGTTCAAAGCGCGTTTGCAGCAGTGGCGGGGCCACCCCAAAGTGCTGGCGCTGCGCGATGAGTCGCGCGCTCGGCTGAGCCAGCTGGTTCAGCGCACCGCCTTGTGGTTAAGCGAGGGCAGCGTGCTTGAGGAAGCCGCCCTGCGCATCATGGACTGGATAGAGCCGCTGCTGCGCCGCGAGACTTATCTGGCGCTGCTGCTGGAGCGCCCACAAGTACACAGGCGGTTGCTGCGGTTGTTGGGTGCGGCCAAATGGCCGGCGCGTTATTTGCTGTTGCACCCCGGCGTGATTGACGAGCTGGCCAGCGACGCCATGCTGCATGAACGCTTTGATGGCGCGGCCTACAGCCAGGAACTCAAAGCGCGTTTGACATCGCTGCAAATCACCGGCGAAGACGATGAAGAAACCTGTTTGAACCTGCTGCGCCGCGCCCACCATGCCGAGGTGTTCAGAACCCTGGCGCGCGATGTCGAAGGGGTGCTGAGCGTGGAGCAGGTGGCCGACGACCTGAGTGCGCTGGCTGAAACCACGTTGGCCATCTCACTTGATTGGTGCTGGCAACGGCTTAAAAACAAGCACCGCGCAGCGCCCCTCCTGACCATCATTGCTTACGGCAAACTGGGCGGCAAAGAACTCGGTTACGGCAGTGACCTGGACATCGTTTTTGTGTATGAAGACGATCACGAAAGCGCCAGCGAGGTGTATGCACTGCTGGTTCGCAAACTCATCACCTGGCTGACGGTTAAAACCAGTGAAGGCGACTTGTTTGAGATTGACACGGCGCTGCGGCCCAATGGCAATTCAGGCATGTTGGTGACGAGCTTTGCGGCATTTGCCAACTACCAGCAGCAGCGTGGTAGCAACACTGCCTGGACATGGGAACACCAGGCCATGACAAGGGCTCGATTCATCTTGGGGGGCGAGTCTTTACATCAGCAGTTTGAGAAGATTCGTGAGGGCGTGATCACCGCCCCGCGCGATGCCACTTTGTTGCAAACCGAGATCACCACCATGCGCGACAAAGTGCGTGCCGCGCACCCCATCAAAGGCGATGTGTTTGATGTCAAGCACAGTCGGGGCGGTATGGTCGATGCCGAATTTGCGGTGCAGTACCTGGTGCTGTCGCAATCTGCCCGGCACCCCGCACTGGTGGCCAATGTGGGCAACATTGCGCTGCTGCAACGCGCTGAGGCGGCGGGCTTGTTGCCGCCCGGTGTGGGCG
Organism: Polaromonas sp.; assembly: GCA_049653085.1. Taxonomy (GTDB): domain Bacteria; phylum Pseudomonadota; class Gammaproteobacteria; order Burkholderiales; family Burkholderiaceae_C; genus Polaromonas. Next base: position 16,566 of record JBASFP010000025.1, read on the forward strand.
AGGCGGCGGCAAAGGCTTACCGCGCATTGCGGCGCGTGCAGCACCAGGCACGCCTGGATGAAGCGCCCACACAAGTAGCGCCTGGCACGCTGGAGGCGGAACGGGCTGCTGTTTTGGCTTTGTGGTCAGCGGTGTTTCAGGGGCTCGCGACTTAAACCCGTACTTCAGTTGGGGAAATGCAGCAACCGGCGTCAAAAAAATCCCGCAAAATGCTGATTGTTTTAATTTCAAGCCCAAGACTATTTTTCATGAGTACACCAGACAGGTTTGGCAGGCGTGGCCTCTTGGCACTCTTCCCGATGCTGGGCATCGTTTTGGCGTTGGTCGGCTGTGCCGCCAATGCGCCGCCACCCACGGTCGCCGTCGCTGCGCCGCCGCAATGGTATAGCGCGTTGCCCAAAGCGGTTTCCAGCAGCGCCGCCATCACGCCTGCCAGCAGCCTGCCACACAACGGCAGCCTGACCAGCCTGTCGCAGTGGTGGCAACAGCAAAACGACGCGCTGCTGGTGGACATGATCAGTGCCGCGCAAATCGTCAGCCCGTCGGTCATCACGGCGCGCGCCAACATCCTGCAGGCGCAGGCGTCGCGTACCGCATCAGCGGCGGCCATGTTGCCCGCGCTGGATGCAATAGGCAGTGCCAGCCGCAGCGTGTCTGCGCCAACAAACCGCAACACGGCTGCACCCATCAACAACGCCGCGTTGTTGGGCCTGCAAACCACCTGGGAGATTGACCTTTTCGGACAAAACCGCGCCAGCGTGAATGCTGACAGCGAACGCCTGCTGGGCAGCCAGGCGCTGTGGCACGATGCGCGGATTCTGGTCGCCGCTGAAGTGGCCAGCCAATACTACGGCTTGCGCGCCTGCGAGCAATTGCTGGGTGTGACCAGCGCTGACGCCAAGTCGCGCTTTGAAACCAGTCGCCTGACGGATCTGCTGACCAAAGCCGGTTTTGGCGCACCCGCCACCGCTGCACTGGCACGCGCCACGGCGGCAGAAGGCAATAGCCGCATCACCCAGCAACGCGCCGAATGTGACGTGAGCATCAAGGCTTTGGTGGCACTGACAGGCTGGAGCGAGCCAGACCTGCGGCAAAAGCTGGCGCTTGCCCCCGCTGCATCGCTTCAGCAAGGCATTGCCGACATATCGAGTGTTCCCGCCGAGGTGCTGGGGCAGCGGCCAGACGTGTACAACGCCGCGCGCGAGCTGAATGCGGCCAGTTTCGAGGTCGGCAGCGCCCGGGCTCAGCGCTACCCGCGCCTGAGTATTGGCGGCAACATTGCTGCCAACCGTTTTAGTTCGCGCGGTGTCACGCAACGCTTTAACACCTGGTCGATTGGCCCGCTGGCGCTGACCGTGCCGCTGTTTGACGGCGGCGCGGCCGACGCGAACGTAGACGCTGCCAAAGCCCGCTATGAAGAAGCCGCCGGCAAGTACCGGGGCGTGGTGCGCCAGGCGGTGCGCGAGGTTGAAGAAGCTCTGGTTAATCTGCAAAGCACAGCGGACCGGGGCGGCGACACGCTGGTGGCGGCTGAGGGCTACCGCGCATCATTTGCTGGCACGGAGGCACGCTACAAAGCCGGTCTGGCCAGCCTGGTCGAGCTGGAAGAAGCGCGCCGCGTGCTGCTGGCCGCGCAAAGCGCGGTGGTGCTGCTGGAGCGCGAGCGCCGCAATGCCTGGATCGCGCTCTACAAGGCACTGGGCGGCGGCTGGAGCACGGCAGCGCCCCACCCCACGCCGATGATTTTTGGCATTCCTGAAGCCTTTTTGCCTGACTGGTAAACATCTGCCATCGTCGCTTTTGAAAATTCACACCTATGAACCGCATGAACTTTTTTGGCAACAAACAAAACGCTATTATTTCAGTAGCTGCTTGCACCCTGATATTGGGCGTTACGGCCTTTTTTGCCTCTAAATCAGGCGCTGCGGACGATAAAAAAACGCCGCCTGTCAAAGCGGCACTCACCGTCACCACGGTGCAGCCCCTGCAAAGCAATTTGCTGCTCAAGCTGCCCGCCAACGGCACGGTGGCCGCCTGGCAAGAAGCCATCATTGGCAGCGAGGCCAATGGCCTGCGGCTGGTCGATGTCAAGGCCAATGTCGGCGACCGGGTGGCCAAGGGCCAGGTGCTGGCAACTTTTGCTACAGAGCAGGTCAACGCCGAAGTAGCACAGGCTCAGGCCAGCTTTGCAGAAGCGCAAGCCAACGCACTGGACGCAGCAGGCAACGCTGACAAGGCCCGCACCCTGCAAGCCAGCGGCGCACTGAGCGAGCAGCAAATCAACCAATACACGACCGCCGACAAAACCGCCAAAGCCAGATTAGAGGCAGCCAAAGCCATGCTGGTGGTGCAGCAAGTTCGTTTGAAGCAAACCGGGGTGGTCGCACCCGACAGCGGCGTGATCTCCAGCCGCAGCGCCACGGTGGGCGCGGTGGTGGGCAGCGGCACAGAGTTGTTCAAAATGATTCGCGGCGGCAGGCTGGAATGGCGCGCTGAAGTCACCAGCAGCGAGATGGCGGGCATCAAACCCGGCACGCTAGCCAGCGTCACAGCCGCCAGTGGCGCTGTGGTGCAAGGCAGGGTGCGCATGATTGCGCCCACGGTAGACAGCGTGACCCGCAATGCGCTGGTGTACGTGGACTTGCCAGCCAATGCCAACATCAAAGCCGGCATGTACGCACGCGGCGAGTTTGACCTGGGTGCCAGCAGCGTGCTGAGCCTGCCGCAGCAGGCGCTGGTGCTGCGCGACGGCTTTGCCTACGCCATGCGGGTTGAGCCAGGTAACAAAGTCAGCCAAGTCAAACTGCAAACCGGTCGCCGCGCTGGCGATGCGGTAGAGATCATCAAAGGCGCCAAAGCCGGTGAGCAATACGTCGCCAGCGGCGCAGCGTTTTTGGCTGATGGGGACGTGGTGAAAGTGGTGGCAGCGCAGCCGCAAAGTGCTGCAAATCCTGCTTCGGCATCCAAAGCGTCGAAATAAGCCAAAAACAGCACTTTTTACCTATTAAATCGGCCTCTAGTCTAATAAGTACGGGCGCAACACGCTATTAAATAAGTATCGTGATCAGGTGTGTCAGTTTTTCAGCGCAGGCATCTCAAGGGTAACTGCCGAGGGTTCGTTTTTTCCTGCGCCCAATACCGCAGTGCGATCGACTACAGACTGCAAAACCAGGTTTTCTGCAACAGATTGCCCCACTCTAAAAGTCTGAGCTGGTTTGCCGTCCACAGAAATCAACGCAGCGCTACCTGTGGGGTAGCTGGCCACCACACCCCGAAGAACAAAACGACTTGAAAGAGAAGCTTGCACAACAGCAGTTGGGTTTTTTGCTCCCAGTAAAAGAGCCACCGTGGCTGAGTCGATCAAAACCGTGGTCTCGAGCTGCGGAGCTGGCGACGCCAAACTTCTATCAGCAGAAAAGCTCTGTACCCAATACGTGGCGGTTCCAATGGCCAACAACGAGATCAGGGCAGTCACAAGCCGTGGGCTCCATTTACTTTCGAATAGTGTTGGCATCTGCGAATTATGATGGAGTCCAATCATCCAGTACAACCCGCAAACAGGCCTTATGCCCTTTTCTAAAAACGTCATTCGTCGTCACTTGCAACGTGGCTTTACTCTTATTGAGCTGATGGTCGTGTTGGTCATCATTGGCGTACTTGCAGCATTGATTGTGCCCAACGTCTTGGACCGGGCAGATGATGCCCGCGTGATGGCAGCGCGCACCGACGTGAACAATCTGATGCAGGCGATCAAGCTCTATAAACTTGACAACCAGCGTATGCCAACATCGGAGCAGGGCCTGCAGGCGCTTTTGACCAAGCCCACCAGCGGGCCAATACCGCCCAATTGGAAACCGTATGTTGAAAAATTACCCAACGATCCTTGGGGTCGTGCTTACCAGTACTTGAGCCCGGGCATCAAGGGAGAGTTTGACGTGATGTCGTTGGGTGCTGATGGACAGGTTGGCGGCGATGGTAAGAACGCCGACATTGGTAGCTGGCAATAATCTGTGATGACACGCATCGAGAAACACCGCAGCGTTGGTTTTACGTTGCTGGAGTTGCTTGTCGTGATAGCGATCATGGCAGTCGCGACCGCAGGTGTCAGCCTTGCACTGCGAGATACATCTCAAACTGCGCTTGAACGCGAAGCACAACGCTTGGCAGTACTTTTTGAGTCGGCCAGAGCCCAATCCCGAGCCAGCGGAACCACTGTTGTTTGGCGCACAACCCCCGATGGGTTTCGTTTTGAAGGCCTACCTGCCGGCGCATTGCCTGAGCGCTGGCTGTCTGCGGGTATTACAGTCCGCGGCAATGGTGCTGTGCAGCTCGGGCCTGAGCCGATCATCGGTCGACAAGCGATTGAAGTAGTTGCTACCTCATCTGGTAGCGCGTTTCCTGATGGAGCTACTTTATCAATTCAAACGCAACAAGTCGTGCGCTTGGCCACAGACGGTTTACGCCCATTTGCAATAGAAGTGCTGGGCCAGCCGTGACTATCCCCAGAAGTACGCGCCAAAAAGCTGCAAAATGCACAGGCTTCACACTGATAGAAGTTCTTGTAGCCCTTGGCATGGTGGCAGTAGCTTTGGCGGCTGGTGTGCGTGCAACCTATGCTTTGACAAACAACGTGTCCCGTCAATCTGGCGTGCTGCTGGCCCATCTGTGCGCTGAAAATGAGATTATCAAAATCCGGTTGTCCCGGCAGATGCCGAATGTGGGCGACAGCACCATTGCCTGCGAGCAGGCTGGGCGCATCGTACAGGTATCTGTCTCGGTGCTGCCCACTCCAAATACAGAATTTCGGCGTGTAGATATCAAGGCCAGCGAATCTGGCGACTCGATATTGCAGTTGTCCACGGTTGTCACGAGGTATTGAAGTGGCGGCGGCAACATCACGTGCCGGTAGGCATCGCGGCTTCACGCTGATTGAGCTGCTGGTGGCCATCACCATCATGGCTTTGATGGCGGTTTTGGGGTGGCGAGGTCTAGATGGCATGCTTCGCGCTCAAGCTCAAACCAGCCAACATTCTGATGAACTGCTTACGCTACAGGCTGGGCTTGTGCAGTGGAAGCTTGATCTGGACAAACTCGTTCAAATCCAGGGAGTCAACAGCCTCGAGTGGGATGGGCGTGTGCTGCGCCTGAGCCGCCAGGCATCGCCGGTTGGAGACGGCGTAGTCGTTGTGGCATGGACGCGCCGGCCGGATTCAGGCGGGCAATGGTTGCGTTGGCAATCGCCCGCCGTATACACCACTCAAGCCTGGCGTGACGCTTGGGGTCAGGCGTCAGCCTGGGCACAAAGCCCGGGCCCTGATCAGCGCACATATGAAGTTCTCGTCGTTCCCCTGAAAGACTGGCAAATTACCTACTTTCGCGGCAACACCTGGACGAATGCTCTGAGCAGTGACGGTAACCTGTCCAACGGAAGTCCCAATGTGCCTGAAGGTATTCGCCTGGTGTTGACCTTGCCTGATGAGCAGGGTCTAGGCGGTAAATTGACGATTGACTGGGTGCGACCTGACTTGAGTGGTAACGGGTCATGACGAGGGCCTTACATCAACAATCAGGTGCAGCCATCCTGGCTGCCATGCTGACGGTCACTCTGGTGGCCACCTTTGCGGCAACAGCCATGTGGCAACAATACCGAGCTATTGAAGTGGAGTCTTCCGAGCGGGCGCGTGTGCAATCGGGCTGGTTGTCTACTGCCGCGCTTGACTGGGCGCGCCTGATCTTGCGCGAAGACGCGCGTGCTGGCAGCGCAGACCACCTGTCAGAGCCCTGGGCAGTTCCGTTAAACAGTACACAGCTGTCAAGCTTCTTGTCACTGGACAAGGGCGAAATTGGCAACGAAAAAAGTAATTCTCTATCAGGTCAGATCGTTGATTTACAAAGCCGACTCAACGTAGCCAATCTGGTAGACGGTAAGGCACTGTCCGCATCGGATTTGAATAGCTTTGCGCGGCTTTTCGAACTATTGGGCTTACCGTCATCCGAACTGGTAACGATGGCAAATGGCATTTTGAAGGCATCTACAGCAGAATCGAACGCAGACTTGATGCCTCAGCGGGTTGACCAACTGGTCTGGTTAGGCCTGTCACCGCAAACGCTGGCTGCGCTGAGCTCTTACGTCACGTTATTGCCCCAACGCACGCCGGTGAACCTCAATACCGCCGGTGCGGAAGTTATATTCGCCAGCGCATCAGACATGTCTTTAGGCGATGCCCGCAAGCTTGTGGCTCTGCGGGACGCAAGCTACTTTCGTTCACTGGCAGACGCTGTTGCAGAAGCAGGGGGTGCCGCAAACCAGTTCAATGAGGGGCGTCATGGGGTTGCCTCCGGTTTTTTTGAGGTTCGTACCACCCTCAAGCTCAACCAAACATCGGTAGAAGAACGCGCAACGCTCAAACGCGATGGTCTGAACGTACGGGTGCTGTGGCGAGACCGTGGCGCTGTAGCCAGCAGCACGCCAGCGCCGCCTGTAGCTCGTTGACAGGCGATACTTGCTTGCACTAAATAATATGCCCATGAGTTTCATGATTGTTTGCCTGCCAATAGCCGCGCCTGACCTGTCACCGTCTTACGACTTCCTGCGTGCGACTGATACAGCGGGATCGCCTGACCACGGCAGCGCAACTTTGCCTCAGCTGGCGCTTGCACTTCGAGGTGGCGACATATTCGTGCTCGTGCCTATCAGCAAACTGTCCTGGCACGCCGTCACGCTGCCCAAAGGCATGGGACCAGGCTCACCCCGCTTGCGCACGGTTTTGGACAGCTTGCTTGAAGATCGTTTGCTGGATGATCCCGGGCAATTGCATTTGGCAATCATTCGAAACGCTACTACGGATGTGAACAAGGGTTCCGTGTACTGGGTAGCCGCCTGTGACAAATCATGGCTTCATTCGCATTTAAGTGCTTTTGAGTCAGCAGGCCTGACTGTTACCCGCATAGTGCCGGAGTTTGTGCCGACCTCTGATGCAATCCAAGCGCATGTCATCGGCAACGCTGAGCAGCCACTGCTGGTAGCAACGGGTCAGTCTATTGGTGGCGTTGTGTGCCTCCCGCTCAATGTTGCTGCGCTTTCATTGTTGCCAACTGCAAAGGCTGGGGCCGAACAAATGGCGCCTACGGTGTTTTCAGAGCCAGCCGTAGCCGCGGTGGCTGAGCGTCTGTTGCCTGGCGTGCATAGCCTTCAAGACAGGTATGCCCGTTGGCTAGAGGCCAGTCGCACGGATTGGGATTTAGCGCAGTTTGACTTAGCCAGCACAGGCAGAACCCGCACTTTTAAGCGCCTTCTTGATGCAAGCAACGAAGTGCTTCGCGCCCCGCGGTGGCGGCTCGCACGCTGGGGCTTGGTTGTTCTGCTGGGTACTAATTTGCTGGGTTTGAATGCTTTGGCCTGGAAAGAAAAATCGGCGCAACAAGCGCAACGCATGGCCATTCAAAACACGCTCACCCTAACGTTTCCGCTGGTCAAAGTGGTGGTAGATGCGCCCCTACAAATGCAGCGTGAAGTGACTGCATTGCGTCAAGCCACTGGCTCGCCGTCGAACTTTGGTTTGGAGGCGGTGTTGAATGCGATTGGACCAGCGCTCCCACCAGGTCGAACAGTCAGCGCGATTGAGATGGTCAACAGTGAAGTTCGGCTCAAAGGTCTTGAACTCAGCGGTCAAGACGTATCGGTACTTTCGGTAAGGCTCAAAGGTCAAGGTTATGCGGTGCTTGGCGAAGGCGATGTTTTGCTGATCAAACCACTGCGCCAGAACGGTACAAAACCATGAGCACAAATACCTTCAACGCGCTGGTAGCAAAGTGGCGCGCTATCAGTCCACGTTACCAGGCGCGAATAGGCATCGCCTTTGCGTTGCTGATGCTGGCTGTGCTGTGGTGGGCGCTGGTGGCGCAGCCACTAGGCATTCTGCTTCAGGCCAGCGAGCAGCGGCGCATGCTTGATTCAGACTGGCAAAAAATGCAAAGCCTGAAAATTCAATCGCAGCGCCTGCTTTCTTTGCCCAAAATGAGCCGAGATGATTCACTTCGCGCGCTCGAGGCTTCGGTCAGGCAACTGGGCGGATCCACGCAACTCGATGTGTCTGCTGACCGTATTACGCTTAGCTTGCGCGCTGTACCCGCGGAGGCGCTGGCAAAATGGCTAGCGCAGGCGCGCGTCAACGCGCACACGCAGCCGTTGGAGGCGCGCTTGACGCGTGCTGCTGGTCCCATTGCAGCTTGGGATGGTTTATTGGTGCTTGGCCTGCCTGCCAAGTAAGTTTGGCAAACCTTATGAACAACAGTCCATTTCCAGCACTTACATTGAGCTTCAAACCCATGCACCGTCAAACAAAATTTAGATTTCAGCTCGCTGCTATTTTAGTAGCTACTTGCGCCCATTTCTACTGCTTTAATGGCACTTTATATGCTCAAAACGTGCCCCCGGTGGCACAAAAACCTGGTTCCCAGCCAACGACACCACGCGCCGGTAGCCCGGTCACGCTAAATTTTGCCAATGCCGAGATAGATGCCGTCGCCCGCACCATCGCCATCATCACCGGGCGCAACGTCGTGGTGGATCCGCGCGTCAAAGGCGTGATGACTCTGGTCACAACTTCACCAGTCACGCCTGCCGTGGCACTGCGCCAGTTTGCAGCGCAGTTGCGCACCCAGGGTTTTGCACTGGTTGAATCATCGGGGCTGTATCTGGTGGTGCCAGAAGCTGATGCCAAACTGCAAAGCGGCACCGTATCAGCCGGGGCAGTACCTGCTGCCAGCGGGCAAATCGTCACCCAGATTTTTCGGCTAAATCACGAAACCGCCAACAACTTGGTGCCCGTGCTCCGGCCGTTGATCAGCCCGAACAACACCATCAACGTCAATCCGGGTAATAACTCGCTCATCATCACCGACTACACCGACAACCTGCAACGCATCGGCACCGTGATTGCTGCACTCGACGTAGCCAACGCGACAGGTGTTGATATCATTCGATTGCAGCACGCCATAGCGACTGACCTGGTGCCCATCGTCACACGCTTGATGGAGTCGAGTAGCGTTGGCGCAGCGGCACAAGGGCAGGCCGACTCATCATTTAGAACCACGCTGATCGCCGAGCCGCGCAGCAACACACTTATCTTGCGGGCAGCCAACCCGGCGCGACTGGCACTGGTTCGCACCCTGGTTGAAAAGCTTGACCAGGGTACTTTTAATGCCCAGGGCACTGGCAACAAAGACGCCGCTGGCGGCAATATTTATGTGGTGCATCTGAAAAATGCCGATGCAACCAAGCTGGCCGTGACACTGCGCGCCGCTGTTGCAGCCAATGGTGCAGGTGGGTTTTCTGGCGGCTCTACAAGTTCACCGATAGGCGTGTCAGGCGCGGGCAGCAGCGCCGCAACCTCCCAGCTCACATCCAGCCAGCCGTCTACAGGAGGGCAGATCCAGGCCGACCCAGCGACCAACTCGCTCATCATCACCGCGCCAGAGCCACAGTACCGGCAGTTGCGGGCAGTCATTGACAAGCTTGATGCGCGCCGCGCCCAGGTGTTTGTTGAAAGCCTGATTGCTGAAGTCAATGCCGACAAAGCGGCTGAGTTCGGCATTCAGTTCCAAGGCGCACTTGGTAAAAAGGGCGATGGCGTTCTGGGCCTTTTGGGTACCAACTTCAATGTCGGCGGCGCCAACATTATCAACATTGCACGCAATGCTGCCAACGGTACGGCCACGCCATCGGCAGGCGCCAATATCGGTTTGGCCAACAGACAAAACAACGGCGTTTATGTACTGGGATTTCTGGCCCGGTTTTTAGAATCCAGCGGTGAAGGCAATGTGCTGTCAACACCCAATTTATTGACGCTAGACAACGAGGAGGCGCGCATCGTCGTCGGGCGCAATGTGCCTTTTGTCACTGGCCAGTACACCAATAACAATTCCAACTCAGGCTCTGTCAATCCGTTTCAAACCATTGAGCGCAAAGACGTCGGCCTGACATTGCGCGTCAAGCCACAGATCAGTGAAGACGGCACTGTCAAGTTGCAAGTCTTTCAGGAGGTCAGCAGCATTGACCCTGCCACGGTTAATTCTGCCAACGGCCCCACCACCAACAAGCGCTCGATTGAGTCCAACGTGGTGGTGGAAGACGGCGCCATTGTGGTGCTGGGCGGGCTGCTGACAGACGAGTATTCAGGCGGGCAAGAAAAAGTGCCGGGCCTGGGTGATGTGCCGTTTTTTGGCAACTTGTTCAAAGGCGAATCACGCACCCGCCGCAAGTCAAATTTGATGGTGTTTTTACGGCCCGTGGTGGTGCGTGATGCTGCCGCCACAGACAGCCTGTCGCTAGACCGTTATGACCTGATGCGGAGCGCCCAAAAAGACAGCCAGCCTGTACCCAGTGTGATGGTGCCGATCAATGTCGCGCCTGTGTTGCCGCCATTGCGCCCGCCAACAACGCCAGCGTCATCAGCAACACCGGCCACACCCGTGCCAGCCAAGTAAGCGTGCTGCACTAAATGCAATACCCCCTACCCTATGCCTTTGCACGCGGCAACACCTTGTTGCTAGAAGGCGATGACACCAGCCTGACGCTGTGGCACGCCAGTCAACCAGATTTAAGCGCTATCGGGGAGGTTATGCGCAAGCACGGCGGTGCGGGGCAAGTGATTGATTTGCAGCACCTGGAGAGCAGCGCACTGACCCAGCGCATCAGCGCGGTGTACGCCAGTGGTGAGTCAAGCGCCGCCGCCGTGGTCAGTGAGGTTGAATCAGACGCCGACCTGTCGCGCATCATGCAAGACCTGCCCGCGCTGGAGGACTTGCTTGAAACATCAGACGACGCGCCCATCATTCGCATGCTGAACGCCCTGCTGACACAAGCCGCACGCGACGGTGCCAGTGACATTCACATTGAACCGTACGAGCGTTCGTCTAGCGTGCGCTTTCGGGTGGATGGCACGCTGCGTGAGGTGGTCAAACCCAACCGCGCGCTGCACGCTGCACTCATCTCGCGCCTAAAGGTGATGGCAGACCTGGACATTTCTGAAAAGCGTTTGCCGCAAGATGGCCGCATATCACTGCGCATAGGCACTCGTGCGGTGGATGTGCGCGTGAGCACCCTGCCCAGCGCCCATGGTGAACGCGCCGTGCTGCGCCTGCTGGACAAGAGCCAAAGCAAGCTCAGCCTTGAGTCTGTAGGTATGCAGGGCGATGTGCTGGCCCGGTTTGAAACGCTTGTCAAGCAGCCGCACGGCATTATTTTGGTAACTGGCCCCACCGGCTCGGGTAAAACCACCACGCTGTATGCCGCCTTGCAGCGGCTTGATGCGGCAGCCAGCAACATCATGACAGTCGAAGACCCGATTGAATACGAGCTGCCCGGCATTGGGCAAACCCAGGTTAACGCCAAGATTGACCTGGACTTTGCCAAGGCACTGCGGGCCATCCTGCGGCAAGACCCAGACGTCATCATGATCGGTGAAATCCGCGATTTTGAAACGGCGCAAATTGCCATTCAAGCGTCACTAACAGGCCACCTGGTGCTGGCGACCCTGCACACCAACGATGCCACCAGCGCTGTGACGCGCCTGACGGACATGGGCATAGAGCCTTTTCTTTTAAGCTCGTCATTGCTGGGTGTGCTGGCACAGCGGCTGGTGCGCAAGGTCTGCACGCATTGCCAGGGCGCAGGCTGTGCTGAATGCAGCCACACAGGCTACCAGGGCCGTACCGGTATTTTTGAACTGATGATTGCCAACGACGCCATACGCGCACAGGTGCATGGCCGCGCGGCGGAGGCTGACATTCGCAGTGCAGCGCAGGCAGGCGGCATGACGCTGATGCGCGACGACGGTGAACGCCTGGTCAGCCTGGGCGTCACGTCACGTGAAGAGCTGCTGCGCGTGACGCGCGACTAGGAACGGCTAGATGGCTGCTTATTCATTTGAGGCGTTGCAAGCCGACGGCAAAGTGCATAAAGGCGTGGTTGAGGCTGACACCGCCCGGGCTGCACGCGGCCTGCTGCGTGCGCAGCAACTGGTGCCACTGGTGGTGACCGCCATCAGCGGTGCAGAAGCGCCCGCCACATCGCTGCTGCAAACCAACCTGTTTGGTGGCCGTGTGTTTAACGCCATGCGCCTGGCCATCTGGACGCGCCAGTTGGCGTCACTCGTGGCCGCAGGCCTGCCGCTTGAACGCGCCCTGACTGCCTTGTCAAATGAAGCGGAAAACGACAAGCAACGCAACCTGGTAGCCGCGCTGCGCTCAGACATCAATGGCGGCAGCAGCTTTGCCAAGGCGCTGGCGCAATACCCGCGCGAGTTTGAAAGCATTTACACATCCGTCATTGGCGCGGGCGAGCAAAGCGGCAACCTGGGCCTGGTGCTTGACCGCTTGGCCAGCGACCTTGAAGAACGCCAGGCGCTTCAATCAAAGCTGGTGGCCGCTGCGCTGTACCCCGCCATCGTCACGCTGGTGGCCATTGTGATCGTGATGTTTTTGGTCGGCTATGTGGTGCCGCAAGTGGCCAATGTGTTTGCAGGCACCAAACGCGCCCTGCCGTTTTTAACGGTGGCCATGCTGGGCTTTGGCGGCCTGGTGCGCAACTACGGCTGGGCGCTGCTGGGTGCTACGGTTTTAGCAGCTATTGGCCTGCGCATGGCTTTAAAAAACGAAGCCTTTCGCGCCAGCTTTGACGCCAAAACATTGGGCTTGCCTATCGTGGGCCGCTTGGTGCGCGACTACAACGCCGCCCGCTTTGCCAGCACCCTGGCCATGCTGGCAGCTGCGGGCTTGCCCATCCTTAAAGCCCTGCAAGCCGCTGCTGAAACCTTGTCAAACCGCGCCATGCGCACCGACGCGCTTGACGCCCTGGTCATGGTGCGCGAAGGCGCGCCACTCGCATCGGCCCTGGCGCAAAAAAAGCGCTTCCCCGGCCTGGTCAGCATGTTCGCCCGCCTGGGTGAGCAAACCGGGCAATTGCCTACCATGCTGCAACGCGCCGCAATGCAACTGTCAAGCGAAGTACAACGCCGCGCCATGGCGCTGGCAACCATTTTGGAGCCGTTGTTGATTGTGGCAATGGGTGCTGTGGTGATGCTGATTGTGCTGGCTGTGTTACTGCCGATTATTCAGTTGAATCAGTTTGTGAAGTGAGGGTCGTTACGTCGCATTTTGGTGATGCAACGCACAGGGAAATGTGAATATTTACATTTTTGAGAATCAGATTAATTGGCTGCCGATTTGCATTGACAACTTGCAAATAAGTCGCGGATACTTTCTAAAGTTAATAACATCAGGGTGGGAAATACGATGAGATTTGATCTGTTAAGTCGCTTTACAGCGCTTGCGCTTGCTACGGTCACACTTACACCAGCACATCAAGCTCATGCGCAAGGTATATCTGCTGGCACGCGATTTGTTTACTACAACACCAGTATGACTGCGTGTCCGGCTGGTGAGACGCTAGATCATTTTTGGTACGACCAAGACATACCCGGTCGTAGCGGCGGCGATTGGTGTGCTGCACCTACAGCATCGATTGCAACGGCAGTGTCAGCAGTAAATAGAACTGTCCGGTTTTAGAGCAAATAGATTGTCCGCTTTTTCTATTTTGTTTGCGATGGCTGCAAAGCTGCATAGGGCGTAGCCCGAAGCTGCTTTGCAGCCATCGCGCGGATTTATAGGCTGAGCCTCACGCGGCCAGCAACTGATCCTCCCGCGCTTTGATATGGATGCCACAGGCATCGTAGGCAGCCAGCTTGCGCGGGCCGTGAAACAAAGCCAGAGCACCATCGACATAGCGATGCACCCGAACTTGGGCACGAACGTAGTGATAGCGATGCTCATCAGCCGGGATTTGCAAGCTCAAGCCTTCAAAGCTCACTCAGTTATCGTTGCCTACCGTCCTGAACGCTTGCTCGCACAAGATATCGGGCAAGCTGCCGCTGATGAACGGCACAAACGCTGTGCCAGGCAAAGTGCTGGCCACGCCAAACTCTTTGTTGTGAGCCAGGCGGTACACCTGCTCCAGGTACTGGTTGGCGCTGACCATGTCCACAATCCCGGCTCTGGCCAATTCATGCGGCAGACGGCCTTGATGTGTTTGAAACGCCCGTTCACTACGCCCACGCGCCTCGGGCGAGTAGGCTGCTATGTGGCCAATACCCAATTGCTTGAGCGCACGCCCGACCTGAGTCAGATTGACCTTATCAACTTTGCCGCCCGCCTCGGGCGTGGTGAAGTAATGGCTGCCCCTGTCCGTGTACAGACTGGCAAACAGGCCGTAACGCGCAATCGTCTGGCCCAAGCCGTGAAAGCTCGAATCCGTGCCCTCCTGAGCACAAAAAAACATGCTGGTGTGCTCACCCGTTGCGTCGTCCATCGTGACGACCAAGTCCCACACCGCTTGGGGCACCCAGCGGTGCGTGCTGGCATCTTGGTGGATCATCATGCCAGTCAAGGGCGCGCGTTCGCGCTTGATGCGGTGTTTGCCGCGCCGCTTAGAGGCTTTGACAGCGCCTACCCCTTGCAGGACGGTCTTGAGCCAGCTGTAGCTGCGCTGGCCTTTGAACTCGGCTTTGTATTTGCTGTGAAAGTGGGCAACATTCCAGCCTGCAAAGCTGCTCTTGTACAGCTTGACTACATGATCGACCTCCTGGCTGCTGGCGCGGCGTTTGGATATCTGGCTTAAGCGCCTGTCCAGCAAGCCGTCCATGCCGTCTGCCTCGTAGCGTTCGATATGGCGGCGAAAACTGCGCTCACATTGCCCGAGCAGCAACGCTGCCTCGGCCTGCGTCAACCGGCCTTGCCCCCAGCCCTCATAAGCTTCTAAAAATCTCATCTTGCGGTTCTCCTGCATGTAGCGGGCCCGGCTTATGGGGGTGTCTTGCATCCCTTCTCCATAAACCGGACAGATTACTTGCTATAAACCGGACAAATCATTTACTGCTGACACGATTGCAACGGCAGATGCCGATTTGTCATCCCAACCCGACAATAAACCAATCTATATGACTGGATGTGTGCCTGGCTCGTATTGGACTTATGGTCATTCCAAGCGCTCCGATCCTTCATTCAGGTACAACAGCCCCCGAATTAGGGGTGTCAATATGGTTTGTGTTGCTGATGGGGCTCAGCCTGGGCCACCCGAGTTAGAAGGCGAGGGTGACGGTAAAAATGAAGTCGGCGGCGACGGTAAAAGCTGTAGTAGGCAAATCGGCTACAGATCAGATTCGTCTGCATATTTAGTTGGCAAGCCGATCATGCCCGCCACAGGCGAAGAGTCCCACAGCGAGACAGATTATTCAGGTACAGGCCCAAGCGCCCTAACCCTCACCCGCAGCTACAGAAGCAGCAGAGTCGTCAGTGGGTTAGTCGGCTACACAGGCCCAGCCAACCAGGGCAGCTTTAACCCAGGCCTAGGCCAAGCCTGGTCTCACAACTACGCTCACTACCTCGCATTGACTGGTACGACTGGCGCATCAGGCAGCACAGCCAGAGTCATGCTAGGAGGCGGCACAGTCCGCGCCTTTACTTTCAACAACAGCAGCAACAGCTACCAGCCAGACAATGGCGCAGACACCCTGGCCGTCAATGTTTCTGGCGGATTGACTTACAAGCGCCAAGACGACGACACCA
>JBASFP010000026.1:0-34121 GCA_049653085.1 Polaromonas sp.
GCTTGGTGCTAACCGGTAGCGCCAACATCAACGCCGTGGGCAACGCAGGCAACAACCGCCTGGAAGGCAATGCCGGCAACAACATTCTGTTTGGCGGCCTGGGCAATGACACCTATGTGTTTGGCCGGGGCAGTGGGCATGATGTTGTGGCCAACTTTGATGCAGGCAAACCATCAGGCGACGTGGTGCAACTGGGTGCTGGTATTGTGGATGCGGATATCAACTATGCGCGTGCCGGTAACGACCTGGTGCTGGGCATTAACGGCACAACCGACCAGTTGACGGTGGCTGGCTACTTTGAAAATGCTGGCAAGGGTGCCAATGCGCTTGAGAAAATACGCTTTGCAGATGGCACCAGTTTGAACCACGCAGCTGTACTGAGCCGCACCACAGTTGATGCGGGCGTTTCTGAAGCGGCCACCCTACCCGCAGCAGTGCGTGCAGGCGACCCAACAGCGCTGTTTGACGCGCCGGTTGCGGCCGCCAGTAAAACCAGTGACGCAGACATCACACCGCAATCGGTTGCTGAATCCATCAACCAGGCCAAGGAGCGCTTTGAGCAAGGCCTGCAAAACTTAAAGCTGGGCACAGACGAGCAGGGCAGCTTAAGCCGCAGTGAGTTTGCTGAACGGCGCGCCTTGCCGCTACTGTGGAACCTGCAAGATGTCTTGCTGAATCTACAGCTTGCAAAGAACGCCGATGGACGCTTTACAGCCGATGTGTCAATTGACAGCCGGGCGACACGGGACTTGGGGCTAGGCATCAGTTTGCTGGGTGCAACCAGTGGCATGAACGGGCGATTTGACCAAGTTGCCAGGCCAGCAGAGGTGCAGCAGTTTGACTTGGTTCAGTTGCATTGAATGCCGTTTGTAGCTACTAAATAATCATGAAGTTGTTGCTTGCCACTGAGGCCAATGAAGGCATGGGTCACATTGCCCCTTGGGCTGCGTTTGTTGACCTGGCGATGCAGGAAGGCATTCAGGTGCATATGGCCGCACCCAACACGGCTCAGCTGGATCGGTTTCTTGGGCGCTACCTGGGCATGAATGTGTGGCAAGCACCAATCTTGCGATTTGTAGTGCAGCAAGGACAGGCGTCACCTAAAAGCTGGCCTGAGTTGCTGGTGTCTTTGGGGTATGGCGACAGCGACTGCCTGACAGGTGCGGTCAAAGCTTGGGTCAATATATTGAAAAGTCTTGCGCCTGATGTGGTGTTGGCTGACTATGCGCCAGCTTTGATGATTGCAGCCAAGGCTTGCGGTATTCGGTTGCTGGAAATTGGCAGCGGTTTTTGCGTGCCACCTTTGCTAAAAGAGGTGTGTTCTTTTCCTGGTGCGCGTGCTAACAGTCCAGCCGTTACTGCGAATGTAACAAATCAATTAGTGAGTTCGTTTGGCACGGCATTACAGGCCGTTGGTTGTAGTACGGCAATGAATTCATTTGGTGAGCTGGCTCTGTGGCCAGAAAAGCGTATTGTGACCAGTCCACCTGAGCTTGATCACTATGGCGCTAGGGATGATGTTTTGCATATCGGGTTTTTGAGCAGCCACAACCAAGGCGTCAGCATAAAACTGGCGCAGCAAGAAAATACAACGGTTGTCGTCGGCTATTTAAAAGCGGCAACGCCTGGGCTAGAGGCGCTCATCGCAGACTTACGGGAAGCGAGTGTTTCAGCATTCCTTGTGATACCCGATTGCAATGAAAAAATGGCGAACACGCAAGAGGGCGTCACCATCACCCGTGAGTTGGTTGATTTGCCAAGCGCATTAAAGCAGGCGGATATTTACCTGAGCAACGGCGGTTTGCACGGCGTAGGGCAAGCCCTGCGGGCCAATTGTTGGCCTGTAGTGGTACCAATGCAAGCTGAACAGGTGGCGATGGCAAGACGGATAGTGAAAAACTCGTGGGGAAGCCTTTGGATGGCTGCATTACCCAATGCGGCGCGCCAGTCATGGCACGCTAAGGTTAAATCTGAAAATCACTCAAGAATTTTTCAGAAAGAAAACTTTAAAGCCGAGAAAACTCTGCTCGATATGGTGCTCACTTAGCATGCGGCAGTCGAACCCGAATCGGTCCTTTCCATGGGCCGTTGGGTAGGCTAGAGGCGGGAACCGAATGACCGCCCTGTGAAATGTCCAGCAGGCCGCGTTGTGCCAGTTGGCCTGCCACCTGCCTGATGCGCGGCATCAGGGTGCGCCAATCGTCGGACGAAAGGGCTCGTGCAACTTCGGAGGGGCAGGCGCTGGCTTGCTGGCCGCGCTGGGCAATCAGGGCCAGCAGGGCGGTTTCGATCTGCTGGTCACTGGGGTGCATCGCCGCAGGGCTGGTTACCCGTTGACCTCAGCAATCAGCTCAATCTCAACACACGCGCCCATCGGGATTTGCGCAACGCCAAAGGCGCTTCTTGCATGCGCGCCGACGGTGGAGCCAAACACTTCGCCGAACAGCTCGCTAGCGCCGTTGGTGACCAAGTGCTGCTCGGTAAAGTCGGCGGTTGAATTGACCAAACTCATGAGTTTGACGATGCGTGTCACATCGTTGAGTGTTTTGCCGGTGCTGGCCAAAGCGGCGTGCAGTGTGCCCATCAGGTCGACGGCGATGGCGCGGGCAGCCAGCTTGCCTTCAGCGGTGTCGATGTTTTTGCCCAGTTGGCCGACCCAGGCTTTGCCGTCTTTTTTGGCGATGTGGCCGCTTAAAAAAACCAGCTTGCCGGTTTGTACAAAGGGCACGTAGGCCGCTGCCGGTATGGCAATGGGCGGCAGTGTGATGTTCAAGGTGCTGAGTTTTTGATAAACGTCGTGTGATGGGGTTGTCATGGGGGTGTCCTGGTGAAAAGTAAATTCAAACTGTATTTTGGCAGTGATAAGCTTGAATCCTTCAAGGACATGGCAACTTATTCAACTCGCCAGGAGCAAGCAAGTGGCACTTTTTAACCAAGACGCATTGAACCCAGGCGTTAAAAAACGCGAGGTGTTTGGCTGGGCGATGTATGACTTTGCCAACTCGGGCTACACCACAGTGGTGATCACGGCGGTTTTTGCCGCCTATTTTGTTGGCGGTATTGCCAAGGGCGCAGACTGGGCCACCTTTGCCTGGACGGCGGCGCTGAGTATTTCTTACGCGATTGTGATGCTGACCATGCCCAGCCTGGGCGCTTACGCTGACCTGCGGGCGGCGAAGAAAAAACTGTTGATCATCTTCACCATCGGCTGCGTGGTGTCTACCGCCGCGCTGGCGTTGGCCGGGCCCAACAGTGTGGCGTTGGCGTTTGTGTTGATCGTAATTTCAAACACTTTTTTCAACTACGGTGACTCCATCAGTACCGCTTTTTTGCCCGAACTGGCCAAGCCGGAAGGCATGGGCAAAGTCAGTGGCTGGGGCTGGAGTTTTGGTTATTTTGGCGGCATGCTGGCGCTGGGCATTTGCCTGGGCTATGTGATTTGGGCGGGCAAGCAGGGCATCAAAGCTGATGTTTTTGTACCGGTGACGATGCTGATCACCGCCGTGATTTACGGTGCATCGGCATTGGTCACTTTCAAGCTTTTGAAAGAACGTGCTGTGCCCAACCCGGCGGCGGTGGGGCAAAGCGGTTTTAAAGCGTCTTTGGTGCAATTGAAAAAAACCTTCAACGAAGCCAAGCGTTACCCAGACTTCATGTGGCTGCTCCTGTGCGCCGTGTTTTACCAGGGTGGGGTGGCGGTGGCTATTACCTTGGCGGCTATTTATGCCGAGCAGGTGATTGGTTTTGTGCAGCAAGAAACCATGGTGCTGATTTTTGTCTTGAACTTTGCAGCGGCGGCGGGTGCGTTTGGTTTGGGCTATGTGCAAGACCGCATTGGCCACAAGCGGGCGCTGGGCTTGACGCTGATCGGCTGGACGCTGACCTGCATCATTGCAGCGCTGACGACCAGCAAGGGCATGTTCTGGTACGCCGCTGCCTTGGCCGGGTTTTGCATGGGCAGCAGCCAGTCCATTGGTCGCGCCATGGCCGGTATGCTGGCACCTCCCAAGCAGGTCGCAGAGTTTTATGGCTTGTGGACGTTTGCCACCCGGTTTGCCAGCATCATTGGGCCTTTGAGTTATGGTGCGATTAACTGGGCGACGGGTGGCAATCAGCGTATCTCCATTGCCAGCACGGCGTTGCTGTTTGTAGCTGGGTTGGTGGTGTTGCAGCGCATTGATGTGGCGCGTGGGCGCAGGGTGGCTGAAGCGGCTGGATGAACCATCGTCATTGCATAGAGCAAAAAAAGTTTCCAACGCAAAGACGCAAAATCGCAAAGAACGCAAAGTAAAAGGTTTTTAAGTGCTTTGCGACCTTTGCATCTTTGCGCCTTTGCGTTGGAAGCTGGTTGTTGGACTTCTGATGACAGATGACTGGTTAAATAATTAATCTAATAAATCGCCGATAGCCCAATAAATACGGGCGCAAGCAGCTACTTATTTAATAGCGTATCAGCGTCAACGGGCGTCACAGTAACTGCCACGTCCAGCGTGTGCTGCGCGCCGCCGCGTATCACGCCGCGCAGGGGGGACACATCCAGAAAATCACGGCCTGTGGCCAGTGTGACGTAGTCTTCACCGGGGGCGCGGTTGTTGGTGGGGTCAAAGTCAAACCACTGGCCTGTCGCTGCGTCAAGTGCATCGGGGCAATAAACCGATGCCCAGGCGTGGGATGCGTCGCAGCCAATCAGGCGTGGTTGGCCGGGTGCAGGTTGCGTCAGCATGTAGCCGCTGACGTAACGTGCTGGCAAGCCCATGGCGCGGCAGCAGGCGACCATGATGTGGGCAAAGTCCTGGCACACACCTTTGCGTTGTTCAAGTGCCGTCAGTGCGGGCGTGTCAACGTCTGTGCTGTCGCCGTCATAAGTCATGGCGCTGTGGATGCGCGACATCAAGTCGTGTGCCGCATCCAGCAGCGGTCTGCCTGGGGCGAAACTGGGTTTGGCAAAATCGGCAAATGCTTCATGGCGTGGCACGTAGGGCGAGGCAAAAGCAAACTCCCAGGCGCTGTTGTAAGCAGCGCCCGCCCGGTAGCGGAAAGCCTCACGCACCCGTTCCCACGCCAGCTCGGTGGTGTGCTCGGGGCGTGCATAGGTTTGCACCACGCTGTCGGCAATCACCTCCAGCGCGTCATGGCTGGTTTGCAGCGAGAAAAACAGCTTGCTGTTGCCATACACATCCAGTGCTTCACGTTGCTGCATGGGCTGCGGGCTGATATGCAGCACATGTTGCAACACGCTTTGGGCACTGCCATGGCTAGGCCGCAAATGAACGGCGTGCTGGGCGTTTTCAACCGCCGGGGTGTAGTGGTAAAGCGTTTCGTGACGCACGTGCAGCAACATGGGTGGCAACCTTGGTTCAAGCGCTCAGGCTATGGCTGGCAGCGGCACTGTTGGCATGGCTGAAGTAACGCTGGCTGACCTGGTCAGACAGCGCCAAGGCCGAAGTTCGGCATTGCTCAAACCCGGTCATTAACGCATCAGCTTGCAAGCCCTGCGATGCATCCATGAGCATGTCTATCATGGCAGGCAAGCTGGCAGCCAGGCTGTTGACATCGTCGGGCTCATTGCCTGGGAGCTTAAGCAACCGGCTTTTGAGGGACTTGATGACCCAGCTCAATGAGCGCGGGTTGTCCTGGCTCAGTACCAGCAGGTCAAGCAGCGCATCGAGGTCACGCCGTTGCTGGTACTGCGCATGAAAGGTGATGGTGCTGTCAAACATGGCAACAATGGCTGAAAAGCCGCTGTCGTCAAACACCGCGCCAGTGTCTATGCCCGAGGCCATTGCACCCGACAACATGGCCAGCCGCTCGATATGGCGCCCAATGCTGAGCAATCGCCAGCCGTCGTCGCGCATCATGCGGTCGGTTTGCGCCCCGGTGATGGCGGCTAAAAAGCTGCTGGTGACGTCCAGAATGCGCAGCGCTTCAACAGATGAATAGTCATGCGCGGCAGACCCGGACGAGAGTGCCTCACAGCGCCTGAAAAAGTCCTGCTCCATTTGCACAATCACATGCCATTGCTCTTGCGACAGGCGCTCGCGCACGGCCGACGCTGCACTTTTCAGGCTGCGCAGGTTGTAACCCACGCTGGCGTGGGTCTGGATGTCTGACAAGCCTGCAATCAGTGAGCGTTCAAACACCCGCCTGGCCTGTGCGGTTTGATTGGCTGCGGGGACTGTCGGCAGCACCAGAGCGTTGCTAACCGCCATGCTGGTCAGCCAGGCCAGCAGCGGCGCTGACGACTGGTCTATGCCCGCCAGACTTTGCAAGGTCAGCTGCGCCAGACGGAGCGAATTTTCAGCGCGCTCGGTGTAACGACCCAGCCAGTAGAGGTTTTCAGCCGCGCGGCTGGTGACGGGCTGCTTGCGGGCACTGATGCGGGTGTGCTGCAGCTCTTTGATGCCTGGCGCAAGTTCGTCCCCTTCAGGTTCGGCTTGCTTTGCGACTGGCGTGACCATCCCAGGGTCTGCTTTGGCCGACTGACCCAGCGCCCAGACATCTGCACTGCTGCCGCCATGCTGCATCGACGCAATGTTTTCATTTTTGCCCGCCAGCCGCGCCAAGCCGCCTGGCAGCACGCGCCATCCGCCTTGCCCATCGGGCAGCGCAAACACCCGCAGCATGGCCGAGCGCGGCGCAATTTTGTCTCCTTGCCAGGTGGGCGTTTGAGACAGCGGCAAATAGGCCTGTACGGTGTAGTCTTCGCCATGGCGCAAAATCCGGCCTGCCCATTCATCCAGCCCGCGCTGGCTGAGCGTATGGCCAATCACCGACTCCATGCCTGTGCCAGGGTAGGTGGGTTTGATGACGCAATTCTTAAGTTGCGGCAGCATGTCTTGCATCACCGCCTGTTCGCCGCACCACCAGGTGCTGAGCGATGGCAGGCTGAGTGTTTCACCGAGCAAATGCCTTGAGAGTGCCGGCAAAAAGCCAAGCATGGCGCTGGATTCCAGAAATGCCGAACCCGGCGCGTTGGCCACTTGCACGTTACCCGCGCGTATGGCTTGCAGCAGGCCCGGCACGCCGAGTGTGGAGTCCGCGCGCAACTCCAGCGGGTCTAAAAATTCATCATCGAGCCGCTTGAGCAACCCATGCACCGGCTCCAGCCCTTGCAGTGTTTTAAGGTAAAGCCGTTCACCGCGCACCAGCAGGTCACTGCCTTCAACCAGCGTTAAACCCAGGTACCGCGCCAGGTAAGCGTGTTCAAAATAGGTTTCGTTGTAGGGGCCGGGCGTCAGCAGCACAATGCGGCTGTTGGCCACGGCGCTGAGCGTTTTCATGCTGTCAACCAACGCTTTGTACGAGTCGGCAAGCCGCTGCACCTGCATGCCCTGAAAGGCTTCGGAAAACAGCATGGAAATGCTCAAACGGTTCTCCAGCAGGTAGCCCAAGCCCGACGGTGCTTGTGTGCGCTGCGACACCACCCACCACTTGCCATCTGGCCCCTTTGCCATGTCAAACGCTGCGATGTGCAAAAACATGCCGCCCGCCGGTTGTACGCCCTGCATGGCGCGCAAATAGCCCGGATGCCCTTGCACCAAAGCGGCGGGCAGCAAACCTTGTTTGAGGAGATTTTGCGGGCCATACACATCGGTCATGATGCCGTTGAGCAAGCGTGTGCGCTGCTTGATACCTCTTTCAATACCCGCCCAGTCGCCCGGAGAAATGATAAGAGGGAAAAGATCAAGTGACCACGGGCGTTGCGGCCCGTTGGCATCGGCGTAGACGTTGTAAGTCACGCCGTTGTCCCGGATCTGCCTGCGCAGATTGGCTGTGCGGTGGTTCAGGTCATCAAAACCCTCTGCGCCCAGAAAGTTGAAGAATGTTGTCCAAGCTGGGGCAATTGCGCTTGACGCATTGCCCTGTGACTGGCTTTGGGTTTGACTCTGAACTGGGCTTTGTATAGGACTTTGCAGCCCGCGAAGCTCATCAAAATGACCTGCGGCTGCTACCGGTGCCAGCGCCGATGCCTGGTCAACTGGCGTTGCTGCCTGCCCGGAAAAGAGTGATTTATGGCGATGCGGCACGTTGTCTCGTTTTCAACCTTTGTTATCGCAAATCAAGCGTGAACGGGAACTCTTTTGACGCCTGCGCTGGCAACACTTTCATCTTGCCCGGTGTGTGCCCCATTTGCAAAAAGCGGCTCAGGCGGCGGCTTTCAGCCTCATACGAATTGACCGGCAGGCTGGCGTAACTCAAGCCGCCCGGGTGCGACACGTGGTACTGGCAGCCGCCCAGTGAGCGCTCCATCCAGGTGTCCACAATGTCGAATGTGAGCGGTGCGTGCACACCAATCGACGGGTGCAGTGATGATGGCGGGTTCCATGCCTTGTAGCGCACACCGGCCACATACTCACCGACTGTGCCGGTGTTTTGCAGCGGCAGCGCGCGGCCATTGACGGTAACAACATAGCGGCTGTCGTTCAGCCCTGTGACCTTGACCTCAATCCGCTCCAGCGACGAATCCACATAGCGCGCAGTGCCGGTGGACGAGCCTTCTTCGCCCATCACGTGCCAGGGCTCGAGTGCATTGCGCAGGGTCAGCTCCATGCTGTTGACTTTGA
The DNA here is from genome assembly GCA_049653085.1 of Polaromonas sp. Taxonomy (GTDB): domain Bacteria; phylum Pseudomonadota; class Gammaproteobacteria; order Burkholderiales; family Burkholderiaceae_C; genus Polaromonas. Next base: position 8,565 of record JBASFP010000026.1, read on the forward strand.
CCTGGCCCACAGTAGGAAAGCGGAACTCAAAGTGCGGCTCAAACCAGGCCATGTCAAAGGCATAACCGGCTTCGTTCAACTCGGTCAGCACATCCATAAAGTCCATCCGCACCAATGACGGCAGCAAGAAGCGGTCATGCAACTCGGTGCCCCAGCGGGTCAGCCGGTTGCTGGCTTGCAGATACGATTTATTCCAGAAGCGGGCGACCAGTGCGCGTAATAACAACTGCTGGGCAATGCTCATGCGGGCATGGGGCGGCATTTCAAATGCGCGCAGTTCCAGCAAGCCCAGCCGGCCAGTCGAAGAGTCGGGTGAATACAGTTTGTCAATGCAAAACTCGCTGCGGTGGGTGTTGCCTGTCACGTCAACCAGAATGTTGCGCAGCGTGCGGTCCACTATCCACGGCGGCATGTCCTGGCCATACATTTCGCGGTTCACGGCAATCTCGCGCATCGCAATTTCCAGCTCGTACAACTGGTCGTTGCGCGCTTCGTCCACACGCGGTGCCTGGCTGGTCGGGCCAATGAACATGCCCGAGAACAAGTAGCTGAGCGACGGGTGGTTGTGCCAGTAAGCCACCAGGCTGGCCAGCAGCTCGGGTTTGCGCAAAAACGGGCTGTCAGCGGGTGTCGCGCCGCCCATCACAAAATGGTTGCCACCGCCCGTGCCGGTGTGGCGGCCATCGGTCATGAACTTTTCAGCCGACAGGCGTGTCTCGTGCGCCACCTTGTATAAAAACTCGGTGTGTTCAACCAGTTGACCCCAGTTTTCAGCCGGGTGAATGTTGACTTCAATCACACCCGGGTCAGGCGTGACAGCCAGCACCTTCATGCGCGGGTCGCGCGGCGGTGAGTAGCCTTCGAGCACGATTTTCAAGTTCAGTGATTGCGCCGTCGCTTCAATAGCGGCCAGCAAATCGAGGTAGTCCTCCAGCCGCTCCATGGGCGGCATGAAGATGTACAGCGCCCCCGTCTCACCGCGAACGGACTTTAAACCAGCCGTCTTGGCATCGGCCTCGGCTTTTGCTTTTGGGCCGTTGGCTCGCTTGGGGTCACGCACCTCAATGCACAGTGCGGTGCGGGTCAGCCAGGCGGCTGATTCAAAGGCGTTGGGGGCTCTAGCAGTCGTATCGACGATTTGTGACATCATGGGTTGTGACGACGAAGTAGCTTGCATCACCCGCTTTGCCTCATAACGCGGCGGCACGCCATGTTTAAAGCCCGACAAATATTGCTCTACCCGCTGCGCTGTGGTCTGCAAGCGCTGATTGACGGGCAAGCTGGCGTTGTAGCGCCCGGCAAAAGCAGTAGCTTGTGGCAAGGCAGCGCGCGGTGCAAACGGGTCTTCTTCAGGCGTGTACGGGTTGTCGGTTTTAGACACCCAGGGCACGGAGTCAAGCGGCAGACGGTAGCCCATCGGCGAGTCGCCCGGCATCAGGTACATGCGCTCGTCCCTGAAGAACCAGGGGCCCGTTGTCCAGGCCGGGCCAGCCAGCGGTGCTGTGGAGCCAGGAATGACGGGGCGCGGCTTGAGCGGCAGCACATAACCCACCACAGAGTCCAGCCCCTGCATGAAAACCCGGCGCAGGCGCTCGCGCTCCATCGCGTCGTCAAGTTTTGACTCAAACGGATCCACATTCACAGGCAAACGCCGCTCGCGCCACAGGTAGTACCAGACGTCTTCAAAACCCGGCGTCATGTGGTCTGGTGGCAAGCCTAGCTTGTCGGCCAGCGTAGCGGTAAAGCGGGCAGCGTCTTGTGCGGTGTAGTTGCAGGGCTCGCTCTCATTGGCAAACAGCGCTGGGTTTTGCCACACTGGCTGACCATCTTTGCGCCAGAAGATGCTGAGGGCCCAGCGTGGCAACTGCTCACCGGGGTACCACTTGCCCTGGCCAAAATGCAAAAAACCGCCCTGGCCGTATTCGGCCCGCAGCTTTTGGACCAATTCAGTCGCGTAGCCGCGCTTGGTCGGGCCTAATGCATCAATGTTCCATTCAGCGCCGTCGGGGTCATTCGTCGCGACAAACGTCGGCTCGCCGCCCATCGTCAGGCGCACATCGCCTGCCGTCAAGTCACGGTCCACGGCTTCCCCCAAGGCCAGCACGGCTGTCCATTGCTCGTCGGTGTAGGGTTTGGTTACGCGGGGTGACTCGTAAATGCGCTGCACGCCCATGTGGTGGGCAAACTCCACTTCTGATTCATCGACACCGCCTTCAATGGGCGCGGCGCTGGATGGTTCAGGCGTGCAGGCCAGCGGTATGTGGCCTTCACCCGCCATCAGGCCCGATGTCGGGTCCAGCCCCACCCAGCCAGCACCTGGCAAAAACACCTCGCACCAGGCGTGCAGGTCGGTGAAGTCTTTTTCAGTGCCGCTCGGGCCGTCGAGCGATTTCACGTCGGCTTTGAGCTGAATCAGATAACCCGACACAAAGCGTGCCGCCAGCCCCATGTGGCGCAGCAGTTGCACCAGCAACCAGCCGGTGTCTCGGCACGAGCCCAGCGCTTTTTCAAGCGTTTCTTCAGGCGTTTGTACGCCGGGCTCCATGCGGATGGTGTAGGCAATGTCTTTTTGCAGTTGCTGGTTGACGTAGACCAGAAAGTCATTGGTGCGGCGCGGCGCGCGGTCAATCTTGTCCAGGTAGGCTTTTAGCAGTGGCGTGGCGGGCTCCACCGCCAGGTACGGGATCAGCTCCTGCGCCATGGCCTCTGAATACTTGAATGGAAACTCTTCGGCTTCGGGCTCCAGGAAAAAGTCAAACGGGTTCAGCGTGACCATGTCCACCACCATGTCCACCGTCACTTTAAATTCCGTCGTCGGCTTGGGGAAGACCAGTCGCGCCTGGTAATTGGCAAACGGGTCTTGCTGCCAATTGATAAAGTGATCTGCGGGTTCGACCTTCAGCGAATACGACAAAATTTGCGTCCGGCTGTGCGGGGCAGGGCGCAGCCGCACAATTTGCGGCCCCAGCGTAACCAGGCGGTCGTACTGGTAGTGGGTGATGTGGCTGAGGGCAACGTGGATGGACAAGGTGGTCTCTCTTTGGAATGCTGACCCTGCATACTAGCAAGAGATAAGCCAAAAACAGAGCGTGTCGGCTTAAATACCTGCTTGCCCGTTGAACATTCGGTCATGCATCTGGCGCATGGCAACAAAAACAAGGGTTTTGTGGGAGACACATTTTCATCGCTCATGCCAAATCGCTTGGCCCGTCTTTTGACGGGCTTGTTGCTCGGCTTCGTGCTGGGCGTGGCGGTTCAGCATCAGCAAAGCAGCCTTTTTGAGTTGCGTTTTTACCTGGTTTTAACGCTTGTAGCGCTATCGGGTATCGGCTTGGTGCTGCGGTTTGGTCGGCGTGTTCTGTTCAGTTTGGGCATGGTGGCCGTGCTGTCTGGCGCTTTGGGCTTTGGCGTGACGGGCCTCAGAGCCACGACTTTCGCCGCAACGGCTTTAAACCCGGTTTTAGAAGGCCAGGACATTGAAGTCACAGGTCAAATCACGGCCATGCCGCAGTTTGGTGAAGACGGCGTACGTTTTCGGTTTGCGGTGGCGTCGGCCAACTTGAAAGGTGAGCCAGTTGCCTTGCCGCCACTGATTTACCTGGGCTGGTATTCGGGTTTTGGGCTTCGACCTACAAAGGCAGTGGTGGCGGATGGCGACCCTGAGTCGCCTGAATTTTCACTGGAACTCCAGCGCCAGCCGCAGCCCCTGCGTGCGGGTGAGCACTGGCAAATGACCGTGCGCCTGAAAGCGCCGCACGGCAACAGCAATCCGCATGGCTTTGACTACGAGCTTTGGCTGTGGGAGCAGGGCATTCAGGCTACTGGCTATGTGCGCACCAGCAAAAGCGATGCGCCGCCTAAAAGACTTGCTGACACATGGGCCAAACCCATAGAGCGCGCCCGCCAGGCCGTGCGGGAAGCTATTTTTCAGCGGATCGACAACCGCCAGTTGGCGGGTGTGCTGGCCGCGCTGGTCGTTGGCGACCAAAACGCGATTGAGCGAGCAGATTGGGATGTCTTCAGGGCTACGGGTGTGGCGCACCTGATGAGTATTTCGGGCCTGCACATCACCATGTTTGCCTGGGCCGCTTCGCTGCTGATCGGCTGGGCGTGGCGGCGCTCGGCCCGTTTGTCGCCAGCGTTTTGCCATGCTTTGCCCGCCAGCAGCGCCGGCGCATGGGGCGGCTTGCTGCTGGCGGTTTTGTATGCATTGTTCTCCGGCTGGGGCGTACCGGCTCAGCGCACGATCTGGATGCTGGCAACGGTCGTGTTGCTGCGGCAAAGTGGCAGGCAATGGCCTTGGCCTGTGGTTTGGCTGCTGGCGATGGTGGTGGTGGTAGCGCTGGACTCCTGGGCGTTGATGCAAGCCGGATTCTGGTTGTCTTTTGTGGCGGTGGGGGTTTTGTTTGCATCCGGGGCGCCGGAATCAGAATATAAATCAGATGATAAGAACGCTATTAATTCAGGAGCTGCTTGCGCCCGTATTCATTGGGCTACAGGCCAAAATGACCATGAGAATAGACCTAAAACCGGCTTTTTTAGCTTTTTCACAAGCAGTTTGGGCATCAATCTGATGAAAACACTGCGGGAGCAGTGGGTCATCACGCTGGCGCTCACGCCGCTGTCGCTGTTGCTGTTCAACCAGGTCTCGGTGATCGGTTTGCTGGCGAACGCGGCGGCTATCCCGTGGGTGACGCTGGTGGTCACGCCGTTGGCTATGCTGGGGGCGTTCTGGTCGCCCGTCTGGGACGTTGCGGCGCTGGCTGTCAACGTGCTGACGCTGCTACTTAATGGGCTGGCCAGCTGGTCATGGGCCAGCATTTCTGTAGCTGCCGCGCCGCTGTGGTGCGCCGTGGCGGGCGTGCTGGGCGGTGCATTGCTGGTCATGCGCTTGCCGCTTCATGTCAAGCTGCTGGGCGTGCCGCTGTTGCTGCCCGTGCTGCTGTGGCAGCCGCTGCGGCCAGCGCTGGGTCAGTTTGAGGTTTTGGGTGCAGACATTGGGCAGGGCAATGCGCTGATTGTGCGCACCGCCAAACACAGCCTGCTGTACGACACAGGGCCCAAATACGCACGAGAAAGCGATGCGGGCAACCGGGTGCTCGTGCCCTTGCTGCGAGCCATGGGCGAAAAGATAGACCTGCTGATGCTCAGTCACCGCGACAGCGACCACATTGGCGGCGCGCCTGCTGTGTTGGCCATGCAGCCCCAGGCGCGGCTGAGTAGCTCGATTGAAGACAGCCACGAGCTGCAAGTGGTGCGCAGGTCGGAGCGCTGTATCGCCGGGCAATCTTGGGCCTGGGACGGGGTTGATTTTGAAGTGTTACATCCGCAGGTCACTGACTACGACGGCACGGCCAAGTCAAACGCCATGAGCTGCGTGCTGCGCATTTCAAATGGCCAAAAAACCGCTTTGCTGGTGGGGGACCTGGAGGCGGCGCAAGAGCTGCGACTGGTCGCTAACCCTGGGTTAAGCCCAAAACTCAAGGCCGACTTTTTGCTCATGCCGCACCACGGCAGCAAAACTTCATCGACCGGGGCATTTCTGGACGCGGTGCAGCCGCAGTTTGCCCTGGCGCAGTCAGGCTACCGAAACCGTTTTAACCATCCGGTGGCATCCGTTTTGCAGCGTTACGCTGACAGGCAAATCCGCGTTGTCAATTCCCCCGTCTGCGGCGCTGCAACCTGGCGCAGCGTGCAGGCTGACCAGGTTTTGTGCCAGCGTCAGCAGGCCATGCGCTATTGGCATCATCAGCCGCAGCCTCATGATCAGCTGGCACGGTAAAGTACATGTGCAAATAAAAAAACATAAAAATCTTCCGGTGGCGCATAACTTGCTAAGCTAGCGCCAAGACTATTGATGATCATTGCTGGAGACACAACGCATGAGCCGACCGATGTTTGACGAGATGAACGCCAGCCCTGATGCTGTGCGAGAGCACTACAAAATTTACCAGCGCTGGCTGGCTCGCCAGCCGCTGGCAAGCATGCAAGCACGGCGAGAAGAAGCCGAAATGATTTTTCGACGCGTCGGCATCACCTTTGCGGTGTACGGTGAAAAAGACGAAGACGGATCAGGCACAGAGCGGCTGATTCCCTTCGACTTGATTCCCCGCATCATCCCCGCGCACGAGTGGGCGACGATGGAAAAAGGCCTGGTGCAGCGCGTCACGGCACTCAACCGCTTTATTCACGATGTCTATCACGGGCAAGAGATTTTGAAGGCAGGCATTGTGCCGTCAGAGCAAATTTTTCAAAACGTGCAGTTTCGCCCTGAAATGATGGGCGTGGATGTGCCGGGCAATATCTATTCGCATATCAGCGGCATTGACATTGTTCGCGCGCCTGATGCCACGGGCGCAGGTGAATACTATGTGCTGGAAGACAACTTGCGCGTGCCCAGCGGCGTGAGCTACATGCTGGAAGACCGCAAGATGATGATGCGGCTCTTTCCTGAGCTGTTCAATGAAAACCGCGTCGCGCCTGTTGCGCATTACCCTGACTTGCTGCTTGAAACACTGCGTGCCTCAGCCCCGCCCGCCACGGCTGACCCCACCGTGGTGGTGCTGACGCCCGGAATGTACAACTCGGCGTACTTTGAACACGCCTTTTTGGCCCAGCAAATGGGCATTGAGCTGGTGGAGGGGCAAGACCTGTTTGTCAAAGACAACTTTGTCTACATGCGCACCACCCGCGGCCCCAAGCGGGTGGATGTGATTTACCGCCGGGTTGACGATGATTTTCTCGATCCACTGGCCTTCAGGCCGACGTCAACACTGGGTTGCGCAGGCTTGCTCAATGTGTACCGCAGCGGCAACGTGGCGCTGTGCAATGCGATTGGCACCGGTGTGGCCGATGACAAATCGATCTACCCGTATGTGCCGAAAATGATTGAGTTTTATTTGGGTGAAAAGCCGATTCTGAAAAACGTGCCCACCTACATGTGCCGCAACGCGGACGACCTGAAATACACACTGGCCAATTTAAAAGACCTGGTGGTTAAAGAAGTTCATGGCGCCGGCGGCTACGGCATGCTGGTGGGTCCGGCGGCTACTCAGGCCGAGATTGAAGACTTCCGCGCGGCTGTGATTGCCAACCCTTCGGGCTACATTGCCCAGCCCACGTTGAGTTTGTCAACCTGCCCAACTTATGTTGAAAGCGGCATTGCGCCGCGCCACATTGACTTGCGGCCGTTTGTGTTGAGCGGCAAAGAGGTGCAAATGGTGCCGGGCGGTTTGACCCGGGTGGCGCTGAAAGACGGTTCGCTGGTTGTCAACTCGTCGCAAGGCGGTGGAACCAAAGACACCTGGATTCTTGAGGCCGATTCCTCATCGCAGTCGCAGTCTCAATCGCAAGGGAGCAAATAACATGTTGTCTCGTACCGCTGATCACCTCTTTTGGATGTCCCGCTACACGGAGCGTGCCGAGAACACGGCGCGGATGCTGGATGTCAACTACCAGACGTCATTGCTACCTCAGTCCGCCTCGTCTGCCCAAGCTGGCTGGGACGGTTTGCTGAGCATCAGCGAACTCAGAGCACCGTTTGCCGCCAAGTATGGTGAAAGCGTAGTGCCGCGCGATGTGATGGACTTCATGGTGCGCGACGAGCAAAACTCGTCCAGCATCGTGTCGTGCCTGAAAAATGCCCGTGAAAACGCGCGGGCCGTGCGCGGCACGCTCACCACCGAGGTCTGGGAGACCGAAAACCAGACCTATCTTGAAGTCATTCGCATGCTCAAAAGTGGCGATTTTGAGCGCGACCCGTCGCAGTTTTTTGAGTGGGTGAAGTTTCGCTCACACTTGTCGCGTGGCGTCACAGCTGGCACGATGCTGCAAGACGAAGCGTTCCATTTTTTGCGTTTGGGTACTTTTCTAGAGCGTGCTGACAACACCGCGCGGCTGGTGGATGTCAAGTTTCACGCGGCGCACAGCGAGCTGTCAGGGGAGGGCACGCAAGCACCCCAGGAGTTTGACTTTTATCACTGGAGCTCGATTTTGCGCAGCGTCTCAGGCTTTGAGATTTACCGCAAGGTTTACCGCGACGTGATCAAACCCGAACGTGTGGCCGAGCTGCTCATTTTGCGTGCCGACATGCCGCGTTCATTGCTGGGTTGCCTCAATGAGGTGATGAGCAACCTGGCCATGGTCACCAGCGACGCATCTAGCGAAACGCAAAGAAGGGCAGGCAAGCTGCGCTCAGACCTGCAGTACGCCCGGATCGACGAGATTTTGTCCAACGGTCTGCACGCCTTTTTGACGCAGTTTCTGGACCGCGTCAATGAGTTGGGCTCGCACCTGAGTCGTGAGTTTTTAGTGCCTACCACTACTTGAACGCGACTCTGCTCTTTTCAAACAGGGGCCGCGGAACTGGCTTTGCCAGGCCGCAGGCGCAGCGGCCCCCTCGGGGGGCAGGGCGCTACGCGAAGCGAGCAACCGTGGGGGTTGCATGAAGTTGCACGTCAAACACATCACCGACTACAGGTATACCGCACCGCTGCGCTATGCCCTACAAACCCTGTGGCTAACGCCGCAGTCCAGCCCTGCCCAAACGGTTAATTTCTGGAGCGTGGGCGCTCCTGAAAAGCTGTTCAAGCAAACCGATGCGTTTGGCAACACCGTTCAGTCGTATACGTTTGTGGGAACCGATACGGATAACGTGCGCTGGAGTCTGGTCAATGCGGCGGGTGATGTGGACACGCACGGCGTCGCCCAGTTTACCGATGCTGAAAGTTTGCCGCACCCGTACTTTTTTCTGCGTGGTACGCCGCTGGCAGAACCGCACTGGACGCTGGCCGAATTTGGTCGGCCTTTCATCCCCCAAAGCATTGACGGCAGCGCCAATTTACAAGCTCTTTTGGCCTTGAGCCAAGCAGTTATGGGCGCAATCAGCTATAAAAAAGATAGCTCCAATGTCACCACAACAGCTTTGCAGGCGTTTGAATCTGGCAACGGCGTGTGCCAGGACCAGGCCCATGTGATGGTGGCCATCTGCCGCAGCCTGGGCTACCCGGCGCGCTATGTCAGCGGTTATTTTTACGCGGCGAAGGAACCCGACCTGGCCAGCCACGCCTGGGTCGATGTGTGCCTGAATGTGGCCGCCCGGCACTGGGTCAGCATCGACGTGACCCACGCCTGCCTGACAGACGAACGCCACATCCGCCTGGCCATGGGCGGCGACTACAACGCCTGCCCGCCAGCCAAAGGCGTGCGTCAAGGCGGCGGCGAAGAGTCGATGACGGTGGTGATCACCATCAATCCGGTTTGATTGCCTTGTGTTGAGACGAAAAAAAGCCCGGCGTCACCGGGCTTTTCAAATAGTCAAAAAACGAATTAACGCTTTTTGGCAACCGTTTTGGTGGCGTTCATGGCGGTGGCTGTAGCCGTGTTGAAGTTGGTCTCAGCCATGTCGGTGGCTTGCTTCACAGCTTTTTGCATGGATTCAAAAGCGTTGTTAGCAGCAGCAACGGCGCTTTTCATCACAGCAACAGCGGTCTCGGAACCAGCAGGCGCGTTCTTGGTGGCGCTGTCAACCAGACCCATGACTTTTTTCTGTGCTTCAGCGGTCTGGCTTTCCAGGGTCTTGCCCAGGTCAGCACCAGCAGCGGAGGCGATGTCATACAGGTGACGGCTGTAGGCAGCGGTTTTTTCAGCCAAAGGCTGAACCATGCCGGCTTGCAGAGCCATCAGTTCTTGTGCGTCTTTCACGCCCATCACGGCTTGTGCGTGGTTACCAGCTTCAGCCAAGGCGGCCTTGGTGGCTTGTACATTCAGTTCGACCAGTTTCTCAACGCCTTCAAAGGCTTTGTGGGTCAGACCAAACAGGGTTTCGATGTTGGCTTTGTGGGATGCCATGATTTGTTCAGCAGTCAGCATAATTAATCTCCAGTAGTGTTTAAAAAAATAACAGTGAAATCAGTTGCTTTGCACGTCATTCAAGATGACCTGATGAGTTTTGCTGCACTGCAACATGAAAGTAATTATAGGGATAACCCGCGGCATTGCAAGTGTTTTATGTTGCGGTGCAGCATTTTAGGGTCAAGCCTCAAGTATTAACTGTCGAGTCACAATTCAACCACCACGTTTTAAAGCCTAATTTTGCAAGCCTTTTACGCCGACCACTTCGTTCTGCCGCTACCTGAAGGCCACCGTTTCCCGATGGCCAAATATAAATTGCTCCGCGACCGGGTGGTGCATGAGCTGCCAAGTGTGGTGATGGTGCAAGCGCCTGCCGCCAGCGACGGTGAACTGGCGCTGGCACACAACCCCGACTACATTGCCGCCGTCACACACGGCACATTACCCGCAGCAGCACAGCGCGAAATAGGCTTTCCGTGGAGTCTGGCCATGGCTGAACGCGCCAGGCGCTCGGTCGGTGCGACGCTCGCCGCTGCGCGCGTGGCGCTGGGATTGGGCGAGCAAGTGCAGGGCGTTGCCGCCAACATGGCAGGCGGCACGCACCACGCCTACGCCCACAAAGGCGGCGGGTTTTGTGTTTTCAACGATGTGGCCGTGACTGCCCGATTGATGCAAGCTGAATGGGCGCGGCATTACAAAAACACCCGCCCGCCACTTCAGGTTGCCATCATTGATCTGGATGTTCACCAGGGCAACGGCACAGCCAGCATTTTTGCCAACGATGCCAGTGTGTTTACCCTGTCATTGCACGGTGAAAAGAATTTCCCGTTTCGCAAAGAAGCCAGTGACTTGGATGTTGAGCTGCCGGACGGCTGCAAAGATGCGCAGTACATGGAGGCTCTGGAACAAGCGCTTGACGAATTACAAAGGCGGTTTGAGCCCGCCCTGATCTTGTACCTGGCTGGCGCAGACCCGTTTGAAGGCGACCGATTGGGCCGTTTAAAACTCAGCTACGACGGCCTGGAGGCACGCGACCGCCGCGTGTTTGACTGGGCGTTGCAAAAACGCATACCGCTGGCGTTTTGCATGTCGGGTGGCTACGGCATCAAGATTGATGAGACCGTGCAGGTGCAGGTCAACACTTACCGGGTGGCTTTTGAGTATTGGCAGCGGTGGCAAAATCAAAGATCATGACGTCAACCCAACGCCCCCAACCCGAACCCAGAACCGCCTATAAGGCTTTTCGCACCATTGCGACTCGCTGGTCGGACAACGATGTTTATGGGCATGTCAACAACGTCGTGTACTACAGCTGGTTTGACACCGCCGTGAATGGTTTGTTGATCGAGCGCGGCGCAATTGACATCCATGTAGGCGCTGTGATTGGCCTCGTGATCGAAACCCAGTGCAACTACCTTGCACCGTTGGCTTATCCTGCCGACGTGGTGGCGGGTATTCGGGTCACGCATGTGGGCTCGTCGAGTGTTCGCTATGAAGTGGCGATTTTCCCGTCTGACCCAGGCTTGCCATGTGCCGCCAAAGGCCATTTTGTTCACGTCTACGTTGACCGCACCACACGAAAACCAACCCAATTACCCGCGAACTTAACTTCTGTACTGGAGACTTTGAAGTGAACTCTGAATTTTCTGCCAACCCGGTTGACCAAGCCATTTTGAGCCGCCAGTCAACCCGCGACTTTTTGCCAACGCCTGTGCCCAAGGACGTCATCACGCATTTGCTTGAACTGGCCGCCCGAGCGCCATCAGGCACTAATACTCAGCCTTGGAAGGTATACGTGTTGCAAGGCGCCAGCCGCGATGCGCTGGTTGAAAAGGTTTGCGCTGCTGGCGATGCGATTCGCGCCAACCCAGAACTGGCAGCCAACTACAAAGAAGCCTACGACTACTACCCTGAAAAGTGGGTCTCACCCTTCATCGACCGCCGCCGTGAAAACGGCTGGGGCCTGTACGGCCTGCTGGGCATTACCAAAGGTGACAAAGACAAGATGCATGCCCAGCAGCAGCGCAATTTCAGGTTTTTTGACGCGCCGGTGGGCTTGATGTTCACGCTCGACAAAGTCATGGGGCGCGGCTCGCTGGTGGACTACGGCATGTTCATGCAAAACCTGATGGTCGCCGCGCGTGGTCACGGCCTGGCCACCTGCCCACAAGCCGCATGGAACGGTTTTGCCAACATCATCTTGCCGCATATCGGCGCTGGGCCTGACGAAATGCTGGTCTGCGGCATGTCACTGGGGTATCCCAATGAAGCCGCGCTGGTCAACACCTTTCGCACGCCGCGTGTGGCTGTGGGTGACTTCACGACTTGGCTTGATTGATATTTACACAGTTTTAGAGCATCAATTGCGACATCAAGTGATGTCTTAAAATGTGCCTCATCACTTTTTGGAGCTCCGTATGCGCACCACTATCACTCTCGATGACGACCTTCTGGCCATGGCCGCCAGGCTGACTGGCATCACTGACCGCACCCCCCTGATACGCGAAAGCCTGAAAGCCATCATCGCCCGCGAAAGCGCGCGCAGGCTGGCTTTGCTGGGCGGGTCGATGCCGGAACTAGAACTGCCGCCGCGCAGGCGGCCTGACCTTGAAGCTTTTACCGAACCGAACCCTGCTGTCAAATAATCGCATCATGTTTGTACCTGGCAGACATGCTTTGAAAACTCGCGTCTTGGTTGATACCTCCGTCTGGATTGAATTTATACGATTCGGCAATCTACAACTGTCACAGCTACTCAACGACGGTCACGTTTTGATGCATGACATGGTGGTCGGTGAAATAGCTTGCGGAAGCTCCTCAAACCGATCAGAGCGTTTGGAGGTGATGAACAGCCTGCCAAAAATCAACAAGGCAGCGCATTCTGAGGTGTTGAAATTCATCGACACGCATCAGCTTTACGGTTGCGGTGTGGGCTATGTAGACAATCATTTGCTCGCCGCTACTCTCTTGCAAGGCGACTGCAGTTTGTGGAGCCGGGACAAGAGGCTGATAGCAGCGGCTCAGCGGCTGGGCATCGCCTTTGAATCACTCTCACATTAACCCTTCTAAGTCGCTGCGCGATGCAGGTAAAGTCAACAGGTTTTTAACTTTTCATTTATTTTTAATATGACCCTCACCACCACACCTTCCGGCCTGCAATTCGAAGACACCGTTTTAGGCACGGGCGCCATTGCCAAAGCGGGCCAAAACGTCAGCGTGCATTACACCGGCTGGCTCTACAACGACGGCGTGCAGGGTGCCAAATTTGATTCCAGCAAAGACCGGGGTCAGCCGTTTCAGTTCTCGCTTGGCGCGGGCCAAGTCATCAAAGGTTGGGACGAAGGCGTGCAGGGCATGTCTGTGGGCGGTACACGCCGCTTGGTGATTCCCGCAGAACTGGGCTACGGCGCACGCGGCGCAGGTGGTGTGATTCCGCCAAATGCCACGCTGCTGTTTGAGGTGGACTTTCTGGGCTGATTAAAAAACGCCACTGAAATTCCCATGATCATCACCAGCCTGCTCGACACCGACCTTTACAAGTTCACCATGATGCAGGTGGTGTTGCACCAGTTCCCGGGTGCGGAGGTGGAGTACCGCTTCAAATGCCGTAACAAGGCTATTCTGGCGCCTTATGTCAGTGAAATACGTGAAGAAATTCGCGGCTTGTGCAGCCTGCAATTTCAGGATGCCGAGCTGGCCTACCTCAAAGGGATGCGCTTTATCAAAAGCGATTTCATTGATTTTTTAGGCTTGTTCCGGCTCAATGAAAAGTACGTGAGCGTGACAGCTTTGCCTACTGGCGAGATTGAAGTTTCAATCAAAGGCCCCTGGCTTCACACGATATTGTTCGAGATTCCAGTGCTGTCCATCATCAATGAGGTGTACTTTCGCAACACCCAAAAGCAGCCCGATTATCAGGAAGGCCGCGCCCGTCTGACCAATAAAATTGCGCTGCTGCAAGCCGATGGCATGCAAGCCTTGAAAATTGCGGACTATGGCACACGCCGCCGTTTTGGCAAAGTCTGGCATGAAGAGGTATTGCGCACATTGAGTGGCAAGCTCGGAATTCACGCCACAGGCCAGTTTGCTGGCACCAGCAACGTGCTTTTTGCCATGAAGCTGGGCCTGACGCCGCTGGGCACGATGGCGCACGAGTACCTGCAGGCCTGTCAGGCGCTCGGCCCACGGCTGCGTGACAGCCAGGTGTTTGGCTTTGAATCCTGGGCCAAAGAGTATCGGGGCGACTTGGGCATTGCCTTGTCAGACGTGTATGGCATGAGCGCCTTTTTGCGTGACTTTGACATGTACTTTTGCAAGCTGTTTGACGGCGCACGCCACGACAGTGGTGACCCGTTTCAGTGGGGTGAACGCATGATTGCCCACTACAACAAAAACCGGGTAGACCCGAAAACCAAAACCCTGATTTTTAGTGACGGTTTGACTGTGCCGCGCACCATTGAGCTGTACCAGCAGTTCAAGGGGCGTTGCCAACTGGCTTTTGGTATTGGTACCAACCTGACCAATGACCTGGGTTATGAGCCTTTGCAAATCGTGATCAAGATGATCCAGTGCAATGGGCAACCTGTAGCCAAACTGTCAGATACCCCATCAAAAAACATGTGTAATGATGAAAAATACCTGGCTTATTTGCGCCAGGTGTTTGAGATTGAACCGCCCTGATTTTTTAAATCCAATCCATAAAAACGGATCTTTTCATGAAACATTTGCACCGGTGCTGTCTGGTTTTGTTAACCGCTTTGTTGCCCAGTCTGGCTTTGGCAGCAGACTTTGACGGCTCACGTTTAAATCTTTTGTGGGCCATACCCTTTGCGGGTATCTTGTTGTGCATTGCGTTGATGCCGCTGATCGTCCCCAGCTTTTGGCACCATCACTTTGGCAAGGTATCCGCCGCCTGGACGTTGGCGTTCTTTTTGCCGTTTGCCTACTTTTTCGGTGTGAGTGCGGCGGGTGCGAGTCTGGTGCATGCCCTGCTGGCTGAATACATCCCCTTCATCATTTTGCTGACGGCGCTGTACACCGTGGCCGGTGGTATTTACATTCGTGGCAATCTGCATGGCAGCCCGGCACTGAACTGCGGCCTGCTGCTCATTGGCGTGGTGCTGGCCAGCTTCATGGGCACAACCGGCGCATCCATGCTGATGATTCGTCCGCTGATACGTGCCAACGACAACCGAAAGCACAAGGCGCATCTGGTGGTGTTTTTTATCTTTCTGGTCAGCAACGTGGGCGGCTCACTCACGCCGCTGGGCGACCCGCCGCTGTTCCTCGGGTTTTTAAAGGGCGTTGATTTTTTCTGGACGGTGCGCTATATCTTTCCTGAGACGCTCTTCATGGTGGCCAGCCTCTTGACAATTTTTTACATCATCGACAGCTACTTTTTTAAAAAAGAAGGCGTGCTGCCAGTTGACCCGACACCCGACACGCGCCGTGTTGGTTTTGACGGTGGCTTAAACTTTTTGTTGCTCGCTGCCACTGCTGGTCTGGTGCTGATGAGTGGCGTGTGGAAGTCACCGGTGGTTTTTGACGTGGCCGGCACAGCCGTTGGCTTGCCGGGTATCTTGCGCGATGTGGGTCTGATCATCATCACTTTTATCTCACTGCGCATCACCGCCAAAAGCGTGCATGACAGCAACCAGTTCTCATGGGCTCCCATGCAAGAAGTCGCCAAGCTGTTCATTGGTATTTTCCTGACCATCATCCCGGTGATCGCGATGCTCAAGGCTGGCCTGAACGGGCCTTTCAGTGCCATCGTTGCTGGCATCACCCGGCCTGACGGTTCGCCAGATCCGGCCATGTATTTCTGGGCAACCGGTTTGCTCAGTTCGTTCCTGGACAACGCACCGACTTACCTGGTGTTTTTCAACACCGCTGGCGGTGACCCTAAAGTGCTGATGACAACGCTTGCGCCGACGCTGGCCGCGATTTCAGCCGGCGCCGTGTTCATGGGCGCCAACTCATACATTGGCAATGCGCCCAACCTGATGGTCAAGGCGGTGGCTGAAGACCGGGGAGTGAAGATGCCCAGCTTTTTTGGCTACATGGCCTGGTCCGGCGCGGTATTGATACCGCTTTTCATCATCATGACCTTTATCTGGTTCAAATAAAAAGCACTATGAGCAAACCTAAAATTTTGGTGGCAAGGGCAGTTTTTCCTGAAGTCATTGCCAAACTGGAGCAATATTTTGATGTGGAGTCCAACCCGGACGATGACATCTGGCCAAAAGCGCTGTTCATTGAAAAACTCAAAGGCAAGCAGGGCGTTTTCACCACTGGGGGAGAGCGCATTGATGCTGAGGTGTTGGCAGCCTGCCCAGACCTGAAAATTTGCGCCAACATGGCAGTGGGCTACAACAACTTTGACGTGCCAGCCATGACGGCTGCCGGCGTGCAGGCCACCAACGCGCCCGATGTATTGACCGAGACCACCGCTGACTTTGGCTTTGCGCTGCTGATGGCCACCGCCCGGCGCGTGACAGAAGGCGAGCATTACTTGCGTGCCGGCAAATGGACCAAGTGGAGCTACGACATGTTTGCTGGCAGCGACATTCATGGCTCAACACTGGGCATCATCGGCATGGGTCGCATTGGGCAGGGCATTGCCAAGCGCGGTGCGCATGGCTTTGGCATGAAGGTGATTTACCACAACCGTTCGCGCCTGAGCACTGAGCTGGAAGTCCAATGCAAGGCCACTTACGTCAGCAAGGACGAGCTGCTTAAAACCGCCGACCACGTGATGCTGGTCGTGCCTTATTCGCCCGAATCTCACCACACCATCGGCGCTGCCGAGCTGGCGCTGATGAAACCGACCGCCACATTGATCAACATTGCACGCGGCGGCATTGTGGACGATGCAGCGCTGGCGGTTGCCCTGCGTGACAAACGCATTGCAGCCGCTGGCCTGGATGTGTTTGAGGGTGAACCCAAACTGAACCCCGATTTGCTGACCGTCGCCAACGTGGTGCTCACGCCGCACATTGCCAGCGCGACACTACCCACCCGTATGGCCATGGCAAACCTGGCCGCTGACAACCTGATTGCAGTATTGACCGGGAAAAAGGCTCTGACACCCTTGAATTCGGTATGAAATACGACTCTAGCCCAATAAACACGGGCGCAAGCAGCTCCTGAAAACAGAGCATGACTGAAACTCGTTTTTATGCCTTGCTGGTGCTGCTGGTGGTCAATCTGCTGCTTGTGGTGTGGCTGTTGTTCAGAAAGCGGCCCGATAACGGAAAAGCTGAACTTCACGCGCTGATTCAGGCAGGCAACGACAAAACCGAACGCGAGGTACGCCGCGAGATTGTTGACAATGCACGCGCCAACCGGCAAGAACTCAGCACCACTTTTGCCACCTTTCAGCAAACCCTCACCCAGCAAAGCGCCGAGGCGATTCGTACCCAAAACACGCAGATTGATGCGTTTGGCCAGCAACTGGCGCTGCTGCAAAAAACGCTGTCCGACGCGCTGGTCATGCAATTGCAATCACTCAGCGAATCCAACGCCCGCCGCATCGGTGAGGTGCGTGAGACGCTTGAAAAGCAGCTGGCCCAGTTGCAAGCCACCAACTCGGCCAAGCTGGACGAGATGCGCAAGACGGTGGACGAAAAACTGCAAACCACGCTGGAAACTCGTCTTGGCGAAAGCTTCAAGCAAGTCGCCGACCGGCTGGAGCAAGTGCATAAGGGTCTGGGTGAAATGCAAACCCTGGCTCAAGGCGTGGGTGATCTCAAACACCTGCTGACCAACGTGAAAACGCGCGGCATTTTTGGCGAAGCGCAATTGTCGGCACTGCTGGAACAGGTGTTTACTACTGACCAGTACGCGGCGCAGGTCGCCACCCAGCCAGGCAGCAAAAACACGGTCGACTTTGCCATCAGGCTGCCGGGCAGGTCTGATTCAGGCGCACCACTGTGGCTGCCGATTGACGCCAAGTTTCCAAACGAAGACTACGAGCGTTTGCTGGATGCTCAGGCACGCGCAGACGTGCAAGGCACAGAAGCCGCAGGCAAGGCGCTAGAAATGCGTATCCGGCTGGAGGCCAAGTCCATCAGTGAAAAGTACATTGCCCCGCCACACACCACCGACTTTGCGATTCTGTTTTTACCCACCGAAGGCTTGTACGCCGAAGTGCTGCGTCGCCCAGGACTGATGGAGTCTTTAAGCCGCGACCACCGCATCACACTGGCAGGGCCTACAACTTTGCTGGCAATGCTGAACTCTCTGCAAATGGGTTTCAGAACGCTGGCACTGGAAAAACGCTCCAGCGAAGTGTGGCAGGTGCTGGGTGCGGTCAAAACCGAATTTGGCAAGTTTGGTGACGTGCTGGCCAAGATCAAATCGAATGCCGAGACGATGTTGAACACTGTCAGCAGCGCCGAGCAACGCAGCCGCGTGATGGGCAAGGCGTTGAGGAATGTAGAGGCGCTGCCGGAGATTGATTCAGCGCGGCTGATTCCGCTGGATAAAGAGATTGATTGAACTGCGGCATTTTGAACAGCCGAACGCAGAAGTCGCAAAGATTTCGCAGAAGACGCAAAAAATTCAAACAATCAAATTTTCAAATCATTTTTGCGACTTCTGCGTTGCTTTTGCGGCTTCTGCGTTCGGCTGTCCGACTTAATTCTTTAAGCGTATTGCCTTGACCCCTGAACTGTTCCGCCTGATCCTCGCGCAAATCTGCCTTCACGCCTGCATGGCGGGCACGCGCATGGCTGCGCCGTTGCTGGCCTTGCAACAGGGCTACAGCCCGGCGGCGGTGGGTGTGCTGCTGGCACTGTTTGCACTCACGCAGGTTTTTTTGGCCTTGCCAGCCGGCCGTTATGCAGACCGCCATGGCTTGAAGCGGCCAGTCAGCTTCAGCGTGCTGGCAGCCTGTTCCGGGGCTGGTCTGGCGGTGGCCTTCCCGGTGTTCCCTGTGCTGTGCCTGGCCGCGTTGATGACGGGCGGCGCAACAGGCGCAGCAGTGATTGCCTTGCAACGCCATGTCGGTCGCGCTGCGGTTGGTGCGACGCAACTTAGGCAGGTGTTCAGCTGGTTGTCGATTGGGCCGGCGGTGTCCAACTTTGTCGGGCCCTTTTCAGCGGGCTTGCTGATTGACCATGCCGGCCCGACGGCTGGCAGTCTGTGGGGCTACCGCGCTGCGTTTTTACTGATGGCCGTGCTGCCACTGGCCAGTTGGTATCTGGTACAGCGCACACGCGAACTGCCGCCCGTACTGTCAAGCTCGGAGGTTGATCAACCCAAAGCCTGGGACTTGGCTAGGGAGCCAAAATTTCGCCGCCTGATGCTGGTGAACTGGTTTTTGTCGTCCTGCTGGGACGTGCATACCTTTGTAGTGCCAGTGTTGGGGTTTGAGCGCGGCATCAGCGCGTCGGTGATTGGGTCTATCCTGGGCGCGTTTGCTCTGGCGGCTGCGGCCATTCGCCTCGTCATGCCCCTGTTGGCCGCCCACCTGCGTGAATGGAAGGTGCTGGTGGTGGCCATGCTCGTTACAGCTATGCTGTTTGGGGTTTATCCGCTCATGCCGTCGGCTTTGACTATGGGTCTGTGCTCGGTGCTGCTGGGCTTTGCGCTGGGCACGGTGCAGCCGATGATCATGAGCATGCTGCACCAGATAACACCTGCAGCCCGGCATGGCGAGGCGCTGGGTCTGCGGCTGATGGTGATCAACGCATCCAGCGTGGCCATGCCTATTCTGTTTGGCTCTGCGGGTGCCGTGGCAGGTGTTGCTGTCGTGTTTTGGGTGGTTGGGGCAGCCGTCGGCTTGGGCTCAGGCGCTGCCTGGCGACTCACAGCTGATAAAACGCCCGGATGATGTCCCATGCCGCTTGCGGTTCGTCAACGTAGTGGAACAAGTTCACGTCCTGAGGCGAGACAGCACCTTCTTCAATCAGCACATCAAAGTTGATCAGCCGCTTCCAGTAATCTGAGCCAAAAAGAACGATGGGCAACGCTTTGGCTTTACCGGTTTGCACCAGCGTAATGACTTCAAATAGCTCATCAAGTGTGCCAAACCCACCCGGAAAGGCCACGAGCGCCTTGGCCCGCATCATGAAATGCATTTTGCGCAGCGCAAAGTAATGAAACTTGAAGTTCAGCGACGGGGTGATGTATTTGTTGCCTGATTGTTCGTGCGGCAACACAATGTTCAGTCCCACCGTCGGCGCGCCTACTTCACTAGCGCCCCGGTTGGCGGCCTCCATGATGCCCGGGCCGCCGCCAGTGCAGATAAACAGTTGCTTGGCGTGCGGTAAAGGCTGGCTGTGCGAGGCCACCAGCCGCGCAAACAGCCTGGCCTGGTCGTAGTAGTAAGCGTTGCAGGTGTGTCGCTCGGCCACCTTCAAGGCATCTTGCGCATCGCTGAGCGCCTCAGCATTGCTGCCATCGGCCTCGATTTTTGCCAGATTGGTTTGTGCTGCCAGCAATGAGGTGCTGGCTGTTTCAGGCGAGGGAAAGCGCGCACTGCCAAACACGACAACCGTGTTTTCAATACCTTGCTCATGCTGGCTCAATTCAGGCTTGAGCATTTCAAGCTGCATCCGAATGCCGCGTGTTTCACGCCGCAGCAAAAACTCCGGGTCGGCAAAAGCCAGGCGGTAAGCATCGGCATCCAGTGTCTGCCCATCCCGGGCGTGCGCCTGTAGTTCAGCCCAGGCATTGCTCAGGCGGCGGGCGGAAAGGTCTTGTGTTTGATCCATGCTTTATGTCCGGTGAATGCGTTTAAAACAAAAAGGGCTCTTAACGAGCCCTTTTTTATACGACAGATTTGCTTAAACCCTCTTGCGGTACTCACCCGTGCGGGTGTCAATCTCCACCACATCACCTTGCGCCACAAAAATCGGCACGCCAATCTCAAAGCCGGTGGCAATCTTGGCGGGCTTTAAGACTTTGCCTGAGGTGTCGCCTTTGACGGCTGGCTCAGTCCAGGTGATTTCACGCTCGACGTTGGTGGGCAGCTCGACTGAAATCGCCTTGCCTTCGTAAAACACGACTTCCAGTTCCATGCCATCTTGCAGGTAGTTCAGCGAGTCGCCCATGTTTTCGGCTTCGACTTCGTACTGGTTGTAATCTGCGTCCATGCAGATGTACATTGGGTCGGCAAAGTAGGAGTAGGTGCAGTCTTTTTTGTCCAGAATGACCTGGTCAATCTTGTCGTCGGCTTTGAAGACGTTCTCTGTGCCGAAGCTGCCGATCAGGCTTTTGAGCTTCATGCGTACGGTGGCAGAGTTACGGCCGCCTCGGCTGTATTCGGTTTTCAGCACCACCATCGGGTCTTTGCCGTGCATGATGACGTTGCCGGCGCGAATTTCTTGTGCGATTTTCATAACTTGATTAGGAGGTGATTGAAGGGCTTGCTGAGTTAGCAAAGCCTATGATTTTAGCGGTTTTTTAGGGCGACTTCGATCAACCCGCTGACCAGGTCTGACTGTTGAGCCAGCCTGGAGCGGTTGTAAGTCGCGCATTGCTGCCAGACATCCAGATCAGCCAGCGGTGGCAAATCTTCTCTGGTCAAGCCATTCCATGCGTTGTGAAAAGCCCGCAAACTCGGCGGCGCTTGAAGCATGTCCAAAAACGCATCGAGCTTGGGCCCATGCGCACCGTCGCCCTGGGGGTAAATCTGCCAGACCAACGGCTTGCCCGCCCAGATGGCGCGAACGATCGAGTCTTCACCCCGCACAAAGTTGATGTCACTGGCCCACAGCAGGTGGTCAAAGCTTGTTTGGGTGAGTTGCGGCAAGTATGAAATTGATAGCTGCTTGCGCCCGTATTCATTGGGCTGAAGGCCAATTTGATGCCTGTTTTTAGTTGTTTTCAAGGCTTTTACCGCATTGGCAGCCCGACCAGCCGCCACCAGCAGGCGCACAGGTTTTCCGTTGATACCGCGCTGTGCCAAACCCTCCAGCAGTTGAGCCAAGACAAGGGGTTCGTAGCAAAACAGGGACACCAGTGTTTCGCCCTGCCAGTCAATGCCCTGTTGCTTGAGCCAGGCCGCACGGTCAAAGACCGACTGTCGCTCAAGCAGGCCAGGCTCACGCAGCAAGCCGCCCGTGCCCGCCGTGAAGCCGGGGTAGTAAAACACCTTGTGCCAGCCCGCTGCCGGCCCGCTGCTGACCAGACTTGTCAAGCCGTGGTTTCTGGCGACGTACGGCTCAGCGGAGAGGTATTCGAGGTTGATCCAGAGCGGTTTTGAGGTGTCTTTTTGGCCTTTATAACAATGAATACGGGCGCAAGCTGCTATAAATTCAGGAGCAATTTCGCAGCCAAAGGCTTCTATCAAGACGTCGCAGGGTGTAGTGTCCAGGCAGGATACGTCAGGAGATTCAGTCCACGGCAGCACTTGTACACCCGTGCAGCCACCAGGTGCCATCCAGGTCAGGGCGCTGCAGTCGTCTACCCACAACCGCACCCGCTGGCCCCGGCTGGCCAGGCTAGATGCCAGCCGCCAGCAAATACCGACGTCGCCAAAGTTGTCGATGACTTTGCAGAAAATATCCCATTGGAGTGAACGCATGCCCAGATTGTCCACAATACGGTATGAGTAAAGATTTTGAATTCGCCCCCGAACTGCTGGAAGAAGTCGCCGCGCTGCCTGCGCTGCCGGGTGTTTACCGCTATTTCGATGTAGACGGCGGTGTGCTGTATGTGGGCAAGGCGCGCAACCTGAAAAAGCGCGTGTCTAATTACTTTCAGAAGAACCATGGCGGCACGCGCATTGGCCACATGGTGACCAAAATTGCGCGCATGGAAACCACGGTGGTGCGCTCGGAGGCTGAGGCGCTGCTGCTGGAAAACAACCTGATCAAGACGCTGAACCCGCGTTTTAATATTCTGTTCAGGGATGATAAAAGTTACCCGTATTTGAAGCTTGCAACCCATCAGTTCGCGCGGGTGGCTTACTACCGGGGTGCGGTTGAAAAAAAGCACAAATATTTTGGCCCGTACCCCAGCGCCTGGGCGGTGAAAGAAAGCATTTTGCTGCTGCAAAAAGTCTTCAAGCTGCGCACCTGTGAAGACACCGTGTTCAACAACCGCAGCAGGCCGTGTTTGCTGTACCAGATCAAGCGTTGCTCAGCGCCCTGCGTGGGTCACATCACGGCTGAGGCCTATGCGCAGGACGTGGCGAACGCAGAAAAATTTCTCAATGGTGAAACTCAAGAGATATTGACAGGTCTGGAGCAGCAGATGCTGGCGCATGCCGACAAGCTGGAGTTTGAACAAGCCGCAGAGCTGCGCAACCAGATGTCGGCGCTGTCCAAAGTGCTGCACCAGCAGTCTATGGAGATCGGCGGCGACAAGGATGTGGACATATTGGCCGTGAAAGTGCAGGGCGGCAAAGCCTGCGTGAACCTGGCGATGGTGCGCGGCGGGCGGCATTTGGGCGACAGGCCGTACTTTCCGACGCATATTGAAAACGCTGTCGATGTGGCTGAGCTGGATGCTGAAATTGACGCTGAGGAAATGCTCGCCACGAAGGCCAAATCCCTTGAAGCGCTGGTGCTGGAGGCCTTCATTGCCCAGCACTACATCGACGTGCCTGTACCCCCGATGCTGGTGTGCAGTGAGCCGGTGGATAAAGAATTGATAGCCGCCCTGATTGCCCAGAGCGGCGTGAAGTTTGCCGCCATTCACCAGCCGCGCGAGCAGCGCCGCATCTGGCTGGACATGGCGATGAAAAATGCCGAACTGCAATTGGCGCGGCTGCTGGCAGAGCAGGGCAGCCAGCAAGCCCGCACCCGCGCATTGGCCGAAGCAATGGACTTGTCACTTGACGATTTGGCCACGCTGCGCATCGAGTGTTTTGACATTTCGCACACGGCGGGTGAGGCCACGCAGGCATCGTGCGTGGTGTTTGCGGAGCACAAAATGCAAAGCGCGCAATACCGCCGTTACAACATCGAAGGCATCACACCGGGCGACGACTACGCCGCCATGCGCCAGGTGCTGACACGGCGTTACAGCAAGCTGGCCGAGGCTGTCAAAAACAACGACGGCAGGCTGCCCGATCTGGTGCTGGTCGATGGTGGCAAAGGCCAAGTGAGCATGGCGCGTGAGGTGTTCACCGAGTTGGGTCTGGACCTGGGCTTGATCGCAGGTGTTGAAAAAGGCGAGGGCCGAAAAGTCGGCCTGGAAGAGCTGGTGTTTGCCGATGGCCGCGAGAAGGTCTACCTGGGTCGTGACTCCGCCGCGCTGATGCTGATTGCCCAAATCCGCGACGAGGCGCATCGCTTTGCCATCACTGGCATGAGAGCGAAAAGGGCGTCAGTCAGAACCGGCGCCAGCAAGCTGGAAGACATTGAAGGCATTGGCCCCAAAAAGCGCGCCAGCCTGCTGCAACGCTTTGGCAGCATACGCGCCATTGCCTCGGCCAGCGTGGAAGATATTGCTACCGTAGACGGCATTTCAAAAGAGCTGGCTGAAGAAATTTATCGAGCGCTACATTGAGGGCAAAATTGAACTGCCAAAAAATGGAGACAACATGACCCCATACCACTTAACCCGTCGGCGTCTGGTGCAGCAATTCACCGCTACAGCCGCGATGTCAAGCTTGCCGGCGTTGAGCCAAACACCCGACCCGTCCGCCCGCAAAATCAAGGTCAACGGTATTGACATGCATGTGCAGGTACATGGGACGGGCCCAGCGGTGCTGATGTGCCACGGCTTTCCTGAGCTGCACCGCTCTTGGCGGCATCAGGTCAAAGCGCTGGCGGCGCAGGGCTTTCGCGTTATTGCGCCAGACTTGCGTGGCTACGGCCAAACCGATTCGCCCAAACCCATCACAAGCTACAACATCGTTGAGCTGGTCAAAGACTTGACCGATCTGCTGGACGCGCTGGAGGAAAAGAATTGCGTCATCGTGGGGCATGACTTTGGTGCGGTGCTGGCCTGGAACGCCTGCTTGTTGCAGCCCGAGCGCTTCAGGGCAGTTGCAGCATTGTCTGTGCCTTACTCCCAGCGCGGACCAGAAGCTCCCATGGCAATTTTTAGAAGGCTGACAGGTGAGCGATTTTTTTATATCGACTATTTTCAGCAGCCCGGCGTGGCCGAAGCAGAGCTGGACGCGGACATTGCCCGTGCTTTGCGTGCCCAGTATTTTTCGTTTTCATTTGACGGCGAGCGAAGGAGGAGGGCGTTGGCACCCGCCTTTCGCAACGCGAAGTTTTTAGACACCGTGGTCGACTCCGGCAGCGCGCCTGGCTGGATTGGTGAGGCGGAATTTGCCCTGTACGTGGCCGACTACAAGCGCAACGGCTTTGCCGGACCCTTGAACTGGTACCGAAATCTGGACAAAAACTGGGAACTGATGGCCAGGTTTGAAGGTGCGAAAGTCATGCAGCCCGCGCTCTTCATCATGGGTGAGCAAGACCCGGTGCGTGCGCAAACCCGGCGCAACTACGAGCGCCTGCCTGAGACCGTACCCAACCTGAAGCAAAGCGTGATTCTGAACAATTGCGGCCATTGGACACAGCAGGAAAAGCCTGAAGAAGTCAGCCGGTTGTTGATAGGATTTCTCAAAAACCTGTAAAAATCATTGAAAAGTCGTTTTTAAGGCACAAAAAAGCCTGATTAGATACCTGCCTCAGACAGGCGTAGGATGCTCAGAGGAAGAGGTTTTGTAGTCACAGCAGCGCGAAGCAGTCGAGGCACCATGGCTGCCAAGTCAAATCGCCTGTTAAACCGATACGC
>JBASFP010000027.1:0-20101 GCA_049653085.1 Polaromonas sp.
ATCGGTTTAACAGGCGATTTGACTTGGCAGCCATGGTGCCTCGACTGCTTCGCGCTGCTGTGACTACAAAACCTCTTCCTCTGAGCATCCTACGCCTGTCTGAGGCAGGTATCTAATCAGGCAAAAACACGGTTTTTGAGCCTTTTTTGCATTCAAGTGCGGCTTAAGGGCTTGCTGCAATCCATTTATGATGATTGCCTTTCCGCTCAAACCCGCGTCCCCAAGTTTTTAATCCTCCATGCCGCAGCAAGATTCCACAACCTTGGTTGAGTTCAAGGACGTCACCTTTTCTTACCCGGGCTCCAGCGGCGATCGTGTCATTCTCGGCAACGTCACTCTGTCGGTGCCGCGCGGCAAAGTCACCGCCCTGATGGGCGCTTCGGGTGGCGGTAAAACCACGGTACTGCGCCTGATTGGCGGGCAGCAAAAAGCCAACGCAGGGCAGGTGCTGTTTGACGGCAAAAACGTCGGTGAATTTCATCAAAAAGAGCTGTACGCCGCCCGTCGCCGGATGGGCATGCTGTTTCAGTTTGGCGCGCTGTTCACGGACTTGAGCGTGTTTGACAACGTCGCTTTTCCGCTGCGCGAACATACCGATCTAACGCCAGACTTAATCCGCGATATTGTGCTGATGAAGCTCAACGCCGTCGGCTTGCGCGGCGCACGTGACCTGATGCCGAGTGAAATTTCTGGCGGTATGGCGCGCCGTGTGGCTTTGGCTCGGGCCATCGCGCTGGACCCGGAACTCATCATGTACGACGAGCCCTTTGCCGGTCTTGACCCGATATCCCTGGGCACCGCAGCGCAATTGATTCGCCAGCTCAATGACACGTTGGGCATCACATCCATCGTCGTGTCGCATGATCTGGAAGAAACCTTTCGCATTGCCGACAAGGTGATTATTCTGGCCAACGGCGGCATTGCCGCACAGGGCACGCCTGATGAAGTGCGCCACAGCACAGACCCGCTGGTGCATCAGTTTGTCAATGCGCTGGCTGAAGGCCCGGTGAAATTTCATTACCCTGGCGTCGATGTGGCGACGGATTTTGGCCGTCAAGCCTGAAGGCGAATTGTCATGACTCAAGCCAAATCAAACTTTGCGTCCAATCTGGGCTTTGCGGTGCGTGAGCAACTCAGCCACATGGGTCATGCGGCGCGGCTGTTTGTCCGGTTGTTTGTCATGATGGGCCCGGCGTTCAGGCGCTTTGGTCTGGTGCGAGACCAGATTTTCTTTTTGGGCAATTATTCTCTGGCTCTGATCGGGGTATCTGGCCTGTTTGTCGGCTTTGTGATGGGTTTGCAGAGCTATTACGCCTTGCAACGCTACGGCTCGGCCGAGGCGATGGGCCTGCTGGTCACGCTCAGTCTGGTGCGAGAGCTGGGTCCGGTTGTCACGGCGTTGCTGTTTGCGGGGCGGGCGGGTACGGCATTGACGGCTGAAATTGGCCTGATGAAAGCCGGCGAGCAACTCTCAGCCATGGAAATGATGGCTGTAGACCCGGTTCAGCGCATTTTGGCACCCCGCTTTTTGGGCGGCATCATCGCCATGCCGCTGCTGGCTGCAGTGTTCAGCGCCGTCGGTGTCATGGGCGGCTGGTTTGTCGGTGTGGTGATGATCGGCGTGGATTCGGGTTCATTCTGGAGCCAGATGCAGTCGGGTGTTGACGTTTGGCGCGATGTCGGCAACGGCATCATCAAAAGTTTTGTCTTTGGCGTCACCGTGACCTTTGTCGCGCTGTACCAGGGTTTTGAGGCGCAGCCAACGCCTGAAGGCGTGTCGCGCGCCACCACCCGAACCGTCGTGGTGGCGTCATTGGGGGTGCTGGGACTGGACTTTTTGCTGACCACTTTGATGTTCAGCATCTGAGCGTCAGCATTGAAGTTTTAGTCATGCCAAAATGTGTGTCATTGCTTAGGGACTAGAAAGTAAAAACAATGCAACGATCAAAAAATGACCTGTGGGTTGGCCTGTTTGTGCTGATTGGCGCAGCAGCCATTTTGTTTTTGGCGCTCAAGTCGGCCAACTTGCTGAGCCTGAACTTTGACAGCTCCTACAAAGTGACGGCCAAGTTTGACAACATTGGCGGCCTGAAAGCACGCGCCGCCGTCAAAAGCGCGGGCGTTGTCATTGGCCGGGTTGAAAACATCACCTTTGACGACAAGTCTTATCAGGCCAGCGTTAACCTGGCCATGGAAAGCAAATATGTTTTCCCCAAAGATTCATCGCTCAAAATATTGACCAGTGGTTTGCTGGGTGAACAATACATCGGCATTGAAGCCGGGGCGAGTGACAAAAACATGGCGGCAGGCGATGTGATCAAGCAGACCCAGTCGGCTGTGGTGCTTGAGAATCTGATCAGCCAGTTTTTGTTCAGCAAGGCAGCCGATACCGACAAAGCCACACCAGCAGCAGGGAGTACCGATAAAAAATGAACACGTTTAACGCAATCAAAAAAAGCCTGAGCGTGATGGCGCTTGGCCTGGTCGTGGTGTTGGCGCAAGGCTGCGCCACCGGGCCCAATGCCAATCCAGCGGATCCGATGGAGCCGCTGAACCGCGCCGTTTTCAACTTCAACGACGGGCTTGACCGCGCACTTTTGCAGCCGGTTGCCACGGCTTACGATCAGGTCACGCCTTCCCCGGTCAAAACCGGTGTGCGCAATTTTTTCGGCAACATCTCTGACGTCTGGTCAGTGGTCAACAACCTGCTGCAAGGCAAGCTCAAAGAGTCGCTGGAAACCTTCATGCGGGTCAGTGTCAACTCAACCTTTGGTTTTGGCGGCGTGCTCGACATTGGTACTGAAGCGGGCTTGGCTAAAAACAGACAGAATTTTGGACAGACGCTGGGCGTGTGGGGTTTTGACGCTGGCCCTTATGTTGTGCTGCCCCTGTTTGGGCCGTCGTCAGTCCGGGACACGGTAGGCACGGTGGTGGACGGCAGTGCGGATGTGGTCAACAACCTGCGCAATGTGCCAACCCGCAACTCACTGGCCGTGTTGCGGGTGGTGGACAAGCGTGCCGAATTGCTGGGTGCAACCAACATTCTGGACCAGGCAGCGCTGGACAAATACAGTTTTACCCGCGATTTGTACCTTCAACGCAGGGCGTCGTCCATCGGCAAGGATTCGGCTGTCAAAGAAGAGCGCTTTGACCTGCCAGCGCCGCCTGCCAAATAAACCATCAACTGGCTGTAGACCCATGACGCGATGCCGCGTTATGGGTAAGCCCAGTTACTTTTTGAAAGTCACACATGCTACGTAGAAATTTTGCACAACTTGCAGTCGCCCTGGTCAGCGCTGCCATGCTGGCCATGCCCGCTTACGCCCAGGAAGAAGCTCCCGATGCTTTGATCAAGCGCCTGTCTGTAGATGTGCTGGACAAGATCAAAGCCGACAAAACAATTCAGGCCGGTGACATGACCAAAGTGATGGCACTGGTGGACAGCCAGGTCATGCCCAGCGTCAACTTCACCCGCATGACAGCATCGGCTGTAGGCCGCAGCTGGCGCCAGGCCACGCCTGAGCAGCAAAAGAAGCTGCAAGAGGAGTTCAAGGCACTGCTGATTCGCACTTACTCGGGCGCACTGTCGCAGGTCAAGGATCAGACCATCAGCGTCAAGCCTTTGCGTGCAGCGGCGGCTGATACCGAAGTCATCGTGCGCACGGAAGTCATGGGTCGTGGCGACCCCATTCAGCTTGATTACCGCCTTGAAAAGGTTGGCTCGGCCTGGAAAATTTATGACCTGAATGTACTGGGTGTCTGGCTGGTTGAAACCTACCGCACCCAGTTTGCGCAAGAGATCAACGCCAAGGGCATTGATGGCCTGATAGCGTCACTGGCTGACCGCAACAAAGCCAACAACGCCAAAAAGTCCTGAGAGCCAGACCGTGTTGACCTTGCCTGCCACCTTGACCCACGACCAGGCACTTGAGACAGCGCATGGGCTGAAAGCGCAAGTGGCTGGTCAGGCGGCAGGTGTGGTGCTGGATGCCAGCGCGCTGACGCAGTTTGATTCATCCGCCCTGGCCGTCATGCTGGCTTGCAGGCGGGAGTCCTTGAACGCTGGCAAGCCCTTTTCTGTACGAGGGTTGCCGACCAAGCTGGGTCAGTTGGCCGGTTTGTATGGTGTGGCGGAGTTGATTCCTGCGACTGCCTGAATCCACAACAACAGTCTTGCAGCACCCGGGCGGCTCAGCCCGTAAAATAGCGGGTTCATGCCAGCTATATCTTTCAAATCAGTCTCCAAAACCTATCCCACCAAACGCGGTCAATCAAGTGCAGCAGTCAAAGCACTTGACGACGTGAGTTTTGACATCAGCCAAGGCGAATTTTTCGGCTTGCTGGGGCCTAACGGGGCAGGTAAAACAACCCTCATCAGCATTCTGGCAGGCTTGTCGCGTGCCAGCAGCGGCAACGTGACGGTGCATGGTCACGATGTCTTGACCGACTACGCCGCTGCCCGCCGCACACTGGGCGTTGTACCGCAAGAGCTGGTGTTTGACCCATTCTTCAGTGTGCGTGAAGCGCTTCGCATTCAGTCGGGCTACTTTGGCATCAAAAACAACGACGCCTGGATTGACGAGCTGCTGGCCAGTCTTGGCCTGGCCGATAAAGCAAACGCCAACATGCGACAACTCTCGGGCGGCATGAAGCGCCGTGTTTTGGTGGCGCAAGCCCTGGTTCACAAGCCGCAAGTCATCGTGCTCGACGAGCCCACCGCTGGCGTTGATGTGGAACTGCGCCAGACACTGTGGCAGTTCATCGCCAAGCTCAACAAGCAGGGCAGCACTGTGCTGTTAACAACGCACTACCTCGAAGAAGCCGAGGCCCTGTGCAGCCGTATCGCCATGCTCAAGCAAGGCAAGGTTGTTGCGCTGGCCAATACGTCCGAGCTGCTCAAAGCGGCTTCGTCGAATGTTTTGCGCTTTAAAATTGATAGCGAGTTACCCAAGCATTTGGCTGACAAAGCACGCATTATTGGGCGTATTGTGCAGTTTCCTGCACACAACGCGAACGAGATTGAACAGTATCTGGCTGCGATTCGTGAAGCTGGTTTGGTAGCTGAGGATGTAGAGATACGAAAGGCTGATTTGGAGGACGTTTTTCTGGACGTCATGTCGGGGAAGTCTGGGGAGCAATTTTCCGACGGGCCGCCCCTAGGAAAATTAGTCCCCTCGGGGGGCAGCGCATTACACGAAGTGAAAAGCGTGGGGGCAACGTACTCATGAACGGGATGAAGACTCTTCTGTACAAAGAAACGCTGCGCTTCTGGAAAGTCGGCTTTCAAACGGTAGGCGCGCCAGTGCTAACGGCGGTGATGTACATGCTGATTTTTGGCCATGTGCTGGATGGTCAAGTCAAGGTGTATGGCACGGTCAACTACGCCGCCTTTCTGGTGCCCGGTTTGGTCATGATGAGCGTGTTGCAAAACGCTTTTGCCAACAGCTCGTCGTCCCTGATCCAAAGCAAAATCATGGGCAGTCTGGTGTTTGTGCTGCTCACGCCGCTGTCGCACTGGCACTGGTTTTTTGCTTATGTGGGTGCGTCGGTGGCGCGTGGTTTGCTGGTGGGTGCGGGTGTGTTTGCGGTCACGGTTTACTTTGGCAGGCCTGACTTTGCTTATCCGCTGTGGATTGTGTTGTTTGCCGTACTCGGTGCCGCCATGCTGGGTGCGCTGGGCGTGATTGCGGGGCTGTGGTCGGACAAGTTTGACCAGATGGCGGCGTTTCAAAACTTTGTCATCATGCCGATGACCTTTTTGAGCGGCGTGTTTTATTCCATTCATTCACTGCCGCCGTTTTGGCAAACCGTCAGTCACCTGAACCCGTTTTTCTACATGATTGATGGTTTCAGGTATGGATTTTTTGGCGTGAGCGATGTGTCACCGTGGTTAAGCCTCGGTATCGTTTCAACCGCATTGATTGTGGTGAGCGCCATCGCCGTCAACATGCTGCGTACCGGCTACAAGATAAGAACCTGAATATATGACCAGCGAAGAACTCCAATCCATTATTTCTGCAGGCTTGCCGTGCGAGCACATCGAGCTGTCGGGCGACGGCCAGCACTGGTATGCCACGATTGTCTCCAGCAGCTTTGAAGGCCAGCGCCTGATTCAGCGGCACAAACAGGTCTATGCAACGCTGGGCGCGCGCATTCAGACCAACGAAGTGCATGCACTGTCGATGAAAACCTTCACGCCCGCCGAGTGGGCAGCCAACTCTTAAAAATCATGGACAAATTACTTATCAGAGGCGGCAAAACGCTGAATGGCACGGTCACGATTTCAGGTGCTAAAAACGCGGCGTTGCCCGAACTGTGCGCCGCACTGTTGACGGCAGACACTGTGATTTTGGAGAACGTGCCTGGCCTGCAAGACGTGTCGACCATGCTCAAGCTGGTTCGCAACATGGGTGTGGTCGCTGAGCGCAACAAGGACGTGCCAGGCACCGTCACGATTAATGCAGGAACGCTAACGTCACCTGAAGCACCCTACGAGCTGGTTAAAACCATGCGCGCATCGGTGCTGGCGCTTGGTCCCCTCCTGGCGCGCTTTGGTGAGGCCACCGTGTCCCTGCCCGGCGGCTGCGCCATTGGCTCACGCCCGGTGGATCAGCACATCAAAGGCATGCAGGCCATGGGTGCTGAGATCGTGGTCGAGCACGGCTACATGATTGCCAAGTTGCCCAAGGGCAGAACGCGCCTGAAGGGTTGCAGCATCACCACCGACATGGTGACTGTGACGGGTACTGAAAACTTTTTGATGGCAGCCACATTGGCCGAAGGCGAAACCATTCTTGAAAACGCTGCGCAAGAACCCGAGATTGGTGACCTGGCAGAAATGCTGATCAAGATGGGCGCAAAAATTGAAGGCCATGGCACACGTCGCATTCGCATCCAGGGAGTTGAGCGCCTGCATGGCTGCACGCATCAGGTGGTGGCTGACCGGATTGAGACAGGTACATTCTTGTGTGCGGTCGCCGCTACGGGCGGTGACGTGACCCTGCTTCACGCCCGAGCAGACCATCAGGATGCGCTGGTTGACAAGCTGCGTGAAGCGGGCGCAACCGTGACGGCGATTGACGGCGGTATGCACATTGCCTCTAGTGGCCGATTGAAAGCCCAGTCGTTTCGCACCACCGAGTATCCCGGCTTTGCCACCGACATGCAGGCGCAGTTCATGGCGCTGAATGCGGTGTCGCATGGCGCGGCGACCGTCACAGAAACCATTTTTGAAAATCGTTTCATGCACGTCAATGAAATGGTGCGCCTGGGCGCCAAAATTCAGATTGAAGGCAAGGTTGCGGTGATGGAAGGCGTTGAAAAACTCTCTGGCGCAACCGTGATGGCCACTGACTTGCGTGCGTCTGCCAGTCTGGTGATTGCAGGGCTGGTGGCTGATGGTGAAACGCTGATCGACCGTATTTACCACCTGGATCGTGGCTATGACCAGATGGAAGCGAAGTTGCGCGGTATCGGTGCTGATATCGAAAGAGTCAAATGATTACGATCGCGTTGTCCAAAGGCCGAATCTTCGACGACATCTTGCCGCTGCTCAAAAGCGCAGGCATCGAGGTGCTGGACGACCCTGAAAAATCGCGCAAGCTGATTTTGGACACCAACCAGCCCGACGTGCGCGTGCTGCTCGTGCGATCTACAGATGTGCCAACCTATGTGCAGTACGGCGGTGCCGACATGGGCGTGGTGGGCAAAGACACGCTGCTGGAGTCAGGCACGCAAGGTTTATATCAACCGTTAGATCTGCAAATCGCCAAGTGCCGCATCAGCGTGGCGGTGCGTGAAGGGTTTGATTATTCAGCCGCGATGCGCCAAGGCTCACGCATGACAGTCGCCACCAAGTACGTGGCGATTGCGCGTGACTTTTTCGCGTCCAAAGGCGTTCACGTTGACCTGATCAAACTTTACGGCAGCATGGAACTGGCACCGCTGACCGGGCTGGCTGATGCTATTGTCGATCTGGTATCAACAGGCAACA
Source organism: Polaromonas sp. (assembly GCA_049653085.1). Lineage (GTDB taxonomy): Bacteria > Pseudomonadota > Gammaproteobacteria > Burkholderiales > Burkholderiaceae_C > Polaromonas. The sequence continues at coordinate 7,994 of JBASFP010000027.1, forward strand.
CCCTCAAAGCCAACCATCTGGTGGAGGTTGAACGCATCATGGACATCAGCTCGCATTTGGTGGTCAATCAGACAGCGCTGAAGTTAAAGCAGGCGCCGATTCGCAAGATCATTGATGCGTTTGCTTTGGTCGTTAAAAAGTAAGTAATTGTTCACTATGACTTTAGTAGCTGCTCCCGCCCGTATTTCAACGGCTTCAGCCACTTTTGAGGCTGAATTTCAGGCGCGGCTGCATTGGTCAGCGGCTACAGACGCCGCTATCGAGCAGCGCGTGGCCGATATTCTGGCTGACGTACAGACGCGCGGCGATGCAGCCGTGCTTGAGTACACCGCTCGTTTTGACGGGCTTGACGTTGTAGATATGAGCGCGCTTGAACTGACGCAGGCTGAACTCAAAGCCGCCTTTGAGGCGATACCCGCTGCCCAGCGTGATGCGCTGGTTGCCGCCGCCCAGCGCGTACGTACGTATCACGAGGCACAAAAGAAGGCCAACGGCGAAAGCTGGAGCTACCGCGATGAACATGGCTCTTTGCTTGGTCAAAAAGTCACGCCCCTAGACCGCGTCGGTATTTACGTGCCAGGCGGCAAAGCGGCCTACCCGTCGTCGGTGTTGATGAACGCGATTCCAGCGCACGTCGCTGGCGTGGGCGAAATCATCATGGTCGTGCCCACCCCGCGCGGTGAAAAAAATGCGCTCGTTTTGGCGGCAGCCTATGTCGCTGGCGTCACCCGCGCCTTCACCATTGGCGGCGCGCAGGCAGTGGCCGCACTGGCTTACGGCACGCAAACCGTGCCGAAGGTCGACAAAATCACAGGCCCTGGTAACGCCTACGTGGCCAGCGCCAAAAAGCACGTGTTTGGTAGAGTCGGCATCGACATGATCGCCGGGCCATCAGAAATTTTGGTACTGGCCGACGGCACCACACCTGCTGACTGGGTGGCGATGGATCTGTTCAGCCAGGCCGAGCATGACGAGCTGGCGCAAAGCATTTTGTTGTGCCCGGATGCTGGATACATTGATGCAGTGCAGGAAGCGATCAACCGCCTGCTGCCCACCATGCCACGCGCCGCCATCATCGCCAAGTCACTGACGGACCGCGGTGCTTTGATCCTGACGCGCAGCATGCAAGAGGCTTGCGACATCAGCAACCGCATTGCGCCCGAGCATCTGGAAGTCTCAAGCCGTGACCCGCATAAGTGGGAGCCCCTGCTCAAACATGCAGGCGCGATTTTTTTGGGTGCTTACACCAGCGAAAGTTTGGGCGACTACTGCGCCGGCCCCAACCACGTGCTGCCCACCAGCGGCACCGCACGCTTTTCGAGCCCACTGGGCGTTTACGACTTTCAAAAGCGCAGCAGCATCATTGAAGTCAGCGAGCAGGGCGCGCTGGTGCTCGGCAAAATTGCAGCTGAACTGGCTTACGGTGAGGGTTTGCAGGCGCATGCACGGGCGGCGGAGATGCGGCTTAGTTAAAGCTCAGCTTTTTTGCGTGTTGTTTTTGTAGCTGCTTTTGCAGCAACTTTTTTCGGTTTCGGCAGTTTCTTGCCAGCCCGCGCCCGTAAAGCACAATCCAGCGCCAGAGCTGCCCAGGGCCGCATGGCGTCAGGCGAGTCCATCGCCTCCTCGGGGCTGCTGAAGTAGTTCATCGAACGCGGCCCGCTTTTACCTTGGTAAATGAATATCTTGCAGCCCGCCGCCTCATATTGGCTGCGCGTGCTGTCGTCACCCTTGAGCCACAGCTTTTCGCCATCCCCTAAATTCGCAATGATTGCAATCGTCAGCCCGTCCGTACTGATGCCGAAGCCGCCAAACATGCGCTTGGCCACGCATCTACCAATACTGGCCAGCAGGTCGCAGCAGTAGTTGGCGAAGTCTGTGTTGGTAGGCATCATGGGTTTGTAGTATTATAAATATATAGAAATGGTAATACCGAAAATCTTTGACGAGTAGCTGACATGAACACACTAACGCTAAAAATTCCGCAATCGCTCAATGATGCATTGCAGCTGGCCAGCACCCGCAGGCAGATGTCCAAATCAGCCGTGGTGCGTGAGGCGCTTGAAAAAACGCTTGAAGCAGACCTTCACCAAGCCAGCGCATCAGCGCAATGGGTCAAAAAGTGGAGTGGTGCTATCGGGAACGATCAGGGCGCATCGACGGCTGACAAGCTTGGCGTCGACAGGCTGGCGCATTTGCTCAAAAAGCACATTCACTAGTCACCACCGTTTGCCAAGCATGCGTTTATTAATTGATATCAATGTGATTTTGGACGTGATTTTCCAGCGGCCAGGGCAAGCGTCCTCCTCAGCTTTGATGTCGAATTGCAGCCAAGAACACCAGGCTTGGCTGGCATGGCATTCGGTGGCTACCTTGTCATACCTGATTGAACGCCAGCAAAACGCGAAAAGGGCGCATGAAGCGATTTCTGAATTGCTGACTTGGGCACAAGTAGCCGCGACAAGTCATGCAGATGCCCTGATGGCTTTGCAACTACCCATGGCTGACTTTGAAGATGCCATGCAGGCAAGTGCCGCCATGGCATGTAGTGCCCAGTACATCATTACCCGAAATGTTCGTGACTTTGCAAAATCCCCGGTGCCAGCCATCACACCAGAGGGTTTTCTTCAGCTTCGGGCTCTGTAGGTATCTTCGTCGGACTGAATGGCGTCTTGAACCCAATGAGTCCTCATGTTGCTCAAACCAGGGTACCGCCGACTTGCTTCATCGCGCTTTGTAAATCCGCATCCAGCGTTGCCAGAGGTAAACCCTCACGCAATGCCAATTCCAGATAAGCCGCATCGTAAGACGACAACTTGAAGCGCCTTGCTAATTGCAAGGTATTGCCCAAGGCATGTGCGGCAGTGCTGGAGTCCGCGGTGATGGCCATCTCTGCCAGCAAGCTTGCACAGGCGCAAAGTGATTCGTCGTTGTTAAGTTAACTCTCTGAAAATAGTAAAAATTACACGAATTTCGTGCAACACGAATTCAGTGTAAACTGCAAGCCATGAAAAACGTCACCATCACCGTCGAAGAATCTGCGCTGGAGTGGGCCCGGATTGAAGCAGCCAAGCGCAACTCCAGTGTTTCGCGCCTTGTTGGCGAAATTTTGGCTGAGAAAATGCAACAGGAAGATGCCTACGCGCAGGCGATGCGGGGCTGGATGAGCAAGGAAAGGCGCTGGGCATCGGACGGCGCGCCATACCCTAGCCGTGTTCAGACCTATGACCGCGCATCATGAGCGGCAAAGTTTTTGTAGATGCAAACATCCTGCTTTACAGCGAGGATGGCGCTGACCCCACCAAGCAAGCGACAGCATTGGCTTGGTTGCATATTCTTTGGCAGCGGCGTATTGGCAGCCTCAGCACGCAGGTGCTCAATGAGTTTTATGTCAACGCAGTTCGAAAAATCAAACCACCCATGCCAGCCGGTGATGCAAGAGCCGAGGTACGGCGTTATGCGCAGTGGCAGCCGTGGACGATTGACCAAGCTACTGTGGAGTCTGCCTGGGCGGTAGAAAGTCGCTATGGTCTGCACTATTGGGACTGTCTGGTGGTGGCTGCGGCGCAGCATTCGGGTTGCAGATACTTGCTGTCAGAAGACATGGGGCATGAACAGTATTACGACGCTGTGCAGGTGATTAATCCCTTCAAATCATCCATTGAATTGCTCGATGCAATTTAAAAAGAGCTTATGACCGAACAAATCGCAACTCTCATCAAAACCCGCATCCGCCAGGACATCCAGTCCATGCACGCCTACGCCGTACAGGACTCGGCTGGCATGGTCAAGTTAGATGCGATGGAGAACCCGCACCGGCTACCTGCTGCGCTGCAAGCGCATTTGGGGCAGCGGCTGGGCGCGCTGGCCTTGAACCGCTACCCCGATGGCCGGGTGAATGACTTGCGCCGCGCGCTGGCTGACTATGCGCAGATGCCCGAGGGCTTTGACATCATGCTGGGCAATGGGTCTGATGAACTGATTTCGCTGCTGGCGCTGGCTTGTGATGTGCCCGGTGCTTGCATTTTGTCGCCACTCCCCGGCTTTGTGATGTACGGCATGAGCGCGCAGCTACAAGGCCTGAAATTTATCGGCGTACCGTTAACGCCTGAATTTGAACTCGACGAAGCCGCCATGCTGGCCAGCATCGTTGAACACAAGCCTGCCATCACCTACTTGGCCTACCCCAACAACCCCACTGCCAATTTGTGGGACGACGGGGTGATTGAAAACATCATCATCGCCGTGGGCAAGCAGGGCGGCCTGGTGGTGATGGACGAGGCTTACCAGCCGTTTGCCAGCAAAAGTTACATCAACCGCATTACCCGGCACAGCCACGTGCTGCTGATCCGCACACTCAGCAAGTTCGGCCTGGCGGGTGTCCGGCTGGGTTACATGATGGGCCCGAAGGCGCTGATTGCCGAGATTGACAAGGTGCGGCCACCGTACAACATCAGTGTGCTGAACTGTGAGTGCGCGCTGTTTGCGCTTGAAAATAAAGAGGTGTTTGCAGCGCAAGCGCTTGAATTGATTGCGCAGCGCGCTATGCTTTTGGATGCGTTGGGCAAAATGACAGGCGTGAAATGCTGGAAGAGCGATGCCAACATGATCCTCGTTCGCGTGACCGACAGCACCAAAACCTTTGAGGGCATGAAGGCGCAGGGCGTGCTGGTTAAAAACGTTTCTAAAATGCACCCATTGCTTGCCAATTGTTTGCGCCTGACGGTTGGCACTGCGGATGAAAATCTGCAGATGCTGGCGGCGCTTGAAAAATCTTTATGACGCATTGGTGCATCATGTGTTTTGCTTGTCATCCCGGACTTGATCCGGGATCCATCCCCGAATTTTTATTGCGCCGCAGATAGACCGTCTGGATTGCGGCTCAAGGCCGCAATGACAAGTTATCTGAAACTGATTCATCGAATAGCATCGACCTATGACCACAACCTTTTCCCCACGCATCGCCGAAGTCTCGCGCAACACTGCCGAGACCAAAATCACTGTCAAGCTCAACCTCGACGGCACCGGCCAGGCCAATTTGTCAACCGGTATCGGCTTTTTTGACCACATGCTGGACCAGATTGCGCGCCACGGCCTGATTGACCTCGACATCCAGTGCGTGGGCGACCTGCACATTGACGGCCATCACACCGTTGAAGACGTGGGCATCACGCTCGGGCAGGCGGTGGCCAAAGCCGTGGGCGACAAAAAGGGTTTGCGCCGCTATGGCCACGCCTATGTGCCGCTGGACGAAGCCCTCAGCCGCGTGGTGGTTGATTTTTCAGGCCGGCCAGGGCTGGAGATGCATGTGCCTTTCAAAAGCGGCATGATCGGCACCTTTGACAGCCAGCTGGCTTACGAGTTTTTTCAGGGTTTTGTAAACCACGCTTTTGTCACGCTGCACATTGACAACCTGCGCGGCGACAACTCGCACCATCAGGCTGAAACGGTGTTCAAAGCCTTTGCACGCGCCCTGCGCATGGCTTTGGAGATTGACCCGCGCGCTGCGAATGTGATTCCATCAACAAAAGGCTCGTTGTAGCTAAAAAAGGCTAAAAGCATCTGTTTTTAAGCATGTTTTAGGCCTCCAGACCAATGAATACGGGCGCAAGCAGCTCCTGATTTAATAGCATTAACTTTCTCAATGACAACCTCCAAAACCGTCGCAGTGGTTGATTACGGCATGGGCAACCTGCGCTCTGTGTCGCAAGCGGTGCAGCATGTGGCGCAAGGCAGCGGGTTTGATGTGGTGGTGACTTCAAAGCCTGAAGACGTGATGGCTGCCGAGCGCATTGTGCTGCCGGGGCAGGGCGCGATAGCCGACTGCATGCGTGAGCTGGCGGAGTCGGGTTTGCTTGAATCGGTGCTGCACGCTGCAGCCAACAAGCCGCTGTTTGGTGTGTGCGTCGGCATGCAAATGCTGCTCAGCCACAGCGCTGAAGGCCGTCCGGGCGATGGCGGCGTGGGCACCCAAGGGCTGGAGCTGATCCCCGGTGAGGTGCTGAAGTTTGACCTGGCAGGGCAGTTGCAGGCTGACGGCAGCCGCTACAAAGTGCCACAAATGGGCTGGAATCAAGTTGCGCAGGCATTGCCCGCTCACCCGATCTGGCAAGGCGTGCCAGACGATTCGTACTTCTACTTCGTCCACAGCTTTTACGCCCGTCCGTCTGATGCGCGCCACACTGCGGGCACGGCGAGCTATGGCCAGCGCTTTACAGCGGCGATTGCACGCGATAATATTTTCGCGACCCAGTTTCACCCTGAAAAAAGCGCTGACCAAGGCCTGGCTTTGTACCGCAATTTTCTAAGCTGGAATCCTTAACATTTTTGCCCCGTTTTTAACCGCCACATGCTACTCATCCCCGCGATTGACCTGAAAGACGGTCACTGCGTACGCCTCAAACAGGGCGACATGGATCAATCCACCGTCTTCAGCGAAGACCCCGCCGCCATGGCGCGCAATTGGGTCAACAAGGGTGCGCGACGCCTGCACCTGGTTGACTTGAACGGCGCCTTTGCCGGCAAGCCCAAAAACGAAGCCGCCATCAAGAAGATTCTGGCCGAAGTCGGCAGTGAGGTTGACGTGCAACTAGGCGGCGGCATACGCGACCTGGACACGATTGAGCGTTACCTCGACGCCGGTTTGCGTTACGTCATCATCGGCACCGCAGCGGTGAAAAACCCTGGCTTTCTGCAAGACGCCTGCACCGCTTTTGGCGGCCACATCATCGTCGGGCTGGACGCCAAAGACGGCAAAGTTGCCACCGACGGCTGGAGCAAACTCACTGGTCATGAGGTGATTGACCTGGCCAAAAAGTTTCAAGACTACGGCGTTGAATCCATCATCTACACCGACATCGGCCGCGACGGCATGCTCAGCGGCATCAACATGGAGGCCACCGTCAAACTGGCGCAGGCGTTGCTGATACCCGTCATCGCATCAGGCGGCTTGTCAAACATGGCCGACATTGAAGCGCTGTGCTCGGTTGAAGACGAAGGCGTTGAAGGCGTGATCTGTGGCCGCTCAATTTACAGCGGCGACCTGGATTTTGAAGCGGCGCAGGCTAGGGCTGATGAATTAAACGGCTGATTCGATCACCTGATCAGCAACACCTTCACGCCCACAGCCTCTGCAATCGCCATCCACGGCCTGTCTGACGTGACAGCGGTTGCGTCCATCAACTTGGCCAAGCCCAGGCAAGCGCGATCACCTAGCGACAAGCCTGCGGATTTAGTGAGCGGTCTGAGTTCAGCACAAGCCATTGCTTGTACTTCGTTAAAGTCGATGACATCCATGTTGAACAGCCCAAGCGCTCGCTTTAATTCATTGAGGGGAAGCCCCAAGTCCAGCATTCGGGTGGCAACTTCGGCCATGTTCACGCTACTGATAACGCAGTCATTTGCCTCTATCAACTCCATCACGGTCTCGGCACCTTTTTCGCCTTTGGTCACAGCCAGCAAGGCAGATGAATCCATAACGTGAATCATGCCTGATCTTCTCGCTTTGCCTCAAGTCTGCGCTCGACGAGAAACTCCTCAACCGTGTCACGCCCAGGAGTTGGGGGCAGCACCCTGTCAAAGTATTCACGAATCTTGACTCTTCGCTCTGCTGCAGACGTCAGCACCAGGCTTCCGTCCTTCACTTCCACAAAGATACGCGAGTTGGGCTTGAAACCTAATTCTTCACGCAGCGCGGCGGGTATCAGCACCCGGCCGTTTTCAGACATGGCTAAAGAAGTCATAATGTTCACTTTCCGACAAGAATTTTAATTCTGTCATATTTAAAATATTTGTCAAATTAATAAAATACGTCAATATGTTGGCTAAAAGAATCATTCCCTGCCTTGATGTCACCGGTGGCCGCGTCGTCAAGGGCGTCAACTTCACCCAGCTGCGCGACGCAGGTGACCCGGTAGAGATTGCCGCGCGCTACAACGACCAGGGCGCAGATGAGCTGACTTTCCTGGACATCACCGCGACCAGTGATGGCCGGGATTTGATTTTGCACATCATCGAGGCGGTGGCCAGCCAGGTGTTTATTCCGCTCACCGTCGGCGGTGGCGTGCGCACGGTCGATGACGTGCGGCGACTGCTGAATGCAGGGGCTGACAAAACCAGTTTTAACTCTGCCGCCATTGCCAATCCACAAGTCATTGAAGATGCGTCTGCCAAATACGGCGCGCAGTGCATCGTGGTGGCGATTGATGCCAAACGCCGCAGCGACGACGAAGCCCACACACGCGGCCCCGGCTGGGACGTGTACAGCCACGGTGGCCGTAAAAATACGGGGCTTGACGCGGTGGCTTGGGCAACTGAAATGGCACAACGCGGCGCGGGTGAAATTTTGCTCACCAGCATGGACCGCGACGGCACCAAATCAGGCTTTGACCTGGCGCTGACCCGCGCCGTGAGTGATGCGGTCAGCGTGCCTGTGATTGCATCAGGCGGCGTCGGCAACCTCGCACACTTGGCAGACGGCATTCAAACCGGCGGGGCTGATGCGGTGCTGGCAGCGAGTATTTTTCACTATGGCGAATACACGGTGCAGCAGGCCAAGCAGTTCATGGCGGCACGCGGCATCCCGGTGCGGCTGTGACAAGCCCGACAATACGGCTATGAATTGGTTAGACAACATCAAATGGGACGACAAGGGGCTGGTCCCCGTTATTGCGCAAGAGGCGTCTAGCGGCGACGTGCTGATGTTTGCGTGGATGAATCGCGAAGCCCTGCAAAAAACCGCTGAACTCGGCCGTGCCGTGTACTTCAGCCGTTCGCGCAACAAGCTGTGGTTCAAGGGGGAAGAATCAGGCCATGTGCAAACGGTGCATGAAATTCGTGTCGATTGCGACAGCGACGTGGTGCTGCTCAAAGTCACACAGTTGGGCCACGAACCGGGCATTGCCTGCCACACGGGTCGCCACAGTTGCTTTTTCAGTCTTTACAAAGATGGCCAATGGGTCGCGGTAGACCCGGTCTTGAAAAATCCTGAAAGCATCTATAAATAAGCCAAATATGACTTCAAACAATTCAAGTAACGACAGTCTGGCCCGCTTGGCGCACATCATTGAAAGCCGCAAGGTGGCCAACGGTGGCGACCCGGAGACCAGCTACGTCGCGCGCCTGTTGCACAAGGGGCCGGATGCGTTTTTGAAAAAAATCGGTGAAGAAGCGACTGAAACCGTGATGGCCGCCAAAGATCTGGATTACGGCGGCTTGACGCTTGATTTAAAAAACAGCCTGGTTGGCGAAGTGGCTGACTTGTGGTTTCACTCGATGATTGCGCTGGCGCACTACGGCCTGAGCCCGCTAGATGTGATTGCCGAGCTGGAGCGCCGCGAGGGCACCAGCGGGATTGAAGAAAAAGCCCTGCGCAAAGCTAAAAATCGCGACGTTGAAGAGCGCTAAGCCAGCAAAGACTAAAAAGCTATTCATAAGGAAGAAGTCATGAACACCGACATCACCACCATTGAGCCTGATGAAGGCCTGAAAACCTGGGGTTGGTTGAGCTACTTTTTGCACCTGATCGTGGCCGTAGCCGCCATCGTGCCGGGGGCGCAGGCATCTGTCACGCTGCTCATCATTGCGCTGGTGATTGACCTGGTCAAACGCGGCGATGCCGAAAATACCTGGCAGGCATCGCACTTCAAATGGCGCATTCGCACCGTGCTGTGGGCCGGTTTCTTGTATGTGATCACTGCGCCGCTGTTTTTGCTACTTCTGGTGCCTGGTTTGATCGCTTGGGCGCTGATTTCCATCTGGTTTTTGTACCGCATTGTGCTGGGTATGGTGCGCATGAACGCTGACAGGGCGGTCGAGTAATGCACGTCCCCGACAACTGCATCTTCTGCAAAATCGCCGCAGGTAAAATCCCCAGCCGCAAAGTGTATGAAGACGACGACATTTTTGCTTTTCATGACATCAACCCCTGGGCACCGGTTCATTTTTTAATCATCCCCAAGCAGCATATTCCGTCGATGGCGCAGGCTGGGCCGGAGCATGTCGCCTTGCTGGGTCGCATGATGGTGCTGGCCCCCCAGCTGGCATTTGAAAATGGCTGCAGGCCCTACCCTGAAGGCGGTTTTCGCATCGTCACCAACACAGGCGCAGAAGGTGGCCAAGAGGTACACCACCTGCACATCCACGTGATGGGCGGGCCCAGACCATGGCTGAAAGGGTAGGGGCTTGTATCTTGTCATCCCGGACTCGATCCGGGATCCATGAACCCGCCTTCTGACACAACCACGCAAGGCAAAGGGTCATGGATTGCGGGTCAAGCCCGCAATGACAAGCTAACCCCTTTAGAATCAAGCGATTACCAGTTAACTTTCAATTGAAGCATTAGGAGCAAATCATGGGTGGATTTTCTATTTGGCACTGGCTGATCGTGTTGCTGATCGTCGTCATGGTGTTTGGCACCAAAAAACTGCGCAACATGGGCGGCGATTTGGGTGGCGCGGTCAAGGGTTTTAAAGACGGCATGAAGGACGGCGGCGCATCGGCGGCTGACGACAAAACGGCGGCGGTGACCAATGCGCAAGCCGCTGATAAGCCTGCAGATAAAACCACTATCGATGTCGAAGCCAAGAAACTTTAAAGAGTGATCGATCTCGGCATCTCCAAAATAGCATTGATCGGCGCTGTTGCGCTGATCGTGATTGGCCCTGAAAAGCTGCCGCGCCTGGCGCGCACCATTGGCACGCTGCTGGGCAAGGCGCAGCGCTATGTGGCAGATGTCAAGCAGGAGGTCAACCGGTCGTTTGAGCTGGATGAGCTGAAAAAGATGAAAGAAACCGTCGAAGGCGCCGCCCGCGACGTTGAAAATTCCATCCAGACCAATGCCAGCGATTTTGAAAAGTCCTGGGCTGATGTCACCGGTGAAGCCAGCTCAAGTGCTGATTTGCCGGGCATGACCGTCTTTCCGGAATACAAACACCCCAAAAAGAAGTGGCGACTGAAAACAGGCGCTACGCCCCAGTGGTACAAAGCCCGCTCTGGCACGCGCACCCGCACGCAGTCGGGCGCGGCGCGTGTGGCGCGTTTCAGGCCGGTTAAATCCACTTAATTTTTTGTCGCTGGTCACGCCCAGCGTCTAGCGACTTTTATTCAAACCCATGTCAGACCCCAAGCAAGACAAACCTGACGAACTGGCAGGCACCGAGCAGCCTTTTGTAGCGCACCTGATGGAGCTGCGCAATCGCATGATGTGGGCGGTGCTTGCTATTGGTATTGCAGCAGCGGGCTTGGCTATTTACCCAGGCCCCGGCGCGCTGTACGACATCATGGCCGCACCGCTGGTGGCCACGCTGCCCAAGGGCGCAACGCTGATTGCCACCAACGTCATCTCGCCGTTTGTCGTGCCGATCAAGATTTTGTTCATGGCCGCTTTCATGATTGCACTGCCGGTGGTGCTGTATCAGGTGTGGGCGTTTGTGGCACCGGGTTTGTATTCGCATGAAAAAAAGCTGGTTATGCCGCTGGTCATTTCCAGCACGCTGCTGTTTTTCATTGGTGTGGCATTTTGCTACTTTGTGGTCTTCGGCCAGGTCTTCACTTTCATCCAGAGCTTTGCGCCCAAGTCAATCACCGCCGCGCCGGATATTGAAGAGTATTTGAATTTCGTCCTCGGCATGTTTATGGCTTTTGGCCTGGCGTTTGAAGTGCCGATTGCGGTGATTTTGCTGGTGCGCATGGGCGTGCTCACTGTCGCGCAATTGCGTGAATACCGGGGCTATTTCTGGGTCATCGCCGCTGTGGGTACAGCGCTGGTCACGCCGCCCGATGCTGGCTCGATGATCATGCTGCTGGCCGTGGTGGGCGGGTTGTATGAAGTCGGCATCATTGCAGCGCAACTCTTCATTAAAAATACCAAAGCGCCGGAAGAAACACCAGAGTCAGAGGCTGCCAAACCCTAGTGTTTGCCTGAATTTGAACCAAAAAAGGCCTTTGCAGGCCTTTTTTATGGGTGTTTTAAGGCTATAGGCCAGTTACAGGGACTTCCCATAAAGTCAACCGAGGGCATCTAATAAATTTCCCTTGGTGACGGTATTTCTCAGCACTGACGTCAACGAAATCGGCTATCAAAGCGAGGAACAGACTGCACATCTACAGACG
>JBASFP010000028.1:0-91789 GCA_049653085.1 Polaromonas sp.
ATCAGGGACAGTGACCAAAAGTCACATCTGAAGTCCGAATGTACGGGTGCAATCTTTACTTTCTAGCCACCATGAATTGAAAGCTTGGCATACCGGGAGCGTCCATGTACAGCTCCTGAATTAATAGTAGCTAAACAGCCGAATTTTCCTGGCAGTCAGGCCAATCCACCACAAACCGTGTACTCAGCCAGCTCTGCTAAACATCAAACACGGGGCACATCTCAAGTCATAATTTGCGCATGCCAAAGCACACCAAACTTTCGAACTCCAATGCCGCCGACCAGCACCTGTTCAAGGTGGCGGTTCAGTCCAACAAGGTTTATCTGCCGCCTTTGAGTGCCTGCGCCTTCGCTGGCAGCGCGGCGCGGCGCGGCAGATAAACGCTATTCGTTATGTCGCAAAACAGTCGACCTACTGAGGATACGATCCACAAAATGACAAAGAAATCTGTTCAGGCGCTGCTCGAAGACATCCGGCTTGTTAGTGAGCAAAATTATGAGATCGTTGAGGCCGTTCGAGCCTTGGTAAAAAAGACGTTTGAAACAACGTCGGAAGAAGTCAAGTACGGTGGCATCTTGTTTACTTCGGGCGTGCAGTTTGGTGGGGTCTTCTCATACAAAGCGCACGTAACCGTCGAATTCGGGAGCGGCTCAAAAATCACTGACACGTTCGGATTTCTCGAAGGCGCGGGTAAGGGGCGTCGGCATGTCAAGTTGATGTCTGTCGCGCAGATCAAGGACAAAAAGTTGGCTCAATATCTATCGCTTGCTTTGCAGGCATCCAAATAGGACAACTCATGAAACTCGGCTACACAATCATCTACGTCCCCAATGTCGCTGCATCGTTGTCGTTCTTTGAAGATGCATTCGGGCTGCCGCGCCGCTTTTTGCATGAGTCTGGGGACTACGGTGAACTTGAAACGGGAGAAACAACGCTAGCTTTTGCGTCGCACGAGCTTGGGAATTCAAATTTTCCTGCAGGCTTTGTTGCAGCAAGTGAATCCAGCAAACCTCTTGGCATTGAGATAGCGTTGGTTACGCCGTCTGTTGTCGCGGCGCACACTAAAGCTCTGGCAGCCGGTGCAGCCGAGTTGAAAAAACCAGAGACAAAGCCATGGGGGCAAGTCGTCTCCTACGTTCGATGTCCAGACGGAACTTTGGTTGAAATTTGCTCGCCAGTTGGTGGCTAAATTCCGGCATAACAAGTCATTCCAACCTTAAGCGTCACAATTCATGTCGATTCGCAATCACTTGCTCCTGCTGTTTCAGGCAGTTGCCGCTTGGTTCGCCTTCTGGCTGCTTGGCCTGCCGGTCTACTATCAGCAGTATTCAACTGTTGGACTCGCGATTGCATGTACTCTGCTTTCGGTAGCAATTTCGCTCGCGGCTGTTTTCGTTCTCAAACGAAGCTCCCCAAGATCACGCATAAAGCGAGCCTTCTGGCTTTCCCTCTACTTCACGTTGCCGTTCGCAATCCTTGACGCTTGGTACTGCGGTCTCTATTTGGGTCACGGCGCCAGCTACCTACGGAAGTACTGGTACCTCACAATTTTCTACTTCACCCCCTGGCTAACCTTCATACCTACTGCCTATGTCTTAGGCGCCCGGCCTGAGCCAGTCAATACAACAAAGTCCGCAGGGTAGCGGCAGTGACGCATAACCCTTCATTCAAGCGTTGAGGCGTCGTCACACATGAATGCACCAAATTTCGCTGTCGTGGAAATCAAGGCCTTCATACCGGCCAAGAACTTCACGTTGTCTATGGAATTCTATGAAGCGCTCGGCTTCACTCGAGCTTCAGTCTTCGAAGACATTGCCTATTTCCACTGCGGCGAGTCGAGCTTCTTGCTTCAAGACTTCTTCGTGCAAGAGCACACCGCGAACTACCAAATGCACTTGCTCGTCGAAAACGTTGATGCATGGCACGAAAAGGCCAAGGCGGTCGGAGCCCGCTTCAATGTTCAGGTCGGAGAACCCGAGACTCAACCCTGGGCAATGCGAGACTTCACACTCTTCGATCCAAGCGGTGTTTTGTGGCGCATTGCACAGAACCTACCGAAGCAGGCGGAGAGTTGAGCAATCGCACCACGACGCCTAACCCTCCCATCGAGGGGATGCCGGAACAATGGGGAGCAAACTCAAATTGATTCCGACTGCTATCTAAAACGTAGCTGCTTGCACCCGTATTTATTGGGATTTAGCCCGGAAGTGCCATGAGGGCCAGACTCCAATTGTTTCAATTGTTTTGCACTCAAAAACCGAGACCGAATTCGAAAAACCATATGAGTACAAATCAATACCGAGAAAAAATTACCATCACCCAATAAAGGAATTAGCTATGCATTTCTCCCCTCCAACACTGCACCCTGTTGTGATCACGAATGAGGAAGATCGTGATCTTGTTCGACGCCAGATGAGATCCCTAATCTCACGCAGACCAAAACTCGGCATCAAGCAACCGGCCAACAGTTCACCTGTGTCGATTCAGTTAACTACTGTATCGCAGTTGGGAAGCTTCGATTCGTATATTCAGGTGCAGTTTTCAACCGCCGGTGATCCGGTAACGGCTTCACTCTTGGTGGATTCCGGCAACTCCACCATGATTATTCCGTGCGGCGAGCACTTGATGGGCGTACCAGGATACACCGTGCTCGGGACTGCCACTGAGCCTTGGGGGTGTCCGGCAAATGTCGTACAGGGAACACTACAGATTGTCACATCCGACGGTAGCATTTACGAAATCGAAAACTGCGTGTTTTATGCATGCACCGGGAACAACCAATCCGGTGAGCGAACCGCGAACTTCGGCACAGGGTGCATCTCGCCGTGGTCGGCGAGTGGATGGAACACGCCTGAGGGCGTCGACGTGACAATGCAGAGCCCTCTTTCCTACAACACCTCTTATCTGCATGCGGAGTTCGTCTATGCGCCCGTTGAAACGATGTTCTCGAACACCGATAAGGCTTTGGTCACCGACGAATCCATGCTGATTCTCCACACTTCCGTGCCATCCGGGTACACGTTACTAAGCACTATCCGGAATCTCGAGTGGATGTCAGTGGTCCCCGCGTCACTCTCGATCCATGGTGAGGAGATGAAGTGGCCGGGCAACGACGCTTCGCCCATCGCGATGATCGACACCGGCGGCGGCCCGGTCTTCTTGAGTTACCCTGAGGGCTTTAGGTACAGCCATGATTGGCTCGATCCTGTCGCCTGTCCGACATGGGCATCTAGCTCACAGGATTGCACTTGTGTCAGCGCCCAATTGGAGCTGTGCCTCATAGAGTCCGGTGGCACCACGTCGTACACCTATACGATTGACACAAATGGCATGCCCACTTCGGTTCAGGGTCTCACAGCAGTGATGTGCAAGTTAAACACATACATGATGGGGCGGCAAGGTATGAATGTTGGCGGGATTACAGCGTTATTCAACCGTATTCTCATCAACTACGACGGTATCCAAGTTGGACTCGCGCCCAAGTATCCAAACTGAATTGCAACCGTTGAAATGGGGGGAATGCGGGGCAGGCTGAAGGGTGGCAAACTCCAATTGATTTCAAACCTAGGCCAGCGTGCCCGTCTGCAACTGTCAATTGCTATATAAAACGTAGCTTCTCGCGCGCGTATTGATTGTTCTGAAGCCCTAAATGACCATCAAAAACAGCTGAAAAAGCGGTTTTAAAGCCCGTTTCAACCCCAGTTTTGACTTGAAACGTCAGCAGTTGACAAAACCAGCCTGGCATCTGCAAGCAAACACAGGTCGCCGCCGATGTCGAATCCGCAGCTATAAAAAAATTGAAAGCTCATCAGTAAATCCCCTCTTGGGGGGCACGCTGAGTCGTGTTAATTTAGCGAGTGGATTCCCTTCAACCTCCCACATCACATCTGCGCATGACAAACCTCCCTCGCACCCCACTGGCCCTGATGGCCGCATCACTCTTGTTTCTGGCGGGTTGCGCCGTTGTACCCACTGCCAAGCCCGAGGCGGCCCCCGTCAAGCAGGCCTGCCCTGCCGGTGTGCCAGCGGGTGCAAGCTGCCTGCGGGGGCAAGACTCTGCCGCGGCGCACTACATGATCGTGATGCCGGCCAAATGGAGCGGCGTGCTGGTGGTGCATGCCCATGGCGGGCCTGTGCTGGGCGAGCCCAAAGCCACCAGAGCCGACGAAGACATCAAGCGCTGGGCCGCCACCGTCAAAGAAGGGCATGCCTGGGCGGGCTCGGTGTTTCGTCAGGGCGGCTTTGCCGTGACCACGGCTGCTGAAGATACAGAGCGTGTGCGCCGGATATTTGTTGACCATGTGGCCAAACCGCGCGTGACCTTGCTGCACGGGCAGTCGTGGGGCGGCATGGTGGCCACGCGGGCGGCCGAGATGTTTCCCAAGTCGTGGAACGGCATGTTGCTGACCAGCGGCGTGGTGGCGGGGCCCGCCACCTACGACTTTCGACTGGACCTGCGCGCCATTTACCAGCACCTATGTGGCAACTTGCCGCTGGCTACCGAGCCCGCCTATTCGCTTGCCATTGGCTTACCTGCCGACAGCAAGCTGGCCAACGCAGACATTGCGGCTAGAGCAGACGAATGCCTGGGTGTGCGCAAGCCCGCTGCCCAGCGCACGCCGCAGCAGGCGCAAAAGCTCAAAACCATTGTGGATGTGCTCAAAATTCCGGAAAGCTCGGTGGTGGGCCACCTGAACTGGGGCACCTTCACGCTGCGCGATGTAGTCGCCAAAAATGGCGGCGTCAGCCCGTTTGGCAACGAGCGTGTGCGCTACGTCGGATCAAATGATGATGCGGCACTCAATGCCGCCGTGCAGCGTTTCAAGCCCGACCCAGCCGCCGTGGCCCGGTTTGCTGCCGACGTGGACCACGCCGGGCGCTTTGCTGTGCCCGTGGTCAGTGCGCATGGCATTGGCGATGCGACGGTGTTTGTAGAAGGCAGCGACACCCTGCGTCAGCGCATGGCAGCGGCTGGCAACGGCCAACGGCTGGTGCAAAACTTTGTCGATTCAGCCGAGCACAGCTATTGGGGCGATGCCTACTACCCACCGCTGTTCAACGCCCTTTTGAACTGGGTTGAAAAAGGCCAAAAACCCACGCCTGTAGGCATTGCCGCCAGTTGCCTGCAGCAAAGTGGCGCTGCCGCCAAAGACTGCCGGTTTTTACCGGATTACTTGAACAAGCCGCTTTCTTCACGTGTCTTGGTGCGCTGAGCCCAGCCGGGCAAAAGTCCATCAAGAGAATTGGCTTGACCGCCGGGTGAGTCCGGTTTAGTATTACATCCGTAATAACGGAGTTGCATCATGCACATACTCAAACTGACGCAAATTGGTAATTCGGTCGGGGTCGTCTTACCCAAAGAAGCGCTGTCGCGCCTCAAGCTTGGCAAGGGTGAAAGTGTGTTTTTGACCGAAACACCAGACGGCTACACGCTAACGCCATACGACCCGGCGCTGGAAGAAGAAATCGCTGCAGGCCGAGCCTTTATGCGCGACTTCAAGGACACGTTTCACCAGCTTGCCAAATGAGTTGGCGCTGGATCACCAAGTCAGCGCTGATGTTGCTGCATGGCGAAAGCCTGGCAACTCACGGCGGCGGCGAAGGTTTACGGAATGAGGGCTTGCTGGACTCTGCTTTGGCTCGCCCGCTCAATCTGGTCGCATATGCTGACGCTGATGCCCCACCCGATGTGGCGGCACTGGCTGCCAGCTACACAGTAGGCTTGGCTAAAAACCACCCCTTTGTTGACGGCAACAAGCGGGCGGCATTTTTGGCAACGGGTTTGTTTTTGTACCTGAATGGCTACCGGCTAGAAGCCACGCAGGCGGATGCCACCCTCACCATGCTGGCCGTCGCTACAGGCGACATCACAGAAGATGCTTTTGCCGACTGGCTACGCCTGCATGCCCATAAAAAACTGGTTAAATAGCCTTTTAGCCCAATTAATACGGGCGCAAGCAGCTCATTAATCTATAGCAAAGTTATGGCGTAAGCTGGCTTGCAAATTACCAGTTTGTGACTGTCGCTCAGGTTTTTGGCTAAAACCAGCAAGTCCTGATCACCTGTGATTAACAGGGCTGCCTCGGCTGCAAGAGCCGCGTGAATGAACATGTCGTCGTCTGCGTCGCGGCTGTAGGTTGCACCAGCAATGTTTTGCGGCACTTCGACCCAAACAGCCGCTGCGCTGATGTCGTGCAAAACGGCTTTGCGCTCTTCCAGGTTGATGTAGCGGTCAAACTTGGGTTTCCAGAGGCGTGACTCCAGCTCGGCAAAGGTGGCACTTGTGAAAACCAGGTGGTGGTCTGTCAGCGCCTTAGCCAGCAGCTTTGCGGGCACGCCGTCGGGCGATAGCGCGGCGCTTATGAGGACGTTGGTGTCTATGACGATTTGCATGGCTCTGTAGCCCGAAGCCGGGGTTTCAGCTTTCGTCGCTCAGCAACTCGTCCAGTTTATCTTGCGTCAACCCGCGATCACGTGCAGAAGCAGCGGTGACTTCCAGCGTGTGCTTGAGGCGGTTGGCGTAAAACGCCCGCATGTCTTCGTAGTCTTGAGCCGACACCATGACACCCACGACCCGGTTGTGCCGGGTGATGCGGACGGGCTCTTTTTGAGCCATGTCGATCATTTGTCCGAACTGGGTTTTGGCGTAGTTGGCGCTTAGGAGTTGCATGCGTAAATTCTAGCGTATTTTCCACACGAATCGTTCGATTCAAGCGAATTGAGCATCACTTCCCCACACAGTCCGCGTAATACCGCAGCTTGCCTTTGGCATCCACCAGTTCCACCAAACCGTGAATGTCGGTTTCAAAACCGGGGCACTGGGCGTTGAACTCGCGCGCAAACTTGAGGTAGTCGACGATCTTCTTGTTGAATACTTCCCCTGGAATCAGCAGCGGAATACCGGGTGGGTAAGGCGTAACCAGGCCCACCGTGATGCGGCCTTCGAGGTGATCAATCTCGACCCGCTCTGTGGTGCGGTGGGCTATGTGGGCGTAGGCGTCGCTGGGCTTCATGGCGGGCTCGAGGTCGCTCTGGTAGACCTCTGTGGTCAGCCGGGCAATGTCGTACTTGGCGTACATGGCGTGGATGTGCTGGCACAGGTCGGCCAGGCCCATTTTTTCGTATTTGGGGTGCTTCTGGCAAAACTCGGGCAGGATGCGCCACATGGCGGCATTTTTGTCGTAGTCGTCTTTGAACTGCTGCAGGGCGGTGAGCAACGTGTTCCACCGGCCCTTGGTGATGCCGATGGTAAACATGATGAAGAAGCTGTACAGGCCTGTTTTTTCAACAATCACGCCGTGCTCAGCCAAAAACTTGGTGACGATGCTGGCCGGAATGCCGGTTTTGGCAAACTTGCCGTTCAGGTCCATGCCCGGCGTGACGATGGTCGCCTTGATCGGGTCCAGCATGTTAAAGCCGGTGGCCATCTGCCCAAAGCCGTGCCAGTTGTTGGCGCCGTTTTTGGCAGTTTTCGCGCTGCGTGACTCGCCCTTGATGATCCAGTCTTTCGGGTTGCCGATGCCTTCTTCGCCAGCGTCGTCGCCCTCAAACTTGTCTGGACCCCAAACCTTGAACCACCAGTCGTCGCCATATTCAGCGTCAATCTTTTTCATGGCACGGCGGAAGTCCAGCGCCTCGGCAATGCTTTCTTCTACCAGCGCGGTGCCGCCGGGCGGCTCCATCATGGCGGCGGCCACGTCGCAGCTGGCAATGATGCTGTACTGCGGGCTTGTACTGGTGTGCATCAAATACGCTTCGTTGAACAGATGCCTGTCGAGCTTGACGTCTTGGGAGTCCTGCACCAGCACATGACTCGCCTGGCTGATGCCGGCCAGCAGCTTGTGGATGGACTGGGTGGCGTACACCACCGCTGTCTTGGGGCGAATGCGGTTTTTGCCCATTGAGTGGTAGCTGCCGTAGAACGGGTGAAACGCGGCGTGCGGCAGCCAGGCTTCGTCAAAATGCAGGTTGTCGATGTAGCCGTCGAGCATGCCTTTGATGGTTTCAGTGTTGTACAGCACGCCGTCGTAGGTGGACTGGGTCAGCGTCATCACGCGTGGCTTAACCTTGTTGGCATTCACACCTTTTAGCAAGGGGTTAGCCGCAATCTTGGCCTTGATCGCGTCGGGTTCAAACTCGCTTTGCGGAATCGGCCCGATGATGCCGAAATGGTTGCGGGTGGGCTTGAGGAACACCGGAATCGAGCCGGTCATGATGATGGCGTGCAGGATGGACTTGTGGCAATTGCGGTCAACCACCACCACGTCGCCTGGCGCCACGGTGTGGTGCCAGACCATCTTGTTGCTGGTTGATGTGCCGTTGGTCACAAAAAAGCAGTGGTCAGCGTTGAAAATTCGCGCGGCGTTGCGCTCACTCGCGCCAATCGCGCCGTCGTGGTCGAGCAGCTGGCCCAGCTCTTCGACAGCGTTGCACACGTCGGCACGCAACATGTTTTCACCGTAAAACTGGTGGTACATCTGGCCGACCGGGCTTTTCAAAAACGCCACGCCACCTGAATGGCCGGGGCAATGCCAGCTGTAGGAGCCGTCTTCAGCGTAGTCGAGCAGCGCCTTGAAGAACGGGGGTTGCACGCCCTCCAGGTAGCTTTTCGCCTCGCGCAGAATGTGCCGCGCGACGAATTCAGGCGTGTCCTCAAACATGTGAATGAAGCCGTGCAGCTCACGCAAAATATCATTGGGGATGTGGCGCGACGTTTTGGTCTCACCGTACACATAAATCGGTACATCCAGGTTTTTGCGGCGTACTTCTTCAATGAAGTTGCGCAGGTTTAAAACCGCTGGGTCCAGGTCGGGGCCGGGGGTAAATTCTTCATCGTCAATCGACAAAATAAACGCACTCGCCCTGCTCTGCTGCTGGGCAAACTGGCTCAGGTCGCCGTAACTGGTCACGCCCAACACTTCAAAGCCTTCGGTCTCAATGGCTTGGGCGAGAGCCCGAATGCCCAGGCCGGAGGTGTTTTCAGAGCGGAAGTCTTCGTCAATGATGACGATGGGGAAACGAAATTTCATGGCAGTGGTGTATCGTGAAGGGAGTGGTACGGCGGCTTGGCTACAAAACAAGAACTTGCGAAGTGTACGGAAATTATGTGTCGCTGGGCTTGCAGGGTGCTACATTGGCCGCAAACTGTGTTCCCAGTCCTACAAATAACAACCCACGTCATGGAGAAATCGAATGTCTGAATCAACCCTCTGGTGGCTGCTGGCTGGCGCTGCTGTCGGCATCGAGCTGGTCACTGGCACGTTTTACCTGCTGATGCTGGCCATTGGCCTGGCAGCAGCGGCCATCGCCTCACACCTGGGCTTGCCGCTGACCTGGCAACTCGTCACGGCAGCTGTGGTGGGCGGCGGCGCTGTGGTGCTGTGGCACTTCTTGCGTGGTAAACAACCTGACAAGCAACCCGCCCAATCGAACGCCGACGTCCACATTGACATTGGCGAGCCCGTGTTTGTAGAAGCATGGAACGCCGACGGCACAACCAGTGTGAAATACCGCGGCTCCAACTGGGCGGCCATCACCCATGGCTCTGCGCCATCGGCTGGCCAGCACCGCATCAAAGAGTTGCTGGGCAACCGCCTGGTGCTTGAAAAAATCTGACGCTTTATTTGTTACCAACCGGGAGAAATCTATGGAAATCGCACTCTTACTGCTAGTTATCGCTGTCATTTTTATTGTGCGCAGCATCAAGGTCGTGCCGCAGCAAAACGCCTGGGTGGTCGAGCGGCTGGGCAAATACCACGGCACGCTGACGCCGGGTTTGAACTTTTTGGTGCCGTTTATCGACAAGGTGGCCTACAAGCATTCACTCAAAGAAATTCCACTGGACGTGCCTAGCCAGGTCTGCATCACCCGCGACAACACGCAGTTGCAGGTCGATGGCATTTTGTACTTTCAGGTCACCGACCCGATGCGCGCCAGCTACGGCTCGTCAAATTACATCATTGCCGTCACGCAACTGGCGCAAACCTCATTGCGCTCGGTCATTGGAAAGCTTGAACTTGACAAGACTTTTGAAGAGCGCACCATCATCAATTCGCAAGTGGTCGCCGCGATTGACGAGGCCGCCCTGAACTGGGGCGTGAAGGTGCTGCGCTATGAAATCAAGGATCTGACGCCACCGAAAGAAATTTTGCACGCCATGCAGTCGCAAATTACCGCCGAGCGGGAAAAGCGCGCCCTGATTGCCGCGTCTGAAGGCCGCAGGCAAGAACAAATCAATATCGCCACTGGTGAGCGTGAGGCTTTTATTGCCCGGTCTGAAGGTGAAAAACTGGCAGCGATTAACAACGCTCAGGGCGAGGCTTCGGCCATCCTGGCCGTGGCCGATGCCAACGCCAAAGCCATTGAACTGGTCGCCAACGCGATTCGCCAGCCCGGTGGCGAACAAGCGGTGCAACTGAAAGTGGCAGAAAAAGCCGTCGAGGCTTATTCACGTGTGGCTGCGGATGCGACGACGACTTTGATCGTGCCCAGCAACATGACAGAAGTGGCTACCCTGGTTGCGTCGGCCATGAAAATGGTGCAGTCGAACAAGGCATAACGATGGACGTGTTGAATGTTTTAGGCAAGCCTTTGGTGCCTTGCTCGTATGACCCACTGACGGGTTACTTCAGGGATGGCTGTTGTAAAACCGACGAGACCGACACCGGCTCACACCTGATTTGCGCACGGGTAACGGCAGAGTTTTTGACCTTCTCAGCCGAACGCGGCAATGACCTGACCACGCCAAGACCCGAGTACCGATTCAAAGGCTTGACCGCAGGCGACCGCTGGTGCCTGTGCGCCACCCGCTGGGCAGAAGCGCTGGCAGCAGGCGTTGCCCCGCCAGTGGTGCTGGAAAGCACACACGCCAGCGCTTTGAGGTTCGTCACGATGGCACAACTGGAAAAGCACCGCTTCACTGCCGCGCTACAATAGCGGCCAAGCGGAAGGGTGGATGAGCGGTTTAAGTCATACGCCTGGAAAGCGTACGTAGGGTTAAACCTACCGCGGGTTCGAATCCCGCCTCTTCCGCCAAAAGTCAAGTTAAAAAACCATTAAAAAAGCCACCCTTTGAGGTGGTTTTTTTGTTTTCTTCAAAGCATGCAAGTCTTTGAACTAAAGATTTTCGAGCCTGTCGAAGGGTTTCGACAAGCTCAACCCGAACGGAAATTGAGAGATCAACGGGCCGGATCAATAGTGCCGTTAGCACTTTGCGAAGATTTTTCTAAGGTTAAAACACCCAACAGGACTATTTTCACCCATTTCTACCCGTCATTTAGCCCTTTTATCTAACAAATACGAGCGCGGCCAGCTCCTGAATTAATAGCAATACTCATAGAAATATTGCATTGTAAAAATGGCATAAATCAGTTAAAAGTATAAAATGCCATTTTTAAAGCGAAAAACAGGTTTAACCATGAAATCCACCTCCAACCTCTCAAATGGCAGAGCCATCATCCCAGCCGCTTTGCGCCATGAACTCCAACTTGAAGAAGGCGACCAGTTGCTTTGGAGTGTGCGCAATGGCGAATTGGTGGCGACTACCCAGCGGGCAAAGTTGAAAAAAGCGCAAAGTTTGTTTCAGGCCAGTCTTGCTGCTAACAGCCCCTCGCTGGCTGATGAACTGATTGCAGAGCGTCGCGCTGAAGCAGCTCAGCCATGAAGGCCGTCACGGTTCTGGATGCATCTGCCATCCTCGCATTTTTGCAGGGCGAGCCGGGGCAAGATGTCGTTTTAAATGCGCTGCAAACGCGTCGCTGCGTCGTCAGCGCGGCCAATCAGGCTGAAGTCATTGCCAAGTCGCTTGATCGCGGGCTGGCTGAGGA
The DNA here is from genome assembly GCA_049653085.1 of Polaromonas sp. Taxonomy (GTDB): domain Bacteria; phylum Pseudomonadota; class Gammaproteobacteria; order Burkholderiales; family Burkholderiaceae_C; genus Polaromonas. Next base: position 11,826 of record JBASFP010000028.1, read on the forward strand.
AACCATTACCGCCATACTTGCTGAGCTGAACTACACGCCAGTCGATATTCCTGTTGCAGATGGTGAGCAAGCTGGGCGAATGCGCAGCTTGAGTCGCAACGCTGGGCTAAGCCTGGCAGATCGGCTTTGCCTGGCGCTGGCTTGCCGATTGAAGGCCAAGGTGTTGACAGCGGATCGCGCATGGCTGCAAGTTGCGGATGCTTTGAAGCTGGAGATTGTGCTGATTCGGGGCGAGATGCACTAAAGCCTATCTCGGGCCTGTTTTCAAGCCTTTTTCACCCATCATTTAGCCCTGCAGCCCAATAAATACGGGCGTAAGCAGCTACTTTTTTAATAGCAACTGCCAACACGATATCAGCCCCTCAAGGCTTGCTCAACACCAGCGGTGGCGCAATACGTTGTCGCTCAACATCTTCTGGGTGAAAAGGCAATTGCGGCCAGCGCTTTTCAGAATACATGCGCAACTGGTCGGTTTGGTGTGGTGATGTTGGGTTGGTGCTTTGGCCGTAAACCAGCAGCGCTTGGGCCACCGGGCCACGCTCATCAAACGTCACGGTTTGGACGTAGCTGGTGCCGTAATCGATGCGAATGCCGGCGTTGCTGATGCCTGGCCGGCCACGGTCGCCCACGTTGTTGAGCACGCCTTCGCTGTCATCGCCGCCATGCAGGGGGATGTTGTCGTTAGAAAACACCACGCGCTGTACCTGACCCAGCGGTGCGTCGAGGGCAAAACCTGAATCGCGCAGCTTTTTCACAGCGCCAGCCAGCGCGCTCCATACGCGGGTGGCAGTGGCGGCGTCGCTCATGCGCAGGCCTGTAGGCGTGGCGACTGGCCGGGCCTTGTCAAAGGGCTCACGGTAGACGTTGGGAATAGCGTTGGCGATGCGCCAAAACTCGCGAAACAGTGGCGCGCCTTTGGCATCGACGTTGTTGCGCATGCCGCCGTCATGAAAGGTTTTAAGCGCAGCGCAGCCGTCTTTGGCCTCTGTGGTCGGGGCCTGAGCGCAGGCGGCCAGCAAATCGGGCAGCACCATGCGGGCTAGCAGGTTGCGGTTGTCGAACAATTGACCTTGAATGCCTGCAAAGTTAACTTTGCCCTTTGAAAGCAACTCAGGGATTTCAATCAGCTCAGACCGGGTACGCGAGCGGCGCACCACATCGTCACCCACCATCACAGACACCGGACCCCACTTTTGATCAGGATGGGTGTAGGCAAAGCTGTCGTTGCTGTTGTGTAGCCAGTCTTGCCGCACAGCCACGGGCATACGCGCCGGTGCAATCAGGCCGGGCACGGGGGATGCACTGTCGCGTTTCCAGTTGCAGTCGCTGCGTGAGCCATTGAGCACCACCAAATTGGCTGCGCCCAGCAGTGCTGCCGCCGGGCGGCTAGGCGCGCAGCGCTGAATATCGGCCAACTCCAGGTCAGGCACGCCACTGACGTCGGCATACATCGCATCGCCCGCGCGGTCAGCGGCGATGGTGTTGACAAACGGTGTGCCCAGCAGGTTCATGGCGCTGCGCAAGTCGCCCACGTTGCGGGCTTTGGCAAACTGGATGTACATGTCGGTGGAGCGCACGCTGCCGGCGTTGGCGTCTTGAATGGCGTAGGCGCGCTCAGCCGTCCAGCCTAAACCCGCGCGCGGCATGACGAGAATCGGGCCAAAGCGGCTGGTCCAGATGGTTTGCTCACGCCCACCCACCATCACTTTTTTGGCGACCATCGGCTCTTCTGTGCCATCAATGATGTACGTGGTGGGCTTGCCAGCGGCCAAGGTCAGCTCGTGCAGGGTAAAGCGCTTGCCGGTAGACACGGTATGCGACCAGGCCACGTCTTTGTTAAAACCAAGCTGCACAGCGGCTGTCCAGCCCAGGGCTGCACCCATCACGTCCATCTGGCCCGGAATCGTCAGGCGCATTTGGTAAAAGCGGCTGGGCCCGACCCAAGGGTAATGCGGGTTGCCCAGCAACATGCCGCTGCCATTGGCCGTGGTTTGCTTGCCAAAAGCCCAGGCGTTGGAGCCGAGTGGGGAGTCGAGCAGGCCTGCTTCGCGCAGTTGCTCACGCGCGCCCTGCGCGTAGGTTTGTTCATCGCCCTGCCCCGTCGGGTGCATTGCAGCGGCCTTAACCGGTGGGGAAGCAGCCGCAATCGCATCAGCCAAAGCGCCCGCACCCGCCTGGACGTTGATCGCCTCTGTCGCGCGATAAATGTCAAGCAGCGTCATGGGCTGGACCCACGGCTTGCCGTTGCACTCTGCGGGCAGCTTGGCGGCGTTGTCTTGTAAGTAACGGTTAAAGCCCGCCACGTATCCCTTGGCCATGGCGCGATTGTTGTTGCTGGATGCGTCCCAGCTGGCCTGCAGCTTGGCATCGTTCATGTGGGACTGCACAAAAGCATCAATCACCGCATTGGGCAGCGTGCGTACACCCAGCACGCCCGTGGCTGTAGCACCAAAGTGTTGCGAGCGCTGGCCGCGCACCGTGGCCATCACGTCAAAACTCAGGCACACGTTGTCTTGTGCATGGGCATAGGCCGTGCCGTAGCCCAGCATCTCCATGTTGGACGCGGTGACGTGCGGAATACCGTGCGTGGTGCGGATGATGCGAACACTGTCGCCAGCGGGTGCAAAGGGGGTGTTTGGCGGCATGCTGGTACAAGCAGCAAGCGCTAGCACTGCCGTAGCCAGCGCGATGAAATGAAGTCCGGTGCGCGAGGAAGGTTTCACGTTGTGCTCCTAGTTATTCTTAAAACAGCATGCTAAAAGTCTCAGTCTGTATTGTCAAATGCATAATTAACAATAGTTCAATCGCTTTTTTGTATATATGAACGCCACTATTGCCCAGCTAAGGCACTTTATTGCACTTGCCGAAAGCGGCAGCTTTACGCGCGCTGCAGACCACACGCGGCGCTCACAGGCGGCATTTAGTCGCAGCATTTCAGTGCTTGAATCCACCTTGGGCGGTGAACTGGTCGAGCGGGTTGGGCGCGGTAACAAGCTCACCCTCATGGGCCGCATGGTGCTGGCACATGCCCGTCAGGTCGTTGCCCAGGTAGACGAGTTGCACCAGGTAGCGCTACACCATGTCAGTGGTCATGCGGGACAAATTCGCATTGGACTGGGACCCACGCCGTCAGCCTTGCTCTCGCAGCCGCTTTTGCATTTTGCGCGCACTTACCCCGCTGGCATGCGGATCCGGATAACAAGGGGCCCGAGGGAGCAACAACTGCTGGCCTTGCGCAACCGACAGGTCGATGCACTGGTCACTGACTTGCGGTCGATCCCGCTTGCCGATAGCGATCTTGTGGTGAAAGAAGTGGCCGAAATGCCTCTGGGTGCTGTCTGTCATTCAGCGCATCCACTGACGCAAAAACTGCAACCCAACTTGCCCGACTTACTGACATATCCCATCGCGAGTACAGCCATGACAGATCTGTTTGCGAAACAACTGGTAGCGCGCTTTGGCCCTACCGTCCATCCCGATGTCAGTGTCTCATTAGAGTCGGAAGACTTGCCTGAACTTTTGCAAGCTGTATGCGACAGCAACGCCGTGTACATAGGTGTTTTAGCGCCAGCACGCTCGTTGATACAGCAAGGCCAACTGGTGGTGCTTCCCTTTGCATCTGAAGGACTGACCTCGCGTATCGCGTGGGTACAACGCAAAGAACACGCGCCAAACCCTGCGCTGGACGAAATACGGACTCTTGTTTGTGCGGAGCTTGTAGTTCAGGCGAATTTCATTGAGTAAACGCAAACAGATGTGGATCTGAGTTCTTATTCGTTTTGACAATTAGTTCCGCTATTTTTTAATAGCTGCTTACCCAAGCAAACAGGCGTTTCTGGCTATTTTTCTTTGCTAAATCGCCCTCTTTTTTAGCTTTCCAACAGTTTTTCACCTTTGTTAGCAGCTTGTTTTGCACATCTTATATGCGCTTTTATGTATTTTTTAGTGCTGCAGACCAATAAATACGGGCGCAAGCAGCTAATATTTTGATAGCAATCATAGATAACTTTGAGGCTAGTTCAAACCCAACAAGCAACATGCCAGCCAAAAAAAAGCCACCTCACGGTGGCTTTTTATCGGGGTTTATTTAACCGGGGTTAAATTAACGCACCACAGCAATTGCGTCACGCTTGCCGGCCTTGTAGGTGTACAGGGTCAAAGCGCCGTTTTTCACGTCGCCTTTTTCGTCAAAAGCGATGGTGCCGGTGACGCCTTTGTAGCCGTCGGTTTTGGCCAGCACTGGCAGGTATTTTGCTGGCTCTGCAGAACCGGCTTTGACCATGGCAGCGACCATCACGTTGAGGGCGTCATAAACGTAAGGGGCATAAACCTGCACGTCAGCGTTGAACTTCTTCTTGAAGTCAGCGTTGAACTTGTCCAGGCCTGCTTTTTGTGAGCCTTCAACACCACCGGCTTCAGCGCACACCACTTGGCCGTCAGCCATGGCAGGGCCTGCCAGTTTGGCCAGCTCGCTGGAGCAGATGCCGTCACCGCCCATGAACTTGGCATTGATGCCCAAGTTCTTCATCTGGCGCAGCATTGGGCCTGCAACAGCGTCCATGCCGCCGAAGAAGATCACGTCTGGGTTTTTACCTTTGAGGGTGGTCAAAATAGGCATGAAATCGGTGGCTTTGTCGGTCGTGAACTCTTGACCCACCACATTGCCGCCAGCCTTTTTAACGGCCTTGACAAACTCTTCAGCAACGCCCTGACCGTAAGCGGTACGGTCGTCAATCACAGCAATTGACTTGCCCTTGAGGGTAGACACTGCGTAGCGGCCCAATGTGCCGCCCAGGTGAACGTCGTCAGCGACCACGCGGAAGGTGGTTTTGTAGCCAGCGCGTGTGAAAGCTGGGTTGGTAGCAGATGGGGAAATTTGTGGAATGCCAGCAGCGCTGTAAATTTTTGAAGCAGGAATCGAAGTACCTGAATTCAGGTGGCCAATGACGCCAGCAACTTTCATGTCAGCCAGCTTTTGTGCAACAGCCGTGCCCTGCTTTGGGTCGCCAGCGTCGTCTTCAAGCACCAGCTCGAGCTTGACTTTTTTGCCGCCGATCATCACGCCCTTGGCGTTCAGTTCTTCGACAGCCATCTTGGCGCCGTTTTCGTTGTCTTTACCCAGGTGAGCAATGCTGCCTGAGATTGGGCCAACGTGGCCAATTTTCACAACCATGTCCTGTGCGTAGGAAAAGCCTGCAAAAGAGGCAGCGGCTGCGAGCATTGTCAATTTCAATTTCATCTGCATATAAAACTCCAGTTTAAAAAATAAAAGGGTTAAGACATGTTTTTGTCCTAGCCCGAGAGGTTAACGCAATTTTCAAGCCTGAACCATACAAACGCTTCTCGGTTTCCCTAGGTTTACAGGGTTCATAAAAATAAACGATGAGACAGTAGCCAGCCTAATTACGGCATTCTTGATGGCTGCGTTCTTCTCAGGGACTGCGCAGGGGCAACTCCTGCGCCACGGCCTGGCTAACAGACTCGCGCACCACCAGCTCAATCTCTTCGCGCAGGCGCGGCCCGAGCGCCTGGGTGTGCGACAAAATGACTTGGGCTACGGCCTCGCGCAGCCGTCTTTCCAGCACCAGGTCAACACGCTGCATCACACGATGAACCATCTGATCTTCAAGCAGCGCCGGGTTATGCTGCAGGCTGGTTTCTAGCTGCGCTGGGCTGAAGTGCTCTGCTTGATGCACCACATCGGTCAGTGTTGGCACAAAGCGGGGTGGCAAGGCGGTCGAGCTCATGCGGACTCCGCAACGGGTTGCAGTTCATGCCGCTTCAATGAATAACCCCGATCCCGGTAATGCTTCCAGCGGTCTCTGGCAGCCAGGCGGTCGGCTTCGAGGCTTGAAGCCACCTCAATAAAGCGCTCAAACCGCTCAAAACCTGCGGGCACTTGCTGCCCCAAATTGATGAGCACGCTGCCTGCGGGGTAGGTGTTCAATTGATCGGTCAAAAGTATGGGCGTTGCAGCCACGGTAGGCGCAGGTGAATCGCTTTTGCAATGCGGCAAAAACTCGGTGCTTGAGTAGCTCCACAGCAAATGATCCAACTGCTGCAGCACTTCTGGCTCGGCCGTCACCACGGCTTTGGTGCCGCTGCGGTAAGCCTTGCGCAGCAAACGGCAGCTGTAGTGCAGCTTGTCGGGCAAATTGACGTGAAACTCAATGTCGGTCATGCCGTACGGCTGCGCTTTTTGGCCGCTGGCTGACTAGCAACTGGCTTTGCATCAGTCTGGCCAAGCAAATAATCCACCAGCAGCGCCACAGGCCTGCCAGTTGCGCCTTTGGCCGCACCACTCTTCCAGGCCGTGCCGGCAATGTCCAGGTGCGCCCAGGCGAATTTGCTGGCAAAGCGCTGCAAAAATTTGGCTGCCGTCACTGCCCCGCCCGCTCGCCCCGCCACATTGGCCACATCGGCAAAATTGGTTTTCAGACCTTCGGCATAGTCGTCGTCCAGCGGCATGCGCCAGCACAGGTCTTGCGATGAATCCCCCGCCTCCAGCAAAGCGTGCGCCAGGCTGTCGCTGCTGGCAAACAGGCCACTGCGCACGCCACCCAGCGCAATCACGCAAGCGCCTGTGAGCGTGGCAATGTCAATCACGGCGCGGGGTTTGAAGCGTTCGGCGTAGGTCAGGGCATCGCACAGCACCAGCCGCCCTTCTGCATCGGTGTTCAAAATCTCAATGGTTTGCCCGCTCATGCTGGTGACCACATCGCCGGGTTTGATGGCGTGGCCGTCGGGCATGTTTTCGCAAGCTGGGATCAGGCCAATCACGTTGATGGCGGGCTGCAAATCTGCCAGCGCCCTGAAGACACCCAGCACGCTGGCCGCGCCGCACATGTCAAATTTCATTTCGTCCATTTCAGCCGCTGGCTTGATGGAAATGCCGCCCGTGTCAAAGGTAATGCCCTTGCCCACCAGCACGGTCGGCGCTTGGGTTTTGGCCGCCCCGTCGTAACGCAGCACGATAAAACGCAGCGGCTCTACCGAGCCCTGCGCCACCGCCATGAATGAGCCCATGCCCAGCTTGGCGACTTCTTTGGGGCCCAGTACGTCAACCTTGATGTTGGGCAGCTTGCTAAGGGCTTTGGCAGCAACCGCCAGCAGGGTCGGCGTGGCATGGTTGGCGGGCCGGTTGGCCCACTCCTTGGCCAAAGCGATGCCGTTAACCAGTGCCAGGCCTTTGTCAAAACCGGGTTGAATCTTGGTCGCATTAGGGACGGCTAAAACCAGTTGCTCCAGTTTGCCGGGCACAGGTTTTGACTTGGTGGTGGCAAAGGCATAGGCTGCATCGCCGCAAGCCACCAGCGCGCTGCGCACCAGGTCGCTGGACGGCTCATCCAAGGCACACAGGCTCAAAACGACTCGTCTGACGTTGCTGCTTTTGATGGCGTTGATCGCGGCAACCACGGCCAAGCGAACATTTTTGGTGCTGCCATCACCGCAGCCCACCAAAATCAGGCGGGTGGCAGCCACGCCAGCAGCGCGGTAGCTGCTGAGCAATTTGCCGGGTTTGGTTTCCAGGTCGCCCGACTTGATGGCCAAGGCAGCCAGCGTTGACACAGCGTCTGCGCCGCTGGTAGACGATGCATCTTGCGGCACCAGCACAACCAAGGCGTCGCATTTTTCAGTGCAAAGCCGGGCGCGGGTGAGTGTTTTGAGTTCAAAGTCCATAATCACAGGTCTGACCAATCAAAGATAAATAAAATCAAGGCAAAAGGGCGCAGTTTTAGTCAATGTTATTCCAATCTTCCCTACGCAGAGAGCTGGCTCGAAGTTTCGGAGCCACGTTTGTTGTCCTGATCACCATTGTTTTGACCATTGTGCTAATACGCACACTAGGCCAGGCGTCTCGTGGCGTGATTAATCCGCAAGATGTGATGCTCTTCATGGCTTACGCCGCGCTTGGCAGGCTGCCAACCATTTTGACGCTCTCGCTGTTCATTGCCATGGTGGGCACGCTGTCACGCATGTACCGCGACAGCGAGATGGTGGTCTGGTTCACCAGCGGGCGCAGTTTGATCAGCTTTTTAGCGCCGCTGTTTCGTTTTGCCTGGCCGGTTTTGCTGATCGTGGCACTCACGGCGCTTTTCATTTGGCCGTGGACCAACCAGCAAACCCGTGACATGCAGCAGCGCTACGCGGGCCGCAGTGACATTGACCGCATTGCGCCGGGGCAGTTTCAGGAGTCGTCTGGCGGAAATCGGGTGTTTTTTATTGACCGGGATGCCAAAACAGATTTGAAGTCAAGCAACAACGTGTTCATTGCGGCCAATGAAAAAGGCAAAAACTCCATCACCACTGCGCGTTCAGGCCGGATTGAGATCACTGGTGACAAGCAGGTGCTGGTGTTAGAGAACGGCCAGCGCCTGGAAAACGAAAACGGCAAAACCAGCCTGAAAATCAGCCACTTTGAAGAATATGGCAGCGCTGTCGGCAACACGTCGCAAATCAATTCCGAGGTCAGCGATGCCAAGCTGCTGTCGATTCCGGTACTGGTGAAGTTCCCCACCCGAGCCAACCTGAGCGAGCTGGCCTGGCGCATGGGACTGGCACTGGCCGCGATCAATTTTGTGGTGCTGGCGGTGGCACTGGCCAATGTCAACCCACGCGGTGGGCGCAGCGGCAATTTTGTTTTTGTCGTGCTGACTTTTTTGGTCTATAACAACCTGGTCAACCTGGGGCAAAGCTGGGTTTTTGGCGGCGCCATCAGCTTTGGCGGCTTGATGCTGCTGCTGCACGGCGGCGTGCTGGCACTGGCCTTGTTGTGGCTGACCAAACGCAACGCCAACTGGACACTGCGCTCAGCCTTTCGCCGACGCAACCCACTGACCAAGGCTACCGCATGAAAACCATTCGCCGCCTGATTTATGGCGAGGTCTTGACCGCCATTGCGCTGGTCGCCATGGGTTTTTTGGCGCTGTTTTTCTTTTTTGATCTGGTCGACGAGTTGCAATATCTGGGCAAAAACAATGGCTTGCCCAGTGGTTTGCCGACTGCCAACGACATTTACCAGATCAGGCATGCACTGATTTATGTCGGCTTGCTGATACCCAACCATTTGTATGAGCTGATCCCCATTTCAGTGTTAATCGGCACGATTTTTGTGATGGCCAGAATGGCACAAAGCTCCGAATACACGATTTTGCGAACCAGTGGGCTGGACCCGTGGCGCGCGTTGAAAATGCTCCTGAATCTGGGGGCTGTTTTTGTGGTGCTAAGTTTTGCAATTGGTGACTATCTTGCACCTTTGAGCGAGCGTACGGCGCAACTGCTCAAATCCCGGTATCAAGGCACCATCACCATCGGGCAGACCGGTGCCTGGCTGAAAGAAAAGCAGGCCTACAACAGCGTGATTGCGAATGTCAGAACCCTGTCGCCTGACAACGAGATGCTGGGTTTGCAGATTTTTGAGTTCAATAACCAAGGCTTGGTGGTGTCGAAAATGCAGGCGGCAAGCGCCTCGTTCGCACTGGACGATTCCTGGCAGTTGCACGGCGTGACGAGAACAGAGTTCAATCTTCCCACCGATCCAGCCTCGGCCAGTAACGCCGCCAAGCAATCCGCCGACGTGGTGCGCACCACGATGGCCAGTTTCCGTTGGCCCACAGAAATCACGCAGGAAATGGTGTCGGTGGCGCTGCTCAAACCCGAGCGCATGGGAACGCTCGACTTGTTCAATTACATCCGCCATCTGGACGCCAACGGCCAAAGCGCCCAGCGCTATGAAATCGAGTTCTGGAAAAAAGTTTTTTACCCGCTCAGTTGCCTGGTGATGGTGATGCTGGCGTTGCCGTTTGCGTATTTGCATTTTCGCTCGGGCGGCATTGCAGCTTATGTGTTTTCTGGCGTCATGATTGGCATCAGCTTCTTTTTGCTGAACAACGTATTTGGCTATGTCGGCAATTTGCAAAACTGGCAACCCTGGCTGGCCGCTGCCGCGCCGGGCATGCTCTACATGGCGATTTCACTGGGCGCGTTTGGCTGGCTGGTTTTGAGGCGATAAAAACACCATGACAACTGGGATCATTCTTTTTGCACACGGCTCGCGTGACCCACAGTGGCGGCTGCCGATAGAGGCCGTCGCTGCGCAGATCACTGCACGCCAGCCCGGCACGCTGGTACGCTGCGCCTACCTTGAACTGTGCTTGCCATCATTGCCCGATGCCGCTACTGATTTAATAGCTGCTGGCGCCCGTAAAATAAGGGTTTTCCCGTTATTTTTAGGTGTTGGCAAACATGCGCGGGAGGATTTGCCGCTGCTGATCAGCGAACTCCGGGAGGCTCACCCCAGCGTGACCGTCGAGCTTTTGCCCACCGCTGGCGAGTCTGACAAACTGATTTCATTGATGGCAGATATTGCAGTGTCTTGAGTCAGGCGTGGGCGCGCTTTAGTGCCAAAATAACATAATGACAATAACAATCAGCTCATAATTGATATGAATCTCCACCAATTCCGGTTTGTTCAAGAGGCCGTTCGCCGCAATCTGAACCTGACTGAAACCGCCAAAGTGCTGCACACCTCACAGCCTGGCGTGTCCAAAGCCATCATCGAGCTTGAAGAAGAACTCGGTGTTGAGATTTTTGCCCGCCACGGCAAGCGCCTCAAGCGCGTGACTGAGCCGGGCGCACATGTTTTAAAAAGCATTGACATGATTTTGCGAGAGGTCGGTAATCTGCGCCGCATTGGCGAGCAGTATTCCAAACAGGACAGTGGCACGCTGTCAATTGCCACCACCCACACCCAGGCCCGGTATGTGCTGCCACAACCCGTGGCCAAGCTGCGTGAAGCATTCCCCAAAGTCAATGTCAGCCTGCACCAGGGCTCGCCCGACCAGGTGGCGCAAATGCTGCTCGATGAGGTGGCTGAAATTGGCATTGCCACCGAGTCACTGGTCAACTACACCGACCTGATCACCCTGCCCTGTTATGAGTGGCAGCACATGCTGGTGTTGCCTGTAGCACACCCGCTGGCGGCCAAGGCCAACATCAGCCTGCAAGACCTGGCGCTGGAGCCATTGATCACCTACCACCCGTCGTTTACCGGGCGTACCAAAATTGACCAGGCATTTGCAGCCAACCGGCTGGAACCCCGCATTGCGCTGGAGGCGATTGACTCCGATGTGATCAAAACCTATGTGCGACTCGGCCTGGGCGTGGGCATTGTGGCTGAAATGGCCATCAAGGACGACGGCACCAACAATGATCTGCTGGCCATACCGGCGGGGCATCTGTTTGGCGTGAATGTGGCGCGCGTGGCTTTCAAGCGCAGCGCTTACCTGCGCAACTTTGTGTACACCTTTGCAGAGCTGGTCAGCCCTGACCTGAAGCGCGAATTGATCGAAAAAGCCATGTCAGGTCATGGCAGCGATTTTTAACTTTTAGAGCAAACCCCATGAACGCTGTTGTTGAACGAACGCCCCCAATCAAAACAAAACTACCCGCCGTTGGCACGACCATCTTCACGGTCATGTCTAACCTGGCGGCTGAGAAAAACGCTGTCAATCTGGGCCAGGGCTTCCCGGACTTTGAGTGTGACCCACAACTGGTGGGCGCGGTCACAGATGCCATGACCAAGGGCCTGAACCAGTACCCGCCCATGCCCGGTGTACCGGTGCTGCGTGAGGCCATTTCAGCCAAGCTTTTAAAGCTGCACGGCCACAGCTACAACGCCAATACCGAGATTACCGTGACCGCAGGCGCGACCCAGGCCATCATCACCGCCATATTGGCCATCGTCCACCCCGGTGACGAAGTCATTGTGCTGGAGCCCTGCTACGACAGCTATGTGCCGAACATTGAGCTGGCAGGCGGCGTGGTGGTGCGCGTGCCTTTGACACCAGGCACGTTCAGGCCAGACTTCGACAAGATCAGCGCGGCCATGACAACCCGAACCCGCGCCATTTTGATCAACTCACCGCATAACCCCAGTGCGACGGTGTGGACACAAGCTGACATGCTCAAGCTCCAAGACCTGCTGGCCCCCACCGATGTGCTGCTGATCAGCGACGAGGTGTACGAGCACATGGTTTTTGATGCTGACAAGGGGCAAATTCACCAAAGCGCGGCGCGCTTTGCGGGCCTTAGAGCGCGGGCTTTTATTGTCAGCAGCTTTGGCAAGACTTATCACGTCACGGGCTGGAAGGTGGGCTACGTCGCCGCACCCGCCGCCCTGACAGTCGAGTTTCGCAAGGTGCATCAGTTCAACGTGTTCACCGTCAACACACCAGTGCAGTACGGCCTGGCCAGCTACATGGCCAATGAGAACGCTTACCTGGACTTGCCTGCTTTTTATCAGCGAAAGCGCGATTTGTTTAGGGCAGGCCTGGCCAAAACCCGATTCAAACTGTTACCCAGCGAAGGCAGTTATTTTCAATGCGTGGATATTTCAGATGTCAGTGACCTGAACGAAGCCGATTTTTGCAAATGGCTGACGACTGACATTGGTGTGGCAGCCATCCCGCTGTCAGCGTTTTACGGCAACGGCTTTGACCAGCGCGTGGTGCGTTTTTGCTTTGCCAAAAAAGACGAGACGCTGAATGCGGCGCTGGCGCGGCTGGCTCGCTTATAGCCGTACCGTCGGCTTTGACTGACGAACTGATGCGCTTTGCACCTGTTTGAAACTCAGCGGCCATCCTGAAAAATGAAAGCTTCATAACAAGGAGCTTTTAATGTCACTTTCCCTCATCCTGCTGATCGTTTTAATTCTGATTCTGGTCGGCGCACTGCCCACCTGGGGTCACAGCCGCAGTTGGGGGTATGGGCCCAGTGGCGGTATTGGTCTGGTAGTGATTATTTTGATTGTTCTGCTGCTGATGGGACGCATCTAAAAACACATGAGCGTCTGGCATCAACTGTTCAGTTGCTGCCAGACTTTCTCTAATCTTTTAAGACTCACGGGCTGCGGTGTTCGCAGCTCTTGTGCAAAAAAGCTGACCCGCAACTCCTCTAACAACCAGCGAAACTCCTGCATTCGCGCATCTGTTGCGCCTTTGCGCTCGGCCACCAGACGCCAGTAGCGCTGCTCCTGGGGCTTGAGTTCCAGCATCCTGGCGGCATCACGGGCCGGGTCGGTGCGCCATTTGTCCAGCCTGGCTGTGATGGCTTTCAGATAACGAGGGAAGTGCTGCAACTGCCCATAAGGTGTTGTTGTTAAAAACTTTTTGGATACCAGTCGCTGAAGCTGCTGGGCTGCATCGCCAGCCGCATCAGCCGCGTTTTTGGTGTCCTTGATCTTGCGCTGGGCTGCTGTGAACTCCAGCAAAATTGCACCTGCCAAGCGAGCAATTTCAGTGGCAATCAGTGTTAATCGTCCCCGGCCTTCATCCAAGCGTTTTTTAAACTCGGTCTCGTGGGTGGGCAGCGGGTCTAGCAAGAATGTTCTGGCCAGAGCGACCTCAAGGATCTGTGTACGCAACTCCTCCAGCGTGCCGCCGCCTGAGTTGTCTGCCGCACGGCCCACCAGCATGTAGGCAGTGGCCATTTTTTGAAGGTCGGGCAGGTTCTTTTCCAGATATTTGATGGCATCCTTGATTTGCAGCGCAAACAAACGCGCCAGCCCAGCGCGATGCTTGGCAGCAGCCAGTTCAGGCTCGTCAAATACCTCAATCGTCACCGCACCACCACCGTCTGTACCCAGGTCAATCAGCGCCGGAAAGCCAATCAGCGTTTGCGTGCCTTTGGTAATTTCCATCAGCTCAGGCAGTTCGCCAAACGTCCAGGCGGTGTAGCGTTCAGGCACTTTAAACGCTATCTTTTCAGGAGCTGCTTGCGCACGTATTTGTTGGGCTTGAGGCCGATTTGATGCCTGAAATGAGCCTGAAACAGGTGTTTTTGAACCCTCAGACGCTGAATCTGCCAGATTCTTCAGCCCTGCCAGGGCCTGAAACGCCCCGCGCGCCTGCACACCCAAATCCCCCTTGAGTCCAGCCAGACTGCGCCCATGACCCAATTGCCGGCCATGCTCGTCCACCACCCTGAAGTTCATGAACAGGTGCGGCGGCAACATGTCCAGCTTCAGGTCGCAGCGCTTCACATCAACCGCTGTTGCATCGCGCACAAGCTTCAAGACCGCATCTGTGAGTGAACCCGTGCCAAAGACCTCGGGCTGGTTAAGCTGCTCTGAAAAGCGCACTGCTGTGTCAGGCAACGGCACGAGGCGCGACCTTGGGCGCTGGTGCAGGGTTTTAATGAGTGCCTGCACTTTGTCCTTCAACATGCCCGGCACCAGCCACTCGCAGCGTTCCTCGTTGACCTGGTTCAGTGCAAACAGCGGCACATCCACCGTCACGCCGTCTTTCGCATCACCTGGTTCGTGCAGATAAATCGCCGTGCAATCGACACCGCCCAGTCGCAAGATTTTCGGGAAGGCCTGCGTCGTGATGCCTGCCGCCTCGTGGCGCATCAACTCTTCTTGGGTCAACAACAGCAGCTTCGGCTGCTTTTTAACTTCTTCCTTGTACCAAGCCTCGCAGCTTGCGCCACTGCACACATCGGCTGGCAACTGTTGGTCATAAAAGGCGTAAATCAGTTCCTCGTCCACCAGCACGTCCTGCCTGCGCGCCTTGTGCTCCAGGTCTTGCACTTTGGCAATCAGCTTTTCGTTGGCCTTTAAAAACGTCAGAGGTGTGTCCCAGTTGCCAGCGACCAGTGCTTCGCGGATAAACACCTCGCGCGCCGCCACCGGGTCTACCCGGCCAAAGTTCACCCGCCTGCCGCTGTAAACCACCAAGCCGTACAAGGTGGCTCGCTCCAGCGCAGTGACTTGCGCGGCCTTTTTCTCCCAATGTGGGTCGAGCAACTGTTTTTTGAGCAAATGCCCGGCGACTTGTTCAATCCACTGCGGTTCAATATTAGCAATGCCTCGGCCAAACAGGCGCGTGGTTTCCACCAGCTCGGCAGCCACAATCCAGCGGCCTGGTTTTTTACTGAGTTTTGCGCCAGGATGCCGGTAAAACTTGATGCCGCGCGCGCCCAGGTACCAGTCTTCCTCGTCGTTTTTCTGGCCCAGGTTGCCCAGCAAGCCGCACAGCATGGACTGGTGCAGTTGCTCGTAGCTGGCGGGCTTTTTGTTCAGTTCCCAGCCCTGCTCGCCAATGGTGCCCATCAGTTGTGAATGAATGTCGCGCCATTCGCGGACCCGGCGCATGTTGATGAAGTTCTCTCTCAGCAGGTTTTCGTGTTGCCTGTTCGTCAGCTTATGCACCGCATCGTGCCCACCGCGCGAATCACCGAGCCACTTCCACAACTTCAAGTAGCCGACAAACTCGCTTTTTTCGTCATCAAACTTGGCATGCGCCTGGTCGGCCTGAGCCTGCTTGTCCATCGGACGGTCACGCACGTCCTGCACACTCAGGGCGCTGGCAATCACCAGCACTTCGTCCAGGGCACTGCGGCTTTTGGCTTCCAGAATCATGCGCCCCACACGCGGGTCCAGCGGCAGCTTGGCCAGCGTATGACCAACGGGTGTCAATTCGTTGTCGTCATCAACTGCGCCCAGCTCGGCCAACAACTGGTAGCCGTCCGTCATGGCACGGCGCTGCGGCGCTTCAATAAAGGCAAAGTCTTCAATCGCACCCAGATGCAAGGCTTTCATGCGCAAAATCACGGCGGCCAGTGAGCTGCGCAAAATCTCGGGGTCGGTAAATCGCTGACGACCGGCAAAGTCCTGCGCGTCATACAAGCGTATGCAAATGCCGTCGGCCACCCGGCCGCAACGCCCGGCACGCTGGTTGGCAGCAGCCTGGCTGATGGGCTCGACCATCAGCTGCTCAACCTTGCTCCTGAAGCTGTAGCGCTTGACGCGCGCCGTACCTGCGTCAATCACATACCGGATGCCGGGCACAGTGAGCGACGTTTCAGCCACATTGGTGGCCAGCACAATGCGGCGGTTGTTGTGGTTCGCAAAAATCTGGTCTTGCTCGGCAGGGCTCAGGCGTGCAAACAGCGGCAGCACATCGGCCCCCCGGTTCAAGGGCTGGTGTGCCAAATGCTTGCGCAGGTGGTCAGCGGCTTCCCTGATCTCACGTTCACCCGGCAAGAAAACCAGAATGTCACCTGCGCTGTGTGGGCTGAGCCACAGCTCGTCTACCGCGTCGGCAATCGCGTCGTTCAAATCGTAGTCACGCGACTCTTCAAACGGTTTGTAGCGCTGCTCAACCGGAAACATCCGGCCAGAAACCATAATGACAGGTGCTGGCCCTTTGGCAGACGCGAAA
The DNA here is from genome assembly GCA_049653085.1 of Polaromonas sp. Taxonomy (GTDB): domain Bacteria; phylum Pseudomonadota; class Gammaproteobacteria; order Burkholderiales; family Burkholderiaceae_C; genus Polaromonas. Next base: position 28,049 of record JBASFP010000028.1, read on the forward strand.
TACTCTGCAAACCTGTTCGCATCAATCGTGGCCGACGTGATGATGACTTTCAAGTCCGGCCTGCGCGGCAGCAACTGGCGCAAGTAGCCGAGCAAAAAATCAATGTTCAGGCTACGCTCATGAGCCTCGTCAATGATGATGGTGTCGTAAGCATTCAGCTGCGGATCAGTTTGTGTCTCAGCCAGCAAAATACCGTCGGTCATCAGCTTGACAGATGCATCCCGGCTCAGTCGATCCTGAAACCGCACCTTGAAGCCGACCACATCGCCCAGCGGCGTTTTCAGCTCTTCGGCAATCCGCTTGGCCACGCTGGATGCGGCAATGCGCCTCGGCTGGGTGTGGCCAATCAGCCTAGCGCGCTGACCCGGGGCGTAATTTAATTTACCCCGTCCCATGGCCAACAAAATTTTGGGCAGTTGGGTGGTTTTGCCTGAGCCGGTTTCACCGCAAACAATCACTACCTGGTGCGCGGCAATGGCAGCGGTGATTTCTTCGCGCTTGCCAGATACGGGCAAGGATTCAGGAAACTCAATGCGCAAGGGTGATGGGGCTGCTGACGACAAGGGCGTGATGCTCAAAGCCTCACATTATCAACGCCCCGGTCACTGGGGCAGCTACAGCAAGCGGTTGTCAGGCAGCTCAACGGTCTCACCGCTGGAATCATCAAACCAGGCGATGCGGCTGGCATAACTGATGGCGGTACGCGACATGCGCCGACCCATGGCAATCGCGTCTGCGCCACGCGCTTCGGGGTTTGACACCATCAGCACCCCCACGCCAATGTCGGCCACCCAGACCGTGCTGTCGGTTTCAATGCGCGATGCTTCTCGGGTGGTGCTTAACGACACTGATCGCCTCAAGCGGCTTTCTACAGCTCTGGCCAGGTCGATCAGAATCGCGCTTTCCTTGCAATGCTGCATCACCAGTACAAAGCCGTCGGTGCCCAGCCTGCCCATCTCGACCTGGGTGGGGACGATGCGCCGCAGGCGGGCAGCCGTCACAAAAAGGGCATGGTTAACCGCTGGCACGCCGTGCAGTTGCTCCAGAGAATAAAGATTGGCAATCGTCAGCACCACAACGCCCATGGGCTGCGGCTGGGCTCTAAAATTTTTGAACACATTGCCCACCATATGACCCGTCTCTGCATGCGAACGCATCCGCGTGACCGGGTCGTAGCTGGGCCCGTAGGCCATCAGCTTGTGCAGCTCAATCAGATAGGCGTAGCGCGACCACAGCACCAATGCCATGGTGACCATGTAAAGCGTGGCAGCCACGGCACTGACGGCATACAACTGCCAGCTTGCCTGCTCTGAGTCATGGGCAATCGCACTCAAACCGATCAGTGCCACCAGCATGCAGCAAATGGCAAACACCACCGCCCAGGCCAGTCGGTCACCCGAGGCCGCTTTTTTAGCAGCTGCAGCCAACGCCACCAAACCCAGCAGGCTGGCAACGCTGGTACACAAAATCAAAAAATCCTGGGGCGCTAGCTGCCAGCCCCATATCAGCGCCACTGCAAACAAGCTGCAAAGTCCAGCAATGATGCGTTGCCGAATGCGCTTTGACTTGGTCAAACCCAACACGGCAAACAGCAAATAGGTCAGCACCGCCGACACCGCCATGGCAACCAGTGCCAGAGCCACGATGCGCGTTTGTGTACCGCCCATTGGCAACATGCCCAAAAATGCCGCCACATACAGCGCCGATACCAGGGCAGAGATGGCCGCGTTCAGCGCAATTCGGCGCAACGCGCGCGCGTAGGCCAATGCGGAACCGGTCAGGATGACGACCACCACGCCAAAAAAGCAGCCCCACAAACCAATCGCCAGTTTGTCCATCATGCGCGAGCCTGCACGGCTGGCAGTTCCATGGTTTCACCGCTGGAATGGTCAAACCAGGCCATTCGGCTGGCGTAGCTGATGGCGGTACGCGCCATGCGTTGACCCATGGCAATGGCGTCCGAGCCACGCGACTGCGGGTTGGCCACCAGCAGCACGCCCACACCAATTTCAGCCACCCAAACCGTGCTTCCCGTGCCTAGCTGCGACACCTCGCGGCTGGTGTTGAGCGTGACAGAGCGGCGCAGTCGTGACTCCACGGCACGAGCCAGATCAATCACCTGTCGGCTGCCCGTGCAGTTTTGCAGAATCAGCAAAAATCCGTCTTTGCCCAGCCTGCCCATTTCAACGTGCCGGGGCACCCAGCGACGCAAACGCCCGGCGCACACAAAAAATGCATTGTTCACAGCCGCTGTGCCGTGCAGTTGCTCCAGCGCATACAGGTTGGCAATGGTTAATACCACCACGCCCATGGGTTCAGGTTTGCTGCGAAAGTCTTTGAAGATGCCGCCCACCATTTGCCCGGTTTCCAGGTGTGAGCGCATCCGCGTGACCGGGTCATAACCCGGCCCGTGCGCCATGACCTCGTGCAACTCCAGCAAGTAGTCGTATCGGTTCCACATCACGTACGCCAAAGAAGCCACATACAGCGTGGCAGCCAGTGCAGTGACCGCATGTACGGCAAGCAGGGCCTGGTCGCGGTTCAAGGCAATCCAGGCAAACCCGGCCAACGCCACAAAGATACAAAACACACTGGCAAAAGCCATCCAGGCCATGCGCTCACCCTTGACGGCCTTGCGCAGGCTGGTCAGCAATGCAAACAACGCCAGCAGGCAGCTGGTGGCCGAACTGATGGCCAAGGCGTGCCATGCAGAAAGCGCCCAACCCAGAACCAGCACGGCCAGGCCCACAACCGCCAATGCACTGAATGCGCGCTGCCTGATGCCAGGCGCTTTGAGCAATCCCAGAGTCATCAAAAGCTGGTAGGTTAAAAAACCGGCCACCAGTGTCGTCAGGTGCGCCAAAAAGCGCATCAGGATGTCAGCACCGCCTAAAGAAAAGCCGCCTAAAAAAGCCACCACAAAAAACGCTGATGCCAGTGCAGTCAACGCCGCGTTGAACGCAATCCGATGCATTGAGCGTGTGTAAGCCATAACAGCGCCCACAAGAATAACCACCGTCATGCCAAAAAAGCGGCCCCACAGGCCGTGTATCAGTATTGCCATCGCCTCAGAAGATAACCCGAGCGCGCCATCAACGCAACCTCTATATAGATGAGATTTGCCCTAGTCAGGCTGCCAAATCACCATGACGGCGTGCCTTACACTTCATTTTTTAGCCTATTTTTAGCCCTAGCCAGAGAGCCAGCCCATGTCCGCCGTCTTCAATTTCACCTTTGTGCCGTGGTTTCGCTCGGTTGCGCCTTACATCCACACGCATCGGGGCAAAACCTTTGTTGTCGGCATTGCGGGTGAAGCGATTGCGGCGGGCAAGTTGCAGCACATTGCGCAAGACCTGGCGCTGATTCAAAGCATGGGCGTGAAGATCGTGCTGGTGCACGGCTTCAGGCCGCAGGTCAACGAGCAACTGGCTGCCAAAGGCCACGAAGCCAAATACTCCCACGGCATGCGCATTACCGACGAGGTGGCGCTAGACAGCGCGCAAGAGGCCGCTGGCCAGCTGCGCTATGAGATCGAAGCCGCCTTCAGCCAGGGCCTGCCCAACACGCCGATGGCCGGAGCCACGGTACGGGTCATTTCAGGCAACTTCATCACCGCACGGCCCGTTGGCATTGTTGATGGCGTGGACTTCAAACATTCAGGCCTGGTGCGCAAGGTAGACACCCTGGGCATCACCCGCACGCTGGACTTTGATGCCATGGTGCTGCTGTCACCCTTTGGCTTTTCACCGACCGGCGAGGCGTTCAATTTGACGATGGAAGAAGTCGCCACCAGTGTGGCGATTGAGCTGGGGGCCGACAAGCTGATCTTTTTGACAGAAATCGCTGGCATCCGCATGAACCCGGACGCGCCCGCCAGCGACGACAACCCGATTGATACCGAGCTGCCGCTGGCTGCGGCTGAAAAGCTGCTGGCCAGCCTGCCCAATGCCACCCAACCCACCGACACCGCGTTTTACCTGCAACACTGCGTCAAGGCCTGCAAATCAGGCGTGGAGCGCAGCCACATCTTGCCGTTTGCAGTTGATGGTGCACTGTTGCTGGAGATTTATGTGCACGACGGTATCGGCACGATGGTGATTGACGAAAAGCTGGAAAGCCTGCGGGAGGCCACCGCCGACGATGTGGGCGGTATTTTGCAGCTGATTGAACCGTTTGAAAAAGACGGCACGCTGGTCAAGCGCGACCGCACCGAGATTGAACGTGACGCCGACCACTACACCATCATTGAGCACGATGGCGTGATCTTTGCCTGCGCGGCCCTGTACCCCTACCCCGAGGCTAAAACCGCCGAAATGGCCGCACTGACCGTTTCACCCCAGTCGCAGGGCCAGGGCGATGGCGAAAAGGTTTTAAAACGCATCGAGCAGCGCGCTCGCGCTGCGGGTCTGCAAAGCATTTTTGTACTCACCACCCGCACCATGCACTGGTTTATCAAACGCGGTTTTGTGCAGATGGACCCAGACTGGCTGCCCGATGCACGCAAGCGCAAGTACAACTGGGACCGCAAATCTCAAGTGCTGGTTAAAAAGCTGGGCTGAATTAAAGCGGTTCTATACGCGCTGTATCAGGTTTGCGCAACCACTTCTGCCACTCGTCCGCCAATTGCTCGCTGCTAGATGCAGCAGCATTCCAGGCCTTCACCCGGCCCTGCAAATCTGGGCCATAGCGCGTGAAATCCTGGCGGTCTGGCAGCTTGCCATTCGGCAGTGTTTTGACCCAATCCGGGTCGGGTGCCAGCAGCACCATGTTGTCTAAAAACGGCGTGGTTTTGTGTCGCCACTTTAGGCCTTTGTCCAGCCAGCCGGGCACGACTGCTTTTTGAAAATGTGGGTACAGCACCAAGCCTTTTGTTGCCGCCGGGTAGTTCAGATGCAGGTGGTAATCGGTGATGCCGCCGTCCCAGTAAGCCCCGGGCGGCGCACCCGGAATATCGCGAACCGACCGCAGTACAAACGGAATCGAGCAACTCGCTTGCAGCGCCGGGTTGAAATTGGCATCAGTCAACATGATTTGCCGGGTGCGGTAATCATTCGTGGCAAAAGGCAGCGCAGCGCCGGCGCTGGAAAACACCACCCGCTCCAGCCACGCGCCCATGGCCTTGCGGTTTACGCCATTGCTTAAGAAAGCCCCCAGATAACCCAGCGGCGTGGTCACTTTATGTTCCCGCCCCAGCACATGCCGCCCACGCGAGGTCACGATGTGCAGTTTGTAGCGGCTGTGCCCCAGCACCTCCTGCACCCGGCCACCATAAAAGCTTTGCAGGCTCTCACCAAACTTCTCACTGACAAAATCAGCCGTAGGCCGCTTCTGGCCGGGTTGCAGTTCGTAATGCTGATGAATGTAGTCATGCTCCAGGCGTTTGAAAGCCGTCACAGAGTCATTCAAACAGGCCGTGGCCATGCGCCATGCGCCAATCGACGCGCCGACCAGATGCACCTCATGGCTGGCCTGCGCCAGCCAGTCACCAAAAATAAACCGGTCCAGCGGCCCCAGAATCAAACCCTTGGGACCACCCGCCGCACCTGGGATGACACCAATGTCTGCAGGCTGCACACCGTTTTGCGCGATGTGTTGCATGGCCTTGGGGCCGACATAGATGCGGAGAGCTTGCATGAGTGGTTATAAAGTATGCTATTTATTCAGGAGCTGCTTGCGCCCGTATTTATTGGGCTAGAAGCCTATTTTCATAGAGATTTGGGTGAAAAATCAAACTTCAAGCAAGTCCAGCGTCTGAACAGCACTCAAGATGGGGATACCAGCCCATTGCCCCAGCACCAATAAATCCTGATCGCCCGAAACAATAAAGTCTGCCCTTGCGGCTAAAGCGCATGCAAGTACTGCGTCATCATCCGGGTCACGCGAAACAGGTAGTGCCAAGGGTACGACTTCAACCACTTGATTCAAAAAAGCAAACTGCCCAGCCAAATCATCGCGGGACAACCCGCGTTTGAGCAGAGCTTTTTCAATTCGTGGATAGCCCAGCACACGTTCGAACTCAAGACTCAAAGTGCGCGATGTCAGGCTCAAAACATCGCCGTTGAGTGCGGCCTCTATCAATCGCCGGGGAGCACCCGCCCAAATCAGGCCTGAAACCCAGGTATTGGTATCAATGACTGCGCGCAGCATGAATGGCGCGTTGAATATCTGCGGGTGTTAACTCAGAGTCGTTCGCTGGTTGAGCAGAAAAAGCCGAAATGGCCTGGGTGAAAGTGTGAGCGGCACGAACCCTGACGAGTTCACGCATCACCGACACCACGGCTTGACTGTTTAACAAGCCAGCTTGTCTGGCGGCGGTTGCCAATTCGTCCGGTAGTTCAATGGTGAAGGCGGTCATATGGCGTTCCTGAATATCAATGGCTAATGTGAGTTTACTGGATGCGCTAACCCGACCTACATGACTAGGCCCCATCTCCTGAATCGCCAATGTTTTCAAGGGCGATTGATGCAAAAAGGTGCGACCGAAAAATAAGTACAAAAGAGAGCAATAACTGCGCTAAATAATATGCAATTTTTACTTTGTCCTCCGTTACGAGGGGCCCGACTATGGACTGGCTAGTAGTTGCGGATGCAGCTCCAAGAAACAGATACTACAAGACGCCCGACATGGCATTAGCAAATAACCACAGACCAATCAAACTTGCACCAACCCGCGCAGCATCAAAGGCCTGCAAATTCAAACGATTTCCGAAACTTGCTTTCGGAACAATTCGTTTTGCCAAAGCCATCGGGAAACACCAAAAAAGCAAAGCCACCATCAAGCACAGTGCGCCAAAACCGTAGGATACATAGACTTGACCAGCGAGGTTAGTGTTCGCCATCCCAGCAGGAATCCCTATCAAATACTTAATGCTATGAAGGGCTGCAAAAATTGAGAGGCAACGAACGCCTAAGCCAAATATTTGTTCTAAAGTCATATTTCTTTCTGAAGTAGTGCGTATTGCAAAACCCGGAGTCAAGCCCGGGATGACAGAAATGGCTTATTGAAATCTTCTGCATCCAACAAAGCATAGAGTTGAAAATTCGTAAACGCGGGCATTGGATTGGCTTGAACTCTTTGGAAAACAGGCAATTGACTCCGTTTGTCCCTGCTATTGGCGCGTGTAAGAAACCACATGAATAAGCCGATGATTTTGAAAAAAAATTCCATACCTGATTTTGGCAGACATTTTTTTTGACTAACGAAGCTTTCTACCTCTTCAACCCAGCCAACCTCCCAAAAGCCGAAGCCATCGCTGAAGGCACGGCCTGCGGCACTTCTTGTCTGCTACGGTTTTGATTGCCGCCAAACCCAGGCCGTGAACCCTCAAAACGATTGTCTCTAGGTGCATCACGGCGTGCAGGCGCATCGCCCAGCTTCATCGTCAGCCCAATACGCTTGCGCGCCACGTCAATCTCCGTCACCCTCACCTTCACGATGTCGCCGGTTTTGACGACCTCACGCGCATCGGTGGTGAACTTGTGGCTGAGCTGGCTGACGTGTACCAGGCCGTCTTGATGCACGCCGATGTCGATGAATGCGCCAAACGCGGCGACGTTGCTGACGGTGCCTTCCAGTTCCATGCCTTCGCGCAGGTCTCTGATGTCTTCCACGCCCTCGTTAAAGCGCGCCACCTTGAAGCTGGGGCGCGGGTCACGGCCTGGCTTTTCCAGTTCCAGCATGATGTCTTTGACCGTGATGACGCCGAACTTGTCGTTGGCAAACAGCTCTGGTTTCAGGGCTTTGAGCATGTCGGCCCGGCCCATCAACTCGGCAATAGGTTTGCCAGTGTGCCGCATGATCTGCTCGACCACCGGATAGGTTTCAGGGTGTACGCCTGTCATGTCCAGCGGGTTGCTGCTGCCGTTCAAGCGCAAAAAGCCCGCGCTTTGCTCGAAGGTTTTAGCGCCCAGGCCCGTCACTTTCAGCAAATCAGCCCGGCTGGCAAACGCGCCATTTGCATCGCGCCAGCGCACCACCGACTTGGCCACTGTCTGGCTCAGGCCCGACACCCGCGCCAGCAGCGGCACGCTGGCGGTGTTCAGGTCAACGCCGACGCTGTTCACGCAGTCTTCCACCACCGTGTCCAGGCTGCGCGCCAAATCGCTTTGATTCACGTCGTGCTGGTACTGGCCCACGCCGATGGATTTCGGGTCAATCTTGACGAGTTCGGCCAATGGGTCTTGCAGGCGGCGCGCAATGCTGGCGGCACCGCGCAGGCTCACGTCTACGTCGGGCATTTCCTGGCTGGCAAACTCGCTCGCTGAGTAAACGGATGCGCCAGCCTCACTGACGACAACTTTTTCGATGGTTGTGACCGCTATTATTTCAGTAGCTGCTTGCGCCCGGATTGATTGGTCTAGAGGCTGATTTGATGGTGTTTTTTGGCTTTTTTGGAGCATTTTTATCACATCAGCGGCCAATTTGTCGGTTTCGCGGCTAGCCGTGCCGTTGCCGATGGCAATCAGGTTCACGCCGTGCTTTTCGCACAGTTTGGTCAGGGTGTGCAGGGAACCGTCCCAGTCCTTGCGCGGCTCATGCGGGAAGACTGTCGCGGTTTCGACCAGCTTGCCTGTGCTGTCCACCACGGCCACTTTCACGCCGGTGCGTATGCCAGGGTCCAGCCCCATCACCACGCGCGGGCCTGCGGGTGCGGCCAGCAGCAAATCGCGCAGGTTGTCGGCAAACACCTTGATAGCGACTTTTTCAGCGTCCTCGCGCAGCCGGGTGAACAGGTCACGCTCCAGCGACAAACTGAGCTTGACGCGCCAGGCCCAGGCCACGCATTTGCGCAGCAGGTCGTCAGCGGGCCGGGCTTTATGCGACCAGCCCAGGTGCAAAGCGATCTTGCCCTCCGCCAACGAAACCACCGGGCCTTTTGCCACGGGCGCATCAGGCGCGAGCAAAGGCTCTGGCAGCACCAGCTTGGCATCCAGAATCTCAAGCCCACGCCCCCTGAAAACAGCCAGTGCGCGGTGTGACGGCACCCGCCCTATCGGCTCGTCATACGCAAAATAGTCCCTGAATTTGGCGTTGTCTGGCGCGTTTTCGTCTTTACCCGTCACCAGTTTTGAGCTGAACAGGCCCTCAGCCCACAGCCAGCCGCGTAGCATTTGCACCAGCGCCGCGTCTTCAGCCCAGCGCTCGCTCAAAATATCGCGCACACCGTCCAGCACGGCCTGCACGGTGGTGAAGTCATCGCCCTGCTCGTTTTTATCTGCTTTCACATACGCCGCTGCGTCGTCCATAGGTACCAGCGAAGGGTTGGCAAACAGGCTGTCGGCCAGCGGCTCAATGCCCGCCTCGCGCGCAATTTGGCCTTTGGTCCGGCGTTTTTGCTTGTACGGCAGGTACAAGTCTTCCAGGTCTTGTTTGGTGGCCGCTTGCTCAATGGCATCGCGCAGCGCGGGTGTCAGCTTGCCTTGGCTTTCAATGCTGCTCAGCACGGCATCGCGACGCTCGGCCAGCTCACGCAGGTAGCCCAGGCGGTATTCCAGCTCGCGCAGTTGAATGTCGTCCAGCCCGCCCGTGGCTTCTTTGCGGTAGCGGGCAATAAAGGGCACGGTTGCGCCACCGTCAAGCAGCTCAACGGCGGTTTTGACCTGGTGGTCCTGTACTTTGATTTCAAGTGCGATCTGATGAATGATGGTGTGCATTTTTTATGTAACTTTTCGCACCAAAGGATGCGCCAACTGACGTTGCGGCTGGGCATTGTCCCACAGCAAAAAACTGTTGCTGCCTTAACAATTGCGCTATCAAACGCTATCAAACGCTATCAAAAACCTGAACTTTAGGAGGCCAGCATGCGCACAAGAATTCTGCTTTTAACCGTCGGCATCATGTTGATTGCCGCCTTTACCGTGCTCAATATCGATGAATTTACACGTATCAGCACATTGAGCCTGGGCTTTACCACCATGCAGTTACCGCTTGGGCTGGTGATGCTGATGGTGCTGACTGTCATTTTGCTGATTTTTTTGGCCACAACCATCTACATGCACAGCACCCAGCTGATGGAAACCCGCAAGTACGCCAGAGAATTGACGGCGCAGCGCGAGCTGGCCGACAAAGCAGAGGCGTCGCGCTTTACCGAGCTGCGGCGTTACCTGGAAGCGCAGGCTACGCTGACGTTAACCCGCGACAGCGATGCAGTGGCTGTCATGGACAGCCGCCTGGCGCAAACTGAAAAGCTCCTGCTGCACCGCATGGACCAATCAGACAACTCCGCAGCCGCCTACTGGGGCCAGCATGACGATGCGCTGCTGCGCAACCGGCCGTTAAGCTCGGTTTAAACAGCTGTAAGAAAAGGCGAGCTTGCCCGACAAAGTAGAGTTACATCACTTTGTGGAGCTTCTCATGCGCCAACCCGTCACTTTTCATGCACCTAAATTAATAGCTGCTTGCGCCCTGATTTACTGCGCTACAGGCGCATTGGCGCAGTCAAACCAGTGCAGCGTGGCGTCTGGCCCCACCATTACCCCGGTGATTGAGCTGTATACCTCTGAAGGCTGCAGCTCGTGCCCACCTGCCGACAAGTGGGCATCCAGCCTCAAAGGCACATCAGCCAGTGGTGGGGCGGTGGTGCAAGCCTTTCACGTCGGCTACTGGGACTACATTGGCTGGGTAGACCGCTTTGCCGCCCCCGCCTACACCCAGCGCCAGCGCGATATTGCCACCAAAAACAACCTGCGCGGCATCTACACACCCCAAGCCGTGCTGGACGGCAAAGACTGGCCGCGCTGGGGCGGCAAGCCCGAAAACAAAGAACCCGCCAAAGCCAGCATTGCCTTAAAGCAACTGGGCACAGACCAGTTTGAAGCCAGCGTGACACCCATCTTGGCTTCCAGCAACTGGTCAGCCTACTGGACGATCACCGAGCACGGCCACAACTCCAAAGTTCTGTCGGGTGAAAACAAGGGCGAATTTTTAAAGCACGACTTTGTGGTGCGCCAGCTGGTGCAGGCAGGTGAATACAAGGCCGGCGACGCAGCCGCGCAAAAGTTGACATTTCGCAGCATAGCCCCCACGCCGGGCCACCAGCGGCAGGTCAATCTGGTGGTGTTTGACACCAAAACGGGCAAAACCATGCAGGCTGTCAGCTTGCAATGCGCGGCTTGAAGCTTATTGGGTCTGTCATTGCGGGCTTGACCCGCAATCCATGAACCCGCGCCCAGCCTTACGCTGCAAAAGTCATGGATCCCCCCGGATCGTGGTCCGGGGCAAGCTCCTCAAGTCCGGGATGACATCTACCAATAGCCGCACCCCGGCTGTGCCAAACCACTTTGGCACATACTTGCGAGATGACCAAAACCTCATTCGACAAAGCCCATATCAAGTTTTTACTGCTTGAAGGCATTCATCCTTCCGCCGTCAAGGTTCTAAAGGCCGCTGGCTACAGCAACATCGAAAGCATCAGCGGCGCGCTGGAGGGGGACGCGCTGCTGGCGAAAATTGCCGATGCGCATTTTGTGGGTATTCGCTCGCGCACCCAGCTCACGGCCGATGTGTTTGCACATGCCCACAAACTGGCCGCTGTGGGCTGCTTTTGCATAGGCACCAACCAGGTTGACCTGGACGCGGCCCGAGAAAAAGGCATCGCCGTGTTCAACGCCCCGTTTTCAAACACCCGCTCGGTGGCCGAGCTGGTGCTGGCCGAGGCTATTTTGCTGCTGCGCGGCATCCCGGCCAAAAGCGCTGCCGCACACCGGGGCGGCTGGCTCAAATCAGCCGACAACTCGTATGAGATTCGGGGTAAAACGCTGGGCATCATCGGCTACGGTTCTATTGGCACGCAGCTGTCGGTGCTGGCTGAAGGCCTCGGCATGCAAGTTGTATTTTTTGATGTGGTGACCAAGCTGGCGCTGGGTAATGCACGCCAAATCCCCGCACTGAACGACTTATTGGCCGTGTCTGATGTGGTCAGCCTGCATGTGCCTGAGCTGCCCAGCACCCAATGGATGATGGGTGCTGCGCAAATCGCTGCCATGAAGCCCGGCAGCGTACTGATCAATGCCTCACGCGGCACGGTGGTGGAGATTGAACCACTGGCCGAGGCGCTCAAAGCCAAAAAACTGCTGGGTGCAGCGATTGATGTTTTCCCGCTAGAACCCAGCAGCAACAAGGAAGCGTTTGAGTCCCCCCTGCGCGGGCTCGACAACGTGATCCTCACCCCGCACGTCGGCGGCTCCACAGTCGAGGCGCAAGAAAACATTGGCATTGAAGTCGCTGAAAAGCTGGTCAAGTACTCCGACAACGGCACGTCAACGTCGTCTGTCAACTTCCCCGAAGTCGCCCTGCCCGCCCACCCTGGCAAGCACCGGCTGCTGCACATTCACCGCAACGTGCCGGGCGTGCTGTCTGAGATCAACAAGGTCTTTGGCATCAACAACATCAACATCGCGTCCCAGTACCTGCAAACCCATGGCGACATTGGCTACGTGGTGATCGACATTGATGCCGCGCATTCAGATGTGGCACTGGCAAGTTTGCATGATGTAGCGGGCACCATCAGAAGCCGCGTGTTGTTTTAACGACGCAACCTACCTCGGCTGTCATCCCGGACTTGAGGAGCTTGCCCCGGACCACGATCCAGGGGGATCCATGCCTTCTGCGGTGCTGGCAGCGAGCGGAGTCATGGATTGCGGATCAAGTCCGCAATGACAAATCTAAACCCCCTGCTGTGTGCGCCAGCGCACAGACGAGATTGCACAGTTCTGTAAAAGTCTGAGGGTATGTATCAAACCACCGCAACACGCGGCATTTGACTACACAGGTTCGAAAAATGCAGGCGTATGCTAATACGGCGCATCCTCATCAAAACTGCTTGTCAGTTTGTCGTTTGACTTTTTTTCAGAACCACCCGCATGCCACTGACTGACAGTATATTTTCTGCAAATACCGATATTGCCATCACTGACGGCATGACAGAAATGCTGCGCCAGGAAACCCTGCTTAAAACAGGGGCGCTACAAAAAGCCATTTTCAACAGCGCCAACTTCTCCAGCATCGCCACCGACGCCAAAGGCGTGATCCAGATTTTTAATGTGGGCGCAGAGCGCATGCTGGGCTACACAGCTTTGGAGGTGTTGAACAAAATTACCCCAGCTGACATCTCAGACCCGCAAGAAGTCATAGCCCGCGCCAAGGCACTCAGCATCGAGCTGGGCACGCAGATCGAACCAGGTTTTGAGGCGCTGGTGTTCAAGGCATCACGCGGCATAGAAGACATTTACGAGCTGACTTACATCCGCAAAGACGGCAGCCGTTTCCCGGCGGTTGTCTCGGTCACGGCGCTGCGCGACGACCAGGACATCATCATTGGCTACCTGCTGATTGGTACCGACAACACGGCACGCAAGGGCGCAGAGGCCGCGCGGCTGACGAGTGAGGCAAGGCTCGATGGGCTGATTACTTCTGCACTCGATGCCATCATTGCCATTGATTCAAAGCATTGCGTCACACTGTTCAATACGTCTGCGGAGAACATGTTTGGCTACAAGGCTGCTGACGTACTGGGTGCCAGCCTTGACCGCCTGTTACCAGCGCGCTTTCGCGCTGCGCACAGCAAGCACATCAACCAGTTTGATGCGACGGGCTTCAGCAAACGCCTGATGGGCAAGGCGGGTGAAATCCTGGGCCTGCATGCCGATGGCCATGAGTTCCCGATTGAAGCGTCGATTTCGCAGCTTGAAGTGAACGGCGAAAAAATGTTCACGGTCATGCTGCGAGACATCACCGAACGCAAAAAAGCCGAGGAAGCGCTGCTCAAAGCGGGCGCATTGCAAAACGCCATCTTCAACAGCGCCAATTTCTCAAGCATCGCCACCGATGCAAATGGCGTCATCCAGATTTTCAATGTGGGTGCCGAGCGCATGCTGGGCTACACCGCTGCAGAAGTGATGAACCAGATCACACCGGCCAATATCTCTGACCCACAGGAAGTGATTGCCCGGGCCAAAGCCCTCAGCATTGAGCTGGGCACGCAGATCGAACCCGGTTTTGAGGCGTTGGTGTTCAAGGCTTCGCGCGGTATTGAAGACATTTACGAGCTGACCTATATCCGCAAAGACGGCAGCCGCTTCCCGGCCATGGTGTCGGTAACAGCCCTGCGCGACGAAGCGGGCGTGATCATTGGTTACTTGCTGATTGGCACCGACAACACCGTGCGCAAGCAGGTCGAAGAAGAGCGCAAAAAGCTTGACCAGCGGCTGCGCGACCAGCAGTTCTACACCCGCTCGCTGATTGAGTCCAACATCGACGCACTGATGACCACCGACCCGGCGGGCATTATTTCAGACGTCAACAAACAGATGGAAGCGCTGACAGGCTGCACGCGGGACGAGCTGATAGGCGCACCGTTTAAAAACTATTTCACCGAGCCTGACCGCGCTGAAGCCGGTATCAGGCGCGTGCTCAATGAAAACAAGGTCACCAACTACGAGCTGACTGCCCGCGCAAGGGACGGCAAAGAAACCGTGGTGTCTTACAACGCCACCACCTTTCACGACCGGGAAAGAAACCTGCAAGGCGTTTTTGCTGCGGCGCGTGATATTACTGAGCGCAAACTGCTGGACCAGGTGCTGCAAGACAACAACGTCGAGCTGCAAAACGCCATGTCGGCGGCTGAAAAAGCCAACCTGGCCAAGTCAGACTTTTTGTCCAGCATGAGCCACGAGCTGCGCACACCGCTGAGTGCCATTTTGGGGTTTGCGCAGCTCCTTGAGTCAGGCACACCACCGCCCACCACGGCGCAAAAGCGCAGTGTTGAGCAAATTTTGCAGGCTGGCTGGTACTTGCTGGAGCTCATCAATGAGATTTTGGACTTGGCGCTGATTGAATCTGGCAAGCTGTCGCTGCCCCCGGAAGCCATGTCGCTAGAAGAGGTGATGCAGGAGTGCGAGGCCATGATTGAGCCGCAGGCCGACAAGCGCGGCATTGGCGTGTCATTTCCGTATTTTTCATCGCCTTGTTTTGTCCAAGCCGACCGTACGAGACTCAAACAGGTGCTGATCAACCTGCTGTCCAACGCCATCAAGTACAACCGGCCCGACGGCAAAGTAACGGTAGAGTGCGTTCAGTTGAGCCTGACGCGCATCCGCATTTGCGTTGAAGACACCGGGCATGGCCTGGCGCAAGACAAACTAACGCAGCTGTTCCAGCCGTTTAACCGCCTCGGTCAAGAAGCCCATACCGAGCAAGGCACAGGAATTGGCTTGGTCATGACCAAGCGGCTGATTGAGCTGATGGGCGGCGCGATTGGGGTTGAAAGCACGGTTGGCAAGGGCAGTGTTTTTTGGGTCGAGCTGAACCTGACAAGCGAAGGCCAACGCCTGCCGGACAGAACTGAAGCCATTGCCGCGACCTACAGCGCCGCACAACCCAATGGCGCCATTAGTACCCTGCTGTACGTTGAAGACAACCAAGCCAACTTGCTGTTGGTTGAAAACCTGATCGAACGCCGGGCAGACATCAGCCTGCTCACCGCGCGTGACGGCCACAGCGGCGTCAACCTGGCGCGCGCTGCCCTGCCCGACCTGATATTGATGGACATCAACCTGCCCGGGATCAGCGGCATCCAGGCCATGAAAATGCTGCGCGACGACCCCACCACCGCTCACATACCCGTGGTGGCATTAAGTGCCAACGCCATGCCGAGCGACATTGAAAAAGGCATCGAGGCCGGGTTCTTCAAGTACCTGACCAAGCCGATCAAAATCGATGAGTTCATGCAAACGCTCGACATGGCGCTCAAGTTTGCAGCCGCTTCGCCCAACACAACATTAGCCTAAACCCCATGAACCAAGAATTCAGCATCCTGAACGCCCGCATCCTGATCGTTGACGACCAGCCCGTCAATGTGGCGCTGCTGGAGCAATTGCTGGCCGAGACGGGCTACCGCCAAGTCAGCAGCATCATGGACCCGGTGAGCGTGTGCAAGCAGCACGAAGCTGAGCCTTTTGATTTGATCTTGCTGGACTTAAAAATGCCCGTCATGGACGGTTTTGCCGTGATGGAAGGCTTGAGGAAAAACACCACCGACCCTTACCTGCCCGTCATCGTGCTGACGGCCGAGCCTGGCCACAAGCTGCGCGCCCTGCAGGCCGGTGCCAAAGACTTCATCAGCAAACCGTTTGACTTGATTGAAGTCAAAACCCGCATCTACAACATGCTCGAGGTGCGCCTGCTGTACAAAAAGCTGGCCAACTACAGCAAACTGCTGGAGGTGGCGACACGGCAAACCGCAGGCACGCCTTAAGCGCTATGCGGCGCATCACATGCGTGTGCGGTGCGTTGATAGATCAAATCAGATTGCAACTGATTCAAGGCGGTGACGCATTCCAGCACAGTTGCCTGAATTGAAGCCTGGCTGCCGGGCAAATGCTCCAGCCCGCTGCCTGAATCAGCCAGGCCCGCTACACAACTTTCAAGCCGGGTCGTGATCGCGTTAAAAAGCTGATCCCAGTCCAAGGGTGAAATGCAGGAATGCGCTAAGGCCAACACGGCATCAGGCGCCGGGTTTGGCTCTGGGTTGGGCTCAGGTGCGGGTATGTGGCGGTGCATATTGTTCAGCGAGCCTTTGCTGCGGAATAGATCAAGAACGGATGGCGCCACATGGGGGACATGCGGCATGGGGGTGTTGGCCAGTCGAATCATGAAAAACTTCTCCTGATAGTTCGTTCACATTGAATGGCTCTATTTGAAATGACGGCCATGGCGTGGTCTGTGCGTTTTCGCACACAGTACAACTTGTCACCAAATAGACAGGGAATCTGAGGTGAAAAAATACGCTATTAATTCAGGAGCTGCTTGCGCCCGTATTTATTGGTCTACAGGCTTATATGATGCTTGAAAATGACCGTTTTTAGCTGTTTTCAATGGCCTCTTACTCCTTCCCCTCCCGGGGGAAGGTTGGGATGGGGGCAGGCACGATGTTGGCACCGTTTCTGCACTTGCCCCCACCCTAACCCTCCCCCGGAAGGGGAGGGAACTTTGAGACCCCTACAACAGCTCAGCGTAGGTCTTGCGGTCAGCCGCGTAGCAGCCGCAGGCGGCGCGCTCCAGGCCTTTGCGGTTGAGTACCGTCAATTTGCCTCGGCTGTAGGCAATCAGCCCGTCTTTTTGCAACGCACCTGCTGCGGCGGTGATGCCGACGCGGCGCACACCCAGCATGTAGGCCAAAAACTCTTGCGTCACCTCAAAGCTGCTGGCTTGCGATCTGTCTTGACTCATCAGCAGCCAGCGCGCCAGGCGTGGCCCAATTTGGTGAAAGCGCACACAGGCGGTTGACTCGGCCAGTTGCGCCATCAGCACATACAAATACCGGTTCAACTCACCTTGCAGAGCCGGGCTGGCGGCCAGCTCGGTTTTAAAAGCTTTGGTGCCAATGCGCAATGCCGTGCCTGCTCCCTGCACCAGCGCGTGCAGCGGGGCAGTAGCCACGCCCAGCGCCAGCTGCACGCCCAGCATGCCCTCGCGGCCCACCATGCCCACCTCTACCCCGGGGCTGCCTTTAACCACTGCAATCAGCGAGATAAAGCCAGCCGTAGGGAAGTACACGTATTTGGTCGGCTTGCCGGGGTCACTTAGCACCTCGGCCAGCGGCAAGTCAACATGCTCGCAGGTGGCCATAAAGCGCAGGCGGTCTTTCTTGGGCAGCAAATCAATCAGGTGGTTGCCGGGTGGGTTTGAATGCTGGGTTGACCTGGAAGTCATGAAAAGCCTTTGGTGCGCTGCTGCCCTTCAGGTTGAAGGAATGAGCCACGGCCCTACTGCCATTGATGCTTATTAAATTCGGCAGTCTTGAACGATGACTCACCTTACAGGAAACAATGATTAATTACTGACTGCTACCGCACATAGCGCCAAAATCAAGAAAAGAAGCGTTCACGGACTACACCAACACGTCAGGTGGCTTTTTCTGCTGGCAGCAATCGGTCATATTCTTTTTTAACCACGGCATAGCACTCACAACTGCGCTGCTCTAGCCCCGGCCTGTCAAGCACACTGATGCGACCCCGGCTGTATTTGATGAGGCCAGCTTTTTGCAGCTTGTTAGCGCCGTCTGTCACACCCTCACGGCGCACGCCCAGCATGTTGGCTATCAACTCCTGGGTCATCACCAGCTCGCTACCTTCGAGCCTGTCCAGGCTCAGCAGCAGCCAGCGGCACAGTTGCTGGTCCAGCGTGTGGTGGCGGTTGCACACCACGGTTTGCGACATTTGGGTGATCAGCGCCTGGGTGTAGCGCAGCAGCAAATGCAGCACCGGGCCGCCCCGGTCAAATTCTTTTTTCATGGCTTTTGCCTTGAGCCGAAAGCCATGCCCTGCGCTTTGCACCACGGCACGGCTGGGGGTAGAACCGCCACCCATGAAAAGCGACACACCCACCAACCCCTCGTTGCCGACCACGGCAATCTCGGCAGATGCGCCGTTTTCCATCACGTACAGCAAAGACACAATGGCGGTGGTGGGAAAGTACACATGGCTCAAGGTTTTGCCAGACTCGTAAAGCACATAGCCCAGCGGTAGCTCAACATGCTCCAGCAGCGGCTGCCAGCGCTGCCACTCGTCGCCAGCCAGGGCGGCAAGGAGGTGGTTTTGTCTCGGGTTGGGCATTTTCAATTCACCTGCCTTCGGGGGGGGGCGTGCGAGAAGTCACTATAAAACTCCAGTTGGTTCAGCTTCGCAGGCTAAACCGCAGGACTGTTTTGGACGAAAACGTGCAGTCTAGACACATCGCATCAGTTTATCTGTGCGCTAGCGCACATAAACCATGACAAGCCTTTGTCTGACACAGAAAAGACTAAAAATCGCAGGTCATGGGTCAATTTGACAGTCACAATGCGCCCGGCTTTTGGCGCGGGATAATCCGGGCATGAATCCCTTACTTTCAAAGCTGCAGCCCTACCCGTTTGAGCGGCTGCGCCTGCTGCACGCAGGCATTACCCCCAACCCGGCCTGCACACCCATCAGCCTGGGCATGGGCGAGCCGCGCCACGCCACGCCGCAGTTGGTCAAAGACGCGATCATTGGCAACTTGGCTGGGCTGGCCAGCTACCCCGGTACGCTGGGTGAGCCCGCGCTGCGCCAAACGATGTCTGACTGGCTGCAGCGCCGCTATGGCCTGAAGGTAGACGCGGCCACGCAAATCCTGCCCGTCAATGGCTCGCGTGAGGCGCTGTTTGCGCTGGCGCAAACGGTGATTGACCCGTCTAAAGTCGATGCCACCGTGATTTGCCCAAACCCGTTTTATCAAATCTACGAAGGTGCGGCGCTTTTGGCGGGTGCTGACGTTTATTTCGTACCCTGCGACCCCGCCCGCAACTTTGCCGTTGACTATTCAGCCGTGCCAGATGCCGTGTGGGCTAAAACGCAATTGCTCTTTGTCTGCTCCCCCGGCAACCCGGCCGGCGCGGTGATGACGCTGGATGAATGGAAGCTGCTGTTTGACTTGAGCGACCGTTATGGCTTTGTGATTGCTTCAGACGAGTGCTACAGCGAGATTTACTTCAGAAGCGAGCCGCCACTGGGCGGGCTTGAAGCGGCTGCCAAGCTGGGCCGGCATGACTTTAAAAATCTTGTCGCCATGACCAGCCTGTCAAAACGCAGCAATGTGCCGGGTTTGCGCAGCGGCTTTGTGGCGGGGGACGCCGCACTCATCAAGCCGTTTTTGCTGTACCGCACCTACCACGGCAGCGCCATGAGCCCTGTCGTGCAAGCAGCCAGCATGGCTGCCTGGGCTGACGAGGCGCATGTGGTGGATAACCGCGCCCAGTACCGCGACAAGTTTGCGCAGGTTACGCC
Organism: Polaromonas sp.; assembly: GCA_049653085.1. Taxonomy (GTDB): domain Bacteria; phylum Pseudomonadota; class Gammaproteobacteria; order Burkholderiales; family Burkholderiaceae_C; genus Polaromonas. Next base: position 47,849 of record JBASFP010000028.1, read on the forward strand.
GCTGTTGGCTGCCGTGATGGACGTGGCCTTGCCCGATGCCGGGTTTTACCTGTGGGCGGGTGTGCCAAAAGCCTTTGGCGGTGACGACGAAGGCTTTTCACGTGACTTGTTCGCTGCCTACAATGTGGTGGTTTTACCGGGCAGCTACCTGGCGCGCAGCTTTAACGGTATTAACCCAGGCGCAGGCCGCATCCGCATGGCGCTGGTGGCGCAAACCGCTGAATGCGTGGAAGCCGCGCAAAGAATCGTTCAATTTATCCAAACTTTCAAATCTTAAACAACACATGACCACTGACAACACACAACTCGAAGCCCTGATCAACGCCGCCTGGGAAGACCGTGCAAATCTGGCCGCCAAGTCAGCGCCACAAGACATTCGCGACGCGGTGGACAACACCATCACGCAACTGAACAACGGCAGCATTCGCGTGGCCACCCGCCAGGGTGTGGGCCAGTGGACGGTGCATCAGTGGATTAAAAAAGCGGTGCTGTTGAGCTTCAAACTCAATGACAACGAGCTGATGCGCGCGGGCGAGCTGGGCTTTTTTGACAAGGTCAAAACCAAGTTCAGCCACCTGAGCGAATCTGAAATGCGTGAAACCGGCATTCGCGTGGTGCCGCCCGCTGTGGCGCGGCGCGGCAGCTACATCGCCAAGGGCGCGATTTTGATGCCCAGCTACGTCAACATTGGCGCGTATGTGGACGAAGGCTCGATGGTGGACACCTGGGCCGCTGTGGGCTCATGCGCGCAAATCGGCAAAAACGTGCATTTGTCTGGCGGCGTGGGCATTGGCGGCGTGCTGGAGCCGATGCAGGCCAACCCGACCATCATTGAGGACAACTGCTTTATCGGTGCGCGCTCTGAGGTGGTTGAAGGCGTGATTGTGGAAGAAAACTCGGTGCTGTCGATGGGCGTGTACATCGGCCAGAGCACCCCGATTTATGACCGCGAAACAGACACCGTGAGCTACGGCCGCGTGCCAGCAGGGTCAGTCGTGGTGTCGGGCAATATGCCCAAGGCGGGTGGTAAATACTCCCTGTATTGCGCGGTGATTGTTAAAAAAGTCGATGCAAAAACGCGGGCGACGACGAGTTTGAATGATCTTTTACGCGACTAGCAGGCACCGGCCGACCCGGACCCGTGTATTTGTCATCCCGGACTTGATCCGGGATCCATGTCCCCAGCGATGCTGGACAACGATTCGGGTTCATGGATTGCGGATCAAGTCCGCAATGACAGCCAAGTTATTGACTTTGTGAAATGGGCAAAAAATGAGCACGATGGAAAGAATTTTGCGGTTGATGGCAGACAAAAAAGCGTCTGACGTTTATTTGTCAGCGCACTCCCCGGCGTTGATCAAAATCAACGGCCAGGCACTGCCCATCAACAGCCAGGTGCTGCCTGCCGATGCACCGCTCACCCTGCTGGCTGAAATATTGCCGCCGATACGAATTGAAGAGCTCAAAGAACTGGGAGAGCTGAACATGGCCTTGCCGATGGCGGGTGTGGGCAACTTTCGCATCAGCGCGTTTAAACAGCGCGGCACTTTTGCCGGGGTGATCCGGTTTATTCCTAACGAAATTCCACCGCTTGACTCTTTGGGCGTGCCGCCCATTCTGGCCGACCTGATCATGGAAAAGCGGGGCCTGCTGCTGATGGTGGGCTCGACTGGTGCAGGCAAAAGCACCACACTGGCGGCGATGATGGATCACCGCAACGCCACATCGCTGGGCCATATTTTGACGATTGAAGACCCGGTGGAGTTTTTGTTCACCAACAAAAAGTCAGTCGTTAACCAGCGTGAAGTGGGCAGTGACACCCAGTCATTGCAAGTGGCGCTTAAAAACGCGCTGCGCCAGGCGCCAGACGTGATTTTGATTGGTGAAATCCGCGACCGTGAAACCATGTCCGCCGCCATTGCCTATGCCCAGTCCGGCCACCTGTGCCTGGCAACCATGCACGCCAACAACAGCTACCAGGCACTGAACCGCATTTTGAGTTTTTACCCAGTCGAGGTGCGCAGCACCATGCTGGGCGACCTGGGTGCCGCCCTCAAAGCCATCGTGTCGCAACGCCTGCTGCGCACTGTGGCAGGCAGCCGAGCACCGGCTGTCGAGGTGATGCTGAACACCAAACTGATTTCTGAGTTGATTGAAAAAGGCGACTTTTCAGGCGTGAAAGAAGCGATGGAAAAGTCGATGGCTGAAGGCTCACAAACTTTTGAGCTGGACATTGCCAAAATGATTGCTGATGGCGTCGTGACCCGCAAGGAAGGCCTGCTGCACGCAGACTCACCCACCAACCTGATGTGGCGACTGGAAAACGACTTTCATGCCGCCGCCAAAGCCGCCGCCGAGCCCGAAGAAGACCCGGATGACGAGCCGTCATTCACTGAAATCACGCTGGATGTGAAGCATTGACAGTTTTAGAACTGATTGAAGACGCAGCCGCCCAACTGGAAGCTGCGGGCCTGAGCCTGGCCAACGGTTTTGGCCAGGGCACCCTGAATGCCTTTGACGAAGCCGCCTGGCTGGTGCTGTGGGCTCTGAAATTGCCTCTGGATGACCTGAATTCAGTGGCAAATCAGGCTGTAGACCAACAAAATCGGGTGCAAGTAGCTACTCTTTTAGGAGCGCGCATTGCTACCCGAAAGCCACTCGCCTACCTGACCCGTGAGGCCTGGCTGCAAGGCGTGCCGTTTTATGTCGATGAGCGGGTGATCATTCCGCGCTCTTTTATTGCGGAATTGATCGTTGATGAAAGCATTGACCCGTGGCTGAGTGAAAAAACGACACGGGTGCTTGATTTATGTACGGGTAACGGCAGCCTGGCGGTATTGGCCGCGATGGCCTACCCGGATGTGTCGATTGACGCGGCAGACATCAGCCTTGACGCGCTGGCGGTGGCTCGCATCAATGTTGACAAACACGACATGGCTGGGCGCATCACGCTGGTAGCGTCTGATGGCCTGGCGGCTTGCAAAGGCAAGTACGACCTGATTTTGTGCAACCCACCGTATGTGAACGCCACCACCATGGCAGCGTTGCCCGCTGAATTTAAAGCTGAACCAGCGCTTGCCCTGGCCAGCGGCGCAGACGGCATGGACTTTATTCGGCAGCTGCTACTAACGGCGGCGGCGCATATGAGCGAAAATGCGGTATTGGTGCTGGAAATAGGCAACGAGCGCGACAACTTTGAACGCGCCTTCCCCACGCTAGAACCCTTGTGGTTCGAGACAAGCGGTGGTCCAGACCAGGTGCTGCTTTTAACCAGACAGCAATTGCTAAATACATAAGGCGAAGTCATTCAACGCGGCGAAGAGGAGAGCGCGGAGGACGCGGAGAACGGCTTTTTGCTTGTTCGATGCTGGCAGCACGTTCCATGCATCCTCCGCGTCCTCCGCGTAACTCCTGAGTTCTCCGCGTTGAATGGTTTTCTGAATTAAAGACTTTCAAAATGATTACCCTCAAAAACGTAGTACTTAGGCGCGGCGCCAAAGTGATTCTCGACAGCGCCTCTGTCACCCTGAACCCCGGCGAAAACATTGGCCTGGTGGGGCGCAATGGCGCGGGCAAGTCGTCGCTGTTTGCCATGCTCAACGGCACGCTGCATGAAGACGGCGGCGAATTTTTCATCCCTACCCAGTGGCGCATGGCGCAAGTCGCGCAGGACATGCCCGAAACCGAGCAAAGTGCGACCGACTACGTGATTGAAGGCGACATCGTATTGCTGGCCGCGCAGGCTGAGGTGGCCGCCAGCGAGGAAAGTGGTGACGGCGACCGCATGGCGCATGCCTACATGGAACTGTATGACGCAGGCGAGCACGACGCCAAGGCGCGGGCGCAGGCTTTGATTCTCGGCCTGGGTTTCAAGGTGTCCGAGCTTGACAACCCGGTCAACAGCTTTTCTGGCGGCTGGCGCATGCGCCTGCAATTGGCCCGCGCGCTGATGTGCCCATCCGACCTGCTGCTGCTCGACGAGCCGACCAACCACCTGGATTTGGACGCACTGGTCTGGCTGGAAGCCTGGCTAAAGCGCTACCAGGGCACGATGCTGGTCATCAGCCATGACCGCGAGTTTTTAGATGCCGTGACTGACGTGACGGTACACATTGAAAGCGCCAAGTTGACCCGTTACGGCGGCAATTACAGCAAGTTTGAAGACTTGCGCAGCGAGCAAATGGCATTGCAACAAACGGCATTCAGCAAACAGCAAGACAAAATTGCCCACCTGCAAAAGTTTATTGCCCGCTTTAAAGCCAAGGCCAGCAAAGCCAAACAGGCGCAAAGCCGCGTTAAAGCCCTTGACCGCATGGAGAAAATCGCCCCGCTGCTGGCCGAGGCCGACTTTACGTTTGAATTTAAAGAGCCCGCGAATCTGCCCAACCCAATGCTGTCGATGCAAAACGCATTTTTTGGCTACCCAGCGCCTGAAGACGCGCCAGCAGGCACGCCGCCCACCGTGATTGTGCAAAACGTCAGCAAATCAGTTTTGGCTGGCCAGCGCATCGGTATTTTGGGTGCGAACGGGCAAGGTAAATCCACGCTGGTCAAAACCGTTGCACGGGCTTTATCGCCCATTTCTGGGGACATGACAGAAGGCAAAGGCCTGAACATTGGCTACTTTGCCCAGCAAGAACTTGACGTGCTGCACCTGAATGACAACCCGCTGGAGCACATGATCCGGCTTGTTAAAGAAGTGACCGCCGCAGGCAAGATTGGCAACCAGCCGACGCGCGAGCAAGACCTGCGCAGTTTTTTGGGTAACTTCAACTTTGGCGGCGACATGGTCAAGCAGGCCGTGGGTAGCATGAGCGGCGGTGAAAAGGCCCGGCTGGTGCTGTGCATGATTGTCTGGCAGCGCCCCAACCTGCTGCTGCTGGACGAGCCGACCAACCACCTGGACTTGGCGACCCGCGAGGCACTGAGCATGGCGCTCAATGAATTTGAAGGCACAGTGATGCTGGTCAGCCATGACCGGGCCCTGCTTCGCGCTGTGTGCGACGAATTCTGGATGGTGTCAAAAGGCGGTGTGACGCCGTTTGACGGCGACCTGGACGACTACCAAAAATACCTGTTGGACCACGCGAAAAAGATGCGTGAAGACGCCAAAAAAGCCAGTGCAGCACCCGTAGCCAAAGCATCTGTTGCTATTGAAAAAGAAGCTGCTCACGCCCGTAAACAGGGCGCTACAGCCTCTTTTGATACCCAAAAAAGCATCAAAACTGGCAAAACCGATGGTTTTAAGCCTTTGCGTAAAGAATTAGACAAGATTGACGGCCAAATGCAGGTCTTGAACCTTGAGAAAGACACCCTTCAAACCCAGTTGGCCAATACCAAAGCACCTGTCGATCTGGCACAGGTCGGCAAGCGCCTGAAAGCATTGGATGCTGAAATAGGCCTACTCGAAGAACGGTGGTTAGCGCTGACCGAGCAGATTGAAACCGCCGCGGTGTAGAGTCAAAAGCAAAGGAGATTCAAACATGCCCACAGCTTTGAATATGGCCGCAGACGACACCGCCATGCAGGATGCGGTCAAACGCAGCCGCAAGATGCTTCACAAACGTGCCCTGCTGGCGGGCGCTGTCAGCGCTGTGCCTGTACCCGGCCTGGATTGGGCGGTGGATGCGGCCATGCTGTCAAAGCTGATTCCAGAAATCAACAAAGAGTTTGGCCTTACCCCACAGCAGCTTGACAACCTGAACCCGAAAAAGCGCGAACAGGTACAAAAAGCGGTGACGCTGGTGGGGTCTGTGTTGATTGGCAAACTGATCAGCAAAGACCTGGTGATCGCCGCCGCGACCAAGATCGGCATGCGCCTGACGACCAAGCAACTGGCCAAATACGTGCCGTTTGCAGGCCAAATCGTTGCCGCCACCGTTGGCTACGCCGCCATCCGCTACCTGGGCGAAGAACACATGAAAGACTGCATACGGGTGGCGCAGCAGGCTCAGCTGGACGTACCCAGGCTGGGGTATTCGGGCTAATTTCAGTCAGCCAAAAACAAAAAAAGCGCCTGATGTTGCCATCAAGCGCTTTTTAAATTCTGGTGGGACCTGCGGGGGTCGAACCCACGACAAACGGATTAAAAGTCCGCTGCTCTACCAACTGAGCTAAGGTCCCATGTTTGCACTGCCGTTGAGAGCAGCCAAGCCTCAAATTATAGCGTGGTTTTAGGGGCGTTTGCAAAAGCCTTGCTGGCAATTTTGTCCAACAGCCAGCCTGCGGCACAAATGCCGAAAGTTGCCGTCACGCTGACAACAGAGCCATAGCCGTGGCAGTTCAAGTTGTTGTCGGTTTGAGGTGTGTCAGCGCTGGCGCTGGGCTGCATGACAGACTCTCGGCTAAAGACACAACTCACACCCATCTTGCCTTGGCGCGCACCGCCATGCTCCTTGCGCAGCCGGTAGCGCAGTTGGGCCAACAAAGGATCATGCGTGGTGAGTGCCAAATCATCAATCTCGACCTTGTGCGCATGGCGCTTGCCGCCCGCTGCGCCTACCGTGATGAAATTGCCTTTATGCTGTAGCGCCCAAGCCGCCATGGCGGTTTTGGCTTTCACCTGATCACAGGCATCGAGCACTGAAACGCCATGATTCAAATCAAACCCGGCAATGCCCGGCCAGTTGGCGGCATCGACAAACTCTTCGATGCCAATGACCTGGCAATCAGGGTTGATGTCGGCAATGCGGTCGTGCATGGCCTGTACCTTGGACTGGCCCAAGGTACTGCCCAAGGCATGAATCTGGCGGTTGATGTTGGACTCGGCAATGTGGTCCAGGTCAATCAGCGTCAAGCGTGCCACGCCGCTGCGAGCCAGCGCTTCTGCAGCCCATGAGCCGACGCCGCCAATGCCCACCACCACAACATGAGCAGCCCTGATTTTTGCAGCGCCGTCTGCGCCGTAGAGTCGGGCCAGGCCGCCAAAGCGGCGCTCCAGATCAGCAGACTCGGTCACTAAACACTTTGCTCCAGCCGCCAGACCTGGTACTTCAATGCGACCACAGCGCCTGCCACGATGGCCGCAACCGCTACAAAACTGGTAGCACTCAAGGTGGACAAACCAGACAAGCCCTGCCCCACCGTGCAGCCCATGGCAGCCACGCCGCCCACGCCCATCAGCACCGCGCCCACCAAATGATTGGCAGTGTCTTCAGCATTTGCAAAACCTTCCCAGCGAAAGCTGCGGCTGGCAATGGCGTAAATCGCTGAGCCAACCACCACGCCAAACACCGACACAATGCCTAGGGTCAACACCTTGGCCTTGTCACTGAAAAACATCACCCAGTCAATGGTGTAGGCCACGGGAGAGACAAAACTCAGAGCTTCCGCGCGGCCGGAATTGGTGGCCAAAAAAGCTTCTTGCAATGTTTCGGGGTGCTCGGCCACGTAGCCCAAACGCCCGCTGATCCACCACATCACCACAATCACCGCACCCAGACCAAAGCCCGCCAGCAAGTTGTCAAACCGTACAAAATCACGGCCCAGAAACGCCCAGATGATAAGACCCAGCCCGATGATCAAAGCCAGAATCAATCCGGCGCTGATGCTGCTCATGCCAATGGCGCTGCCCAGCCAATTGGGCAAGGCCGCATTGCTGGTGAAATCAATCGCCACCCGGTCAACTGTGGCGACACGCAACACAGCGGTGATGCCTTTGAGCGTGGCAAAGGCTGCCACGCCCATGACCACAAAAACCACCACAGACTTGAGGTTACCGCCGCCAATACGCACCAGCGTTTTGCTGCCGCAGCCCGATGCCAGCACCATGCCAAAACCAAACAGCAAACCGCCGACGAGTGCAGACAACCAGATAAAACGATTGGAGGCGTAAAGCGTTTTTGCCGGATCAATCAGCCCGGTAGCCGCTAGCGTATAAAAGCCGATCATGGCCACACCGACTGCCATGCCCCACATCCGCATTCGGGTCCAGTCGCTCATGTTGACGATGTCGCTGACCGCGCCCATGGTACAAAAGTGAGTGCGCTGCGCAATGACGCCAAATAAAGCCGAAACAATAAATGCTGCCCACAGAACCTGCGTGGTGAGAGTCTTGAGTGTTGAGATATCCATGCCCTGATTTTAAGGGCAGTAATACTTGCTATTTGAGCTTGGTCAAACGGTCTTTGGCAACCGACGCAGCTTCTGACTGTGGGTAGACCTTGATCAGGTCTTCCAGTGTTTTGCGGGCTGATTTCGTGTCTTTCAGTTCTACCTGGCAGTTGGCAATCGACAGTGCTGCCTCGGGCGAACGCACATGGTCTGGCGCAATGGTGATCACTGATTTGAAGTTGATCACGGCTTCACGATAAGCCTTTAATGCGTACTGGGCGTTACCCAGCCAAAACAGGGCGGATGGCCGGTAACCACTGTCAGGGTAGCGCTTGATGAAGTCCAAAAATGCGGTCTGAGCAGGGGCAAACTCGCCTCTGCGCAAAGTAGCCAGTGCCGCGTCAAAGTCACGCATTTCAGCCGGGCTGACCACGAACTCTTTGCCGTCAACGGTGACTTTTGACGGCTCAAACTTGCGCAGTCTTTCGTCGACCCCCTGGGAGATGTCTTTTTGCCTGCGCTGCACTTCAGCCACGTCGCGCGCCAGTTGTTCGTCCTGGCCGCGCATTTTTGCAATTTCAGCTCGCAATACTTCAATCTGATTGGACAAATCAAGAATACCGCGGCGCAACTGAGCGTTGTCGTCGTTGGCTTTTTTAAGCTCTTCGACGTTTCGCTGTTGTTGTGCATCTACTTTTTGACGTAAATCAAGAATTGCTTTGCGCGCTTCATCATCGTCAAACAGCGCCGCGTGTGTCCCAAAAGCAGCGAGGCCAAAAGCAACTGAGGCAAAAACCTGGCGCAAAATTCTTGAAGAAATCATGTCTTTGTGGTCAATTTTTTAATTAACGGTAAGTCAGTTCTGCCCGGCGATTTTTAGCCAGTGAAGCCTCATCCGAACCAGCCGCTGCGGGTTTTTCTTTGCCAAAACTCACCGCCTCAACCTGGGCGTCGGTCACACCCAGCAAACCCAGAGCACGCCTGACGGCTTCAGCGCGTTTTTGACCCAATGCCAAGTTGTACTCACGCCCACCCCGTTCATCGGTATGGCCTTCAATCGCCATTTTACGAACCTTATTGGCTGCCATGTATTTTGCATGGGCTTCTACCGCGCCTTGGAACTCTGGTTTCAAGGTAAAGCTGTCATAGTCAAAATAAATGATTTTTGCAATGCCAGCAGGGCCAGCAACAGCACTGTTGTTGGCCATGATTTCAACCGGTGCGACACCTGTCGAACTGGCCGTGCCGCTGGTCTCAGACTGGGCAGTAATCGGTGTTGGAATGCGGCTCTCAACAGGCACTTCGTCGAGTTTGACGTTTGAGCCGCAAGCAACCAGCAGCGCTGAAAAAATGACCGCGCAAGCGCTGGAATAAATATGACGTTTCATGAATAACCCCCTGTTAAAAGTTGATAGATAAAAAAGACTGTGATCCGTGTAGGGCAGCAGGCGTGTAAGGTTTAGGCGTCGATTCAGGTCGTCATTAACGTGAAAACGGGCTCCAGTCAGGTTCACGAATATCACCGCTGGCACCCGCAAGACGCGCCTTGATCTTCCCGTCCAGCGTGGTGGTCATCAGCGCTTCTTTGCCTTGCTGCTGGGTCGCGTAAACAATCAGGCGACTATTGGGTGCAAAACTCGGGCTTTCGTCGGCGCTGGTATCGGTGATCTGGTTGACGGCACCGCCTGCGAGTTCCATCACCTGTAATTTGAAAGCACCCCCAACGCGAGAAATATAAGCCAGATATTTCCCATCCGGGCTTATGGCGGGCGATATGTTGTAGCTACCTGTAAACGTGACCCGTTCAACATTGCCACCAGCAGCGCCCATTCGATAAATTTGCGGTGCGCCACCCCGGTCGCTGACAAAGTAAATGTTTTTGCCGTCGGGTGAAAAGGCAGGCTCGGTGTCAATGCTGGACGATTGTGTCAGCCGGCGCGGCTCACCGCCGTTGGCATCCATGGCGTAAAGTTGTGAACCACCATCACGGCTCAGCGTTGCAACAATTTGCTTGCCGTCAGGTGACCATGCGGGCGCACTGTTGGAGCCGCGAAAATTGGCCAATAACCGACGCTTGCCGCTGGCAACATCATGGGCGTAAATGACCGGCTTGCGCGACTCGAAAGACACGTAAGCCAGTTGCGACCCATTGGGTGACCAGGCCGGTGAAATGATCGGTTCAGGACTGGCCAAAGCCGATTGCGCATTTTCGCCGTCTGCATCCGCCACCCACAGCGTAAAGCGCTGGCCGCCTTTGGTCACATAAGCAATACGGGTCGAAAAAACGCCTTTTTCACCGGTGAGTTTTTCATAGATGAAGTCGGAAAGTCGATGCGCCGACAGTCGCAAATCGGCAGCTGTGACAGCATAGCTCTGGCCGCCCAAATCCTGGCCCCGCAGCACATCCCACAGCCGCAGGCGCACATCAAAGCGGCCATCAGCCAGCGGCGTGACGCTGCCAGTGACCAGCGAATCAGCGCCCTTTTGCTTCCACAAAGTCATGTCAGGCCGGGAGCTCTCATCCAGCACTACGCCTGTCGTGTCAATCGCGCGGAAGATGCCACTGCGCTCCAGATCAGCCTTGACGATCTCGCCGATTTTTTGCGGCGCTTGCGCCTCACCGCGAAAAGTCGCAATCGCGATCGGCATCTGCGTCAAACCGACGCCGGACACCTCAACCCTGAATTGCGCGAATACTGGTGCGACGCAGGGCAAGGCGGATGCTGCCAGAAGTTTGACAAAGTTGCGACGATAAAAGGGTGGGGCTGAAGGTGGGGTTATATGCATGGGAAAAGTTTAAATCTGTTTTCAGTCAGTTACTGTAGGCTTGTGACCTCACCTGCGGCGCGAGGTTCAATCTGGGCCAGTCCTTTTTCAGCAATCACTTGATGCGTCTGCATGCGGCCCTCAACCCTTTGCTGGTTGGCAGATGCATGGCTGCGCTTTTGCTCACGATGCCACAGGTGATAAACCTCCGTCGCCCAAAAACCATTTTTGCGCTTGACACCCAAATGGCTGAGGCGCAACACCAGATCGGCATCTTCATGACCCCAGCCCTCAAAAGTTTCATCGAATCCGTTCACAGCAAAAAAATCTTGTCGCCACACAGCCATGTTGCAACTGCGAATGCCTTTCCACTTGAAGCCTTGTTGTAACCGATATAAGGAATTGGGCCATCCCATGAGGTGCAACAGTTTGTTGCTATCGCCTTTGCGACGAGCGTTGATCCAAAAAGCCAGGGACTGCTCCAGCAGATCCATGTCTTCGCTGACAACCTTCTGCGTCAGTTGTGGGCTTAACAAGACCCTGCTCCCGTTCACAAAGCAGGATTTTTCAGCCAGTATGGTGTGAGCTTTCACAAAATGCGGGCCGGGCACGCAGTCTCCATCAAGAAACACCAGATAGTCACCTGCCGCGTGATACGCCCCCAAATTGCGGGCTCTTGATGCGGTGAATCCAGCATCGGGATGCCACACATGACGAACCTGGCAATTGAATCTGGGGCATTTTTGCCTGAGCAGATTGACCTGTTCGCAGTTAGACCCATCATCAGCCACCAGCACTTCATGACCCGCACCGCACTGTTTAGCCAACGAGCGCAACACCGCCAGCAAGGCATCGGTACGGTTATAGGTCAAGACAACAAAGCTGATCTTCATTTCGCAGGCGCATCTTGTCGTGACATCAACCAAAGCTTGAGATAGCGGTAATAAGTCCCCTCTGCATTGGAGATGGCCAGCACCAAACCCATGCGCCCGTCCAGAAAGCCAAGGCGCAGAACATAAGTTCTGAAAAACGCCCACAAGCCATGACCCAACGCTTTGCCCAATGACGCTTTTTTGCCTTGCCTGAACAGCGTTTGCGCGCCTGCCGTCGAATAGCGATTGGCTTTGTCAAGCACGGCCTCAAAGCTGGTGAAGCTTTTGTGCAGCAAATGCTCGTTCAAGTGACCGACAGCCTGCGACGTGATGATTTTTTCATGCACCAGATCATCTGAAAATTTGGCTGTGCCGCGCTTGAACAGCCGCGTGACGCGGTCGGGATACCAGCCCGAGTGGCGCATGTCTTGCCCGCAGTAACTCGACAACCGGGGGAAGGTGTAAACATCTAATGGCGGGTTGATCAACACCGACCTGATCTCGGCCTGCAGTTCGGCACTGAGTTGTTCGTCCGCGTCAATCGACAACACCCAGTCGCAACGCGCCAGCTCAAGGACCCGGTTTTTTTGAATCCCAAAACCGGGCCAGTCAAGGCTTTGACTGACTTCAGCGCCCATACCTTTGGCTAATTCAACGGTAGCGTCTGTGCTGCCATAGTCCAGTACAACCAGTTGGTCCGCAAACAAAACCGATTGCAGACAGGCCTGGATGTTATGAGCCTCGTTTTTTGTGATCACAATGACAGACAAGCTGGCCAACGGTTGCCTTTCACCTTCAGTTTAAAAAATCAGCCGCTGCCACCAGCGCAAGACCGGGAAAGCATAGCAGACGAGCAGCGCCAAGAAGCGCCTGGCGCGCTGGATGAATCACAGATAATGCCGACACACCCTGAACCACGACAACCCCCATTTTGCTCAAGACAACCTTTAACTTTCGACTGCTGCTTGTCTGCGCTTTGGCTGCAGCCGTCGGTTTGCCGATTGGTTTTTTGAGTCTGGCGAAGTTCATGTTGTTCATGGGCAGCATCTGGTTTTTGTTGCGTAACGGCAGGTTTGCGGCCAGTTCAACGGCCAGTACAAACAGTAAACCCATAACCGCCATCCTGATTTTCACGATTCTTGGCTTGTTTGCGGCCAGCACGGCTTGGACATCTGGCTCGCAGGTTGAGGCCGTTAATTCTTTGAGCAAATACGGAAAATTGCTGATCATTCCGATTTTTTGTGTGTTGATTAAAAATCGTCGGGAGGCATTGATCGCACTGACCAGTTTTGCGGTCGGACAACTTTTTCTGGTCGTCAGCGCGTGGATGATTTTTATCAAATTGCCCGTGCCATGGGCGCTTTCGCAATTTTCGCTTAGTCATAACGTCGTTTTTTCAAGCTACCTGGATGAGGGTTTGATGTCTGCTGTACTGGCGGGTATCAGCTGGCATTTGAGGGCGCTGATACCGGGCATGTATGGGCGTTACTGCGCTGTGGTGGTCTGCCTGTTGGCGCTTGGCAATGTGTTTTTTTTGCTCCAGGGTCGTAGCGCTCATGTGGTGACCATCCTTTTGCTGACACTGGCCATCATGTGGCAAATGCCGCGCAAATACCGACTGGTGATTGTTGTTTTACCTTTTCTACTGGTCACGGCGCTGTACCTGAGCTCAGCAAAAGTGCAAAGCCGAATCAACAGTCTGACAAAGGAAGTGCAAACTTTTTCGTTCAAGAAAGGTGCGGATGTTGACTCCACCAATTCATCCGGTATACGCCTTCATTTTTGGCATCGGGCGCTACAGTCGATTGCCGAGCATCCTGTGACTGGCTCAGGCGCCGGAAGCTGGAGCAACGAGTTCAATCGCCTGGAGCGCATCGGCAACCCTGCGCATGGCGACATTCAGCCTCTGGGCAACCCGCATCAGGAGTATCTGCTGTGGGGCGTACAACTCGGCGTGCCGGGTATCTTGCTGCTGCTGGCAATGATGACCTCCATCTACAAAGATACTCTCGCAATGGACACGCACACTGCCAGAGCAACGCAGTCAGCGCTGCTTGCACTGGCTGTGGCCTGCCTGTTCAATTCGTCGCTTTACGATGCCCAAATTGGGGATTTCTTTTGTGTGGTTTTGGGCTTGCTGCTGGCGCTAGGGCTGCACCCGCAAGCAACGCTACAAGTGACCGGATCAACGAACAAAAACAGCACGGCATCATGACAAGTGAAACACAGTACCCAGCCCGTGACGGCAAAAAGTCGGTCTGGCAACGCATGCGCCGCGTTTGGCCCTACTTCAGCCAGTCGCGTGGCGCGTGGGCGGTGGCAATCAGTGCAACGATTGTCGCGTCTGCCACTGAGCCTTTCATCCCAGCCATGCTCAAGCCACTGCTGGATCGGGGCTTTCAGGCTGGGGCTTTGAATGTGTGGCTGGTGCCTGCAAGCCTGCTGCTGCTGTTCACAGTACGTGGAGTGTCGGGCTTTGTGGCGCAGTATGCGATTGCGCAGGTCACCAATGTTGGCCTGCAGTCACTGCGCAAAGCCATGTTTGACAAGCTGCTTACTGCGCGGTTGTCGCTTTTCACCGAGCAAAGCGCCAGCGCCATTTCCAACACGGTGGTCTACGAGGTCTACAACGGCTCAATGATTCTGAACAATGCCATTTTGAAGCTGGCGCGTGACTTTTTGACCATGCTGGCGCTGATGGCGTACCTGATTTTTTTAAACTGGAAGCTGATGCTGGTGGTATCGCTGCTGTTTCCTGCGGTAGCAGTTGTCATACGCTTGCTGACCATCAGGCTGTACCGCCTGACAAAGGAAAGCCAGACCGCCACAGACAACCTGGCATATGTGGTGGAGGAAAACGTCTTGGCCTACAGGGACATCCGGCTCAGTGGTGCGCAAGCTTCGCAAGCCTCGCGGTTTGACCAGTTAAGCCATACGCTGCGCAGGCTGTCGATGAAGTCAACCGTGGCTTACGCCAGCATGAGCGCCATCAACCAGGTGCTGGCGGCAATTGCCTTGTCGGCAGTGGTGTCAATTGCCCTACTGCAATCTTCAGACAACACAACGACAGTCGGCGGTTTTGCGGCTTTTGTCACCGCCATGCTGCTGTTGATTGCACCAATCAAAGGCTTGTCAGACGGTGTCACGCCCATCACGCGCGGACTCGCGGCGCTAGAGCGTGGCCTGGATCTGATGGATCTGACAGAAGACGAATCGGACGGTGCATTTTCAAAGACCAGAGCATCAGGTGCCATTGAATTCAAAGACGTGACGGTGGTTTACAAGGACGGTGCAATCCCAGCCATCAATGGCTTGACCCTGACAATTTCACCTGGCGAAACCATCGCGCTTGTGGGCGCGTCGGGCTCGGGTAAAACCACGCTTGCCAACCTGCTGCCCCGGTTTGTCGACATCACATCCGGCCAGGTTGAACTGGACGGTCAGGACATCAGACAATGGCGCATGGCGTCTTTGCGTGCGCAGTTCGCGGTCGTCAGTCAGCATGTGGTGATGCTTAACAGCTCGATAGCCTTTAACGTGACGCTGGGCCAACCGTTAGACCGGGACAAAGTCATGCAGTGCCTGAATGCTGCCAACCTGGGGGCGTTGATTGCTGAATTACCGCAGGGCATCGACACCGTGCTGGGCCACAATGCCATGCAATTGTCAGGCGGCCAGCGCCAGCGCCTGGCGATTGCCAGGGCACTGTACAAAGACGCACCGATCCTGATTCTGGATGAGGCGACATCTGCGCTTGACACCGAATCTGAGCAAGCCGTGCAAGAAGCCATCAAACGGCTGGCCGTGAACCGCACCTCCTTGATCATTGCCCACCGGCTGTCAACCGTGCATCATGCAGACCGCATCGTCATGATGAATGCCGGCCGCATCGTTGAGATCGGCGCGCATTCACAACTGTTGGCTCAAAACGGCGCTTATGCGCACCTGTACAGGCTTGGCCTGAATACTGATTGAACCCTGAAAGCTCCACATGAATATTTTGCTCACTGGTGCTGAAGGTAATTTTGGCTCTGCATTTCAACATCAGGCCAGTAAAAACAGCACCGCCTGCGTGATACCTCTTGGTCGCAACGATTGGCCTCAGATTCATGAAAAACTGGCATCCGCTGATGTTGTGGTGCATGCGGCCAGTGACCTGCGGACCTCTGCCAGCATGGCGCCCAGCCGCCTGCTGGAATCAAATGTGATGTCAACCGCCATGCTGCTTGAAGCAGCGCGTGAACAGCGCGTCAAGCGACTGGTGTTTCTCAGCAGTTGCGCCGTTTATGGAGAAGACATGCGCACAGGAGAAGACAGTGTGTGCTGCCCCATCACCATCAATGGCATTTCAAAACACCTGAATGAAAAACTCGTGGCAGAGTTTTGCAGCGCCAACGGCATCGAGTTTCAAATTCTGCGGGTCTTTAACAGCTACGGCGGCGATGACCGCTTCTCGATATTCTCAAAATTGAAACGGGCTATGCAAACAGGCTCACCTTTTACTCTCAACAACGATGGCCGCATGCAGCGCGACTTCATTCATGTGGCGGATGTTGCATCAGTGGTGTTGAATTTGTCAGTCAGGCGCATTGCCCATACCCACCTGAACATTGGCACCGGCGTTGCGACCAAAATATCAACTCTGGTCGACAGGGTGACAGAGCAGTTTCCGCAACTGGTGATTCAGCGCGGGCTGACGCAAGAGGCAGAATACTCACGCGCTGACATCACCCGCCTGCGTGAATTCTGGACCGGCGACTTCATTCGGGTGGAAGACTATATTCGCAACGACTTTGCCAGCTATGCCAACGCTGGCCGCCTGGAAACACGCTGATAAATGGCGTAATACTTGGCCTTGGCGACATCCCAGCTGTATTTTTGAGCAAACAAAAACCCGTTTTTTGCCAGGGTTTGGCGTGAATCAGCATCCAGCCAAACATTGCTCAGCGCAGCGGCCATGCCTTCAATGTCGTCCGGGTCAGCCAGCAATATCGCATCCTGGTGATTGACCAGCAAACTGCCCATGTTGTTGTAAGGCTCGTTGGTTGTGATCACCGGCACATGCCTGGCCATGGCCTCCAGCAGAACCATGGGAAACACGTCTTGTGTGGTTGGGTGCGCCAGGCAATCCATCGCAGCATAAGCCATGGGCATGTCGCTGACAACACCCATGAAGCGGCAGGACTTGCCAGCACCCAGTGCCTGTACCAGGTCGGTGTAGCGATCGGCTTGGGCCGGATTGCCAAAGACCGCAATCTGAACATCAAAAGGCAAAAGCGCAGCGCCTTTGAGCAAGGTGCCCAAGCCCTTTTTTTTAAAGTCATGACCCACAAACCCGACCGTCATGATGGCGGGATTAAGGCCAAGACTAGTTCGTACCGCCATTTTTTCAGCAGGCGTCAATGCTTGCGCAGGAATATCAACGCCAGGCGGAATCACGCTGGCCGGTGGCATGGCTGGCATGATTTGCACAGTTTCGTCATGCACAAACTGCGACACAAACACAGGGTGGTGGCCAGGGCTGCAAAGCCGCTTTTTCTCTAGCCACAAATAAGCCAGCAAACGCGGGCTCAGCGCAATGCGCAGCTTGCTCATGCCGCGCTGCATCAAGCTGGCATGAACCGTTTTGACACTCACGGTTTGCACGTCACCATGTGTCACGTTCTCATAAGAGTGAACAACATCAAAACCAGTGCGTGTGAGGCGCTTGCTGTGCCAACTGAACCAGAGCTGGTTGAGCCAGCGTGTGCGAAATGGCAGCTTGGGAACTTGTAAGTGCTTGAACAGCCCAGGCGACTGGTCAAACCCCTGAGACACCACCGTGATGTCGCAGTCGTCCAGCATGGCTGTGGCCAGCGACACCGCCAGGCTTTCTGCACCGCCCCCAATTTTTGAGAAATTGCGGGTCACGATGGCCAGTCTGGTTTTCATCATGCGTACACATCACCCGGGTGATTGACGGCGCGCTTGTCCTCATAGCGGCTCAGACACTTCATCAGCAGCTGCATCCATGTCGTTGTGCGGCTGACCAGCACGCGCGGCAGCAACAGCTCATCAGACTGGCCTTGAACTGCCCTGCCCCTAACAGTCGTGGTAGCCGTCAAATAACCCGCAGACTTGACGTGCTGTACCGCTGTTTTGTTCAGACCGCCGTAGGGATAGCAAAAATGCTGCACACCGGCTTTTTGTTGCACCAAGGCTTCAAGCTGTGTTTTGGACTGGCTGATTTCCATAGCCTGTTCAGCGTCGCTCAGGGTTTCAAGATTGGCATGGTTCAGGGTGTGTGAGCCAACTTCCTGGCCCGCATCAACCCAGGCCTTTAACTGCTCGGCGTCCATGAGCGGCACCTGGATCACGCCGCGTTCCAAATCCCAACTGTTGGTCTTACCCACCTGATTGGCCACGATGTAACAGGTTGAGCTAAAGCCATAGCGCTTCAAAATGGGTAAGGCACAGCGCAGGTTGTTTTCATAACCATCATCAAAGGTGATACCAAACACCTTGCCGTGCTTTTCACCGTTCAAGTAAGGCAGCAAATCCCCCATTGACTTGCCTTGATAACCCAAAAAATGCAACGCGGCCATTTGCCGGCTGAAAGTTTTGGGTGACACCACCAGCCCACGCATTGGTGAGCCCTTGGGTGGCTCTGCATCAACCTGGTGATACATCAGGATAGGTATGGTTTGCTGTGGCATAAAAAATTTAAATCAAAACAATATC
Organism: Polaromonas sp.; assembly: GCA_049653085.1. GTDB lineage: Bacteria > Pseudomonadota > Gammaproteobacteria > Burkholderiales > Burkholderiaceae_C > Polaromonas. The sequence continues at coordinate 66,259 of JBASFP010000028.1, forward strand.
GTATTGCTCTTGCGCCATCGCGGCTTCGGCCTGCAATGAAATCGGCTTGCCAATAAAGTCGCTCAGACCAGTCAGGTGCTGGCTTTCTTCATCAAGAAATAGCTCAATAACCTTGGGTGATGCAACAACGCGAAATTCACGTGGATTGAATTGGCGAGCTTCACGCAAAATTTCACGCAGGATGTCATACGTCACGCTACGCGCCGTTTTGACCACACCCTTGCCACTGCACGCGCTGCATGGCTCGCACAGTTGGTGAGCCAGTGATTCGCGGGTGCGTTTTCGCGTCATTTCCAGCAAACCAAGTGCTGAAAAACCGTTAACGGTGGTTTTGATGCGGTCACGCGAGAGCTGCTTTTGAAATTCAGCGAGTACAGCGTCTCGGTGGTTGTCACGGGTCATATCAATGAAGTCAACAATCACAATACCGCCCAGGTTGCGCAGACGCAGTTGCCGGGCAATCGCCTGTGACGCTTCAAGGTTGGTCTTGAAAATCGTATCGTCGAAATTGCGCGCACCGACAAAACCACCGGTGTTCACGTCCACCGTCGTCAGCGCCTCGGTCTGGTCAATGATGAGGTAACCGCCCGATTTCAAGTCAACCCGGCGACCCAGTGCCTTGGCAATGTCTTCGTCGATGTTGAACAGGTCAAAAATGGGCCGCTCGCCGGCATAGTGCTGGAGTTTCTGCGCCGTTGCTGGCATGAACTCGGCAGCAAAGGTTTTGAGCATGTCAAACTGCTCATGCGAGTCAATGCGGATGGTTTGGGTGCCTTCAAACACCACATCACGCAGCACGCGCTGCAGCAAATTCAAGTCCTGATGCAGCACCGACGCAGGCGGTAGGCGGACAGATGCATCCTTGATACGAGCCCAGGTTTTGCGCAGGTAGGCAATGTCTTCAGCAAGCTCCGCGTCCAGCGCATCTTCACCATTGGTGCGCAAAATAAACCCGCCACCCGCCTCGCCGGCCAGGGCAACCACCCGAAGGCGCAGTTCTTCGCGCTGCTTGGGCGGTATCTTTTGCGAGACGCCAACGTGGTTGTCTTGCGGCAAAAAAACCAGCAAACGCCCAGCGATGCTGATCTGTGCTGTCAGCCGCGCGCCTTTGGTGCCAATCGGGTCTTTCAGCACCTGCACCATCACCGCCTGGCCTTCAAACAACTGCTTTTCAATCGGCTGAACCGTGGGTGCGGGCATGTCGGCATCGGCGTGGCGGCTGTTGATGCTGCTCATCAAATCGGCAACGTGCAAAAAGGCGGCTTTTTCCAGACCAATATCAATGAACGCTGATTGCATGCCAGGCAGCACACGGGCGACTTTGCCCAGGTAGACATTGCCAACCAGGCCACGCTCCAGCGATCGTTCAACCTGCAGCTCCTGCAGTGCGCCATGCTCAATGACTGCCACGCGGGTTTCTTGGGGCGACCAGTTGATGAGAATGTCTTGTTGCATGTCGGAAAATATTAAATTTTGAGGCCTGCCGCGCGAAGCAGCAAAGCCGTCTCACGAATCGGCAAACCCATGATGCCACTGTAACTGCCGTCAATCCGCGTGATATGCAGCGCCGCCCTGCCCTGCACGGCATACGCACCTGCTTTGCCCAAGGGCTCGCCAGCGGCCACGTAGGTGTTGATCTGCTGGCTGGTCATGGCTTCAAATGTCACCCTGGAGGTACTTAGCGCGTCAAACCGTTTGCGCCCAGACTGGACGGCCACAGCCGTCAGCACGCGGTGAGTGTGGTCTGAGAGTTCGGCCAGCATGCGCTTGGCGTCTTTGGCAACTTCTGGTTTGCCGTAGATGGTTCGACCCATGGCAACGGTGGTGTCTGAGCAGAGGATGGGTGCTGGTTTTAGTTTTTTGCGCTGCAAACGTGCCACTGCTGCATCCAGTTTTAAGCCTGTCACCCTTTTAACGTAAGCGCCAGGTGCTTCGTTTTTTAGAGCAACTTCCAATGCTTCTGCGTCTTCGCTGTCGTCGGGCAACAGCAACTCGTATCGCACACCCAGTTGTTCGAGCAACTGTCTGCGGCGTGGGCTTTGTGAGGCGAGGTAAACGAAATCAGGCATGCTATTCGCGGTGATAGGGGTGGTTGATGGTGATGCTCCAGGCTCGGTACAACTGCTCTATCAACAAAACACGCACCATCGCATGCGGCAGCGTCAAGTCTGACAAACGCAGCCGCTCATGCGCGGCCTTTTTAAAACCAGCCTCCAGCCCATCGGGCCCGCCAATCACAATCGCCACATCGTCACCCGACAACTGCCAGGCTTTGAGCCGATCTGCTAAAGCAACGGTGGTCACATTGCTGCCAAGCTCGTCCAGCGCCACGATGTGTGTACCGCGCGGGATCGCCGCTTCAATGCGAGACTTTTCGGCCAGCAGCAGCGTGTCCAGTGTTTTGGAGGCACGCGGCTCGGTTTTGACGGCTTTCAGCTCGACCCTGATTTCGGGTGGAAAGCGTTTGGCGTAGTCGTCGTAGGCGGTTTGCGCCCAGTCAGGCACTTTCATGCCGACAGCGACTATCGTCAGCCTCATTTGCTGCGTGGAGCGGGTTTCTTTGCAGCAGTCTTTGCAGCAGTCTTTGCCGCCACTTTTTTAGCAGCGACTTTTTTAGCCACTTGCACTTTGACGATTGGCGTTTTCGCTGCAGGTTTGCGCGCCTTAGTCACGGATTTAGCCACAGGCTCAGCCGCCGTTTCAGTCGCGTTGCGTTTGGCTGTCCAGTCATTGGTTTTGCCAATCCGGCCCACGTAGCTGGAATCCACGGTCGTCGTCGGGATACGCACAGGCGCTTTGACAGCAGGTTTGGCAGACTTTTTGGCAGCCACCTTCCTGCCCGGCTTGACCTTGGCTTCTGGCTCTGCCTTGACGTCAACTTTGGCCGCTTTGACCAGCGGCGCAGGCGCGCCCAGTTTGAGCTTGATCGGCTTGTCGCCCCACAGCTCTTCAAGGTGGTAGTAGGCGCGAATCGTCGGCTGCATGATGTGAGCCACCGCCGAGCCGCAATCGACAATGATCCACTCGCCGTTGTCTTCGCCTTCAATGCGCGGCTTGCTGAAACCAGCGTCGCGCACCGCATCGCGCACGCTGGCGGCCAGCGCCTTGGTTTGGCGGTTGGATGTGCCTGACGCAATGATGACCCGCTCAAACAGCGAGGTGATGTGTTCGGTGTCAAACACCACAATGTCCTGCGCCTTGACGTCTTCCAGTCCGTCAATGATGGCGCGCTGGAGCTTTTGAACGTCTTTTTTCTCTAGTGCTGCGGAGGTTTTGACGGGTGATGTGGTCATGCGGTCATTCAATCAGGTTAAGTGGCTTTAGAAATTTGATAGAGCTGATGCTGTGCAATATAGCTGGCAACCGGGCGGGGGAGCAAGTCTGCAATGACCTGATTTTCGCCTAATCCGCCAGAGATCCGTTGCCGTATTTGTGTCGCGCTGACGGCCATGGGCGGCATTGGGAGCATCAATACACGCTTTTCAGGCTGCTTTTGGGCATCAAATTGACCTTCAGCCCAATCAAATCGGGTGCGAGCAGCTATACAAATTATAGCTATTTTCGTGATCTCCCGCCACTGATGCCATTGCTCAAAGGCTGCAAACTGGTCGCCGCCCATCAGCAAATACAACTGGGCGCTGGGGATTTCAGCTTGCAGCGCTTGCAAAGTGTCGATGGTGAAGGTCGGCCCACTGCGTTTGATCTCACGGTCATCCACCACCACGCCGGGCAAATCGGCAAATGCCAGGCGGGTCATGGCCAGCCGATGCGCAGGCGCACTCAGCGTCCTCGCCTTGTGCCAGGCTTGCCCGGTGGGGATGACATGCAATGCGTCAAGTTCAAGCTCTGCCAGCGCCGTTTGGGCAAGGGCTATGTGCGCGTTGTGCGGCGGGTCAAACGCGCCGCCAAAGACACCGATCTTCTTGATGACCTGACTCAAACCCAGTCCCGTCGGGGTAAAAATTCTTTGGTCAGCCGCTCCTCGGGCGAGCCCACAACAACTTCACGCTGGTACGACCAGCTGGCCAGCGGGGGCATGCTCATCAAAATGGATTCAGTGCGGCCACCCGACTGCAAACCAAAGTGCGTGCCCCGATCCCAGACCAGGTTGAACTCCACATAACGGCCACGCCGGTAGAGCTGAAACTCCCGTTCACGTTCGCCGTAGGGGGTGTCTTTGCGCTTTTCAACGATCGGCAGATAGGCTTTGAGGAACCCGTCGGCAACGCTCTGCATCATGGCAAAGCTCTGTTCTGGCCCCAGTTCCTGAAAATCGTCAAAAAACACACCGCCTATGCCGCGCTGCTCGTCCCGGTGCTTCAAATAAAAATACTCATCGCACCACTTTTTAAAGCGCGGGTATTTGTCGTTGCCAAAAGGCTTTAATGCGTCTTTGCAGGTCTGATGAAAGTGGACAGCGTCTTCCTCAAAAGCGTAATACGGCGTCAAGTCCATACCACCACCAAACCAGCACACCACCGGGCCGCCATCAACGGGCGTGGCAGCCAGCATGCGCACATTCATGTGGACAGTCGGCACATAGGGGTTTCGCGGGTGAAACACCAGCGACACGCCCAGCGCCTCAAACGGCGCGCCCACCAGCTCGGGCCGGTGCTGCGTGGCCGATGGTGGCAGCTTGGGCCCGCGCACATGCGAAAAGCCGCACCCTGCCCGCTCAAACACCTTGCCGCCTTCAAGAATTTGCGTGATGCCATTGCCTTGCAGCAGCTCGCCCGGTGTCTTTTCCCACTGATCTGACAAAAACGGTTGGCCATCGATGTTTGAAATGGCCGTTGTGATGCGGCTTTGCAGCTCCAACAAAAAAGCCCGAACGGCAGCAGGTTCAGTGGTGATCATGGGGATTTGATGGCCTTGTGGCCGATGTCTTTGCGCATTTGCGCACCGTCAAAATTAATGCCTTGCGCCGCGTCATAAGCCCGCTGCTGCGCAGCTTTAACGGTGCTGCCCAGCGCGGTAACGCACAACACGCGCCCACCGGAAGTCAAAGTTTCAACCGTCTGGTTGATGCGCGTTGTCGTACCCGCATGAAACACCACACAGTCATCCGCCTCAGGCGGCAAGCCTTCAATCACATCGCCCTTGCGTGGGCTCAAGGGGTAGCCGTGCGCCGCCATCACCACACCCAGCGCGGGGCGGCGATCCCATTCAAGCTCTATCGTATCCAGCGCGCCTGACGTGGCCGCCAGCATCACATCGACCAGATCCGTCTTCAGCCGCATCATGATGGGCTGGGTCTCCGGGTCGCCCATGCGGCAATTAAACTCCAGCGTTTTAGGCTTGCCCTGCGCGTCAATCATCAAGCCTGCGTATAAAAAGCCAGTGAAGGTGATGCCGTCTTTTTCCATCCCCTTGATGGTCGGCAAAATAATTTCACGCATGGCACGGGCATGGACATCTGGTGTCACCACCGGTGCGGGCGAATACGCACCCATGCCGCCCGTGTTCGGCCCCTGGTCGCCATCCAGCAAGCGCTTGTGGTCTTGGCTGGTGGCCATCACGGCGACGTTTTTACCGTCGCACATCACGATAAAGCTGGCTTCTTCGCCTTGCAAAAATTCTTCAATAACAACGCGCGCGCCGCCCTCGTTGTGCGTCACGCCCAGCACATTCTGGTCGGGACCTGCGGCCAACATGAACTCAATCGCTTCATGTGCCTCATGCAAAGTCATGGCCACCACCACGCCCTTGCCAGCGGCCAAGCCATCCGCCTTGACCACAATCGGCACGCCCTTTTCATCGACATACGCATGCGCGGCCAACGCATCGGTAAAGGTTTCGTAGTCAGCTGTTGGTATGCCGTGACGCTTCATGAACGCCTTTGAAAACGCCTTGGAGCTTTCCAACTGCGCCGCAGCCTTGGTCGGGCCAAACACGCGCAGGCCGTGAGCGCGAAATTCATCAACGATGCCAGCAGCCAGAGGTTGCTCAGGCCCCACCACTGTCAATGCTATTTTTTCAGTAGCTGCCCACGCCCGCAGTTCATGAATATCCGTGATATTGATGTTCTTCAGGCGCTTGTCCAGCGCTGTCCCGCCATTGCCGGGTGCCACATACACGGCCTGCACCTTGGGCGAGTGCGCCAGCTTCCAGGCCAAGGCATGTTCACGGCCACCGCCGCCCACAACTAATATTTTCATTCTTCAATTGCCGCGTTATGAAACACGTCCTGTGTGTCGTCCAGATCTTCCAGCACGTCCAGCAGCTTTTGCATACGTGCTGCGTCGTTGCCGGCCATGTCAATCATGTTGTCAGCCCGCATGGTGACTTCAGCGATTTCAGCCTTAAAGCCCGCCGCCTCCAAAGCGTTTTTAACCGCCTCGAATCCTGTGTAGGGCGTCAGCACCTCAATCGCACCGTCGTCATGCGTGATCACATCGTCAGCGCCCGCTTCCAGCGCCAGTTCCATCACGAGGTCTTCGCTGGTGCCGGGCGCAAAAATCAATTGCCCGCAATGTTTGAATTGAAAAGCTACCGAGCCTTCCGTCCCCATGTTGCCGCCATGCTTTAAAAAAGCATGCCGCACCTCAGCCACGGTGCGGGTTTTGTTGTCGGTCATACAGTCAATGATGATGGCCGCTCCGCCTATGCCGTAGCCTTCGTAGCGCACTTCTTCATACTGCACGCCTTCCAGGCTGCCGGTGGCTTTGGCGATGCCGTATTTGACGTTTTCGAGCGGCATGTTGGCGGCTTTGCCCTTTTCAATGGCCAGGCGCAGGCGTGGGTTGGTGGCGGCGTCACCACCACCCAGGCGTGCCGCCACCATGATCTCTCGCATGACCCGCGTCCAGATGCGCTGGCGCTTTTCGTCCTGCCTGCCCTTGCGGTGTTGAATATTCGCCCATTTACTGTGACCGGCCACGGGAATCCTTGAAATTTGCTTTAATTTTGAATTACGCTACTTGCTGTATTTTACTTTTACACCACAGGACACCTCATGGCCGAGCCAATACTGATTGCCAAAAACAGCGCCACCGTGTGCGAACTCCTTCCAGCCCTGGCCAATCGTCACGGTTTGATCACCGGCGCCACCGGGACTGGTAAAACCGTGACGCTGCAAACACTGGCTGAAAACTTCTCCAAAATAGGTGTTCCGGTGTTCATGGCGGATGTCAAGGGTGACCTGACGGGCATCAGCCAGGCCGGGAAGATGGGCGACAAAATGGCCGGTATTTTGAAAGAGCGAGGTATCGACCTGCCCACGCCTGCCGCCTGCCCCGCCACACTGTGGGACGTGTTTGGCGAACAAGGCCACCCGGTGCGCGCCACCATTTCAGACATGGGGCCGCTGCTGCTGGGCCGAATGCTGAATCTGAACGAGACCCAGGCGGGTGTGCTCAATCTGGTTTTCAAAATCGCTGACGACAACGGCATGCTGCTGCTGGATTTGAAAGACCTGCGCGCGATGCTGCAATACGTGGGCGACAACGCCAGCGAGTTCACCACCAAATACGGCAATGTCAGCGCTGCCAGTGTGGGCGCCATTCAACGCGGGCTGCTGCAAATTGAAAGCCAGGGCGGTGACAAGTTCTTCGGCGAGCCGATGCTGAACATCAGCGACTTTATGCAAACCACCGACGGCAAAGGTGTCATCAACATCCTGGCTGCTGACAAGCTGATGAATTCACCGCGCCTGTATGCCACCTTTTTGCTGTGGATGTTGTCCGAGCTGTTTGAGCAGTTGCCTGAAGTCGGCGACCTGGAGCAACCCAAGCTGGTTTTTTTCTTTGACGAAGCGCACTTGCTCTTCAACGAAGCCCCCAAGGTGCTGGTCGAGCGGATTGAGCTTGTCGTGCGGCTGGTGCGCTCAAAAGGCGTGGGCGTGTATTTCGTCACGCAAAACCCGCTGGACATTCCTGACTCTGTGCTGGCCCAGCTTGGCAACCGAGTGCAGCACGCACTGCGGGCGTTTACACCGCGTGACCAAAAAGCCGTCAAGGCCACGGCGCAGACCATGCGGCAAAAACCGGGGCTGGATATTGAAACGGCAATTACCGAGCTGGCCGTGGGTGAAGCACTGGTCAGCCTGCTGGACGCCAAAGGCAGGCCCAGCGTGACCGAACGTGTTTACGTCTTGCCGCCGGGCAGCCAGATTGGGCCGATCACGCCTGAACAGCGCAGCGCCTTGCTGCAAAACTCATTGGTGGCGGGTGTTTATGAAAAAACGATTGACCGCGAATCAGCGCACGAAATGCTGCAAGCCCGCGCGCAAGCCGGCGCGGACGCCGCGCAAAACTTGCCGGGCGGCGGCGCGGCGGGTCAAAACGATTCGGGCGGCATCATGGGTGGCCTGAAAGACGTGCTGTTTGGCACCACCGGCCCGCGCGGCGGTGTGCATGACGGTTTAGCGCAAAGCATGGCCAAGTCGGCGGTACGCACGATGGGTTCGACCGTTGGGCGGGAAATCATTCGCGGTGTGCTGGGCAGCCTGTTTGGTGGCCGTCGCCGTTAAATCAGCTGGAATCTCCCTATGTCAAACGTCAACCTGATAGACCACCCGCTGGTGCAGCACAAGCTGACGCTGATGCGCCGCAAAGACGCATCAACCAACACCTTTCGAACCCTGCTCAATGAACTGAGCAGCCTGATGGCCTATGAAGTCACCCGAGACATGCCGCTGCAAGACGTGCAGATCGACACCCCGCTAGCGACGATGACGGGCCGCATGATTGACGGCAAAAAGCTGGTGTTTGTGTCGATTTTGCGGGCGGGCAACGGCATTCTGGAGGGCATGCTCAACGTGGTGCCCGGCGCGCGGGTTGGCCACGTCGGCCTGTACCGCGACCCGGCCACGCTGCAGGCGGTCGAATACTATTTCAAAATGCCCAGCGAGATGGCCGAGCGCGACATCATCGTCGTTGACCCGATGCTAGCTACCGGCAACTCAGCCATTGCCGCGATTGACCGGCTGAAAAAACTGCAGCCCAAGTCCATCAAGTTTGTCTGCCTGCTGACCTGTCCGGAAGGCATTGCTGCCCTGCAAAAAGCGCATCCCGATGTACCGATCTACACCGCAGCGATTGACCGCCAGCTCAATGACCACGGCTACATCTTGCCGGGGCTGGGCGATGCAGGCGACCGTATTTTTGGGACGAAATAGGCCTTCAGGCCAATGAATATGGGCGCAAGCAGCTCCTGTTTTGGTAGTGTTCTGACATGACCAACTATTGGCTCATGAAGTCCGAACCCGGCGAATGCTCGATTGACGACGTACTAACGGCCAAGGATTCCACTGTGCCCTGGGTGGGCGTGCGCAACTACCAGGCGCGCAACTTTATGCGCGATGCGATGCAGGTGGGCGATGGCGTTTTGTTCTACCACTCCAGTTGCGCAGAGCCGGGCATCGTTGGCTTGGCGCGGGTGGCGTCAACACCTTACCCTGACCCGACCCAGTTTGAGCCCGACTCGCCTTATTTTGACGCGGCATCAAAACCCGACCAGCCGCGTTGGCTGCTGGTCGATGTGCAGGTTGTCAACAAAACCCGCAACCTGACACTGCCTGAGCTGCGCGCCACGCCAGCATTGGCAGACCTGCTGGTTTTAAAGAAAGACAACCGCCTGTCGATCACACCCGTCGATGCGCAGCACTGGGTGGTGATCCTTGATTTGCTATCAAAGCAGTAGCTGCTTGCGCACGTATTGATTGGTATTTAGGCTTATTTGGCACTCGAAAAAGGCACTTTCAGGCCTTTTTCAGGTGCTTTTAACTTCCAGCAACTTGACCAGCGCCCACAGCACCTGATTGGCAGGTGTGGCAATGCCCAGCGCTTGACCACGCTGCACGATAAAACCGTTCAGGAAGTCAATCTCGGTCGGTTTGCCGCGTGCCAGGTCTTGCGCGGTAGATGACTTTTGCAGTGGCATGCTGCCTGCCAGGCTGGCAACTGCTGCAGGTACATCACCCGCTACCTGCACGCCATCAGCCTTGGCTACAGCCAGGCATTCGGCCACCACGTCCCGCATCACATCCTGCACACCCACGCCTGCAACCGTCTGGCCATAGGGCAACTGGGTGATGGCAGACACGCCGTTGTAGGCGCAGTTCAGAATCAGCTTGGCCCACAGCTCACCGCGCACATTGTTTGAGACTTCTGTAGGCACACCAGCGGCAATCAACGCCTGCGCCACGGCGGCACTGGCTGCTGATGGCTCGATCACCAAATCGCCCCGGCCATTGTGTTTAACGTGGCCGGAGCCCACCATTTCAGTCGCAACATACACCACCGCTGCGGCTACCGTATGGTTTGGCAAAACGCTGCGCAGACGGTCGGCATTGTCAACCCCGTTTTGCAAACACATGACCAGCGCATCGGCTTGCAAAAAGGGTTGTATCAAGCGGCCTGCGGCTTCGGTGTCGCTGGATTTGACACAAAACAAAACCAGGTCTGCACCTTGTACGGCACTGGCATTTGTGCTGGCTTTTAAATGAACCTGCTCATCGAATGTCAAAGCTTGCAGCCGCAATCCAGCACTGGCAATCGCGTTTGCGTGCTGGGGCCGGGCTATCAGCACCACATCGTGCCCAGCCCTGGCCAACATACCGCCGTAGTAGCAGCCCACCGCGCCCGCACCCATCACGGCAACTTTCAAAGATTTGGTCATGCTTTATCTTAAGGTCTGCCTGTCGCTGCGGACCAGCCGATACACTTCTGGCATGCTGATTTACCCCTGTTTTAAAGCCGCCAGTCTGCCCGTGCTGGCTGCCGTTGTGATCTGTGTTGGTTCGCCCGCATTGGCTGCCCCCTACACCCCCACCCATGACGCCGAAGTGGTTGAACGCCTGCCTGGCCGCGCCAGTGACCCAGCCATACGCCGTGTTGATTCACTGCGCAAACAACTCGCCGCACGGCCTGATGACCTGGCCTTGCGAGTAGACATTGCCCGGCGCTACTTTGACCTGGCCATGGCGCAAGGCGACCCGCGCTATGTGGGCTATGCATCTGCAGCCCTGGCACCGCTGGCAAAAGCCCCACCCAACAACGCAGACTATGCGATGGTGCGCGGCCTCTTGCTGCAGTTCAGCCATGAGTTTGAACCGGCTCTGGCCAGCCTTGCCAAAGCCAGCGAACTCAACCCCACATCGCCCGAGCCACTGCTGTGGCGCAGTGCCATTTTCATGGTGCAGGCGCGCTACAAAGAAGCCGCCGTCGAATGCGCGCGCGCAGCGCCGTTGGCCGAACCTCTGGTGGGCGCTGGCTGCACCGCCTACGTACAGGCAACGTCTGGGCAGCTCGATGCTGGTTTTGAATCACTGGCAACCGCCGTCAAAGCCGCACCACAAGCTGCACCCGAACTACTGCTGTGGCAAAACACCCGTCTGGCTGAAATGGCTTGGCGACTGCAGCGCTTTGATGTGGCTGAAAATTACTTTAAAGCCGCTATCAAGCAAGGCGTGACAGACCAGTTTTTACTGGGTGCGTATGCTGATTTCTTGATCGCTCGCGAGCGACCGCTTGAAGTGATCAAGCTGCTCACCGACTGGGAGCGGTCTGATATTTTGCTGCTGCGCCTGGCACTGGCGGGCCGTACGGCCAAAGACCCGCGTGCCGATGACTGGGCCAAGCAACTGCGTGAGCGCTTTCAGGCCGCCAACCAGCGCGGTGACCGCCTGCACGAGCAGGAAGCGGCGCGCTTTGAGCTGGACATTGAAGGCAACGCCAGCAAAGCCTTGGCGCTGGCCAGCAAAAACTACACCCTGCAAAAAGAGCCACGCGATGCAGAAGTGCTGATGCGCGCCGCACTGGCTGCCAGGCAACCCAAAGACGCACAACCCGCCCTCGACTGGCTGCGCAACAGCGGCTACCAGGACACCAGCATGTCGCAACTTGCAGCACAGCTCGCAACAGCCGGAGCCACGAAGTGAAGCGCTGGCTGCTCTTTTTTATACTTGTTTTGCAAAGCGCCGCCTGGGCACACAAGCCCAGTGACAGCTACCTGACATTGCGCGCTGCCGAGGGCAGCGACAGCATCACCGTGCGCTGGGACATCGCCCTGCGCGACCTGGACTACGTGCTGCAACTTGACCGCGACGGCAATGGCGACTTGAGCTGGGGCGAAGTGCGCCAGCGCGCAGACGACATCACCCGCCTGGCCACCAGCCGCCTGACATTGACCGCAGCGAGCCAACCCTGCGCGTTAACCACCACAAGCCCGATGCAGCTCGACAAACACAGCGACGGCACGTACGCCGTGTTGAGCCTGAACGCGCAGTGCCTCACAGTGGCCAGCCCCGTCAAGGCCAGCTACAGCCTGTTTTTTGATGTGGACCCGTCGCATCGCGGGCTGGTGCAGTGGATTGCGCCCGCAGCCAAGGGCGTGCCCGAGGCGGCGCAGGCGCTGGTTTTCAGCACCGAGTCAGCAGACCAAACCCTGGCTTTGCAGCCACCCAGCACCTGGCAAACCTTCAGCCAGTATGTGGTTGAAGGGGTCTGGCACATCTGGATTGGTTACGACCACATCCTTTTTTTACTGGCGTTGCTGTTGCCCGTTGTGGTGACGCGGCAAGGCGGCCAGTGGGTGCCCGTAGCAAGCCTGACGGGCGCGGTGAAAGAGGTTGTGAAAGTGGTCACGGCCTTTACCCTGGCGCATTCCATCACGCTGACATTGGCCGGGCTGCAAATCATCAGCCTGCCATCGCGTCTTGTCGAATCAGTGATTGCCGCATCCGTCATTGTGGCGGCGCTGAACAACCTGCGCGGCACAGTCGAGGGCAAGCGCTGGCTGATGGCCTTTGGTTTTGGCCTGATTCATGGCTTTGGCTTTGCATCCGTACTGGCCGACCTGGGCTTGCCGCAAGGCGCACTGGTGCTGGCGCTGGTGGGCTTTAACGTGGGTGTGGAGTTGGGCCAACTGGCGATTGTGGCGGTGTTTTTACCACTGGCTTTCTGGCTGCGCGCCACACGGTTTTACCGGGTGGGTCTGCTCATGGCGGGCTCCATCGTGGTAGCGCTGCTGGCCAGTTGGTGGCTGGCGCAGCGGCTGTTTGATTTATAGAAGTAACGCTTCTACAAATTTCCATTTCAAGCGAATTGCGGCTTTGCGGTGGTGTCTGCCAAGGCGTCGCCAGACTGCAAAACCACATCGCCCACCATGTCTGCCGTAATCGCTGACAGCGTCCAGCCCAAGTGGCCGTGACCCGTGTTGTAAAACACATTGGCAGCACGCCCCTGCCCCACGCGCGGCATCATGTTGGGCATCATGGGGCGCAAGCCGGCCCATGGCACGACTGATCGTGTGTCGATTTGTGGAAAGCACTGCGCCACCCAGTTGATCAGCGGCTGAATGCGATCCGCGCGAATGTCGTAGTCCACCCCATTGAACTCGGCCGTCCCGGCAACCCTGAAGCGGTTGACGCCCAAACGGCTGGTCACCAGCTTGGTTTCATCGTCCAGCAAACTCACATTCGGCGCGCCCGCCTGGCTCTGCGCATCGTTCAGGTTCACGGTGATCGAATAACCCTTGACCGGGTAAATATTGACCCGGTCGCCCAGTTGCGCCGCAAAGTTGCGGCTGGCCACGCCTGCGCAAACAACAACGCCATCAAAGGTGTGCATGCCTGCAAAAGTGTGTATGCCCACGTCATAGTCACCTTGCCCTGCTGTGGTCACCGTCACTGTTTTGCCGTTTGTTTGCACTGACTTGACGTCCTGGTCATACAAGATTCGCACGCCCAGGCGCTCAGCCGCCAGAGACAATCCGTGGGTAAATTTGTGGATGTCGCCCGTTGAATCGCTCTCAGTGAAATAGCCGCCGTAATAATCACCCGCCAAAGCAGGCTCAATGGCTTTCATCTCTTGCGGCGTCACGGCGCGGCGCTCCAGGCCACCTTTGGCCAGCATCACTGAGACACGACCCGCATGGTCAAAGCCTTTTTTGTCACGGTAAATGTGCAAGATGCCCTGCTTTTTCAAGTCAAAGTCAATGCCTTCGTCTTGCGCCCAGGCAAACAAATGCTGGCGCGCGGCCACCGCCAGACGGGCGGTTGCAATCGTGTTGCGCTCGTAATGCGGCATGGCGGCCATGAATTCAGCAAACCACGACAGCTTGTGCCAGGTCGGCGCGGGGTTGACCAGCAGCGGCGCATTGCGGTTCAGCATCCACTTCAGGCCCTTGACGATGGTAGACCAGTGCGTCCACACCTCGGCGTTGGATGCCGAGAGTTGCCCACCGTTGGCAAACGACGTTTCCATCGCCGCGTAGCGATGGCGCTCAAACAAAGTGACGGCAAAGCCGCGTTTGGCAAGCGCGTAAGCTGTGGTGACGCCGGTGATGCCGCCGCCAATGATTGCAATGGTTTTCATAAAAGAGAGCTTTCAAAACGTCAGGGATTGGAGCATTTGCCACGCAAGCCGCGTAACAAAAGCGCCCCCTCTGTTCTGGACCTGAGAGATTCACGCTGCGCCTTGGCGGCGCATCGCTTGCTCCTTCGGTGCGCTGGCAGACGATGCCAGCAGCTCTTCAGAGATAGTGCATGTGACCGGTTCTTTTGCCTGAGAGTTTCCGGGGCGGTTGCTCCTTCGGCGCTGCCCACACGCTATTGATTAATCAAAAGCGTTGGCAGTCTCTCCCGATCACATGTTGACACAAGGTCAAGTTCTAACTTCAAATTTTACGTGCAAAAAACTCCTGCGTCAGCGCTGTCCAATACGCCGCACCCACAGCAATGTTGTCGTCGTTAAAGTCGTAGCTGGGGTTGTGTACCATGCACGCCCCGGCGGAGTCTCCATCGCCATTGCCAATCAGCAAGTAGCTGCCGGGTATTTTTTCCAGCATGAAGGCAAAGTCTTCACTGCCCGTCAATGCGGGACCGTGCAAAGTGATGCGGTCTGGCCCGACCAGATTAAGGGCTACCCGCCGTGCAAAGTCAGTTTCAGGCTCTGAATTGACCAGCACGCAATAGCCTTTGCGCCAGTCAATTTCGGCCCGCACGTCAAAGCTTTCAGCTTGGGCCGTCACCAGCGCCTTGATACGCTCTTCAAGCAGCGCACGCACGGCAGGGTCAAGCGCACGCACGCTGAGCTCCATCGTCGCCACTGCCGGGATGACGTTGTTGGCATTGCCCGCATGCAGCGCACCGACGGTGACGACTGCGGTGTGCAGCGGGTCCACATTACGCGACACGATGGTTTGAAGCGCCATGATGATGGATGCGCTGGCCACCAGCGGATCCGCCGCGCGGTGCGGCATGGCACCGTGGCCGCCTGTGCCGTGAATGCGAATCGTGGCGTAGTCACTCGACGCCATGGCCGCACCGTCACGAAACACAAAATGCCCAGCGGGTATGCCTGGCATGTTGTGCATGGCAAACACAGCATCGCATGGGTGTTGCTCAAAAAGGCCATCTTCCATCATGCGCACCGCACCACCACCGCCTTCTTCAGCGGGCTGGAAAATCAGGTTGAGCGTGCCGTCAAAGCTTGGGTTAGTTGCTATTGATTTTGCAGCAGCCAGCAACATGGCGGTATGCCCATCGTGGCCGCAGGCGTGCATCACGCCTGGCTTACTGCTCGCCCAAGCATAGCCAGTGGCTTCTTGAATCGGTAAAGCGTCCATATCGGCACGAATGCCAAGGCTACGACTGCTTTTGCCGCGCTTGATGGTTCCCACGACACCCGTACCACCCAAACCACGATGGACAGCGTAGCCCCAACTTTCCAGCTTGGTAGCTATGAGCTCAGCAGTTCGGTGCTCTTCAAATGCCAGTTCGGGGTGACTGTGAATGTCGCGGCGTAACTGGATGAATTCACCCACACGTTCGACGAGCACATCACGCAAATACGACATGTTACTGTGGCTGCAGATTGATGGTTTTGGCAATCGCTCGGTATTGCGCGGTTTCGTCAACAAATGCTTTGTTGGCAACTTCCAGGGTTTGCAAAGGTGATGCCAGTTGCCCCAGTGTACCCATGCGACTCAAATACTCAGCATCACCCAGCACGGCCTGCAGCGCTTTGTGCATGGATTGCACAATGGGTTCAGGTGTGTCGCGCTTGACGAAGTAGCCAGTACCAATTTCAGAGCTGAAGCTCTTCAACGCGCCTTTGCTGTCGCTGGTGCGGCTCAATTGTGGCTGCAGGGGATGCGCACCAGCAGAAGTCGATGCGATAAATTTGATTTTTTTATCTTTGGCCAATGCCACTTGTGGCGCGCCATACGGTGTGATGAAAATATCGACCTGATTGCCTAGCAAATCTTTCACCGCATCAGCAAAGCCTTTGTAGGGCACATGCAACATGGGTGCGCCGACCATTTTGCTCATTTGCTCACCCAGCAAGTGGTACAAAGAACCAACACCGACACTGGCATAGGTCATGGGTTTGCCTTCTTTGGCAACTTTCAGGGCATAGGCAACCAACTCATCCGCGTTCTCGACTGGAAGGTCTGCCCGCGCAATGATGGCCATGGGCGCCAGGGCAATGCGGTGAATTTGACGAAAATCTTCAGGTTTGTACTTCACAGAAGACAAAGCCAAAGGTGCCAAAATCAACTCATTGGGTGAGCCTTGAAACAGCATATAACCATCAGACGGCGCGCCAAGCACTTTTTGTGCGGCGATACCGCCACTGGCACCGCCCAAGTTTTCAATGATCACGGGTTGTCCCAATGCTTTTCCCAAAGGCGTATTGACGGTACGCGCTATCACGTCAGACAAGCCGCCCGCAGGGTACGGCACCATCAGGGTGACGGGTTTGTTGGGGTAGGTTTGGGCGCAAACTACGCTGGTTAAAACCAGGCCGCCAATGAAAGTAGCTAATTTATTCAGATGTTTTGACATGTCTCGACCTTGAAGTTGTTGGAGTCATTGCATCGTAGACAGCCATTTCTATAATGTCTAATGCATTCTTATGCCAATTTGTATGACTTTAATGAATATATGAAACCACCCAACCACCATGACACTGGTTCAACTTAAACATTTGATTGAACTCGCCTCCAACGGCTCATTCAGCCAGTCGGCCATCAAACTGCACCTGACGCAGCCCGCGCTGAGCCGCAGCATCAAGGCGCTCGAAGACGAACTGGGCCAAAGCCTGTTCGACCGTATTGGCCGTAAAAACGAGCTCACCGTGTTTGGCGCGCACATCGTGCAGCAGGCGCGCGTGCTGATAGATGAGGCCAACGAGCTGCGCCAAACCAGCGCGCAACTGCAAAAGGGTGAGCTGGGCAAGCTGCGCATCGGCATGGGCTCTGGCCCCGGCGCGATGCTGATGACCCCGCTGCTCAAGCTGATGGCCACTGACCACCCGAAGGCGCGAATTGAGATTTCACGTGCCAGCACCACACTGCTGGTGCAAGCCCTGCGTGAGCGTTTGCTGGATGCGCTGATCTTGGACATCCGTTCCCTGCAACCTGCTATTGATTTGAAGGTGAGCACATTGCAAGAAATGAAGGGCGCTTTCATGTGTCGCCCCGGCCACCCACTGGCAAAAAAAGCCAGCGTTCCCTTTGCCACGCTGCGCAACTACCCGGTTGCATCAACACCGCTCAGCGACGAAGTCGCCCGCATATTGATGGAGCGCTTTGGCGCAGATGCGCACCCTGACAAGCTGGTCAACCTGCGTTCAGAAGAAATCTCCAGCCTGCTGGACGTGGTGCGCACCAGCGACACCGTGGTGCTGACGATTCGGGCAGCCGCACCAGATTTGGTCGAGCTGCCCATTACGCCCGCTTTGAATTCGACCGCACGGTTTGGTATGGTCACGATAGCCGCACGTACCGAGCCGCCGCTGCTGGGCAAGGTGCGCATGCTGATGCAGGAGGTCATGAGAGATTCAGCCCCAAACACGACTTTGAAACCCAGAAAACCCGTAAAATAAGTATCATTTAAGCCTATAGCCCAATCAATACGTGCGCAAGCAGCTATAAATAATATAGCAAATACCCATCCGCCAATGCCCTTCCTCACCGCCGCCCTGTACAAGTTTGTTGAACTGCCCGACCATGCCGCGCTGCAAGCGCCGCTGCTGGCCGTGTGCGAGGCGCATGGCATCAAAGGCACGCTGCTGCTGGCGGCGGAAGGCATCAACGGCACGATAGCCGGGCTGTCTGATGATGTACATGCCGTGCTGGCTTATTTACGCAGTGACCCAAGACTAACAACGCTGGAACACAAAGAATCGTGGGCCAGCGCCATGCCGTTTTACCGCATGAAGGTGCGGTTGAAAAAGGAAATCGTCACACTGGGTGTGCCTGACGTTCATCCGGCTTTGATGGCGGGCCAGTACGTCAAGCCTGATGACTGGAATGAACTGATAGCCCAGCCCGGCGTGGTGCTGGTGGACACCCGCAACGACTACGAGGTGTCAATTGGCACGTTCGCCGGCGCGGTGAACCCGGCAACTGCCAGCTTTTCAGAACTGCCCGGCTGGGTCGAGCGTGAAATGCAAAGCGGCGGCAAGCTGGCCGAGGTCGATGGCATCAAACCGAAAGTGGCCATGTTTTGCACAGGCGGTATTCGCTGTGAAAAATCCACCGCGTTTTTAAAGTCCAAAGGCTTTGACGAGGTGTACCACCTGCAAGGAGGCATTTTGAAATACCTGGAGACTGTTCCCGAAGCCCAAAGCCAATGGCAAGGCCAGTGCTTTGTTTTTGACGAGCGCGTATCCGTCGGCCATGGCCTGCTAGAAGGCGATTTGGAGCTGTGCCGGTCATGCCGCGACCCGATCACGACGGAGGCCATGGCATCACCCCTGTACGAACGCGGCGTGAGCTGCCCCGGCTGCCATGCCCGCACGACGGACGAGCAAAAAGCCGGATATAGGCAACGGCAAAAACAGGTTGATTTGGCTCAGGTGCGCAAGCAAAGCCATATCGGCGCTGTGCAAAAGCAGTGACAACCCCTCTGCCCGTCCTGTACAGCTTCAGGCGCTGCCCGTATGCGATGCGTGCGCGACTAGCGCTGCGAGTCAGTGGCGTTCAATACGAGCTACGTGAGGTGTCGCTGAAAAGCAAACCCGCCGAGATGCTGGCCGCCTCCCCCAAAGGCACGGTGCCCGTGCTGGTACTGTCCAACGGCCAAGTCATCGACGAAAGCCTGGACATCATGCGGTGGGCTCTGGCGCAGAGCGACCCGGATGGTTGGTTAACGCAAGCTTCGATGGAAGACATGCTGACGTTAATCGCCGCCAACGACGGCAAGTTTAAACACGCGCTGGAGCGTTACAAATATCCGAATCGGTATCCGCAGGAGTTTGGTGATTATTTGACGCTCCATTCTGGACAAGTTTCTATTTCCGTTCGGGCTGAGCCTGTCGAAGCCGATGCAACCCTTCGACAAGCTCAGGGCGAACGGAAGATATTACAAAGAGCTGGATCGATGAAGATGTTTGCAGCAGCACAGCGAGAGAAAGCAGCAAGCTGGCTGTATACGCTGGAACCACGTTTAAATGCGGGCAGGTTGTTTGGTAGTCAAGCCAGCCTGGCAGACATGGCCATCCTGCCCTTTGTACGCCAGTTTGCGCACACCGATGCAGCCTGGTTTGCAGCGCAGCCTTGGCCGCAGTTGCAGGCTTGGTTGACAGGGTTCGAGATCAGTGTGTTGTTTGAAAGCGTTATGGCGAAGCATCAACTGTGGTGGCAGATACATTAAATAAGCTACGCTTTTAGGAGCTGCTTACGCCCGTATTTATTGAGTTAAAGATTTAAATTACATCTAAAAGCAGCTAAAAATGACACTCAGTCTGTCAAACAAGAGGGAGCTACTCCTCCATAGACTCAAAACCGAGAAGAAGCTCGATTTTGTCGACGCGCATACTATTTCTATCTGATCTGTTTTGCTGATGCACAGAGTTTGAAAGGCCAATGAGGCACTTAGATGCCTCATTGGCGCTCACCCTTGCAGGCAGGAAATCGCTTGAAATGGCGGCCCATCGATCATAGAAAGGAACAGCCCCGACCTTCGAAAGCAGATCACATGCCAGCTTTCGAAGCGCTTCAGACGCTTTGTCCTCTCCTTCACGGTCTCCGACGGGAGTCATGATGGCCTGGGCATGAAATACAAGCGAGTAGCGAATTTCGCCGAGTGTTTTCTTCAAGTCTTGGATTGGTTCAATAACCAGTTTTCCAAGAATTTGACTCGCAACAAAAACGACGACTGCCCCAATGGCAGTAAGCGACGAGGTCAAAAGAATCTTGGTGAAATCGTCCATATTCGAGTTAGCCTTTTATCCTTGAACTCAAGCAGCAACGCGCTTGATAGTTTTTGTTCTGCACATTGAATCACATCCAAGATGTAGCGAAAACTCAGACCGAACTCAGCCGCTCAGCCATCCGCGTCTGCCAACCCGGACCCGTTTGCTTCCAGCTGTCAATCACATCATCCATCAACAGAAAAGCCCTGCGCGGCGAAACTGGCATCGCCTGCACCCACTTGAAGCAATTGAGCATCGTTGGTAATAACCGTCGCCTGATGCACTGAAGCACTTGCCATCACGATAGCATCGGGCAGCTTGAGGGCTCTACTTTTTCGAAGCGCTGTGATGTGCGTCATTAATGCGTCGTTATTGTGAGCAACATCAATCACGGTAACGCGCGATACAAATTGCTGGAACAACAGGCGATCTTGTTCGGTCAGCCCATCAAACCCCAAAAACTCCAAGACATTGATGACAGACACACCAAGCCAATCCGCTGATTGGGTTAAGGTCATCAATTCACGATTGCCCTGCAACAAGGCAATCAGTGCGTTGGTGTCGAGCAAGTAGCGCTTACCAGGCATCACGCTGTCCGCGTTGCGCTTTGACTGCATCGCCACGCCATTGAAGTTTGCCTGCCAAGTCGGCAAATTCGTAACGCTTGGCAGCAGGCATTGGGGGCGCAGTCAAAAACTCGTCATCAACAACCACCAACACCCTGGCGTGCGACAAATTGGCAGGCGGCTGGTCAAGCCAGATCAACTCTGCGCCATTTAATTCTGCGGAGAAGCTTCTTAACATTGTGGGTTCCTCTGTAAGCTACCGGTCTATTTTAGGCTCGGGCAATACTTGCTTTTTGCACCAAATTTTTAAAGTTCAAAAAGGCTTTTTCCGAATGGCGTACCCCAAACCACCCACCTCCGCTAAAGTCACCTGTTTGCAACCGCCTTCAATGACCACCCCCCTCTCCCCCAAACGCGAGTTCTGGCTGCTGCTAACGCTGGCTGGCATTCAGTTCACCCACATTGTCGACTTCATGGTCATGATGCCGCTGGGGCCGCAGTTCACGCAGCTTTTCAATATCAGTGATGCCAAGTTTGGTTTGCTGGTGTCAGCCTATACATTCTCTGCGGGCGCGTCGGGCTTGCTGGCGTCGTTTTATGTCGATCGGTTCAGTCGCAAAAAACTGCTCTTGAGCCTGTACGTCTTGTTTGCGGCTGCCACGCTGGCTTGCGGGCTGGCGCAGACTTACGACACCTTGATGCTGGCGCGCATTGCAGCGGGTGCTTTTGGCGGCGTGCTGGCAGCGCTGGCGCAAACCATTGTGGCGGACGTGATTCCGTTTGAGCGGCGTGGCCGGGCGATGGGCATTGTGATGTCTTCATTTGCGCTGGCCTCAGTGGCTGGCGTGCCTGCCGGGCTTTTTTTGGCGGCGCAATTTAACTGGCACACGCCGTTTTTTGTGATTGCAGGCGTTTGCGTGGTGCTGACCGCTGGCGCATGGGTCACGCTGCCGCCGCTGGCTGACCACCTGAAACACCAGCGCGCGTCGCCGCTGGCAAACATCATGCAGGTGCTGCGGGACACCAACCATCAAAAAGCATTTGCCTTTACCGCGCTGATGATGATTGCCGCTTTCACCGTCATCCCCTACATCACGATTTACACCACCATCAACGGTGGCTTGACGATGCAGCAACTACCCTACGTTTATTTGCTGGGCGGCGCGACAACGCTGTTCACTGCCCGCTGGATAGGCAAGCTGACGGACTCGGTAGGCAAGGCCAAAATGTTCAAAATCACCGCCGTGTTTGCCATGCTGTCGATCTGGCTGGTCACCGTCAGTGCATCGTTCGGTTTGTGGGGCATTTTGTTGGTGACCACCATCATGTTTATCGGCATGAATGGGCGCATGATCCCCGGCATGGCGGTGGCGACCAGCGCCGCCAACCCCAAGCTGCGCGGCACCTTCATGGCGCTTAACTCGTCGGTGCAGTCTGCAGCGATGGGTTTGGCCAGCTTTGTGGGCGGGTTGGTCATCAGTCGTGACGCGCAGGGTTTGGTGCAGTACTTTTGGGTCAATGCTGCAATTGGTGCTGTCGCTACCGTGTTTAGCGTGCTGCTGGTCAACAAACTGTTTTTATATGGTGCGGTACCCGAACAAACCGCCAGTCCAGTTGCGGCTAAAGTCAGCTGATCCATTTTAAAAAGTACACATCATGAAAACAAAAGCCGCCGTCGCCTGGCAATCAGGCCAACCCCTCACCATTGAAACCGTTGACCTGGACGGTCCGCGTTATGGTGAGGTGCTGGTTGAAATCAAAGCCACCGGCATTTGCCACACCGATTACTACACGCTGTCAGGTGCTGACCCGGAAGGCATCTTTCCGGCTATTTTGGGCCATGAAGGCGCGGGTATTGTGGTGGATGTCGGCCCTGGCGTCACAACGCTTAAAAAAGGCGACCACGTTATTCCGCTGTACACACCCGAGTGCCGCCAGTGTAAGTTTTGCCTGTCGCGCAAAACCAATTTGTGCCAGCTGATTCGCGGAACGCAGGGCAAGGGCCTGATGCCCGATGCGACCAGTCGCTTCAGCCTGGACGGCAAGCCCATTTTTCATTACATGGGCACGTCAACTTTCAGCAACTACACGGTCGCGCCTGAAATCTCACTCGCCAAAATCAGGAGTGACGCGCCGTTTGACAAGGTGTGCTACATCGGCTGCGGCGTGACCACCGGCATTGGCGCGGTGCTGTTCACCGCCAAGGTCGAGGCAGGCGCGAACGTGGTGGTGTTTGGCTTGGGTGGCATTGGGTTGAACGTGATTCAGGGCGCGAAGATGGTGGGCGCTGACAAGATCATTGGCGTGGACATCAACCCTGCCCGGCAAGCCATGGCGCGCAAGTTTGGCATGACGCATTTCATCAACCCGAAAGAAACCGAGAACGTCGTCGATGCCATTGTGCAACTGACCGACGGCGGCGCAGACTACAGCTTTGAATGCATTGGCAACACCAAGGTGATGCGCCAGGCACTCGAATGCACGCACAAGGGCTGGGGCCGCAGCATCATCATTGGCGTGGCTGAGGCGGGCGCTGAAATTTCAACCCGCCCGTTTCAGCTCGTCACAGGCCGCAAATGGGAAGGCTCAGCCTTTGGTGGCGCGCGCGGCCGCACCGATGTGCCGAAAATTGTGGACTGGTACATGGAAGGCAAGATCAACATCGACGACCTGATCACCCACACCATGCCGCTTGAAGACATCAACAAGGGTTTTGATTTGATGAAAAGCGGCGAGTCGATTCGCGGCGTTGTTTTGTACTGAACGCCATGGAACTGATCAGTGAACACGGCTGCTTTGGCGGGCAGCAGCGCTTTTACAAACACGACTCCAAAGAGATTTGTTTGCCGATGCGCTTTTCAGTATTTTTGCCGCCGCAGGCTGTACGTGGCGCTGTACCCGCGTTGGTTTACTTGGCAGGCCTGACCTGCAACGAAGAAACCTTCATGATCAAAGCGGGTGCGCAACGCCTTGCATCCGAGCTGGGCTTGGCATTGATCGCGCCCGACACCAGCCCGCGCGGTGCGAATGTGGTGGGTGAAGCCGACAGTTGGGACTTTGGCGTGGGCGCCGGCTTTTACCTGGACGCAACACAAAAACCGTGGGCCAAGCACTGGCGGATGGAAAGCTACATCACTCAGGAGTTGCTGCCGCTGTTGGCAAGCGCACTGCCGATCAACGCCGACAAAGTCGGCATCTTTGGTCACTCCATGGGCGGGCATGGCGCATTGACGCTGGCGCTCAGGCATCCTGCGCTTTTCAAATCGGTTTCAGCCTTTGCACCCATCTGTGCGCCTGCGCAGTGCCTGTGGGGACGCAAGGCGTTTGCAGGTTATTTGGGTGCAGACGAATCGACCTGGGCGGCGCATGATGCGACGGCATTGATGAGCACGCTGACGTCAGCACCCTACCCCGGCGGCATCCTCATCGACCAGGGACTGGCCGACAAGTTCTTGGCAGATCAGTTGCATCCGCATTTACTGGAGACCGCCTGCGCAGCCATCGGGCAGCCGCTGGTTCTTCGGCAACATGCGGGCTATGACCACAGCTACTATTTCATCGCCAGCTTTATGGCAGATCATTTGCGGCATCATGCGCAGCAATTGACGGGTAACTTGCTCTATATTTAGGAGCTGCTTGCGCCCGTATTGATTGGTCTGGAGGCCAAAATGACCCTTGAAAAAGTCAAAAATTAGCGTAAACGCGCCTTGGCAGCCTCATACTCGCGCCGCAACTGCGCAACGTAATCAGCCGTGCTCTGCACCTTGTCAATTGCGCCAATGCCCTGGCCGCAGCCCCAGATGTCTTTCCAGGCCTTGGACTTGTCGCCGCCAAAGTTCATCTTGCTCGGGTCGCTGACAGGCAGGTTGTCTGGGTCCATGCCTGCGGCGCGAATGGAGGGTGCCAAATAGTTGCCGTGAACGCCCGTGAACAGATTGCTGTACACAATGTCGTCAGAGTTGCTGTCAACGATGGCCTGCTTGTAGGCGTCTGACGCGCGTGCCTCGGTGGTGGCAATGAAGGCCGAGCCGATGTAGCCAAAGTCTGCGCCCATGGCTTGAGCAGCCAAAACTGCACCCCCGGTTGAAATAGCGCCTGACAACGCAATCGGGCCATCAAACCACTGGCGGATCTCCTGAATCAGCGCAAACGGGCTTTTGACACCGGCATGGCCGCCTGCACCTGCAGCCACGGCAATCAGGCCGTCTGCGCCCTTTTCAATCGCCTTGCGGGCATGTTTGTTATTGATGATGTCGTGCAACACCACACCGCCGTAGCTGTGGGCAGCGGCGTTAATGTCTTCACGCGCGCCCAGGCTGGTGATGATGATGGGCACCTTGTACTTGACGCACATCGCCATGTCATGTTCCAGGCGGTCGTTGGACTTGTGGACGATCTGGTTGATGGCAAACGGGGCGGCGGGCTTGTCGGGGTTGGCCTTGTTGTAGGCGGCCAAAGCCTCGGTGATCTCGATCAGCCACTCTTCAAGCTGCTCGGCAGGCCGGGCGTTGAGCGCAGGCATGGAGCCAACCACGCCAGCAATGCACTGGGCAATGACGAGCTTTGGGTTGCTGATGATGAACAGCGGCGAGCCGATGATGGGCAGCGGCAGGTTTTGAAGAGCACCGGGCAGTTTGGACATGAATTTGGCTTTAATAGGGCTGTTTTTAGGTACGAAATTTGACTCTAGCCCAATTACAGGGACTTCCCATAAAGTCAACCGAGGGCATCTAATAAATTTCCCTTGGTGACGGTATTTCTCAGCACTGACGTCAACGAAATCGGCTATCAAAGCGAGGAACAGACTGCACATCTACA
>JBASFP010000029.1:0-47105 GCA_049653085.1 Polaromonas sp.
CCTGCTTGGAACTGGATTCGGTTCATTGCCATGGTGATACCTCTGTTAATAACTGTGTATATATACAGTATTAAGCATCTCTCAAGCAATGTCAAGTTTGTCTGAGGCAGGTATCTAATCAGGCAAACTCATGTCAATGCCCGCGCTGATGCCGGCTGACGTGATCAGTTTGCCTTTGTCAACCCAGCGCACGCCAGCCGTTACAGTCAGCGCCGGGAATTGCTGGCGCAAATCTGCAATGTCTTCCCAGTGCGTGGTGACTTCACCCGTTTGCACCACGCCGCTGGCGGCCAGCAAAAAGACGCCTGTGCAAATTGAGGCGGTGATATCAGCTTTGGCGGCTGTGTCAGCGATCCACTGCAGCGTGTCGTCGCAGCGCATGGCGGCATCCACCACGCCGCCGGGCACGATCAACAGGTCGGGCGGCGGACAGTTGGCAAAGCTGTGTTCAGGCAGTACCTTCAGGCCAGCCCGCGCCGTCATTAGCTGGCCATCGCGTGAGACGCAAGCCACGTCAAACAACGGCGGTGCGTCGGGCTGGCTACGGCCATGCACCCGGCTGGCAGTGGTGAAAACTTCATACGGCCCGGCAAAGTCTAAAACCTCAACATCGTCAAACACCAGAATCGCTACGCGGGTGGTCATGGCTGAATCTCAGCGAGGCGAGAAAGCGCCATTTGCGCACTGCAAACCGTCGCAAAACGGCCCTCCAGAACGGTGGCCGTGCGCATTTTGATGTTTGAGGCGCTCAGGGTTTGGCCATCAGCTTGCTGCATGTCCCAGGTCAGGGTGGCGTCCAGCGCGTAGTCAACCGTATAGCCTTCGTCGCTGGCGTGGCGGGCGGTTGTTTCACAGCACTGCTCGGTGCGGATGCCGCTGATGATGATTTTCTGAATACCGTTTTGCCGCAGCCAAACGCCCAGGCCTGTGCCAACGAGTGCGCTGTGGCGGCTTTTGTAAAACGTGGCGGCGGGTGTGTAGGCGTGCAGCTCGGCCAATGGCTTGACGTGTCCAGACGCCATTGCAAACGCATTGCCAGCATCAAGCGGGCCATCGACGTGAAAAATCTGCACAATCGGCACGCCTTGGGCAACGCAGCCATCAATCAAGGTATTTTGCGCCGCCAGATAGTCCGGCATGTCGTGCCCGGTAAAGTAAGGCCGATGGCGGAAGGACTCTTGCGCGTCAATCACTAAAAGACAGGTTTTCATGGGTGTTGCTCCTTGGGTTAACTTGGGTTAGGGAGCTTCATCATCCTGCTTCGCGTTTGTTTTTTCCACTCGCGTGTGGACAAGAGTCGATCAAATCAGGACATCATGGCTGGTTATGCCACCGTCACGCTCGCCCCATCGCCTTTGGCGGCAATCACGCCAATTGTGTACACCGCTTCACCAGCATCCCGCAGCGTCTTTGCAGTGGCTTCAGCATTCGCCGCGTCAATGACCACCACCATGCCAATGCCGTTGTTAAAGGTGCGGTTCATCTCGATATCGCCGATACCTGCGGTTTTTTGCAGCCAGGCAAACAATTCGGTTTGTGGCCAGCTGCCTTTGACCAGATGCGCGGCTGTGCCATCTGGCAGCACGCGCGGAATATTCTCCAGCAGGCCACCACCAGTGATGTGGGCCAGCGCCTTGATGGGGTGAACGGCCAACGCTGCCAGCACGTTTTTCACGTACAGGCGGGTCGGCTCCATCACAGTTTGTTTGAAGGGTTTTCCGTCCAGCTTTTCAGGTAAGTCGCTGCCGGCACGCTCAATGCATTTGCGCACCAAGCTAAAGCCGTTGGAATGCACGCCGCTGCTGGTAAGGCCCAGCACCACGTCGCCAGGCTTGACGTCTTTACCACTCAAAATTTTTGACTTTTCAACCGCACCGACGCAAAACCCGGCCAAATCGTACTCACCAGCCGGGTACATGCCGGGCATTTCTGCCGTCTCGCCACCGATCAATGCGCAATTGCTCAGCTCGCAGCCTTTGGCAATGCCGCCAATCACGGCCGCCGCAACCTCTATTTCCAGCTTGCCGCAGGCAAAGTAATCCAAAAAGAACAGCGGCTCTGCACCTTGCACCAGCACATCGTTCACGCTCATGGCCACCAAATCAATGCCCACTGTGTCGTGCATTTGCCATTCAAACGCCAGTTTGAGTTTGGTGCCAACGCCGTCGGTGCCGCTGACCAGCACCGGTTCTTTGAACTTTTTGGACACTTCAAACATGGCGCCAAAGCCGCCAATGCCAGCGAGTACCCCTTCACGCATGGTTTTTTTGGCCAGTGGCTTGATGCGCTCAATCAGCGCGTCGCCTGCGTCAATGTCAACGCCTGCGTCTTTGTAGCTGATGGGGGTAGGGGAGTTTGGGGTCGTCATGGTGGCTGGAGAGTAGGAGAGGGGTGGTCTTGCGTCGTGCGAGGCCTTTAGAATCAAGCCCTAGATTCTAAAGGCTCTATGCAGTTCACCTCCACCCAAAAACGCGCCTCTGCCTGGTGCTTGATTGCCGCGCTGATCGTGCTGGCACTTTGGCTGCTGGGGCCGGTGCTCACGCCATTTGTGGTCGCCGCAGTGCTGGCCTATGCGCTGACGCCGCTGGTCAACAAGCTGGACCGCATGGGCAAGGGGCGGTTGCCGCGTGTGGTGGCTGTCCTTTTGGTGGAACTGCTGTTCATCGTGGTGGCTCTGAGCCTGGTGCTGCTGATCATTCCTATTGTCGCCAAAGAAATTCCTCTCATACGTGAGCAAATCCCGCTGCTGGCCGACCGCATCACCACTGGCTTGACGCCGTGGCTGGCGCAATATGGCATCCATGTGTCGCTGGATGTGGGCAGCCTGAAAACCCTGGCGCTGAAATACCTGAACGCCAACTATGAAGACATGTTTGGCTCGCTGCTGTCGTCAATCCAGCTGGGCGGTAGTGTGGCGCTGGCCATTGTTGGCAACGCCGTACTGATACCTGTGGCGCTGTTTTATTTGTTGATGGACTGGGACAAGTTTGTCGCGCGCATTCTGGAACTGGTACCACCGCCCATGCGCAGTTCGTTCGACAGCTTTACCGATGAGGCTGACTCGGTGTTGGGCCAGTACCTGCGTGGGCAGTTTTTGGTGATGCTGGTGATGGCTGTTTTTTACGCGATTGGGCTGGCATTGTTTGGGCTTGATTTGGCGCTGCCGATTGGTATTTTTACCGGGCTGGCGATGTTTATCCCGTACCTGGGTTTTGGCATTGGTTTGATCTTGGCCATTTTGGCCGGATTGTTGCAGTTTGCGTCGCTCAAAGCCATCGTGATGGTGGCTGTGGTGTACGGTATTGGCCAAGTGGTTGAAAGCCTTTACCTGACCCCGCGCATGGTGGGCGAACGCATTGGCCTGCACCCGCTGGCGGTTATTTTTGCGCTGCTGGCCTTTGGCCAGGTGTTTGGTTTTGTCGGGGTGCTGATTGCTCTGCCCGCCAGTGCGGTGCTGCTGGTGGGTATTCGCCGTGTGAAAGTGCGTTACATGACCAGCAAGCTGTACAAGGGTCAGTAGTGCCTTGATGAAGCAAATCGCGTTAGACATCGGCCTGGCAACCGCACCGGCTTTCAGCAACTTTTTTGCCGGGCCCAACAGTGCGGCGCTGTCGCACTTGCAGCTTTGGGCGGGCAGCCCACTGCGCTCCCCCGTGCCTACTTATTTGTGGGGTGAACCAGGCAGCGGCAAAAGCCATTTGCTCAAAGCGGCTGTGGGTGCTTTACAGCAGCAGGGTGCGCGCGTTGGCTGGCTGGATGCATCAAGCATGGAGCCGCCCGAATTTAACGACGCCTGGTCTGCTGTGATTCTGGACGATTGCCACCTCTACACCGCCGTGCAGCAGCAGGCGGCGTTCAACTGGTTTGTCAACGCTGTCAGCAGCGCCGATGGCCAACCGCGTGGCGTGTTGGCGGCAGGCAGTGTGCCGCCCGCCGACTTGCAATTGCGCGACGACCTGCGCAGCCGCCTGGGCTGGGGCCATGTGTATGAGCTGCATGCACTGAGTGAGCCCGAGCGGCGCGGCGTGTTGCGTGCGCAAGCCGATGCGCGGGGTATTTTTTTAAGCGACGAGGTCATCAGCTTTGTACTCAACCGCTTTTCACGCGACCTGAGCAGCCTGATGCAACTGCTGGACCAACTCGACGGCTACGCCCTGCAAACGCAGCGTGCCATTACTGTGCCTTTGATCAAAGCGATGCTGGAAAATGAGTAAAGAAAGCGAATGAAAAAGAACGTATGAAGAAGATCGCCTTGTTTGACCTGGATCACACTCTGATCCCATTTGATTCTGACTACGAATGGAACGAGTTCACGATTGCGCTGGGCTGGCGGGACGGCGATGAATTTCGCCGTGCCAACGATGCTTTTTTTGCCCAGTACCGCGACGGCACGCTCAACATTCATGACTACGTGTACTTTGCCACGCAAGCGATAAGAGATAAAGGTGCTATTGAATCAGTAGCTGCTCACGCCCGTTTTATGGACTCAAAAGTGCTAAAAGGCATACAAAAACCGGCTTTAGACCTGGTGCAAGGCCATCAGATGGCGGGTGATGAGGTGATCATCGTCACCGCCACCAATGAATTTGTGACCCGACCAATTGCCGATGCCTTTGGCGTCAAAGAGCTGATTGCGATTGAGCTTGTGCGCAACGCGCAGGGTGAATTTACGGGCGATATTCAGGGAACACCTTCTTTCAGGGAAGGCAAAGTCAAGCGGGTTGAAGCCTGGCTGGCCATGCGCAACCTGGGCTGGCAGGACGTTGAAACCACTTTTTACAGCGACTCGATGAATGACCTGCCGCTGCTTGACAGGGCCACACACCCGGTCGCCACCAACCCGGACGAGCGCCTTCGCCAACTGGCCACCGAGCGCGGATGGCGCATACTTGACCTGTTTTAAAAATCCAATGCCCAGCTTCCAACGCAAAGGCGCAAAGATGCGAAGGTCGCAAAGTTTTCAAAACAACATTCTTGCTTCGCGTTCTTTGCATCTTTGCGTCTTCGCGTTGGAAACTTTGTATTTTGTATCCCTGACTTCATGATTAAAAAATTCATCGACAAACTGTTCGGCAAATCTGACGCGGCATCCACCGCCAAAGCCGTCAAAAAATCCCCCTTCGGCACACGTCACGATATCCCTGTTCAAGACCACCGCATCAACCCCAAGCTGGTGGACGAGCGCGCCATGGACGTGGTGCTGACGCTTAAAGACGCAGGCTTTCAGGCCTACATCGTTGGCGGTGCAGTACGCGATTTACTGGTTGGGTTGAAACCCAAAGACTTTGATGTGGCGACGGATGCCACGCCCGAAGAAGTCAAACGCCTGTTCAGACGCGCGTTCATCATTGGCAGGCGTTTTCGCATTGTTCATGTCATTTACGGCCGGGGCCGTGAACATGAGGTGATTGAGGTGTCAACCTTTCGCGCCTACTTGGACAGCAGCCAGGCCGAACAGGTGGGCGGCAATGAGCGCACCAGTAAATCTGAATTGGCAGGCATGACACATGCGGTAGACAGCTCAGGCCGTGTGCTGCGCGACAACGTCTGGGGCCCGATAGAAGAAGACGCCGCGCGGCGCGACTTCAGCATCAACGCCATGTACTACGACCCTGAAACCCAGGTGGTGGTGGATTATCACAACGGCATCAAGGACGCGAAGAAAAAAATCATTCGCATGATTGGCAACGCTGCCGTGCGCTACCGCGAAGACCCGGTGCGTATCATCCGCGCCGTGCGCTTTGCAGCCAAGCTCAACGCGCTGGGTTTCACGTTTGAAGACAAAACCGTGCAGCCACTCAAAAGCAGCGTCAAATTATTGCTGGACGTGCCGCAGTCGCGCCTGTTTGACGAAATGCTCAAGCTGCTGCAAACCGGTCACGCACTGGCCAGCATTGAGCAGCTCAAAACACTGGGCTTGATGGGCATTTACCCGCTACTCGATGTGGTAGTAGACAACGCGCATCAGCCCTTTTTAAATCTGGCTCTGCAAGATACCGACCGCCGCGTCGGCGAAGGCAAACCGGTTGCGCCTAGCTTTTTATTGGCTTGCATTTTGTGGGCGGATGTACGTGATGGCTGGAACCAGCGTATGGGGCGAGGCGAACACACGTTGCCCGCATTGCATGATGCGATTGACGATGCGTTCAATGCCAAGATTGGCGATGTCTCAGGCCGGGGCAAACTGGGCGGTGACATGCGCGAGATATGGGCCATGCAAATCCGTTTTGACAAACGTGTGGGCTCGTCGCCCTATTCAATGCTGGAGCAGCCGCGTTTTCGGGCAGGTTTTGACTTCTTGCGCTTGCGTGCGCAGACTGGCGAGATTGACATGGAGCTGGCCGAGTGGTGGGAAAAGTTCTCGACCGCCTACGACGATGTGCGCCACGACATGATTGAAACCCAGCGCCTGGCTCAACTGCAAAAGCCCCAGCAGGCGCGAGTTCGCGTTAAAAAAGCCGATGCACCCGCTGCCGATGTGCGCTTTGTTGAGCCTACCGATTCACCGCCTGACGCCAGCCCGGAGCAGGGCGAGTTTGCACCCGCCAGAAAACGCCGCCGTCGCCGCAAGCCCACCAACCGGGGTGAAGGCGGTGCAGCACCCGAAGCTTAAGTCACCATGATCACGGCCTACATTGCGCTGGGTGCAAATTTAGGCGATGCAACAGCGGCTATTCAGCAGGCGGTTGCTGCCATCATCGCCTTGCCGCTTTCAGTGGTCAAAAAAACCTCCAGCCTGTACCAGACTGAGCCGCTCGAAACCTTGCCTGGTCACGCACCCGGCGGTGAATACATCAACGCAGTGGTGGAAATTGAAACCAGCTTGCCCGCGCCGACATTGCTACAACATTTGCAGCAGCTAGAGTTGGCTGCAGGCCGCGCAAGACCGCATATCAACGCACCCCGCACGCTTGATTTGGACTTATTGCTGTACGGCGACGGGCGTATTGATTCAACCTACTTAACCGTGCCGCACCCACGCATGTGGCAGCGTGCCTTTGTGCTGGTGCCACTGGCAGAAATTGCGCCACATCTTGTCAATGCAGGGCAAATCGATATGGTTAAAAACCAGGGAATTACCAAAGTGGCTGGCAACCTCACGCTGTTTGCAGCAAATCCCAAAGGTTGCCATACAAGTCCTTGAACACCGCGACCGTGCCGTAGGTCTCCTGCTTGGGCTGGCGTACAAAGACAACGCCTTTGGCTTTGTAGGCTTCAAAATCGCGCCAAAAATCATCGGTAAAAAGAAACAGAAACACCCGGCCACCTGTCTGGTTGCCAATTCGGGAGGACTGCTCGTCATTCACGGCGCGCGCCAGCAGCAAACGTGATTCAGTCGCGCCCGGCGGCGCCACCACCACCCAGCGCTTGTCCTGCTCCGCGATGTAGGTGTCTTCAACCAGGCTAAAGCCCAGCGTGTCAACGTAAAACGAAATGGCCTCGTCGTAGTCGCGTACAACCAGAGTTAACTGGCCGATGGACTGCTTCATTTTTTCGGGTTGGCCAAAAACTCAAACACCCGTTTGACCGAATCATCAGTGGCGACAGCATCGTATTTGTAGGTCACGCGGTCACCCTTGAAGTCAATTTTTGAAAAACCATCCTTGTCAGCTGAATCCCAACCGTGGGTGGCGTCTGGGTACAGATGCCATTGAACAGGTTTGCCAGCCGCTTGCAGTTTGGGTAGCAACTCCAGGCAGGATGCGGGTGGGGTTTCGTTGTCTTTACCGCCCATCAGCACCAGCAGCGGGCGGTCGGTGTCGGGCTGCACGATGGTGATGCCTTGCGGCCTGGCCCGGGTAGGTGCAAAGTTGCAATATGCATAGGCTGAAATGCTGGCAGCCACGGGCGGTGTACCGGGCCGCAGGGTATTGGCCACATTTGAGCTGGCGACCCAGGAGGCCATCATTGCGCCTTTTGAAAACCCGATCACCGAGATGCGCTGGTTATCCACATTCGGCAGGCTTGCCATGTGCGCCACAGCGTCCAGTGCGTCTTTGACCTGGCGTCCGTTGGAGAGTTTTGGGGGTGATGCACAATCGTTTTTCAAGCCGCGCATCCCATCGACTGTTAACACCATATAACCACGTTTGACGGCTGCATCTGCCCACATGCGAATGTGCTGGGAAATACCACCGCAAGTGTGCAGCACCACCAAAGCAGGAGACTTGCCATCAGCATTTGCCGCAGGTGAAAAGACCGCGTTAGACAGGTTAGCACCGTTCGTCAAAGGCTTGGCTTCTTTGGCAAAAACCAGGTCATCACCCTGGTTCATTTCAGCTTTGAGGGAGTCTGGCGAACCGTATTGAGCGAGAGCCAGCGCGTGGATAGATATGGCCAAAAGTGCTAAAACGAGTTGTTTGAGTTGCATGTTCGTCTCCGGTGTTGTTGTTGTTGCAGGCATACGTTTCAGGGATGTTCACGCGCATTCTTGACGGATGCGCAGACCATCCAAATGTCTTTGTTATTTATTTGCGTCAATGGCCAACTTGACCAAATCCCCATCTTTGGCCAGCGCCAGCAATCCAGCCTTGGCATACACCGCCAGCTTGTCCCGCGTATCCACAATGTCCAGGTTGCGCATCGTCAACTGGCCAATCCTGTCCAGCGGGCTAAAGGGCGCGTCTTCGACCTTTTCCATGCTCAGGCGCTCTGGCTTGTAGGTCAGGTTTTGTGATTCGGTGTTCAAAATTGAATAGTCATTGCCGCGCCGCAACTCAATGGTGACTTCACCAGTGACGGCACTGGCCACCCAGCGCTGGGCGGTCTCCCGCAACATGATGGCCTGGCTGTCAAACCAGCGGCCCTGGTACAGCAAGCGACCCAGTTTGCGGCCGTTGTCGCGGTATTGCTCAATCGTGTCTTCGTTGTGAATGCCGGTGACCAGGCGCTCGTAGGCGATGAACAGCAGTGCCAGGCCGGGGGCTTCGTAAATGCCGCGGCTTTTGGCTTCGATGATGCGGTTTTCAATCTGGTCACTCATGCCCAGGCCGTGGCGGCCGCCAATGACGTTGGCGGCCAAAATCAGGTCCACCAGACTGTCAAAACGCTTGCCGTTCAGGGCTACAGGCTGGCCTTCTTCAAAACGCACGGTGACTTCTTCGCGTTTGACTTCGACCTCGTCCTTCCAGAAAGCAACGCCCATGATGGGGTTGACGATTTTCATGCCGCTTGACAGCAGCTCCAGGTCTTTGGCTTCGTGCGTTGCGCCCAGCATGTTGCTGTCAGTCGAATAGGCTTTTTCAGCCGACATCTTGTAGCCAAAGCCAGCCTTCGTCATAAAGGCCGACATCTCGGCGCGGCCACCGAGTTCGTCAATGAACAACTGGTCAAGCCAGGGTTTGTAGATTTTCAAATCCGGGTTGGTCAGCAGGCCGTAGCGATAAAAGCGCTCAATGTCGTTGCCCTTGAAAGTGCTGCCGTCGCCCCAGATGTTGACGTTGTCTTCTTTCATGGCGGCCACCAGCATGGTGCCTGTTACAGCACGGCCCAACGGCGTGGTGTTGAAGTAGGTCACGCCAGCGGTGGTGATGTGAAACGCACCTGCTTGCAGCGCAGCAATGCCCTCAGTTGCAAGCTGCTTGCGGCAGTCAATCAGGCGGGCTTTTTCAGCGCCATATTCCATGGCCTTGCGCGGAATCTCGTCGTAGTCAGGCTCGTCTGGCTGGCCCAGGTTGGCGGTGTAGGCGTAGGGCACAGCGCCTTTGAGTTTCATCCAGTGCAGGGCAGCGCTGGTGTCGAGCCCGCCTGAAAACGCGATGCCGACTTTTTGCCCTGTGGGCAGGTGTTGGAGGATGGTGGCCATGAAGTTGTTGGGTTTCTTTTAGTTATTCAAAGTGACAGATGTAGTGGTACGGCTCGCTCACGCGGATGTCAAACTTCGAGTTGCCCGGCACGCTGAATTTTTCACCTGCGCTGGACTTGACCCACGCATCCGTGCCGGCCAATTTGTATTCACAGCTGCCGGCCACGCATTCCATGATTTCGGCCACGCCGGTGTTGAAGGTGAGGGTGCTGGGCAAGATCACGCCGACTGATTTTTTGGTACCGTCCAGGTAGGTGATGCCGTGGCTGATGCACTTGCCGTCAAAGTAGACATTGGCCTGCGTGGTAACGCTGATATTGGAGATTTGTTGGGTAGTCATGCTGCGATTTTAAATGACAGGCTGCAACGCCATTGAATCTGTTGGCCGCGTACCTGCGTATCCCGGATTAATGGACAATCCCGTTCATGACACCCATAAATTCGGACACCACCTTGATTGCCCTGATTGACCGCGTCGCCCTGGCGGATGAAAAAGCCCTGCGTGAGCTGTACGAGCTGACCTCGTCCAAGCTGTACGGCGTGGCGGTGCGTGTGGTCACCAACCGCGACTGGGCTGAAGACGTGTTGCAGGAAGCGTTTATCAATATCTGGAAGATTGCTGGCGACTACAAAGCCACGCTGTCGCCACCCATGGCCTGGATGGCGCTGGTGGTGCGCAGCCGGGGACTTGACTTTCTGCGCCGTCGGGCATCTGACCGGGCCGACAGAATGCAGGAACTGGACGAGGTGATATCAGACACGGTGGCGGGCGACTCTCCCAACCCGATGGACACCGCCCAGGCCAGCGAGCAGGCCAAAGCGCTGCACAACTGTATGAGCCTGCTCGACAACAAACAGCGCGAAGTCGTCAGCCTGGCCTACATGCGCGACATGAGCCATGGCGAGCTGGCCGAGCAGCTCAAACTGCCGCTGGGCACGGTCAAAACCTGGATACGGCGCGGGCTGGAGCAATTGCGCGGCTGCATGGCCAAACTGGCATAGAAAGAAGAACAACATGAACTTGCTTAACAATCCATCCCTCGTCGAACAACTGGCTGCCAGCTACGCCCTGGGCACGCTACGCGGTGGCGCGCGTCGCCGCTTTGAAACGCTGGCACGCACCCATGCTGAAGTGCGTGCGCAAGCCTTGATCTGGCAGGGCCGTATGTCGTCAGTGGCTGAATTGCAGCCGCAAGCCGCACCCAGCCCCGTGGTGTGGAAGCGGATTGAAAACCTGGTCAATGCTGACAGGCAGGCCAAAGCCATGCTGGCAGCACGCGCTCCAGCCAAAGCAGACAAAGGCTGGTGGGCCAATCTGAACCTGTGGCGTGGCCTGTCGAGCATGGGCGTGGGTGTGGCGGCGGTAGCGCTGATGGTCGGCGTGAACCTGAACAGCATCAACGCCAAGCTTGGCGGTGAGGTGCAAGAGCTGACCGCCAGACTGAGCGCCACGCCTGAGATTCAGTACGTGGCGGTGCTGGCTGACGACAAGGCTGCCGCGTCCATGCTGGTGACGTTTGACCCCAAAAGCCAGCGCCTGACGCTCAAGCGGGTGGGTGGTTTTCAGGAAGCGTCTGACAAGTCGCTACAACTCTGGGCGCTGCCGCAAGCCGGTGGGCCCAGGTCGCTGGGGGTGCTGGGGGGTGACGCGGTCGTCAAGTTGACGGCTGGTGGCAACGAGGTGAATGTCCCCGCACTCGCCATCAGTCTGGAGCCCAAAGGCGGCGTGCCATCAAGTAGCGGGCCTACCGGGCCCGTGCTGTTCAAAGGCGCGATGATTCAGACGGCGTTGTAAATATTGCTGGTTTTTTCATCCCGGCCTTGAGCCGGGATCCATGACTTTTAGCGATTCACGCACCGCTCTGGTTCATGGATTGCGGATCAAGTCCGCAATGACAGCTTAACGCCAGTGCCCGTAACCCCGGCTGTAGCCAAAGTTAATCGACGTGCCCACCGGGCCGTAAAAAGGCTGATGAAAATGGCGCGGGTAAACATAATGCGGACGACCATAAAAGGTTGAATACGACTCCACCACCACAGGGGCTAAAAACACGGGCTGCTGCACAACATATCCAGGTTGCGCTGGCACTTGCTGATAGTAAGTTTGTGGCTGCGCAGGCTGTATTTGCTGCACCGGAAAAGCTGGCTGCGGCGCAGGGTTAATCGCCCCAACTGGCGTGACCTGCAAGCGCACATACGGCCCCGGGTCTTGCGCCATCTGCACGTTGTACTGCGTGCCCTGGTATTCGTACACCACGTTGTAGTGGCTGGCGCGGTTTTCATAGAAGGTCTGGGTGCTGCATTGCTGCACGTTTTGCACTTGCTGGTTTGTGCCCTCCACCCTGTCGCCAACCATCGCCCCGCCGACCAGGCCAATCACGGTGGCCAGTGCCCGCCCGCCACCATTGCCAATCGCATTGCCCACCGCGCCGCCCGCTACCGCCCCCAAAACAGCGCCACCGCCTGTTTTTGGCGTTTGGGTGATGACTTGCTGGCTGTTGCAGACCTGGCGCGGCACAGCAACCTGGTTGACGACGGGTGTGCTGGTGATGACGCGGGCCAGAATATCTGCGGCTGAGGCGTTTAGGGCCAGCAAGCTGGTGGCCGACAGCAGTGACAGGGCGATGGTTTTTTTCATGATGCGTGTTCCTGAGGGATGGCCGTGTGACTGCTTTTGCATAAAGTGGTTCACGGCTTTACAAGTTTCAAGCTATTTTCGAGCCATTTCAGTCCAAATCAAAGCGTCAAAACCCACTGTTACACCACCACCTGGCCACTGCACCACAGGCCGTTTGATGATGCTCGGGTTGCCAATCACCAACTCTTGCGCGCCCTTTGGGTTGCCAGCACTGGCCTGCAACGCCGCATCCAGCTTGCGCCATGAGGTGCCTTGGCGGTTCAGCAGCTTGTCCCAGCCCACAGCGCTGGCCCAGCCGGTCAGTCTGCTTTCAGGCACACCCTGCTTTTTAAAATCATGAAACGTGTAATCCAAGCCTTGCTCAGTTAGCCAGGCGCGCGATTTTTTAACCGTGTCGCAGTTGGGAATGCCGTAGATGTTGATCATGGCCATGATTTTGCCATAAACAGAGAAAAAACAGCCCAAAATAGGTATCAAATTGGCCTCTAGACCAATCAATACGGGCGCAAGCAGCTACTAAAATAATAGTAAAAAAATCCACTCATATTAACCACCGACTCGCCAACGGTGACAATACGGCACTGTATGCAAAACACCCCTACCCACCACAACACCCTGGCCGACTGGCTGGCCTACGCCGAGCGTCTGCACCCTAAAGCTATTGACATGGGCTTGGCGCGGGTCAAAACCGTGGCCGACCGCATGGGGCTGAAGTTTGACTGCCCGGTCATCACCGTGGCGGGTACCAACGGCAAGGGTTCGACCTGCGCCATGCTGGAGGCGATTTTGATGGAGGCGGGCTACCGCACCGGTGTCTACATGTCGCCGCATCTGGTGCATTTTGAGGAGCGTTGCCGGGTGCGGGGCGACATTGCCAACGCTACTGATTTAGTAGCTGCTTGCGCCCGTGTTGATTGGGCTAGAGGTCTAAAAGACACTGAAATATCACTGACTTACTTTGAATTCACCACCCTGGCCATCATGCAACTGATGATGGATGCCAAGCTCGATGTGGTGATTCTGGAAGTCGGTCTGGGCGGCCGGCTCGATGCGGTGAATATTTTTGACACCGACTGCGCCATCATCACCAGCGTTGACCTGGATCACATGGAACTGCTTGGCAACACGCGCGAGCTGATTGGTTTTGAAAAAGCCGGCATCATGCGGCCCGGCAAACCGGTGGTGGTGAGCGACCCGGTACCGCCGCAGAGCGTGATGGATCATGCGGCCACAGTAGGCGCTGACTTGTGGAAATTTGGCACGGACTTCAACTTTTCAGGCGACAAACAGCAGTGGGGTTGGGCAGGCAGGGGGCGTCGCTACGCAGGGCTGGCCTACCCGGCTTTGCGCGGGGCGAACCAGCTCATGAACGCATCTGGCGTGCTGGCAGCGCTGACGGCATTGCGCGACCTGTTGCCTGTGACCGCCCAAGCGGTGCGCGTCGGCTTGTCAATGGTCGAACTGCCGGGTCGGTTTCAAATCATCCCAGGTCAGCCCACGCTGGTGCTGGACGTGGCGCACAACCCGCATTCAGTTGCCGCACTGGCTGAAAACCTGGACGCGATGGGTTTTTACCCCTGTACCCACGCCGTGTTAGGTGCCATGGCCGACAAAGATGTGGCCCCGATGCTGGCGCGGGTTGGCGCGCTGATTGACAAGTGGTATTTCACTGATTTACCCACTGCACGCGCCGCCACGGGGGAGGTATTGCAGGCCAAATGGCAGGCCACCAACACCCGCAAAGACGCGACATCAAACGCTTACAAAACGCCTGAATCTGCCCTGCAAGCGGCCATCGCCGCAGCAGACCCCGCTGATAGAATTGTGGTTTTCGGGTCTTTCTACACGGTGGGCGGCATTTTGAAGGGCGGCATACCGCGAATGCTAGCCAAACACCTGTCCTGACTGCCCTATCAGCCTCACAAAGATCAAAGTCAGCACCATGCCGTTTTTCAACTTTCGCCGGGCTTCTTCGACCTCACCCAACGCTGCAGGCGCAGCCCAGCCCGAGAGCATGGAAGTCATTCGCAAGCGCGCCAAACATCGCCTGATAGGCGCGTCGGTTCTGGTGCTGGCAGGCGTGGTCGGTTTCCCGCTGCTGTTTGACACCCAGCCGCGCCCGATTGCGGTGGATATACCGATTGAAATCCCTGGAAAAAACACCGTCAAGCCTTTGGTCATGCCCGCCAAGTCAGAGCCTGCCAAAGAAGTTGCCGCACCCGCGCCTGCACCCACGCAAGACAAGGTGGCCGCCGCGTCCAGCCTGGGCGCCAAAGAAGAAATCGTCAGCGATAAAAAACCAGCACCTGCTGCACCGGTAGCGTCTGCACCCAAAAAAGAAGCTGAACCTGTGGCCAAGCCCGAAGCAAAGCCAGCCCCTAAAGCCGAAGCCAAGCCTGAGCCAAAACCGGAAGCCAAGCCAGCGCCCAAGGCAGACGACGGCGCGCGTGCCAAAGCGCTGCTGGATGGCCAAACGGCGACTACAGCAGCATCAACTGAACGTCTGGTGGTGCAAGTCGGCGCATTTGCAGATACTGACAAAGCGCAAGAAGTACGCTTGAAATTGGAAAAAGCCGGGCTGAAAACCTACACACAAGTCGCTGAAACAAAAGACGGCAAACGAATCCGCGTCCGCGTCGGCCCGTTTGCCAGCAAAGCCGAGGCAGAAAAAGCCGCCAGCAAAATCAAAACGCTTGATTTGCCAGCCTCCATCCTGACTTTATAGTGAGCACGGTTGACTGGGTTTTTCTGGCGGTTTTGGTTTTCTCCATGCTGCTGGGCGCATGGCGCGGGCTGGTGTATGAGGTGTTGTCGGTGCTGGGTTGGGCGGTGTCGTTTTATGCCGCGCAATACTTTGCGCCCATGGTTGCTGGCTGGTTGCCGTTGCAGTCAAGCAGCGAAACGGTGCGCTACGTAGCAGCGTTTGTGCTGGTGTTTGTCGCGGCGGTATTTACCGCTGGTTTGCTGGCTTTCTTGCTAAAGAAATTGATTGAGGCCATCGGTCTGCGGCCTGTTGACCGCACCATGGGTGCTGCGTTTGGCCTGGTGCGGGGCGTGATTTTGTTGCTGGCCGTTGCGGTGGTGATCAACATGACAGCGCTTGAAAAAAGCGACTGGTGGCAAGATTCAAAAGGCGCGCCTGTTTTGAATGCGACATTGAAAGGCTTGAAGCCTGTGTTACCCGAACAATTTGCAAAATATTTAAATTGAATTAACCATGACCAAAACCACGATTGACACACCATGTGCGGCATAGTCGGCGTCGTTAGCCAGGCACCTGTTAACCAGTTGATTTACGACGGTTTGCTGTTGCTTCAGCATCGGGGGCAAGACGCAGCAGGCATCGTCACGCAGCAAAACCGCAAGTTTTTCATGCACAAGGCCAAAGGCATGGTGCGTGATGTTTTTAGGACCCGCAACATGCGTGCGTTGCCCGGCAATGTGGGCCTGGGCCAAGTGCGCTACCCCACAGCGGGCAATGCCTTCAGCGAAGACGAAGCGCAGCCGTTTTACGTCAATGCGCCGTTTGGCTTGGTGCTGTCGCACAACGGCAACCTGACAAACGCGGCGGAGTTAAAAGCCGAGCTGTTTAACACCGACCACCGTCACATCAACACCGACAGTGATTCTGAAGTGCTGCTCAATGTGCTGGCGCACGAGCTGGAAAAAACCACGCGGGGCCTGCCGCTCAAGCCTGTGGATGTGTTTGCTGCGGTGCGCGGCGTCCACAAGCGAATCAAGGGCTCGTATGCCGTGGTGGCGCTGATAGCGGGGCACGGTTTACTAGCGTTTCGTGACCCGTTTGGCATTCGGCCCCTGTGCATCGGCCACGGCCAGAACGAGAGCGGCAAAACCGTGATGGTGGCCAGTGAGTCTGTGGCACTTGAAGGCACGGGTCATGCGTTTGACCGCGACATCGCCTCAGGCGAAGCGGTGTTTGTTGACATGGACGGCAATGTGCATTCGCAGCAATGCGCCGACAAGGCCACGCTGAATCCCTGCATTTTTGAATTTGTTTACCTGGCCCGGCCCGACTCGGTGCTCGACGGTATTTCGGTCTACCAGGCGCGCTTGAATCTGGGTGAAACACTGGCCAAACGGGTGGTGTCTACCGTGCCACCCAACGAGATTGATGTGATCATTCCTATCCCTGAATCCAGCCGCCCCAGCGCCACGCAGCTGGCGCATTTGCTGGGTATTCCGTACCGCGAGGGGTTTGTGAAAAACCGCTATGTGGGTCGCACCTTCATCATGCCGGGGCAGGGCGTGCGTAAAAAATCAGTCCGCCAAAAGCTCAATGTGATTGCCAGTGAATTCAAGGGTCGCAATGTGCTGCTGGTCGACGATTCGATTGTGCGCGGCACAACGAGTCGTGAGATCGTGCAGATGGCGCGTGATGCAGGCGCGAAAAAAGTCTATCTGGCCAGCGCCGCGCCGCCCGTGCGCTTTCCGAATGTGTACGGCATTGACATGCCCACGCCTGACGAGCTGGTGGCACACGACCGCACGGTGGAAGAGATTCGCCAGGTGATTGGCTGTGACGCTCTGATTTATCAGGACGTGGCAGGTATGAAGCGCGCGATTGGTTCGTTGAACACCAGGCTTGATGGCTTTGATGCGTCTTGCTTTGACGGCGTGTACATCACGGGCGACATCACGGCTGAAAGTATTGCAAAAATGAATGCGGCGCGCATTGATGGCAGTGAAGAGGGCGGTGTTGATGTATCGCGTCTGGCATTGCCTAACCCTGAAGAAGTCTGAATTTAGCATGACCTCAAAAGAACTCCCCGACAACTTGCACCGCGACACGCTGGCCTTGCGTGTTGCCATTGACCCCAGCCAGTATGGCGAAAACTCTGAAGCCCTGTACCTGACCAGCGGCTTTTTGCAACCCGACGCCGAGACCGCAGCGCGGCGTTTTGCGGGCACGGAAGACGGCTATACCTATGGCCGCACGTCCAACCCCACCGTGACGAGTTTTGAACGTCGTCTGGCAGCGATGGAAGGCACTGAAGCGGCCATTGGTGCATCGACCGGCATGGGCGCGATTTTGATGATGTGCATGGGCTTGCTCAAGTCAGGCGACCATGTGATTTGCTCGCGCTCCATGTTTGGCTCCACCATCAATCTGATTGGCCGCGAGTTTGGCAAGTTTGGGGTTGAAACCAGCTTTGTGTCGCAGACCGATGTGGCTGAATGGAAGGCTGCGCTGCGACCCACCACCAAGTTGCTGTTTGCTGAAACGCCCACCAACCCGCTGACCGAGGTCTGCGACATTGCCGCATTGGCTGACCTGGCGCATGGCGTTGGCGCTTTGCTCGTGGTTGACAACTGTTTTTGCTCACCCGCCTTGCAGCGCCCCGTCGAGATGGGCGCTGACCTGATCATTCATTCGGGCACCAAATACCTGGACGGCCAAGGCCGCGTGATGGCCGGTGCGATTTGCGGGCCGTCGAAAATTATTGTGGATGTGTTTGGCCCAGTTGTTCGCACTGCTGGCATGACGCTTGCACCGTTTAATGCTTGGGTGGTTCTTAAAGGGCTTGAGACTTTGGGCATACGCATGCAGGCGCAAAGCGCCAACGCACTGGCTGTGGCGCAGTGGCTTGAAACCCAACCGGCGGTGGCGCGTGTTTACTATCCTGGCCTGGCGTCGCACCCGCAGCATGACCTGGCGATGCGCCAGCAGTCTGGTTCGGGTGGCCCGGTGCTCTCGTTTGAATTGCGCGGTGAGACGGCGGACGCTGCAAAAGCCAATGCGTTTCACGTCATCAACAGTACCCGCGTGTGCAGCATTGCCACCAATCTGGGCGACACCAAAACCATCATCTGCCACCCCGGCACCACCTCACATGGCCGCTTGAGCGAAGTACAACGTCAGGCTGCAGGCATCAGCCAGGGTCTGGTACGCCTCGCAGTTGGGCTGGATCATGTTGAAGACATCAAGGCTGATTTGCGCCGTGGCCTGGACACCCTGACATGAAAACACGCACGAGATTTGCACCATCGCCGACAGGCTTCATCCACCTCGGCAACATCCGCTCGGCACTGTATCCGTGGGCTTTTGCGCGTTCAACGGGCGGCGACTTTATTTTGCGGATTGAAGACACCGACGTGGAGCGTTCCAATCAGGCCTCCGTCGATGTCATTCTGGAGGGCATGCGCTGGCTGGGCTTGACCCATGACGAAGGCCCGTTCTACCAGATGCAGCGCATGGATCGCTACAAGGCCGTGCTGGCTGACTTGGTTGCTGCTGGGCATGTCTACCCCTGCTACATGAGCATCGCTGAGCTTGATGCCCTGCGCGAG
This sequence comes from Polaromonas sp., assembly GCA_049653085.1. Classification (GTDB taxonomy): domain Bacteria; phylum Pseudomonadota; class Gammaproteobacteria; order Burkholderiales; family Burkholderiaceae_C; genus Polaromonas. Next base: position 18,753 of record JBASFP010000029.1, read on the forward strand.
GCGCAAACAGCGGCCAAGGAAAAGCCGCGTTACGACGGCACCTGGCGGCCTGCGCCTGGCAAGACCTTACCTGCCATTCCCGAAGGCGTGCAACCTGTACTGCGCTTTAAAAACCCGCAAGGTGGCAGCGTCGTTTGGGACGACAAGGTCAAAGGCTGCATTGAGATCAGCAACGACGAGCTGGATGATTTGGTGATTGCCCGCCCCGATGGCACACCGACGTATAACTTTTGTGTGGTGGTGGACGACATTGACATGGCGATCACGCATGTGATTCGCGGTGACGACCACGTCAACAACACACCGCGTCAGATCAATATTTTCAAAGCGCTCGGCAAAGATGTGCCGGTGTATGCGCACCTGCCGACTGTGATGACCGAGTCAGTTGACGAGCAGGGCGAAAAACACATCGTCAAAATGTCCAAGCGCAACGGTGCAAAGGCTGTCACGCAATATGCGGTTGAAGGCTACCTGCCCGACGCGATGGTCAACTATCTGGCGCGTTTGGGCTGGAGCCACGGCGACGACGAAATTTTCAGCCGCGAGCAGTTTGTGAGCTGGTTCAATTTGGATCATCTGGGCAAAAGCGCCGCGCAGTTTGACGAGGCCAAATTGCGCTGGGTCAACGCACAACATCTGAAGGCCACAAGCGATGCCGCGCTGGCAGAGCTGGTCAAGCCATTTCTGTCAAACGATGCAGCGGCTGCTCTTGATGAATCGCGCCTGCTGCGCGGCTGCGGCTTGTTCAAGGACCGTTGCAGCACGCTGGTGGAACTGGCCAACTGGCTGCAAGTGCTGGTTAAAGCTGGGCAAGCGAGTAGCGAAGATACAGCCACGCACGTGACCGATGCGGTGCGCCCCGCATTGGCCATGCTGGCTGACGCATTCACGGCTTGCGACTGGAACAAGGCAGGTCTTGCCGCCGCCATCAAACAGGTGTTGACGCAAAACGGCCTGAAAATGCCACAGCTCGCCATGCCCGTTCGCGTGCTTGTGATGGGCACGCCGCAAACGCCGTCACTCGACGCGATTTTGGAGTTGATGGTGCGGGAAGATGTGATTGCCCGACTCAAGATTTGATACGGCGGTATTTTTCGGGCTATAATTCAAGGCTTGACGGAAATTGCAGCAATGTTTTTTCCAGAGGGGGTATAGCTCAGCTGGGAGAGCGCTTGCATGGCATGCAAGAGGTCATCGGTTCGATCCCGTTTACCTCCACCAATTCAATTGGTGAACAGTTTAGATTTTCGCGGTTTTGCCTGGGTTGGTTTTAAAACTAACCAAGGCAAGTTCCAAGGCTTTGACCCCATCGTCTAGAGGCCTAGGACATCACCCTTTCACGGTGAGTACCGGGGTTCGAATCCCCGTGGGGTCGCCAAGTTTTCACTGCAAAGTGATTCAGGCACAAGGCGCTGGCACTTGGCTCGCAAGAGTAAACGCCAGCTACCAGGAGTGGTAGTTCAGTTGGTTAGAATACCGGCCTGTCACGCCGGGGGTCGCGGGTTCGAGTCCCGTCCGCTCCGCCAAAAATTCGTTAAGAATCAGTGGGTTACAGCTTTTTTGCTGTAACCCATTTTGGTTTTTGGAATTCATTTCATGAACTTTGGAATTAGCCAGCAGGCGTTGCTCGCCTAACTGGGCGTCTGTCGTACACAGTGGCGATCATCTTTTCGCTGGTATGGCCAGTCACGTTCTTGGTGTCCGTATCGCCGCGTTCTAGCTTCCCGGTCACGCCCATTGGTCGACAATCCTGCAGACTGAAGCGCTTAAATTCGATGCCACGCTCCGCCGCCTCTTTGACACATGCGAACATCAGATCGTCAAGCATCGACTTCCAGCCGCCTTTTGTGTAGCGCTGACCTCGCATGTTGCCGAAGACGAACATTGTCCCTGCGACCTTGTTCCTCTTGATGTTCAGAGACTCGGTTATTGTTTCCCGAAGTTCGGGACTCCATTCAATCAGCACTGCGGGTTTTGTCTTGCTCTTTCCGTCCTGCCAAAGAACCCCGTCCTCGCGGATTCCATCGCGCATGATGCCACGCACTTCCACTGAACGACGAACGCAGAGCCATGCGGTTTTTAGCCCCATCGCCACAATGTGTCGCGCACCTCCATACCGCCTGCCTACTTCCACGGCCAAATCCATTTCCACGCCAGTTACTAGCCTTCGACCCTTGATGGTCTTGTTCTTGGTCAGCCCGTCAAAGGGATTGGTGATAAGCATCTTCTTGCGAATGCCAAACTCAAGAATCAGCCGAGCCAGTGCGATTTCCTTATTGCCCTTTTCGGGGCGCTTTGCCTGGACGCAGGCTTCTAGGTAGTCGTATCCCATCGCTTTTGTGATTTCGTCCGGCTCAAGGTGCCCAAACGCTTTGACCAGATTCACAGACTCCGGTAAGTTCGCGTCAATCGTGGATTGAGCGCGCTTGCGTGGGTCGGTGACAGGCAGTGTTTCCTGCCATGCAAACCACATCTTGACCAGCCCGGCAAAGCTGCCTGTTGTTACATCCGCCTCAACACGGGCAGATTCTTCAATCGCCTTACGTCTAAGCTTGGCGATTTGTAAAAATTCACCAATCGGACATTTGTGGCGGAATGCCCAATGCCCGGATGGCAGCTTATAACCGATGCTGTAGACGCGCACGCCCCGACGTTCATATACGCGAAATGGAAGTCCGTCAGGAATGGTACGTCGGCGCATTAAGTGTCTCGCCGCAGGAAAGCGAGATTGACATCTCTACGGATACCGCCAGATTCGCCTCTGCATACCGCCTCATAATGCTGGCGCTCCAGAACAACTCGTCCTTTTCGGCCAACATATGCACGGTGGAAACCACGACTTTTGAGAACTTCGAGTTGTTTGCAGGGATGGAAATAATTTGTCAGCAGCTGAAGTTCGTGTATTGAGAGGATCACGTCTGAGTCATATCGCACTCCATGGGAGATACGGTTTAGGCTTTTTTGAGGAATTTTCGCGGAGAACATTTAACCCACTTTCAGCTTTTCGTTTTTGGCGTTTTAAGTACAATGAATACCAACATTTATTACAATATACTACAACGAAAAGGCGTGTCAAGTGTTACTTCTTCTTTTATTGCTACTCGATCAAGGCGATCACCCAAGAGTGCTGATTGACGCACTGTTAAAAATTGGTAGAAGATCTGCTGCGTCTGTTGCACGAGAAGCGCAAGTTCAGCCTGCCAATCTGTCTAGGTTGCGACAGGAGTCAGGCGATGGGCAGGTATCGGTCGAAGGCCAAGCCCGGCTCTTGCGAGCCCTGGGTTGGAGTAACGGCCGTCCTGATCTGGAGAGGATCCACTCATGGGTTGTACGCGATGAAGAGGATGCGCGCGCGGTGGAGTGGTTGCTCAAAGAAAAACTTCAACGAAATGCTCAATTTCGTGAGGTAGCGATAGATCGGCAAACCAGCACATCAGCTGTGTCGCAGGTGTGGGTTGGCCAATTGGATGAATTCGGCGGCTATTGTGCGATCATCGTCGACGGGTCGATGGAGTTGGTTCAGGTCTTCAAGAAATGCATAGCTCGATGTTTTAAAAAACTTCCCACCGTACATATTCCGAAAGATACGTATTACCTATTAACCCAAGCAAAACTTGGCGAGCAAAACTTGGAAGATCTTGTCCATGGAAAGAAGAGCGAAACTGAAAACCTGGACGTTGCAGAACAATACAAACAACTAGTTTCCCTAGGTATGTCCAACACCGACTATCAAAATTTGGTGCTGCATTGGTTACGGGAGCAAGCCAGGTCCAATCCTGATGCACTTGAGACTAAGCTCTCGGGTATTGCCAAGCTGTATGTGCGAGGGACCACCGTACATCCTCAGGCGATGACGCAAAGGCAGAGGCGAAAACTTATAGTGAATCTCGCATCCAGTCCCACACCGAGTTAGTCCAGATTCGAAGGAGTGCCTGTAAATGGCCGCCGACAGTGAGGGGTACTCGCCTCGGTGCTCTGCATCCTCCGCACCGCGCGCCTGCTGACTTCTAGTCAAAACTTGTTTGACTTCTTCACGACTCAATCTTTTCAGAAATTTGAGCCTATTAAAATTAGGTTCGATTCACCGCGACCCTCGCTGCGTATCTAAAAGAGTGCAACGGAGTCAACCCTTGTCCTAATGCAACACCCGGAGCGAGCTTGTCAACTGTTCAAGCGTCAAGTCCCCAACGATAACCAGTCTGGGTATCTCTGTTCCCTTGCGATTGCTCTGAGTAGCTTCAGCCGCAGAATGGAAAGTTATTTCCTCATGTCCGTCCAGGATGCTTGCAGCAATGGCCTGGCGTAACAACGACTTAATCTCCCTTGGGGATTTTCGACTCAGGAAATTTAGTGCTACGGTGGACAGTGGCTTCAGTCCAGTGACTCGATACATCTTTTGCAAATCAGCGTAAATTCTTTGAATGACGTGGATCACTTGATCCCGCTTCATCGGAAAAATCCGAAACTCAACCCACCTGCTGCGAATAGCCGCAGGTACTTTTTCAATATCATTTGCCGCAAATACCCACTGAACGTGTGAAGCATCGATCTCTATTTCTGGCAGGCTTGCGTCAAGAAATTTCCTTGCTGATGTTTGTTCTAGCAATGAATACAAGACAGCAGTAATCGATCGTTGCCCCTCATGGTCGGCTTTATCAATCTCGTCGATGTAGAAGAGGGGATTAGCTTTTTGCCCATCACAATTGCGTCAAAAAGTGAACCGACCTCTGAGTTGGCCCAATGCTTTGCCGTGCCTCCTATCGCTGCGGAATGCTGCGACGTTTCCGCTTGGATCCGTTTGTACGTTGTTCCCAAAACACCATTGAGAGCGTCCAGAAAAACTGACTTACCAATCCCTGGTGGACCGTGTACTGCAATAGGTGAGAAGGCAAGGGGGCGGCGGGCGTTTTTGCAAAGCGCAAATTCCGCGCGAAGGTAGTCCACCACTGGACTGAAGTTTGGAAAGTCCCTAGCCAGCCCTTCAAGCTGTATTTGCCATTTGCGTGATGGTTGTGCCAGTTTCCGGAGAGGCCCAACATTGATCATATGGTCAAGCAGTGCCGTTCTCTGCTTGACACGATCTTTGTCCGCGGTTTTGGTGGTCAACTCTGTTTTAACCGCTTTGACCTGCTTGAGCTCATAGACTGATATGGAAAATTTGGACTTTCGAATAGTCGGCTTTATGCTTAAGCCTACGGCCTTGGCGATGACTGAAGCAGAGAAGTCCCTTAGTGGCTCAGGGCGACCATCCTGGGAGTTTGACTCCCCGCCTCCGTTTGGCAAGTTGTTCTGTCCTTCTGGATTCCCGTATGTTGTTAGACCATCCCATATCTGATCTGCAGCTCTCGAGGCCCATTGAAGCATCGAAGCTAACTCCTCTGGAATTAGCAACGGAGTGTGTCGGGACAGAGTAAATCCCCTTGATTCAGGTGTTTTTGGCGGCAGCATTGAATCTTTCATGACCTGACGCTCCGCCATGTACCACCGACGCATCGTATGGAATGTTCGCGCAACATCTCCCTGGGAGTTTTGACCTTCTTAGGTTTTGCCTTGATATGCCAGGGCGCTTCTTGCAAGTGAGGATGGGGTATTCCCAAGCCGTTGTCGCTCGTTATAGATGCGTACGATCTGCGATAGAGATCAGCCGCTGCGGATAACTGGTCCGCCTTTCGAAGGATGGTTCCTTCCAATGTTGCAATTCCGCGGGCATCTGCCCGTGGCCACTCAGAGGCGGTCAGGCAGTTTCTCAAGCCGAGACTCTGAACTCTGGTTATCCCTGGAGTTATGGCGAGTGCATTACACACGAGCGCATAACCGTTCAGCCTGTGACCGACGAGCTTGCCCTCCATGCTCATGCGATGTCCCGAATTGCTCGAAACGTATTCCAATGCCTTGCCTAGGTCGTGGAGGAGTGCGGCCGTGATTAGTACATCCTCATCAACCAAAGATCGAAATGGCAGTGCCATGGTGATTGCAAGTTCCACTACCTCCAACGTGTGCCGTACATTTCCTCCCTTTTCGCAGTGATGGCCAATACAGCTTGACGGAGCAGAAACGAAGCACTCCCATAGCCGGGGCTGCTTAAACACATTGGTTAGCAATGGGATGGACGCTCCCACCTAAACGGCATCGCAATGTGCCAAAGTGGAGGTGCTTATCAACCACTTCAACAGACAGGAGCGTCCGACATGAAGATTACAACATTAGGCATTGATCTGGCAAAAACCGTGTTTCAGTTGCATGGCGTCAACGAGCATGGCAAGGCCGTCCTTAAAAAGCAGCTCAAACGCGAACAAATGGCCGAGTTTTTGGTCAACCTGCCAGCTTGTCTCATAGGCATGGAGGCTTGCGGTAGCGCCCACCACTGGGCACGCAAACTTCAAGGCTATGGTCACACCGTCAAACTGATGGCGCCCCAGTTCGTCAAACCTTACGTCAAGACCAACAAAAACGATGCTGCTGATGCAGAAGCGATTTGTGAAGCTGTGGAGCGGCCCAACATGCGCTTTGTGCCGATCAAGAACGTTGAGCAACAAAGCGTCTTGGCACTGCACACCGTACGCCAGGGTTTCGTCAAAGCCAGAACTGCACAGGCCAACCAGATTCGGGGCTTGCTCGCAGAGTTTGGTTTGATTGTTCCTCAAGGCATTGGTCATATTGCCAAACGTGTACCCGAACTCATTGAAGATGGTGCCAACGAGCTGCCCGGTGCGTTTCGTCTCTTGGTTCAGCGCTTGATGGATCACCTCAAATCCCTTGATGCCCAAGTCGATGAGTTGAGCCTGCAAATCCTTAAGTGGCATCGCAGCAGCGAGCTCAGCAGCAAAATAGCCAGCGTGCCCGGCATAGGTCCGATCACTGCCAGCGCTTTGGTGGCAACGATTGGCAACGCCAAGAGCTTTGACAACGGCAGGCAAGTTGCCGCTTGGCTGGGCCTGGTGCCCAGGCAACACTCCAGTGGTGGTAAACAAAACCTGCTGGGTATCAGCAAGCGGGGAGACTGCTACCTCAGGACTTTGTTGATCCACGGCGCGCGCTCGGTGATTCATTGGGAAAGCAAAAAGCCCGACTCATGCAGTTGGGTCAGCGGCGTGCTCCAGCGGCGCAACAAGAACGTCGCTGCGGTGGCTCTGGCCAACAAGAATGCACGCATTGTGTGGGCGATGCTGGCTCATGACAGGCCATACCAGGCGGACTATGTGCCGGCCAAGTCGACAAGGTCAGCGGGTGCCGATTTACACAGCATGCCTGCATAGCTGGGCTGGACAGGGCGATCAAGCAAACGATAACGACAAGCACAGGGAGAAATAAACCACCGATTGCTCAGGCGATCATGAAGTGATGGCAAGACAGGTAAGACCGGGGTTGGCAAAGCCCGTAGGAGCTGCAGCACCTAGAGTGCGCGCAAGCAATTGAGGTGCCAACCAGCGAATCCCATCAGGGACAGTGACCAAAAGTCACATCTGAAGTCCGAATGTACGGGTGCAATCTTTACTTTCTAGCCACCATGAATTGAAAGCTTGGCATACCGGGAGCGTCCATGTACAGCTCCTATAAACGTAGCGTCGATGCGCTGGGCTTCATCAAAACTCCAGACCCGGGCACGGATTTTGGACTGTGGGCTGTAGGCCGCCCAGCCTAAAAACTGGCCGTCATGGCTGTCGATACGCACCGTCTCGCCTGCATCAGCGCTGCCAGTGGCTATCGCCCCGTCAAACACCCAAGGGTGGCGGCGCAGCAGGGACTTTTCTTTACCGGGTTTCAGGCGCAGTGTTTTCATGGCCGTATTGTCGCGTTCAACCGGGCTGCCGCAAAAAAACGAGGCCGATGGTTTTTGCCCATGAAAACATGGTGACAATGCGGGGATGCGTTTGCGTTACTTCATGTTTTGGTTCATGTTTTGGTTTTTGGCACTGGTGTGTACCATGACGCAGGCAGCGCCGATGGTTGACTTGAACCCGACCAGGCAGCCGATAGCCCTTGGCGATGCGGGTGAGTACTGGATTGATGCCGATGCCAAACTAGAGCCAGCTCAGGTCATCAGCAACCCGGACATTGCCTGGAAGACGACGCCTGAGCGCGGCATTTATCCGCTTAAGCCGCGTCAGGCTCTGTGGATCAAATTTACCGTGCCTGCCTCGCAGGATTCAGCCCGCTGGGCGCTGGAAATTCCGTACCCGGCACTGGATCACGCATCGCTGTACACCGTTCAACCATCCGGGCAACTGACTGAACAAAAAGCCGGCGACCTGCTGGCTGTCAACAGCTGGCTGACACCGCACCGCCATGCGTTGATGATCGTCAGTTTTAACCCGCAACAGCCCACGCAATACCTGCTGCGGCTAGACAACGCGCAGGGTTTCAGCGCCCCCATACGCTTTGCCAACGCACGCTTTGTACTGCGCAGCGAACAAAAAATGTCGCTGTTTCTGGGGTTTTACTTTGGTATGGCGGCGCTGGGCCTGGGTGTTGGCCTGATCGGCCTGGTTTGGCTGCGTGACCGCGCCTACCTGTACTACGCCGTGTGCTCGGCCATGCTGGGCTTGACGCTGGCGGCCATCACGGGTGCTGCCGGATTGCATTTGTGGCCCGACTCGCCTGACTGGGCCGACAGGTCGCTGGCCATTTTGGGCACCTGGACTCTGCTCAGCGTTCTTTTGCTCAGCGCCACCGTGGTGTCACTGGCAGAGCGCTCGAAGCTTTTAAACCGCCTGGTCTGGCTGGTGGCTGGTGTGGGCGTCATCCTGTCGATATTGCTGGGCATCACTGACAGCGCCCTGCGCTTGAAGTTGTTTGTACCCTATGTGGTGACTGTGCCGGTGATGCTGGTGGGCATCAACTTGTGGGCCTGGCACCACGGCGACCGCTACGGCGGCTGGCTGCTTTTGACAGCCATCCCTTTTGCCATTGCCTGGGCAATTGCTACCGCACGCTACCTGGGCTGGATTCCCTTGAGTTTTATCACCGAGCAAAGCGGCCTGGCCAGCATGGCGTTTCAGCTGCCGGCCTTGCTGGTCGTGCTGGTGCTTCGCAGCCAGCAAAGCCGTGAAAACAAGCGCCGCATCTTGGGTCTGGACCGGATTGACCCAACCACTGGCCTGATCAATGAGCATGTGTTTGGCGAGCGCCTGATACGCATGGTGGCGCGCTCAGAGCGGCTCAAGCACCAAAGCGCGGTGATGTTGATCGACATCATCAACATTGAACAGATGCAACGCGACTTTGGCCGCAAGGTGGCCGACGAGCTGCCACTGCGGGTGGCCTCGCGGCTCTTGTCTACCGCGCGGGAGATTGACAGTGCGGCGCGTCTGTCAGAACTGCGTTTTGGCATGCTGGTAGAAGGCCCCATCAGCGACGAAGACGCAGCCAGCCTGGGCCCGAGGGTTGTGGCGCGCTGCCTGATGCCCTACAAAGGCCTGCATGACGAATGTGTGGCGCAAGTCCGTGTGGCTTATGCGCTGGTACCGTACCAAGGCAGTGCCGAGCAAAGCCTGTTGTCGCGACTGGAAAGCCGCTTGGCCACTGCTGCCAGCAGCGACGACAAGCGCGCGGTTTTTATGCTCTGAAAATCAGAGCACCTCTGGCCTGATGAGCAGGCGCTGCTGGCGCGCGGGGCTGGCGTCGAAGTTTGCGACAATGCTGGCTTATGTCCCTGTTCGCAACCCGTATCCTGACTTTAAAACGCCTGCAAAAGCTTGTTTTGGCGACGGCAACTGTGCTGCTGGTGTTTGCTGGCATGGCAAGCACCGCTGCCTGGTCGCGCACCGTTCTTGATCTGGACGTTCAGCAACAACCCGTGGCGTTGAAGGACTGGGGTGACTACTGGATTGACACAACAGGTCAGATGACCGCTGAGCGTGCTTTTGCAGCCAACCCCGCAGACTGGAAACCAACGCAATCTGACGCCATTTACCCTGTAAAGTCAGGCCAATCCCTGTGGATTCGCTTTACCGTGCCGCCTGCACCGGATGCCGAACGCTGGTACCTGGAAGTGCCCTACCCGTCAATTAATCGCGCAACGCTTTACACCTTCGACTCCGCAGGCCAGTGGGGCGAGCAAAAATCGGGTGACCTGGTGGCCGTCAGCTCATGGCCTGTACCGCACCGCCACCCGCTGTTGCCGATTGCGGTGTCTGCCGAGACGCCCAGCAGCTATTTGCTGCGGCTTGAAAACGGGCACAGCTTTGGCACCCAGCTGCGTTTTTTAAGTGAAAGCCACCTGAACCATTCAGAGCAGCGCATGTCGCTGATTTTGGGTATCTTTTTTGGGCTGGTGGGGCTGGCGGCGGTGGTGTCAGCACTCAGTGCCCTGTCACTTCGCGACCCGGCGTATGGCTTTTACGCCGCATCAGTCACCTTGATGGGTTTGACCCAAGCCAGCAGCACTGGCATTGCCGGGCTGCACCTGTGGCCCAACTTGCCTGGCTGGAATGACGTGTCCACCTCGGTGCTGCCCACGCTGGAGCTGACGGCCACGCTGATGTTTGTCTCGGCAGCCGTGTCGTTGCCTGAAAGGTCTGCCAGACTGCATCGCCTGTTCATCGGCATCGCTGTGCTTGGCTTGGTGACGGCAGTGGCGGTGGCGCTGGTGCCAATAGATGTGCGAATGCGGGTGCTGATGTCGTATGTGTTTTTGCCGCAATTGCTGGCGCTTTCTGCGCTGGTGTGGGCCTGGCAACGCGGCGACCGGTTTGCGCCCTGGCTGATACTGGGTTTTGCGCCGGTGGCAATAGCGGCGGCTTGTATTTCAGCGCGCAACCTGGGATGGCTGCCAGTCAGTTTTTTAACCAAACATGCGTCGCAGATTGGTGCGGCCATTGAGCTGCCAATACTGATGGTGATCCTGATGCTGCGCAGCCAGCAACACCGCGAAAACAAACGCCGCATCTTGGGGCTGGACCGAGTGGATCCGGCCACCGGACTGATCAACGGCCATGTCTTTGCCGAGCGCCTGATACGCATGATGGCGCGCTCCGAACGGCTCAGGCAACAAAGCGCGGTGATGCTGATTGACATTGTGAACAGCGAGCAGATCGAACGCGATTTTGGCCGCAAAACCGCTGAAGAACTGCCGCTGCGGGTCGCTGAACGACTGCTGTCCACAGCGCGCGAAATTGACAGCGCCGCGCGCCTGTCAGAACGCCGCTTTGGCATGCTGGTCGAAGGCCCCTTTGACGCGGAAGACGCTGGCGCGCTGGGCCCGCGCATTGTGGCGCGCTGCCTCATGCCCTACAAGGGTTTGCACATGGATTGCACGGCCCAGGTGCGGGTGGCTTATGCGCTGTTGCCGCACCAAAGCACGCACGCCCAAAGCCTGCTGACCCGGTTGGAGGAACGGCTGGCCTGGGCTGCCAGCACCGGGGACAAGCGCGCCGTCTTCATGCTGATTGACACTTTCACGCCCACGGCCAGCGCTAAAGCCTGAAGGGTAGCCGTCAGGCGTGGGGCTTTGGATTTTTGCTAGCCCTGGGGTGCGCGGCGTCATAGGCCTTGGCCAGGTGCTGAAAATCAAGCCGCGTGTACACCTGTGTGGTGGTGATGTTGGCATGGCCCAGCAGCTCTTGCACCGCCCGCAAGTCACTGCTGGACTGCAACACGTGGCTGGCAAACGAATGACGCAGCATGTGCGGATGCACGGGTGTGGCCAAACCGGCTTTGAGCGAGCGCTGCTTTAAGCGCACCCGAATATGCTGCGGCGTGAGCCGGCCACCACGCGCGTTGATGAACAGCGCCGCATCGTGGGTAGCCCATTGGCTGCGCAGGCTGATCCACCGCGCCAGCGCCTCAATTGCCTTGCTACCCACTGGAACGCTGCGTTTTTTGCTGCCCTTGCCCAGCACATGCGCCTCGGCGGCATCCACGTCAATCCAGCCCAACGCTTGGCCGCTGGCCTGCGCGTCCAGCCCCACCAGCTCGCCAATGCGCAGGCCGCAGCCATACAGCAGCTCGGTGATGCAATGGTCTCGCGCGTCGCGGATTGGGTTCTCGCCCTCAGCCACAAAACTGGCCAGTTGCACCGCTTCTTCAACCCCCAGCGCCTTGGGCAGCGGCTTGGGGACTTTGGGGGCGCGCACGCCCTGCACCGGGTTGCTGGCCACCTGCCCCTGCCGCCCCAGCCAGGTGTAAAAACCGCGCCAGCCCGACAAAATCAAGGCAATGCCGCGCGGGCTGCGGCCTGTGCTGTGCATCTGTGCCACCCAGCGGCGCATGTGGGTGTTGTTGACGTCGATCAGCGTCACATTGGCATGCTGCGCGTTGGTTTGCAGCTTTTGCAGGTCAGCGGCATACAGCTCGACGGTGCGCTGGGCCAGGCGCTTTTCAACCCGGACGTGCTCCAGGTAGCGCAACGCCAGCGGGTCAAATTCAAAAGCGGTCTCTGAATCCATCGCCGAGCTGGCAGGCATGGCGTGTTACTCGCTGGTGGCTTGCGGCAACAGCCGCGACAGTGCTGCGCCTGCCAGGTCGCCAATTTGTGCCAAAAAGTCGGTTCCCATATCGGCATGAAAACGCTGCGCATCGGTGGACGCCAGCACCAGCATGCCGAAGGCTTCTTGCGACGGCTCGGCGCGCAAAGGAATCAGCGCCATCGACATTGCCATGGCTGGTTCAGGCAACCAGTTGGCCGCCTCAAAACCAGAATTCATACCGCAGTACGGCGCACCGAGCGACGACGCAAAAGCCTGCGCATCGCTGCTGACATCGCTGCAAAAAGACTCGCCCGAAAAAATGCCATTGACGCGCCAGACCTTGATGGCCGCTTGCGGGATGGCAAACTGACCCTTGAGCTCCCGCACAATGGTTTCAGGCAAGTCACGCGCATGGGCGGTGAGCAGCAAATTGCGGGTGCAGCGCTGCAGCTTGTCGGCAATCAGCACGTTTTCATTGCCGTGGCGAATCATGTCAACGACCCTGGCCTCCAGCGTTTTGATCTTGTCACGCAGCAAGCCCGCCTGGCGCTCTTGCAAACTCACCGCACGCCCACCGTGGCCACTGGACAGCTCCACTGTGGCCAGCAGCTCGGCATGGCGCTCAAAAAAGTCTGGCGTGTTCGCCAAAAAGCTGGCAATGTCGTCTTCAGTGATGGGGTGATTGTGGGTGTGGTCAGTTGGGTTCATGGTGGGATTGTGAGTGAATTTTTGTTGACTAAATTGTTTCTGGAATTTCAATGCTGGATTCAAAAACAGTGGTCGCAGGCCCGGTCATCATGACGGGCGCATCCAGCTTGCCTGACCACTCAATCGTTAAGTCTCCGCCACGGGTTTGCACCTGCACGCAGGTATCCAGTAACCCAAGGCGTATGCCCGCCACCACAGCCGCGCAGGCACCGGTGCCGCAAGCCAGCGTCTCGCCTGCACCGCGCTCGTAGACACGCAGTCGGATGCTGCTGCGGCTGACGACCTGCATGAAACCGGCGTTGACGCGACTGGTAAAACGTGGGTGATTTTCTATCAGCGGGCCCATTTGAGCCACTGGCGCAGCATCGACATCGTCTACCAACTGAACGGCGTGGGGGTTGCCCATTGATAAAACCGCTATCAATACAGGGGCTTCTTGCGCCCGTATTGATTGGTCTGCGGGCATATTTAATGCCCAAATCGGCCAAGAATTAACGATTTTAGGCAACAAGCCGACAGAATCAAACGGGACAAGAGGCAGGTCAAAAACTGGTGCGCCCATGTCAACTTTCACGCGGCCATCGGGCTGCAAACTGGGCTCAATCACACCGCTTAAGGTTTTGACTTTCACGCTGGTTTTTGTCGTGAGTCCCTGGCGGCGCACAAACTGCAAAAAGCAGCGCGAGCCATTGCCGCACTGCTCGACTTCGCCGCCGTCGGCGTTATGAATCACGTATTCAAAATCAACATCGGCAGACGGCGCTGGCCGTACCGACAAAATCTGGTCGGCACCCACGCCAAAGTGGCGATCGGCCAAAAACCGGTACTGCGCAGCAGACAGATTCAGCAGGCCGCGCGTTTCGTCCAGCACCACAAAGTCGTTGCCTGCGCCTTGCATTTTGGTGAATTTGACTTTCATGACCCGATTATCGCGCTACGCTATCGTTTTAAACATTTACGAGACACACACCATGCGCATCCCCGACTGGACACCCGAAGCCAAGCCGCAACCCGACGACCTGGTGCAAGCCATTTTGAAACGCCGGGGCGGCGAACTCATCAACCTTGACAAAGCCCTGCTGTGGAGCGAGCCGCTGGCGCGTGGCTGGAATGTCTACCTCAAAGCCGTGCGCACCGACCTGCCGACCAGTTGGAAGCTGCGCGAGTTGGGCATTTGCACCGTTGCCCTGCTGACAGGTGCAGCCTACGAATACCACCACCATGCGCCGGACTTCTTAAAAGCCGGTGGGACACAGGCAGAGTTGGATGCGTTGCAAGTGGTTTGTGCTGTTTACAAGTCAAATACGGCTGTAGCTCAACAAAATCGGGCGCTGACAGCTATTGAAAGCATAGTGATTCAATACGCCGCACAAATGACGCTGGATGTAAAGGTGACTGACGAGGTGTTCGCGCAACTCAAACAGCACTTCGACACCACCCAAATCGTCGAGCTGACAGCAGCGATTGCGACATACAACATGGTGGCTAGGTTTTTAGTGGCGATGGGGGTGTCGCCAGAGGTTTAAACCTGGGACTTCAGTTTTCTCAAAGCTGCCATCGTCGCCAGGCAGGCCCGCGCGGCTTCAGCGCCTTTTTTAACAAAGTGCGCGCTGAAAAATGTCAGGTGATCCGCATGCTCATGAAAATCTTTGGGCGTAAGCACAGCTGAAATCACTGGGATACCCGTGTCCAGTTGCACGCGCATGAGTCCGTCAATCACCGCATGCGCCACAAATTCATGGCGATAAATACCGCCATCGACCACCAGCGCGCAGGCCACGATGGCGTCGTAGCGGCCTGAAGTCGCCAGCATTTGTGCATGCAGCGGAATTTCAAACGCACCGGGCACGTCGAACAAGTCAATGGTTTTGGCGGGCTGGCCTAGGGCAGCCGCTTCAGCCAAAAAAGCATCGCGTGCGCGCACTACGATGTCGGTGTGCCAGGTGGCGCTGATGAGGGCGATACGTGATTTGGCGCTGGATTTGCTGCTGGATGCGCTGGATGCAAGGGACTGTTTCATGGTGTTTCTCAAAAGAAGAAGTTGCCAGAATCAGGACGCGCGCAGCCAATGCTGCCGCACAGCCATGCGGCAGCCACAGGAGCCGAGACTCCAGGGTTGCGTCTCTTTCATCCGGACTGTGACCGTCGGCTCTGGCTTTACTTTAAAAAGCACACCAGATCTGCTGACCCCACCAGGCATGAAGCCTGGCAGGCGCTCGCGGGCTCTTGCCATTGCTGGCAAATACCGCCGGTGAGGAATTTCGCCTCGCCCTGAGAACGCTGCTCAAGACGATGCTTGAGCGCCTCTATCCTACCGAAAATCAGCCCCGGGGTTTACGCTGTCGAAAGTTTTCCACAAAGTAAAACAATGTTTGACTTTATATTTTCTTCGTTGTAATCTCATGGTTTGTTCATCTTATTGACGTTTATGGAACTACAACTGCGCAAGCTTGGCAACTCTACGGGACTGACGCTTCCACCTTCATTGATGCGTGATCTGGGTCTTGCGGCTGGTCAATTGATGACCTTGAAAAAAACCAGTGGTGGCGCTCTGCTGCTGACCCCCAAAAAAACGCAGCGCAAATATTCAGCCGCTGAACTCAACGCCCAGTGCAACCTGAAAGCGACCATGCCAAGCGACTTGATGAGCTGGGAAGATATGGCGCCTGTTGGTAATGAGGCTTTGTGATGCGCGCAAAAGATGCGCATCAAGGCGACATTTTTATGATCTCACTAGACCCCACCATCGGTAGTGAAATACGGGGGGTGCGGCCAGTGCTGATACTGTCGAATAAAGATTTCAACCAGGGCGGACGCGCATTGGTTGCACCCATCACGCAAGGCGGTAACTTTGAACGGGTTGCGGGTTGGGCCGTCACGCTAATGGGCTGCGGAACAGCCACCCAGGGTGCAGTCGTGGTCAGTCAATGCCGCGTACTTGACTTGGCCGCTAGGGCTGGTAAAAAACTAGAAGCCGTACCCAGCGATTTGCTGGACGATTGCCTTGCCAAGCTGGAGGCCATCACCGCGCGCTAGTTTCAATCCGCCTTGATGTTGTTGTCTTTAACTACCTTGGCCCAAATGTCCATCTGCTTGTCCATGAACACGCGCGCTGCATCCGCAGTGCCACCGACCACATCAATGCCTTGCGCATCCAGTTTTTTGGCAATGTCGGGATTTTTCAGGATGGTGTTGAGCGCCTCGTTCATGCGCTTCAAAATCTCTGGCGGGGTTTTAGCCGGGGCCAGCACCGCCCACCAGGCGGGGGCTTCAAAGCCGGGGTAGCCGCTTTCGGCAATGGTTGGCACATTGGGTAAATCCGGGCTGCGTTTGGGGCTGGTCACGGCCAGCGGGCGCATGCGGCCACTGTCAATGTGCGGCTTGGTCACAAACACCGAGCCAATCGACATGGGCACATGGCCAGCAACGGCATCGTTCATCAGCGGGCCGCCGCCTTTGTAAGGGATGTGTGCCCAGTCAAGGCCACCGTTTTTACCCAAAAGCGTCATCGCTACATGGCCCAGACTGCCCGAGCCGATGCTGCCGTAGCTGACATTCTTTTTGGCTTTGGCAGCGCCCACCACATCAGCGAATGTTTTGTACTCGCTGCCCGCAAAAGTGGCCAAGACCATCGGCGATGTGCCCACCAGCACGATGGGAGCCAGGTCTTTTTTGCTGTCAAACGGCAGGTTGGGAATCAGCGCCGGGTTCACGCCGTGGGTGTCAAACACCACCGCAAAGGTGTAGCCATCTGCCGGGGAAGCGGCCACTGAGGCAGCGCCAATCGAGCCGGACGCGCCGCCCTTGTTTTCAACAATCACGCTTTGACCCAGTGCTGTTTGCAGCGGCACTTGCAAAATGCGTGCGACCTGGTCAACCGAGCCACCAGGGGGGAAGACGGCCACCAGTTTGATCGGGCCACGTGTGGGCCAGGCGGCGGGGGTTTGAGCCATCGCCAAACAGGCAAAACTGGCCAGCAAACCAAAAACAAAAGGGCGCTTGAAATTCATGAATGTCTCCGTGTTGTAATTCAGTCATGGTACGACCAAATCAACTCCTGCAGAGTACGCGAGAACCCGTAGCTCTGCGCAATGCCGCCACTGTTTTACTGCTCCGGGATACGACGCAAGGCATTGAAGTGCTGATGACGCGGCGCTCCATGACCGCCAGCTTTGCACCTGGCGCGTATGTCTTCCCCGGCGGCGGCATTGACGTTGCTGACAGCGCTGCGCATGGTCAGTCAACCCGGCGCGCAACGCAAAGCGACCTGCACCTGACGCAAGCGATTGCCGCCATTCGCGAGAGCTTTGAAGAGCTGGGCGTGCTGCTGGCCAAACACGCTGATGGCAGCCACGTCAACACCGCAGACATTGCCGCGCTTGACCGCAAAGCGCCGTTCGCCGAGCAGTGCAAAGCGCGTGGTTTGACGCTGGCTGGCGCAGACGTGTTTGTGCTCGCGCACTGGGTCACTGACCGCGACCTGCCGCGCCGCTTTGACGTGCCGTTTTTGGTCGCCCGCATGCCTGAGGGCCAGGAGCCAGTGGCGGATGAGTCCGAGCAATTCGAGCCTGAATGGATACGCCCCGCAGATGCGCTGGCACGGCATGCAGCGGCTAAGTTTTTCATCATCTTCCCGACCATTCGCACGCTGGAGCGGCTGCAACATTACGCCACGGTCGATGCCGTGCTGCAAGCTTGCGCCAGCGAAAAGCCGTTGTGGACATCCTGCCCACGCGCTGGCTTTTTGCAAGGCGTCGAGGCAAGGTACATGGAGCATGAAGCGCCCTACGGCGAGCTGGAGCTGACCAGCCCGGACGGGCAGATCGTTCACCACCTTGACTGGCAAACCGATGCGCCGGTCAGGCTGCTCAAAAACCTCATGCGCCTGACCGCGCCCAACCCGGGGGTGATGACCGGGCCAGGTACCAACAGCTATTTGGTGGGTGATGCGGTCACAGGTTACATTGCCATTGACCCCGGCCCTGCGGATATGGACCACATTCAGCGGCTATACAACGCAGCAGGTGGCGATATTCGTTTGATTGTGTGTACCCACTCGCACCCAGACCACTCACCCGGCGCGCGGCCACTACAGGCGCTGTGCGAAGCTGCAGGCAAGCGGCCACTGATTGCTGGGTTGCCATCAGCATCTACAGCACGTGCTGACAGCGCGTTCACACCCAACAAATTGCTATTAAATAATGAGCTGCTTGCGCCCGTATTCATTGGCCTGGAGGCCGATTTGATATCTGAAAACGAGCAAAACAGGCATACTTTGAAGGTTTTACACACCCCAGGTCACGCCGCCAACCACCTGTGCCTGGTGCTGGTTGAAGACGGTTTGCTGTTCAGCGGTGACCATATTTTGAACGGCAGCACCACCGTCATCAACCCGCCAGACGGCAACATGAACGCCTACCTGGATTCGCTCGACCTTTTAAGTGCGGCGTGCGACGAGCATCAAATTGAATTCATACTGCCCGCTCACGGCTACGCCATAGGCCAGGCCAAAACCGCAATTGCCCAACTCAAAGCCCATCGCCTCAAACGCGAAGCCAAAATCATGGCAGTGATGCAGACCCTGCCCGACGGTACGCTGGACGACTGGGTGCCACTGGCTTATGACGACGTCGATGAACGCATCTGGCCTGTGGCAAAGCGAAGTTTGCTGGCCCATGTGGAGCGGATACGGGCAGCTCACTAAAAGTACGATACACAAACCATCTTTTCAGCGATACAATTTACCTTGTATTTTGTTCGGTAACCGCTCATAATACTAGGGAATGAAACCTGTAAATTTGCTTGATTTACCGCGCCACCTGCTGGCTACTGCGCTAGACCGACTGAGCTATTACCCAGGCGTGGTGTTGCTCGGGCCGCGCCAGGTTGGCAAAACCACATTGGCAAAAGCGATTGCGGCGCACTACCCAGGTTCGGTTTTTTTAGACATGGAGCGTGCTGCTGATCGCGCTCAGCTACAGGGCGCAGAGGCTTTTTTTGCAGCGCACCGCAATCGGCTTGTGGTGTTGGACGAAGTGCAGGCCATGCCGGATATTTTTGAAGCCCTGCGGCCTGAAATTGATGCCCAGCGCAGCGCGGGCAGGTTTTTGCTGCTTGGTTCAGCGTCCGGCAAACTGCTGCGCCAAAGTGCTGAATCGCTGGCGGGTCGCGTCAGTTATCTTGAACTGCAACCGCTGCTGGCTGACGAATTATTGGAAGTCTCCCCAAAAACCCAGAGCGACGAAGGACTGCTGGCCTTGCAGCGCCTGCTGCTGCGAGGTGGCTTTCCGCTGGCCTACACCGCCAGCAGCGACGCACGATCCATGCAGTGGCGTCAGGACATGATTCAAACTTTTTTGCAGCGTGATTTGCCGCAGCTGGGCGTGACCATTGCGGCCACCACGCTGCACCGCGTGTGGCGAATGCTGGCGCACAACCATGGGCAAATTTTTAATGCCGCACAAATCGGGCAGGCCTTGGGTGGGGTGTCTCACACCACGATTGGCCGCTATTTAGACCTGTTTGTTGACGCGATGATGCTGCGCCGCTTGCAACCCCTGCATGTCAATTTGGGCAAGCGTTTGGTCAAGTCGCCCAAGGTGTATGTACGTGACTCAGGTTTACTGCACGCGCTGCTGGGGATAAACAATATTTCTGATTTGCAAGGCCACCCCGTTGTGGGCGCCAGCTGGGAGGGCATGGTGGTTGAGCACGTCATGGCCGCAGCACCTACGGGCGCTGAAGTCAACTTTTACCGCACAGCGGCTGGTGCTGAGATTGACGTGGTCATCACCTTGGGCGACAAGCGCCTGGGGTTTGAGGCCAAATTTTCCAGCGCACCCAAACCCACGCACAGCTTTAAGCAGTCAGGCATCGACCTTGGGCTGCAGCACAACTATCTGGTAGCGCCTGTCAGGCAAAGCTATCCGATTGCCAGCAATGCATCGGTCATTACGCTGAATGACATAGCTCAGGTGGTCGCCGCAGCAGTGTAAAAGTGTGAAGCTCGCCGATAAGCCGGATTTTGTGCGCTGGGCTTTCTTGCGAACGCTCAGTGTGACCGCCATTAATCTGGGCCGGGAGTCGCCTACCCGGCTCGGTGCTACCTACCCGCCAACTCAACGGAACCATCTCAACGTTGGCCTATTTGGTATTGCTGCGCGTAGAGATTGCCCGTTTCACCCGACATTCAAGTTGCCCTGAATACCGACTCGTCTCTGTTGCTCTGATCCTCACCTCACGGTGGAGAGGTGTTACCTCCTACGCTGTCCTGTGCAGTCCGGACGTTCCTCCAGTGCCAGGTTTCCCATATGGCACCAGCGGCGGTCTGGCGTGCTTCACAGCCTGATTATCGGTGCAACTTAAAATAACGGCCTGATCCGAAATACAGATCCAAGAAACAGGCTTCGACAACCAACATGATCCGCATCACTGAACTCAAGCTGCCGCTTGACCACGACGACGCCGCGCTGCCCGCGCTGATTGTCAAAACGTTGGGTGTCTCACCAGGCGATCTCATCCATCACACCATCTACAAACGCAGCTATGACGCGCGTATGAAAAAGCTGCTGCTGGTTTACATCTGTGATGTGGAAGTTGCCCCCACGCTGGAGGCTACGCTTCTCCAACAGTTCGCAACGCACCCCCACATTCGCCCGACGCCTGATCAAAACTACTACCCGGTGGTGCAGCTAGACACGCCGCCTGCCCTGCGGCCTGTCGTGGTCGGCTTTGGCCCCTGCGGTATTTTTGCGGCGCTGCTATTGGCGCAAATGGGCTTTAAACCCATCGTGCTGGAGCGCGGTAAAAAGGTGCGTGAACGTACGCAAGACACCTGGGGTTTGTGGCGAAAGAGTACCTTGAACCCGGAATCAAACGTGCAATTCGGCGAAGGCGGCGCAGGCACGTTTTCAGACGGCAAGCTGTGGAGCCAGATCAAAGACCCGCGCCACTTGGGCCGCAAGGTGATGATGGAATTTGTCAAAGCTGGTGCGCCACCCGAGATTTTGCTGGTCAGCAAGCCGCACATCGGCACCTTCAAGCTGGTCAAAGTCGTCGAGCACATGCGCGAGCAGATCATCGCGCTGGGCGGCGAGGTGCGGTTTGAGCAGCGGGTCAGTGATGTGCTGATTGAAAACGGCAGCATTCGTGGGCTGACCGTGCAAAACCTGAGTGACAGCACGCAATACGACATGCGCGCCGACCATGTCGTCCTGGCACTCGGCCACAGCTCGCGCGACACGGTGGCCATGCTGCACCAGCGCGGCGTTTATATGGAGGCCAAGCCCTTTTCCATAGGCTTTCGCATCGAGCACCCGCAGGGCGTGATTGACCGCGCGCGGCTAGGCCAGCACGCAGGCCACCCACTGCTGGGTGCGGCAGACTACAAGCTGGTGCACCATGCAAACAATGGGCGAAGTGTTTACAGCTTTTGCATGTGCCCCGGCGGTACGGTGGTGGCTGCTACATCAGAGCCGGGCCGTGTGGTGACCAACGGCATGAGCCAGTATTCACGCAACGAACGCAATGCGAATGCCGGTATTGTGGTGGGCATATCGCCCGCTGACTACCCCGGCAGTCCGCTGGCCGGCATCGAATTTCAGCGTCAGCTGGAGAGCCATGCCTATACGTTGGGCGGCAGCAACTACCAGGCACCGGGCCAACTGGTGGGCGACTTTATCGCGGGCAAGCCGTCTACCCAGCTCGGCAGCGTTGAGCCGTCGTACAAACCCGGCGTGCTGTTGGGCGATTTGCACAGCGCCCTGCCCACTTACGCGATAGCCGCCATGCGCGAGGCGCTGCCTGTGTTCGGCAAAAAGATTCGCGGCTTTGACATGCATGATGCCGTGCTGACAGGGGTTGAAACCCGCACCTCGTCACCCGTCAAAATCACCCGTGGCGACGACTTTCAAAGCCTGAATGTCAAAGGCCTTTACCCGGCGGGCGAAGGGGCGAGCTACGCGGGCGGTATTTTGTCGGCGGGGGTCGATGGGATTGAAGTGGCCGAGGCTGTGGCCATGAGCATGACTGGGCAGCGATAATTGCTTTGTCATTGCGGACTTGCGCCGCTTTCCATGAGCCCGCTCCCTGGCAAGTACCGCAGAAGGCATGGATCCCGGGTCAAGCCCGGGATGACAAACCATCAACCAAATTGCCATACCGATCAATGACCCAAACAACTGCCACCGAGCCAAAACAAAAACACGCCCCGCGCCAAGTGAGCCCCGTGCTGGAAAAGCTCTTTGAGCTGCACCCCAACCTGTTCGGCGCGAAGTTTTTACCCCTCAAGCTGGGTATTTTTCACGACCTGCTGGCACGCCACCCAGACGTGTTTAAAAAAGACGAGCTCAAGCTCGCCATGGGTCAGCACGCCCGCTCAACCCGCTACCTGGAATGCGTGGCCGCTGGCCTGGCACGGCATGACCTGGACGGCGTGGCGGTTGAACCTGTCGCACCTGAGCATGTGCATCACGCGATTCTGGAAGTCTTTCGCAGGCGGCAAGCCAGGTCAAAAGACGACCTGCGGCCACGCCTGACAGTGCTGCTCAAGCAGGCCATTGAAAACTGCGGCTTGGCGCTGGATGACTACGCGGCTTTGGTGCGCGTACAGGACGAAGCCACCAACGCGCTGCTGGACGACGCGATGGCCGAGCTGAAAGCGGAAGCCGCCAAGCGCGAGGCACTGATGGTGACTTTTACCGCCAGCGGCAAAACCGAAGCCGAGTTTGCCGACATGTACGGCATGGACTTGAAGCTGGTCAGCCGTGTGCTGGCGCGGGTGCGGGCTGAGCTGGCGGCAAGAACCGACACCATGACGTAAAAAAAGGCCTAGAAGGCCTTTTTTTTAGTGCCAAAGTAGCCTTTTGACCAATAAATACGAGCGCAAGCAGCTACTTAAAAGATAGCATTTTCATGGTTGTTGAACGTGGTTCTGCGCAGCAACACGCCATTGCTGCACGCTTTGACCATGGTGTAGACGAAACCAGTGTGCCAACGCACTGGAACTGGCAAAACCCAGCAGATGGGCGATTTCCCTGACGCTGCGGTCACTGTCTCTTAACTGGCGAGCCACCAAGTCTTTGCGTACAGATTGCATCACCCTCGAGAACGTGAGCCCCTCGCGCGCCAGATGGCGATGCAGGGTGCGTCGGTCTACCCCAAGAAGTTCTGCCAATTGGTCTGCTGTACATCGGCCTTGCGGTAGCAACACAGCCACCAGTTGGCGCACGTGAGCCGCTGTACCCTGCGGCGCTTGTGCCAAGGCCTTGTCCAGCGCGGTTTGTGCGTAACGCGCCAACACCGCATCTCTGCCAGGCAATTCAATGATCAGATCAGAACGCAGGCAAACAATGCCGTTGAAGTCCGCGTTGTATTCGAGCGGGCAAGCAAACAGTTTTTTTGCGAAGCTGCTGTCTTGAGGCGGGCGATGCGAAAAACACACCCTGCGCGCTCGCCAGCCGTTGCCCAACAACTCGCGCAAGATGCCGTGCATGACGCCAACCGCCATGTCAGTGGATTGGCGCACAGGTACAGGCGCATCGGTTAAAAGCTCTTCACGAATCACAATGAAATCGCCAGACTCATCGACCCGCGTCACCAGTGATGGGTTGACTAGCTGCAAGTACCGGCACAGGGTCTGCAGCGCGGCCAGGCCGCTGGGCTCTTCACGCAGCACCACACTGACAGCGCCAAGGTTGGCCAGCCGCCGCCGCGCAGCCAGCCTCAAGCCAAAATCATCCAGTTTGCTGGCGGTACTGGATGACTCTAGCAAGGCACAGGCGGCATCCAGCCGGATTGGATAGTCCGGCTCCTGCAACATGCTCAGACTCAAACCAGCGCGCCTGAGCTGAGCCGCAGAATTGAGCCCCAACGATTCGGCCAGCTCGGCATAACCGTAGAGTGTTGCGCTTCGGATGAGTCGGGAAATCCCTGACATGATCTGTCCCAAATTAACAAATGAGTGTCTCAAATTATCAATCATAAGTTGTGCAAAGTCAGATACTTCGTTGATCCGTTTCTTGTACTTTTTTGAGGAGACTTTGATGTTCACAACATGTCGCCACATGATGACTGCCGCCGCCCTTATTTTGGTTTCAACCCACAGCGCTTTTGCCTGGACTGACAAACCCGTCAGGATGCTGGTGCCAGCACCTGCGGGCGGCACCATGGATGTGGTGGCACGCGTCATTGCCCAGCAACTGTCCACCGATATCGGCCAGCCCGTGGTGGTAGACAACCGCCCTGGCGCGGGTGGTGCGATTGCCGTACAGGCTCTGCTGCAAGCCCCGGCGGACGGCCAGACCATCATGGTCACTGCTGACAACATCCTCACCGAAATCCCGCATGTGATGAAGATGCCGTATGACCCGCTCAAGGACATCAAGCCGATTGCCACAGTCGCACGGGCAGGCATGGTGCTGGTAGGCGCGCCCAATTTGCCCGCAGAAAATACCAGAGCCTTGGTAGCCTACGTTAAAACCAATCCTGGCAAGGTGAGCTTTGCCTCCTACAGCGCGGGTACCACGTCGCACTACGCGGGCATGATTCTGAATCAAAAAGAAGGGCTGGACATGCAGCATGTGCCCTTTGCGGGCTCGCCGCCCGCTTTGCAGCAAGTCATGGGCGGACAAATTCAGGTGATGTTCGATGGCATCGTCACCGCCATGCCGCAAATCAAGGCGGGAAAACTCAAGGTCTATGGTGTGGCAGCGAAAACGCGCTCGGCACATTTGCCAGATGTACCGACGCTGACTGAGCTAGGCTACCCAGAGCTCAATTTTGGCAACTGGGTCGGCGTAATTGCAGCGACTTCACTGCCCGCAGACATCACTGCCAAAATCAATGCTGCGGTCATCAAGGCAGCAGATGCGCCGGCCATCAAGGGGCGTTTGAATGCGGCAGGTTTTGAGCCCAACACAGCACTCACCTCGGCCGAACTAAGCCAGGGCTTGAAGGCGGATTTTGAGCGCAATGCGGCGCTGGTCAAACGCTTTGACATCAAGCTGGCGCAATAAGAGAACTGCTGGCCATGAGTGCATCACTTGCCACTCGCCCGGCGATCCGGGTGGAGCCCCTGACCTGTGCGCTGGGCGCTGAAATCAAAGGCGTCAGCCTGGCTGATGCGTCGCGCAGCGATGATTTGTTTGCGCACCTTAAAGACTTGCTGCTTGAGCACAAAGTGTTGTTCCTGCGTGACCAACAAATCACGCGAGCCGAGCATGTTGCATTTGCCAGGCGCTTCGGTGAACTGGAAGACCATCCCGTTGCGGGCAGTGACCCAGACCACCCCGGCCTGGTTCGCATCTACAAATCACCAGAAGCACCGAATGACCGCTATGAAAACTCATGGCATACCGACGCCACCTGGCGAGAAAAGCCGCCCATGGGCTGCGTGCTGCACTGTGTCGAATGTCCGCCCGTAGGCGGTGACACGATGTGGGCCAACATGGCGCTGGCGTACAAGAACTTGCCAGCACACATCAAAACCCAAATTTCCAGCCTGCGCGCGCGCCACAGCATTGAAGCCACCTTTGGTGCCGCCATGCCCATTGAAAACCGCCTGGCGCTCAAGGGGTTGTATCCCGACGCAGAACACCCGGTGGTGCGCACCCACCCCGAGACGGGTGAAAAAGTGCTGTTCGTCAACGGCTTTACAACGCATTTCACCAACTTTCATACGCCTGCCAATGTCCGTGTTGGTCAAGACTACACCCAGGGTATGGGCACGCTGCTGCAATACCTCATCAGCCAAGCCATGATTCCTGAATACCAGGTGCGCTGGCGCTGGAGTCCGAACGATGTCGCGATTTGGGACAACCGCTGCACACAGCACTATGCCGTGATGGACTACCCGCCCTGCCACCGCAAGATGGAACGGGCCGGGATCATGGGCGATTCCACTTTCTAATTCCCCGCCGCAAAAGGACACATCATGAATTTTCTCGATGGTTCGCTGTTTCCCGAAAACCAGCCCCCACTCATCATTACCGCTGCGCCCTATGCCCCATCGTGGATTCCCTCCGATTTTGCAGAAGACATTCCTGTCAGCATGGCGGAGCAAATTCAAAAGGCGGTCGATTGCTACAACGCAGGCGCTGCCGTGCTGCATTTGCATGTGCGTGAGCTGGATGGCAAAGGCAGCAAGCGCTTGTCAAAGTTCAACGAACTGATTGCCGGGGTTCGCGCGCGCTGCCCGGGCATGTTGATCCAGGTGGGGGGGTCGATTTCTTTTGCGCCAGAATCAGACGGTGCGGCAGCGAAATGGCTCAGTGATGACACGCGCCACATGCTGGCAGAGCTGGACCCCAAGCCTGATCAAGTGACGGTCACCGTCAACACCTCGCAGATGAACATCCTGGAGCACATGGCCTGGGAAGACATCCAGGGCACCTCGATGGAAGACCCTGCGGTTTACAAAGCCTATCAAGAAATGACCGTACCCGCACAACCGGGCTGGGTTGAAGAACACATCAAGCGACTGAGTGCAGCGGGAATTCAGAGCGCCTTTCAGTGCTACAACATCAACAGCTTTGAGTCTGTCGAGCGTCTGATGCGCCGGGGCATTTACAAAGGCCCGCTGGTGCTCAACTGGGTCGCAATCAGCGGCGGCATGGACCAGCCCAACATCTACAACCTGGCCAACTTTGTGCGCGCCGTACCCGATGGCGCTGTGCTGACGGTCGAAAGCTCGATGCGCAATGTTTTGCCCGTCAACATGATGGGCATCGCGCTGGGCTTGCACGTGCGCTGCGGCATTGAAGACAACCTCTGGCAACAAGACCGGCAAGCCAAAATGAGTACGGTCAGGCAAGTTGAGCAATTGGTGCGCATGTCCAGGGACTTTGGCCGTGCAATTGCTGATGGGCCGAGTGCCAAACGCATCTGCAAGATTGACCAGTTTTACGACACCACCGAGCAAAGCCTGGCCGCCAACGGCTTTGCGCCCAACCCGCCCGGTGGCCATCAAGGCTTTTTGCGCAAGCGCGAGCATTTTGAAACTACCTAGAGAGCAACACCCATGGCCAAAGCCATTCGCTTTTATGAAACCGGCAGCGCCGATGTACTCAAGCTGGAGACCGTGGAGGTTGGCGAGCCTGGCCCTGGGCAAGCGCGCGTGAGGCACACTGGTATTGCGGTTAATTTCATTGACATTTACTTTCGCACGGGTCTGTACCCGGCGGTGTTGCCGAGCGGACTGGGGTCTGATGCTGTTGGTGTGGTGGAGGCGATTGGCGAAGGGGTAAACGACATCGCCGTGGGTGATCGTGTTGGCTATCTGATAGGCCCGCAAGGCGCGTACAGCGATGTGAGGGTGATGCCAGCGCAATTTCTCATTCGCATCCCGGATGGCATTGCTGACGCTACTGCGGCCACCCTCATGATGAAGGGCATGACCGCGCAATACCTGTTTCGCCAGGTCTTCCCACTCAAAGGCGGGGAGACCATTCTTTACCACGCAGCAGCTGGGGGCGTGGGTTTGCTGGCTTGCCAGTGGGCGCGTGCCATTGGCGTCACGATGATCGGCACCGTCAGCACCGACGAGAAAGCCCT
The DNA here is from genome assembly GCA_049653085.1 of Polaromonas sp. Classification (GTDB taxonomy): domain Bacteria; phylum Pseudomonadota; class Gammaproteobacteria; order Burkholderiales; family Burkholderiaceae_C; genus Polaromonas. Next base: position 46,418 of record JBASFP010000029.1, read on the forward strand.
GCTTGCCAAAGCCAACGGCTGCACCCACACCATCGTCACCAGCCGCGAAGACACTGTTGCCCGCGTCAAAGACATCACTGGCGGCAAAGGCGTACCGGTGGTGTTTGACTCAGTCGGCAAAGACACGCTTGCCACATCGCTGGACTGCCTGCAGCCGCGCGGCACGCTGGTCAGCAACGGCACGTCGTCAGGGCCGGTGAACATCGACACCATGCAACTGGCCGCGAAGGGGTCGCTCTGGTTGACTCGGCCCGCCATGATGCACTACATCCAGCCGCGTGCGCACATGCTGGCCATGGCTGATGAGGTGTTTGAGATGGTGCTGAGCGGAAAGATCAAAAGCGAGGCGGCTCAGACATTCGCTTTGGCCGATGCGTCGCAGGCGCACCGTGCGCTAGAGGGCAGGAAAACAGTGGGCGCTACCGTGCTCATTCCCTGAATAGAAGTAAAAATGGCCTGAAAAGGCCGGCGCTCTCAAATCTCAAGTGCAACAGTATCCTAAACCCATAAAAGGAGTGTTGTATGCCAAAGAGTTACTGTCATTTAAGCGATCTTGAACGAGCCCAAATCCAGGCTCATCTTGAGTTGGGCAGCAAAGTTCGGGCAATTGCCCGAACTTTGCTGCGCTCACCATCGACCATCAGCCGCGAGCTCAAGCGCTGCGGCTGGCTTGGGGCCACAGCGCTCA
>JBASFP010000030.1:0-16386 GCA_049653085.1 Polaromonas sp.
GTGAGGCATCGGGCGATGAAGGCTTTAAGGGCACAGTCGAGTTGCGCCACAGCTGGAACGCCAATTGGCAAAGCACGCTGTTCTATGACTTTGGCAGTATCAGCAAGATCAACAAGACACCGTTTGGGGCGGCGGCAAGTAACAGCAAGAACCTGGGCAGCGTTGGCATTGGGCTGAATGCGACGTTTGGCAAGGCGCAAATAAGAACAGCGCTGGCCTGGCGTACGGATGGAGGTTTGCCTGCATCTCTGCCTGCGAGCGCGGTGAAGACGCCGACGCTGTTGGTGGCGGCGAGTATCGGGTTCTAAAACAAACCTGCCATTGCGGCCACCGAGTCGCAATCCATGAACCTGTATTTCTGCTAGCGCCGCAGGGGGCATGGATCCCGGGTCGTGGCCCGGGATGACAGAAATTCAGGCATAAATCAGGCTGTATACCAATAATTACGTGCTTAAGCAGATCCTGAAAACGTAGCAAATATTACTCAAAAACCGACTGCCGCAACCACTTGGTGGCAATCCACTTTTCTCCGGCGGTCACAGGCTCGCCGCCGTGCAGGCTCAGGGTTGATGGGTCAGGCGCGGCGTAGCTGAAGAACACGGCGTTGCCGCGTTTGGGGGTAATCGCCAGGTCAATGTCAGGGAACACGGTAGCGCCGCCTCCTGCTGGCTCGTGCAGGTAGATGATGAGCGTGGCCACGCGCTGGCCGCCGCGCTTGAGCAACTCGGCTGTACCAATCTGGGCAGGGTCAAAGTAGTCATAGTGCGGCACATATTGCGCACCGGGCGGGTAGCGCAAAATTTGCAGGTTTTCACCATGCGTGGCGGGCCAGCCCAGCAGCTTGGCAATGCGCGCTTCTATGGTGGCAATCACCGGCGTCTCAGCCCGCTCAAAAAACATGCCCTGGCTGCTGCGGTCGGGGTGAATTTCTTGCCCGCCAGTTTGCAAGTCAACCGTTAATGAGCGCGACAGCCGGGGCTGCGCGGCCTGTATCAGCGCGTCGCATTCGGCATCGCTCAGCAGGGCTTCAAACTCTATCAAGTCAGGCGCGGTGCGCTGCTGCAGCACGCGCACCAGCTTGTCGCCACCGTCAACCTGCACGTCGCGCAGGATCAGTTGCGGCCTGGGCACCTGCGCGCTGGCGTAGCCGGGTGAGGAGACAGCCGCCACACCCAAGACCCGCTTTTCATCATCGCTCAACCCCAACATGCGGGCCGCCTGGTAAGGCCGCCAGCCTGATTCGCACAGGGCGTTAAACATGTCGGTACGACTGAAGCCAGCCGCAGTTTGTGACGACAACCAGGCTTGCACATCTGGCGGGGTTGAGGGGTCAAAAACGCTGATTTTACTCATTTTTAAGTGATAGAAGTGCTGCTAAGCCTTTAAATACGGGCGTAAACAGCTATAAAAAACGAAGCAAAAAATTGGCGCTTTTGACACCCGCCACCGTCATGACCAGCGAGCCTGCCACATGCGCGGTGGCCGTGCCCAGCGCCAGCGCATAGCGCTCGGCCATTAAAAAGCCCATCACCTCAGCAGAGAAGGTTGAAAACGTGGTCAGCCCACCCAAAAAACCTGTCACGAGCAAAAGCCGCCAAACCGGATCCAAATGGGGCATGGCCTGAAATGCGGCAATGCACACGCCTATCAGATATCCGCCAATCAAATTAGCGGCCAGCGTGCCCCACGGAATCAGCCCGCCTGGCGTGAGCCACAGGCCCAAGCCCCAGCGTGCCAATGCGCCAATGGAAGCGCCGATACAGATGGCAAGGATGGGCAGCATGGTGTTGGTTTAAATGTGGTTTTGACGGGACAATCAGACCATGACTTTACCTGTTGCAGCCACAGTACCGATCAACGTGACCTTTCCAGATGGTTTTCTGGGTGTGGTGATGCTGGACACGAAGTTCCCCCGGCCCGAAGGCGACATCGGCCACCCGTCAGCCTTTGGTGTACCCACGCGGCGCTGCGTGATTTCAGGTGCCTGGCCAGACAAAATCGTGCAGTCCGCTGCTGGCCTGCGCAAGGGCAGGGTCGTGCCGCCCATCCTGCAACTGGTGCGCCGGCTGGAGCAGGATGGTGCAAAAGCCATCACCACCAGTTGCGGCTTTTTGGTGCTGCTGCAAAGCCAGATGCAGGCGCAGGTGAAGATTCCTGTTGTCACTTCCAGCCTGCTGCTGCTGCCTGGCCTGTTGGCACAGCACGCCAAGGTGGGTGTGCTGACGATCAGCTCCAGCAAGCTGGGTGTTGAACATTTACGCGCTGCAGGCGTGCCCGCTGGGCGTATGTCTGACGTGGTGGTGCAGGGCGTTGATGCAAAAAGCGAATTTGCCACGGCGATTTTGGGCAATCGGCCTGAGATGGATGCTGAAAAAGCAGCGGCTGATGTGCTGGCGGCAGCGCTGGCGTTGAAAAAGCGCGAACCCACGCTGACCTGCGTGGTGCTTGAATGCACCAACATGCCGCCGTACCGTGCCGCGATAGAAGCAGCCACCGGCATGAAAACCTGGGCCCTGGTGGATGATGATCGCCTGACCAGGCCGTGGCGAGGCTAGCTACATCTTGCTCGGCAGCCAGGTCGCGATCTGCGGGAAAAACCAGAGCAGCAACACCATCACGCACATCAACAGGAAAAACGGCAGCGTGACTTTGGCGATGTAGGTGATCTCTTTTTTGGTCATGCCCTGCAGCACAAACAGATTAAAGCCCACAGGTGGCGTGATTTGCGCCATCTCAACCACAACAACAATAAAAATGCCAAACCAGATCAGGTCAAGCCCGGCGGCTTGCACCATCGGCATGATGACGCCCATCGTCAGCACCACCATGCTGATGCCGTCTAAAAAGCAGCCCAGCAGCACATAAAAAACCGTCAACACCATGATCAGCATGAAGGGCGTCAAGCCCATGCTGGTGACAAACTCGGCCAGGTGGCGCGGCAGGCCGATGTAGCCCATGCTCAGCGTTAAAAACGCAGCGCCCGCCAAAATCAGCGCAATCATGCAGTACAGCCGCGTCGCACCCATCAGGGACTCTTTGAACACCGTCCAGCTCATGGTCTTTTGCACCACTGACAGGACCAAGGAGCCCACCACACCAATCGCTGCCGCCTCAGTGGCGGTAGCAACGCCACTGTAGATCGACCCCAGCACCGCCATGATCAGCAGCACCACCGGTATCAAATGTCGCGACTCATAGACCTTGGCGCCAAAGCTCATGCCTGCATCGGGCGGTGGAATTTTGCCGGGATTCAGCAGCGCCCACACGATCAAATAGCCAGAAAACAGCGACGCCAACAGCAGGCCAGGAAACACGCCTGCTATGAACAGTTTGGCAATCGACACCTCAGCGGTAACGCCATACACAATCATGATGATCGACGGCGGAATCAAGAGCCCCAGTGTGCCCGCGCCGGCCAATGAGCCAATCGTGATGTCTTCCGGATAGCCACGCTTTTTTAGTTCGGGCAGCGTCATTTTGCCGATGGTGGCGCAGGTCGCGGCAGATGAGCCCGACACCGCTGCAAAAATGGTGCAGCCAATCACATTGGTATGCAGCAGCCCGCCCGGCAAGCGGCTGACCCAGGGTGCCAGGCCTTTGAACATGCTTTCACTGAGCTTGGTACGAAACAAAATTTCGCCCATCCACACAAACAGCGGCAGGGCAGTCAGTGTCCAGCTTGAGGATGAACCCCAAATGGTCACAGCCATCGCGTCACCCGCTGCGCGTGACGAGAAAAGCTGCATGGCGATCCACGCCACGCCCGACAATGTGAGGCCAATCCACACACCCGATGCAAGAATGGCAAAGAGCGAAAAAATCAGAACTGAGGTGATGGCAATATCAGACATGTTGAATTTTTATTCGTTGTGCAGCATGTCGTCGCTGATGGTCGTTTCACGTTTGCCCAAAAGCTCTAGCACCAGCTCGTCAACAAAGGCGATCAGCAAAATCACCGCGCCCACACCCATGGCGATTTGCGGAATCCACAGTGGTGTGGCGTCATTGCCAGTCGATATGTCATTGAACTGGAAGGAGTTGATCGACAGCTTGACGCTGTAGTAAGCAAACAGCGCCGACAGCGCCACCGCAGCGGCAAGCGCCCAAACATCAATGGCTTTTTTAAACCGTCCTTTGGCAGCATTGATCAGCAACGTCACGCGGATGTGCTCGCCCTTTTTTAGCGTGTGTGCCAGCGCCAGAAAACCCGCCGCCGCCATAAAGTAGCCTGCATACGAGTCCGTGCCCCGCACATAAAACCCCAGCTCGCGCCCGACGATGGACAGCAGCACCATGACAAGCAGCAGCACCATGAAAAAGGCGGCCAAAGCGGCCGCCCCGTCATAGATTGCGTTTAAGAATTTACGCATGTTTTGAGTATCCTGCAACTTAAGCCCAGTATCCCGTTCGCGTTGAGCTTGTCGAAACGCATGTAGTCTTCGACAAGCTCAGGCCGAACGGTTTGGTGTTATTTCATGAAAGCATCAACCAGTTGCTTGCCTTCAGGCCCCGCTTTTTCAAGCCATTCTTTCAGCATGGTGTCGCCGACTTTCTTCATGTCGGCTTTGAGCGCTGCACTGGGCGGCAAAATTTGCATACCGCCGCCCTTGAGCTTGTCCAGCGTTTCGCCGTTGGCTTTTTTGCTGGCAGCAAAACCGCGCACTTCGGCATCCGCAGCGGCTTTCATCACCGCCGCCTTGGTGGGTGCGTCCAGCGCGTCAAAGGCGGTCTTGTTCATGATGACTGCGTTTTTGGGCAGCCAGGCTTGCAGGTCATACCACTGCTTGACGTTTTCATGCAGCTTGGCGTCCCAGCCAGTCGAGCCTGAGCTCATCATGCTGTCAGCCACGCCGGTGGCAAAAGCCTGGCTCACTTCAGCGGCCTGCACCGTCACTGGTTGCGCGCCCAGCAGTTCAGCCATGCGTGATGTGGCAGGGCTGTAGGCACGCCATTTGTAGCCCTTCAAATCCGCGCCTGTAGCAATCGGCTTTTTGGAATACAAACCCTGGGGTGGCCATGGCACGGCATACAACACTGACATCCCTTGCTCGCCCAGCTTTTTCTCCAGCAATGGTTTTTGCACGCGCCACAGCTTGGCAGCTTCGTCGTAGCTGTCAGCCAAAAACGGCAAGCCATCAGCACCAAAGATTTGCCACTCGTTCTGGAAGTTGACCAGCAAAATTTCACCCGCCTGCGCCTGGTTGGCTTGCACCGCACGCTTGATTTCAGGCGCCTTGAAAAGCGACGCACCGGGGTGTACCGTGATCTTCAGTTTGCCAGCAGTTGCCTTGTCAACGTCATTGGCAAACTGCACCAGGTTTTCAGTATGAAAGTTGGTGGCTGGGTAGGCTGACGGCAGATCCCATTTGGTTTGGGCGAAAGCCGATGTACCCAAAGCCAACGTAGCAGCAATCAGGGCAAGCTTGAATTTCATGATGACTCCAAAACAGGGTTAAAAATAAGTGGACTTATATTACTGGCAAACAACAGGCGACCACTATCGGGCATACCCCAAACGCCCTTCCCAACTGATTCACCACCATGAACCTGAGATTTGTTGAAGCCTTCTATTGGGTCGCGTCCCTTAAAAGCATATCGCGTGCCGCTGAAAAGCTGTACCTGACGCAGTCAGCCATGTCCAGCCGCATCTCCACGCTGGAGGACGAGCTGGGCGTGCTGCTGCTGGACCGAACGGACAAGCAGTTCAAGCTGACGGCGGCGGGGGCGCGCTTTCTGGTTTATGCCGACAAGCTGCTGGCCTTGCAGCGTGAGGTCAAGCGGGAAATGGGCTCTACCCAGCAAATGGCAGTGGCCATGCGCATCGGCGCGATTGAGTCGGTATTGCATTCGTGGCTGATTCCGTGGCTGGAAAAACTGCGAGCTGACCACCCTGGCCTGGAACTGGAGTTGACAGTTGAAACCACGCCGATTTTGATGGAGCTGGTCACGCGCGGCGCACTTGATGTGGTGTTTGCCGCACTGCCTGCGGCCAGCACGGGCGTGCGCAACCATGCCTTGCCGCCCATGGACATGGCGTTTGTGGGCAACCCCTTGCTGCATAAAAAAAGAAATTACACCCTGGCTGAGCTGGCCGACATGGAGCTGCTGACCTTTCAAAAAGGCTCGCAGCCGCATGTGACGCTGCTGGATATGTTTAAAAAGCATCGGCTGGAGCCCAAAAAGGTGCATGCGATTTCGTCCATTTCCGCCATGGTGCAGCTTGTGCAGGGCGGCTTTGGTGTGGCGCTGCTGCCGCGTGCGGCAGTGGCCAGGCTGGGTGGTTTTGCAAGGCTGAAGCCGCTGGCTGTTGATGCCAAAGTTGATGCGCTGCCGATCCATGCCAGCTACCGGATAGACCCGACATCTGACAGCGTGGAGGTGGTGCTGGCGTCCGCACTGGAGTTCACCAATTCGGTCAGAAATGCACCAAAAAAGACGAATAAAGGTAAACCCTAGCTTTCTGTTTGACATCGAAAAAATCGATACTACAAGCGAAAAATTTTGAATTTGCAGAAGGTTTAAAGCACTCCCACAATCCGCTCATCAGACAAACAAACAGCGTTCAGCGCCTGTCATCCCGGGCTTGACCCGGGATCCATGAACCCAGCGATAGACACAGAGATTCGGGTTCATGGATTGCGGATCAAGTCCGCAATGACAAGCCAGTGCGTTGAGTCATAACGGATTCAGGCGGATAAGGAGAGTTTTTTTGCTAACTGTATTTCAAACTGACAAGTCAGCCAAGGCCAGAGCCGCCATTCGCTCTGGTGCGTGGACAGGTCACACCAGCGGCCTGGCTGAAGGCCATGTGCAGGGCAATGTCGTTATCCTGCCCGAGTTGCTCGCCAATGATTTTTTACGCTACTGCCAGCGCAACCCCAAGCCTTGCCCGTTGCTGGCTGTCAGTGAGCCGGGCGAATCTTTGTTGCCAAGCCTGGGCACAGACATCGACATTCGCACCGACCTGCCACGCTACCGCGTTTGGCGTGACGGTGTACTCACTGATCAGCCCACTGACATCAGCGACTTGTGGCGCAATGACCTGGTCACGTTTGTGATTGGTTGCTCGTTTTCATTTGAAGAAGCCTTGCTGCAAGCCGGCATACCGCTGCGCCACATTGCCCAAAACCGCAACGTGGCCATGTACCGCAGCAACATCGCGACTGCCCCGGCTGGCACTTTCAGCGGCCCCATGGTGGTGTCGATGCGGCCTCTTAAAGCAGCGGATGCCATCCGTGCGATTCAGATCACGTCGCGATTTCCGAATGTCCATGGCGCGCCTGTACACATGGGCGACCCAACCCAAATTGGCATCCACAACCTGAACGCACCTGATTACGGCGATGCGGTTGAGGTGATGCCTGATGAAGTGCCTGTGTTTTGGGCTTGTGGTGTCACGCCACAAGCAGCGATTGCCCAGGCGCGCCCCGAGTTCTGCATCACCCATGCCCCGGGGGCGATGTTGATCACTGATCTTTTGAATCACCAACTTGCAACTTTTTAACCTCTTGACGACACTTTTTAACTGGAGAAAACTGATGATGAAAAAACTACTTGTTTCCCTGGCCGCTGCCTCAGCCTTTGGCGCCGCTTTTGCACAAACCAAATGGGACTTGCCCACAGGTTATGCGGTGGGCAGCTTTCAGACTGAAAACGTGCAACTGTTTGCCAACGACGTTGACAAAGCCACCGCTGGCAAACTGAAAATCACCCTGCACGCCAATGGCTCACTGTACAAAGCCAATGAGATCAAGCGCGCGGTGCAAACTGGCCAAACCCCGGCAGGTGAGTTTTTACTGTCGGGTGCAGCGAATGAAAACCCGCTGTTTGGTGTGGACTCGATCCCGTTTTTGGCCACCAACTACGCCGAATCGCGCAAGCTGTATGTGGCGTCAAAACCGGCGCTTGAAAAGCTGCTGGCCAGCCAGGGCATGAAGATGCTGTTCTCTGTGCCATGGCCTGGTCAGTCGCTGTATTCGGTCAAGGAAATCAAAGGCCCGGACGATTTGAAAGGCACGAAAATGCGCGCCTACAACCCGGCCACTACCCGCATTGCGCAAATGCTCAAAGCCCAGCCCACCACCATTCAGTTGGCTGAACTGGGGCAAGCTTTGGCCACAGGCACTGTAGAAAACTTTTTGACTTCCAGCGCCAGCGGCGTTGAAAACAAGCTGTTTGAGCAAACCAAATTTTTCTACCCGGTCAATGCCTGGTTGCCGCGCAACGCGACGGTGGTGAGTCAAAAAGCCTTTGATGCGCTGGACAAGCCAACGCAAGAGCTGGTGCTGAAAGCAGCCGCTGCGGCTGAGACACGCGGCTGGGCCATGAGCGAGCAAAAAGACAGCGAGTTTGTCAAAGAACTCGGTGCCAAAGGCATGAAGATTGCCCCACCTAGTGACGCGCTGCGCAAAGAGTTGCTGGCGATTGGCGACACCATGACCGGCGACTGGCTGAAAACCGCTGGTGCCGATGGTCAGGGCATTGTGGATGCGTTTCGCAAGAAGTGATCTGCCGTTTTTGAGTGTTTAGAAACCTGTTTCAATTGGTTAAATATAGTTGAAACCCAATAGATACGGGCGCAAGCAGCTACTTAATATGTAGCGTGCTTGGTATTTATTTTGCCAACCCTTCACCTGGAGTACGCCATGCCAAGCATGATGGACAAGTTCTACCGTTTTCTGATGTTTCTGTCTTGTGTGTCCATGCTGCTGGCGTTTGCTTCCATCATGCTCGGCGTGGCAGCACGTGAGTTCCGATGGGACATTCAGGGCCTGGACGCTTATGCGGGCTATGCAATTGCAGCCACGTTGTTTCTGGCGTTGCCCAGCACGCTAAAACATGGCGACCACATTCGCGTCACGCTGGTCATGCAGCGTTTGTCTGCCAAAGCACAAAACGTACTGGAGTATTGGTGTCTGCTGGCGGCGTCTGCCCTCAGTGTGTATCTGGCCTGGTTTTCCTGCCGCCTGGTCTGGGTGTCGTACACCACGCATGACGTGTCGCCATCGGCTGATGCGTCACCCCTGTGGATCCCGCAACTGGCCATGGCGCTGGGCTGTATTGGTTTTGCCATTGCGTTCCTGCATGCCTTGTACGCCCGCATGACGGGTGGCCAGTTTTTTGATACGCCTGTCGAAGGCGAGCTGGCCAAGACCGAGTAATTCATTTCCGAACAATAAGAGAAAACATCATGGAAATTTTTGTCACCCTGTTTTTAATTGTGCTGCTGTTTGCAGTGCTCGGCTCTGGTGCGTGGATAGGCATGTCGCTGCTGGGCGTGGCGCTGCAGGCGATGGAATTGTTTACCAGCCGCCCGGTGGGCGACAGCATGGTACTGACGATCTGGGGTTCCACATCAAGCTGGACGCTGACGGCCTTGCCGCTGTTTTTGTGGATGGGCGAAATATTGTTTCGCAGCAAACTGAGCGAGGACATGTTCAAAGGCCTGGCGCCTTGGCTGAACCGCCTGCCGGGTCGCCTGCTGCACGTCAATGTGATTGGCTGCACGATTTTTGCAGCGGTGTCGGGCTCGTCGGCCGCAACCTGCGCCACGATTGGCAAGATCACACTGCCTGAGCTTAAAAAGCGTGGCTACCCGGAAGACATTTCTATTGGCACATTGGCAGGCGCTGGTACCTTGGGTCTGCTCATTCCACCGTCCATCATCATGATTGTGTACGGCGTTGCAGCCAATGTGTCAATCGCCAAACTGTTCATTGCCGGGGTGATTCCGGGCTTGCTGCTGGCGTCGCTTTTTTCGGGTTACATCATCGTCTGGTCATTGCTGAATCCTGGCAAGATTCCCAAGGCCGATGAGGGCATGCGCTTTATGCAAAAGCTGTACGCATCACGCCACCTGATTCCCGTGGTGTCGCTGATTGCGCTGGTGTTGGGTTCAATTTATTCAGGTGTTGCCACCGCAACTGAAGCGGCTGCACTGGGCGTAGCGGGTTCATTGCTCCTGTCAGCGATTGAAGGCTCATTGACCTGGGCCAAGTTCAAGGAAGGCCTGATAGCCGGTTGCCGCGTGTACTGCATGATCGGTTTGATTTTGGCCGGCGCTGCTTTCCTGACATTGGCCATGGGCTTTATTGGCTTGCCACGGCATCTGGCTGAATTCATTGGCAGCCTGAACCTGCCACCCTTCGGTTTGATTTTGCTGTTGACAGGTTTCTTCATTGTGTTGGGCTGCTTTCTGGACGGCATCAGCATGGTGGTGCTGACCATGGCGGTGCTGCTGCCAACGGTGCAAGCTGCCGGGCTGGACCTGATCTGGTTTGGCATTTTCATCGTGCTGGTGGTGGAAATGGCGCAAATCACACCGCCGGTTGGCTTTAATCTTTTTGTGATTCAGGGACTGACCAAAAAAGAGATCACCTACATCGCACGCACGGCCTTCCCGCTGTTTGCGTTGATGATGGCGGCAGTGTTGGGCACCTATTTCTTTCAGGACATTGTGCTTTGGCTGCCGAACAAGATGACGTGATTAGCACCTGACACCTTCCCGCGTTTAAAACCGGAGCAGACCATGAAATCCATTCTTTTTGCTGCATGTCTTGTGGCAGGGGCAAGCTTTGCCCAGACACCTACCAACTGGAAGCTTGCCACGGGCTACCGAGCGGAGTCATTCCACACGCAAAACATTGCCCAGTTTGCCCGCGAGGTGGGTATAGCGAGCGGTGGGCAACTGTCGATTGAAGTGTTTCCCAACAGCACACTCGCCAAGCTGGCCGACATCCCCCAGACGGTGCGTGACGGCAAAGCCCAGGCGGGCGAGACCATCATGACCAGCATGGTCAAAGACATCCCGATAGCGGGCGCTGACTCTGTGCCGTTTGTCGTCAGCACCTACAGCGACGCGCAGCGCCTGTGGAAGCTGCAACGCCCGGGCATTGAAAAGCACTTTGCCGAGCGTGGCATGAAGCTGCTGTATGCCGTGCCTTGGCCGCCGCAAGGGCTGCATTCAAGCAAGCCAGTGCGCAGTCTGGCTGACTTTAAAGGCACACAAATGCGTACCTACAACGCCACCACGCTGCGGATTGCCGAGCTTCTGGGTGCCAAGCCGGTAGATGTGCCCATGGTGGACGTGGGCAAGGCCTTGGCTGAGGGGCGGATGGACAACATGATTACTTCCGCGCTTACTGGCGTTGAAAACAAGGTCTGGGGGCAAATCAAGTATTACTACGAGATCAACGCCTGGTTTCCCAAAAACGTAGTGTTTGTCAGCAGCAAAGCGTTTGACACGCTCAAACCCGATGCCCGCGCCGCAGTGCTCAAAGCTGCTGGCGATGCTGAAACACGCGGCTGGTCGGTGAGCCAGGCTCTGGCAACTAGCGCGACCGAGGAACTGCGTGCCAATGGCGTGAAGATTGAGCGTATCCCGTCCGACGTGGATCTGGAAATCAAACGCATGGGCGAAAAATTCTCCCGCGAGTGGGTGCGCTCTGTCGGCAATGAAGCCAACACCATTTTTGTACCCTACTATATTAAGTAACCTGCTCTCAAGATTCAAAAACATGACGCAAACTACAACTCCGATCTCAGTCAAAACTACAGTCGACAAGCGCTGGCAATTCTGGATTGACCGTGGCGGCACCTTCACTGACATTGTGGCCAAAAAGCCGGATGGCTCATTGACAACCCACAAGCTGCTGAGCGAAAACCCGGAGCAGTACCGCGATGCGGCAGTCGCAGGTATTCGCCATTTGCTGGGGTTAAAAGCTGGCGAGACCATTAGCGCCGATGTAGTTGATTGCGTGAAGATGGGCACCACCGTAGCCACCAACGCACTCCTGGAGCGCAAGGGCGAGCCCACGCTGCTGGTCACCACCAAAGGTTTCAGGGATGCGCTGCGCATCGCTTACCAAAACCGCCCACGCCTGTTTGACCGCAACGTGGTGTTGCCTGAGCTGCTCTATAGCGCTGTGATTGAAGCCCATGAGCGCGTGGGTGCGCAGGGCGACATACTGCAAACGCTGGATGAATTGCTATTAAAAACAGAGCTGCTTGCGCAATATTCCAAAGGGATGCGAAGTGTTGCGATTGTTTTTATGCACGGCTACCGCTACACCGAACATGAAAAGGCGGCCAAGCGCATTGCATTGGAAGTTGGCTTCACGCAAATCAGCACCTCGCATGAAACCAGCCCGATGATGAAGTTCGTCAGCCGGGGTGACACGACGGTGGTGGATGCCTATCTGTCGCCCATCTTGCGTCGCTACGTGAACCAGGTGGCGGGTGAAATGCCGGGCGTTAAATTGTTCTTCATGCAGTCATCTGGCGGCTTGACCGACGCACATGTGTTTCAGGGAAAAGACGCCATTTTGAGCGGTCCGGCGGGCGGCATTGTGGGCATGGCACGCACGGCAGCTATTGCAGGCCACGCCAAGGTGATAGGCTTTGACATGGGCGGCACATCGACCGATGTGTCGCACTACGCAGGAGAGTTTGAACGCGAGTTTGAAACGCAGGTCGCTGGCGTGCGCATGCGCGCGCCCATGATGAGCATCCACACCGTGGCGGCAGGTGGCGGGTCGATTTTGAAGTTTGACGGCGAGCGTTTTCGCGTGGGCCCACAAAGCGCGGGTGCCAACCCCGGCCCTGCCAGCTACAGGCGCGGCGGCAGGCTGGCGGTGACAGACGCCAACGTGATGGTCGGCAAGGTGCAGCCGCGTTACTTTCCCAAAGTGTTTGGCCCCAACGCTGATGAGCCGCTGAGCTATGAAGCCGCCGCCGCCCAGTTCAACGACCTGGCAGGCCAGACTGGCCGAAGCGCAGAAGTGGTGGCTGAAGGCTTTATCAACATTGCTGTGCAGCAGATGGCCAATGCGATTAAAAAAATATCGGTTGCACGCGGCTACGACGTGACACGCTACACCCTGCAATGCTTTGGCGGTGCGGGTGGGCAGCATGCTTGTCTGGTGGCTGATGCACTGGGCATGACGCGGGTGTTTGTTCACCCCATGGCTGGCGTTTTGTCGGCCTATGGCATGGGCTTGGCCGACCAGAATGTGATCAAAGAGCAGGCCATTGAACTGAAGCTGACCACCAACGCCTTGCCTGAAATTGCACAGGCACTGAACAACTTGGCCACAACCGCTGAAGCCGAATTACAGCGCCAGCAGGTCAACACTGGCAACATCACCACGCATCACCGGGTGCATGTTCGGTATGAGGGCAGTGACGCCGCATTGATTGTTCCTTTTGGCACGCTGGAACAAATCGAGTCAGGCTTCGAAGCCGCCTACCGCCAGCGCTTTGCCTTCTTGATGCAAGGCAAGGGCTTGGTGGTTGAAGCCGTGTCGGTGGAGTCTGTGATTGCGGGCGATGCACCCGCCGAGCCGCGCCATGCCACCCACGAACCGCGTGAAGTGCCTCGCCGCGAGACGGTGCGCATGTATTCAGGCGGTCAGTGGCATGACGCGGCACTGGTGGTGCGTGAAGACCTGCAACCCGGAGACATCATCCCCGGCCCGACCATCATTGCCGAGAAGAACGCCACCACCGTGGTGGAGCCTGGCTGGGAAGCCAATCTGACGGCGCTTGACCACCTAGTGCTTGATCGACGGGCGGAACGTGCTATCAAGTTCGCAGCAGGTACAACGGTAGACCCGGTGCTGCTGGAAGTGTTCAACAACCTGTTCATGAACATTGCCGAGCAGATGGGCCTGCAACTGCAAAACACCGCCTATTCGGTCAACATCAAGGAGCGGCTTGACTTCAGTTGCGCGTTGTTTGACACCGTAGGCAACCTGATTGCCAACGCGCCGCACATGCCGGTGCATTTGGGGTCGATGGGTGAGAGCATCAAAACCGTGATTCGTGAGAACGCGGGCAAGATGGAGCCTGGCAATGTGTATGTGCTGAATGACCCGTACCACGGTGGTACGCACTTGCCAGACATCACGGTGATCACACCGGTCTACCTACCCCCTCTCCCCCTGGGAGAGGGCAGGGGTGAGGGCTTCCCGAATCCGCGCCCCATCTTCTACGTCGGCAGCCGTGGGCATCACGCCGACATAGGCGGCACCACGCCTGGCTCGATGCCGCCGTTTTCAACCCGGATTGAAGAAGAGGGCGTACAGATCAACAACGTGCTGCTGGTCGAGCGTGGCGTGCTGCGTGAGGCTGAAATGGTGGCGCTGCTCAAAAGTGGCCAATACCCATCGCGTAATCCTCAGCAAAACATGGCCGACCTGAAAGCACAAATCGCCGCCAATGAAAAAGGCGTGCAAGAGCTGCGCAAGATGGTTGAGCAGTTCAGTTTGCCCACTGTGCTGGCCTACATGAACCATGTGCAAGACAACGCCGAAGAGTCGGTACGCCGGGTGATTACCAGGTTGAAAAATGGTGAATTTACCTTGCCGCTAGACAACGGTGCGCAGATCAAAGTCGCCATTCGGGTTGACACTAAAAACCGCAGCGCCGAGATTGACTTTACCGGCACGTCGCCGCAGCAAACGAATAACTTCAACGCACCCACAGCCGTGTGCATGGCAGCTGTGCTGTATGTTTTCAGAACGCTGGTTGACGACGACATTCCGCTCAACGCAGGTTGCCTGAAACCGCTCAAGGTCATCATCCCGCCGGGCAGCATGCTCAACCCCAACCCGCCTGCCTCAGTGGTAGCAGGCAATGTTGAAACCTCAACTTGCATCACCAATGCCCTGTACGGTGCTCTGGGTGTGATGGCGGCCGGCCAATGCACGATGAACAACTTCACGTTTGGAAATTCAAAGTATCAGTATTACGAAACCATTTCAGGTGGCAGCGGCGCAGGCGGTGTAACGGATGCGGATGGCAAATTGACAGGTGGCTTCAACGGCACATCTGTGGTGCAAGCCCACATGACCAATTCACGCTTGACCGACCCCGAGATATTGGAGTTCCGCTTTCCGGTTCGGCTGGAGAGCTACGAAATCCGCGCCAACTCAGGCGGTGCTGGCAAGTGGACGGGTGGCAATGGCGGTATCAGGCGTGTGCGATTTTTGGAAGCCATGACCGCCAGCATCTTGTCTAATGGCCGCAAGCTAGGCGCCTTCGGCATGGCAGGAGGCCAGCCTGGGCAAGTAGGGCAAAACGTGGTGGTGCGCAGTGATGGCCGTGTCGAAACGCTAGGCCATATCGGCCAGGCTGACATGCTGCCCGGCGATGTGTTTGAGATTCATACGCCGGGCGGAGGCGGGTTTGGGACGGTTTGAAGTTTGGCGGTGTTGTCGTGTCGTTGAACATTTTTGTGTAACTGCTCGGCATGGGTATTTAAAGCCGGACAGCCGAACGCAGAAATCGCAAAACCGACGCAAAAGTCGCAAAAAATATCATCAAAAGGTATGTTTGGCTGTTTTTTTGCGAAGCCTCTGCGCCCTCTGCGTTCGGGTGTCCGATTTTTCTGGCGAGCTTGGTAGTTACATTTTTGTTTGCCAAATACGGCTGTAGATCAATTAATATGGGCGCAAGCAGCTATTAAAAGAGGAGCAATGTGATGACATCAGATTTTCTGGCAAATTACCAGTTTTTGGCTCGCTACAACCGCTGGATGAACCAGCGTCTTTATGCGTCCTGCGAGGCATTGACTGACGAACAGCGCAAAGCTGACCGGGGCGCGTTCTTCAAATCCATTCACCACACGCTGACCCACCTGGTGCTGGCCGACAAAATGTGGCTGGCGCGCTTTGCCAAACAAGGTTTTGAGTTTGTGGCGTTAAACCCGGCGCTGCTGGCCGTGCCTGAAGGCTCGGACTACACCAGCGACCTGCACCCCGACTGGGCGGACTTGAAACAAACCCGCGATGCGCTGGACGCTGCCATTGAGCAGTGGCTGGCTGACATGCCGCCTGAATTTTTAGCCAGCACCATGCGCTATGCCAACACCAAGGGCGTGCAGCGCGTACACCCGGCTTGGCAGGCGTTAACGCATTTTTTCAACCACGGCACGCACCACCGGGGGCAAGTCACGACGCTGCTGTCGCAGGCGGGTGTGGATGTGGGGGTGACGGATCTGATTGCGCTGGTTTGAATGATTGTCAAATGCCAGCCTGTCGATACTCATTTCATGTAACTACTCAACAGCCTTAAGAAGTCAAACAGCCAGCTTCCAACGCAAAGGCGCAAAGATGCAAAGGCCGCAAAGCATTCATATAAAGCCTTTTACTTTGCGTTCTTTGCGCTTTTGCGTCTTTGCGTTGGAAACTTTTTACCTGTACCTGCGTAGTTACCATTTTATTGGCAATTTAGCCATTCAGACCAATCAATACGGGCCCAAGCAATGGGATGGACGCTCCCACCTAAACGGCATCGCAATGTGCCAAAGTGGAGGTGCTTATCAACCACTTCAACAGACAGGAGCGTCCGACATGAAGATTACAACATTAGGCATTGATCTGGCAA
>JBASFP010000031.1:0-12078 GCA_049653085.1 Polaromonas sp.
CATTGATCGCGCCTGTGAGGCTGCGGTTCACACCCGTGATGGTGATGTTGCCTGCGTTGCTGCCTGCCCTTGTGCCTGCTGCCAAGGCTGTGCCGCTGGTGTTGATGGTTGTGACAGTGACACCAGCATGGGAACTCAGAGCTATAGCGCCGCCGTTGCCGCCTGCGCCGCCTGAGGTGTCGATAGCCCCTGTGCCTAGCGCCAGACCTGCGGCGTTGTTGGTCACGCTGATCGTGCCTGCTGTGCCGCCTGCCCCCGTGCCCAAAGCCGCGCCCGTTTTAGCCGTTAAAGCGCCCAGCGCAATCGCGCCTGCTGTGGTGGCGTTGTTGACCACGGTGATGCTGCCTGCATTGCCTCCCGCGCCATTGGTGGCAGAGCCTGAGCCGCCGCTGGCTGTAATACCAGCAGCGGTGATTGCGCCGCTGCTGGTCAAACTGACCACGCCGCCTGCGCCGCCAGTCTGGTTTGTGCCCACGCCTGCCGAGCCGCTGGCGCTGATACCACCTGTGCCCATGTTGATCACGCCAGCGCTTAAGGTGACGTTGCCTGCGTTGCGCCCGCCCTGGGCTACCGCTGTGCCGCCTGTGGTGGTGATACTGGCGTTACCCGTTGACAGTGTGCCGCTGTTGGTGGCGCTGAGCACCACGTTGCCGCCTCCGGCTTTGGTACCGCCTGAGGTGGTGATGGCTGCTGTCGTTACATTGCCGCCTGCTGCGCTGTTGGTCACGTTCACGCTGCTGGTGGCGTTAAAGCTGCCCGCTGTACCTGCCCCAGGCGCGTTGCCGGTTTGCACAATCAGCGCGCCCAGCGTGAGGCTGCCTGTGCCGCTGTTGGCCACGACCACGCGCCCGGCGTCACCACCGTTGCCTGTACCAACGGCTGCGCCGCCGCTGGCTGTGATGGCTGCACCTGCGATACCGCCAACGGCGGTGACGCTGACCACCCCGCCGTTGCCGCCATTTTGATTGGCACCCACGCCGGTCGAGCCGCTGGCGGTCATGACACCCAGTGCAGTGATGGCTGCGCCAGTGTTGATGGTCACGTTGCCTGCGTTGCGGCCGTTTGCGCCAACGGTCGCTGTGCCGCCTCCTGTACTTATCGTGCCTACGGCTAGTGTGCCTGTCGTGGTGATGCTGACCTGCCCGCCATGAGCGTTGGCGTTGCCTGCTGTAGACAGTGCGCCAACGCTTGCATTGCTGCCAGTTAGTGTGATCGAGCCAACCGCACCGCCCGAACCTGTACCAGTAGGCGCGCCCGCTTGAGCATTGATGGTGCTGGTGTTCAGTGTGCCCGCACCCGTGATGGACACCGCGCCTGCGTTGCCGCCCGCTTGATTCGCGCTGGCGGCTGCGCTGCCGCTGGCGGTGATCGCACCTGTGACTGAGTTGTTCGTGCCCGTGATGGTCACGTTACCTGCGTTACGGCCGACACCGGTGGTGGTGCCGCCATTAGCCGTCACTGCGGCGACCAGGCTCACGTTGCCCGTGTCAGCGGTAATGCTGATGTTGCCGCCGTTGCCATTGGCTGCACCAGTGGAGGTCATCGTGCTGCCTGCGCCAGTTGCAGAAACCGACGCGCCGCGAAGCGTGATGCCGCCAGCCTGCGCGGACAAGGCAGCGTTGGTGAGCACCACGTTACCCGCTCCGCTGCTGTCAGCATCAGCCCTAAAGTTGATATTGCCTGCGCCTGTCACAGTGACGTTGGCATTGACGTTGATGTTGTTATTGGCTTCAAGCTTGATGCTGTTGCCTGCGCCCATGGCGACCGCAGCCGATACGGTGATGTCGTTGGTGGCTTGCAAAAACAGCTCGTTATAGCCGGTCACACCACCAATTTGAACGTTGTAAGTCCCCGGATTGGGTGCGTCGGCGAAGGCGAGATCAGGTATGCCGGGGCCTGCATTGGCAGGGATGCTGCCCACAGCCACCAAAGAAATGTTCTCGGGGTCCAACAACACATTGCCGCCAATGCCCTTGGGCGCTGCAACATCAACACGACCCTGCATATCCAAGTCACGTTTGCCAGACACCTCGACAAAGCCGCCATCACCGCCCTGCACGCCGCCGCGCGCGCTGATGCCGCCTGCAAAACGGGTGTCGCCGTCGGCCCACACCACCACTTTGCCGCCATTGCCGTTGCTGGTGGCGTCGGCGTTGATGCTCGCACCCGCTGCCACATGCACGCGCGATGCGTTTTGCACACTGGCATTGCTGCCCTGGTAATCACCACCGACCAGCACCGTGCCGCCGCCGCTTTGGCCGGATGCGTCGATGCGTGCATCAGCCGCCAGCAGCACCTTGTCGCCCAGCACCTGCACTGTGCCGCCGGTTTGCCCGCTGTCAAACCCGGCTGCTGACAATGTGCCCGCCATCTTGACCACGCCTGAAGAACCGCCGCTCAGCACAATCATGCCGTTGCGCTCAGTGGCTGAATCAGCGCGAATCACGCCGGTCTGGTTGATGACGGTGGCCATCGCGTCACCCATGGCGCTGGCCAGCACGGCCACCTGCCCGCCGCGTGCGGTGATGCTGCCACTGTTGTTGATAGCCGCATTGGCGGCGGCGGCATCGACCGAAAAGCGCACCAGCCCCATGCCAGAAGTATCCAGCGTGAAGCGCGAGGCCGCCAGCAGCCCGATGGATCCCGCATCAGCCGTGATGGACCCCGTATTGGTGACTTTGGGCGCTGCCAGCAGCACATAGCCGCCGCGCGCGGCTTTGATGGTGCCGTGGTTTTCAACCGCACCACCGCCCAAGCCACTGAAGGTGTAGCGACCCGCCATGAAGTCTTCGTTGCTGATGCCCAGGCTGGACGCCACCAGGCCGCCTACATTGACCTGCGCACCCGGCGCAAACATGACGCCCGACGGATTGACCAAAAACACCTGCCCGTTGGCGCTCAATGAGCCATAAATTGACGATGCCTCGTTGCCCACAATGCGGTTAAGCGCTACTGAAGTTGTAGCAGGCTGCACAAACTGCACCGACTTGCCCACGCCAATGTTGAAGGTCTGCCAGTTCAGCACCGCTTTGTCAGTGGCCTGGTTGATGCGCATGCTGCTGGCTGTGGGCGTGCTGGCGGTTGCCTGGCCAGCCACCACGTTCAAACCTGTAGGCAACTCTGCCACGGCCCAGGTGGAGGCCACGCTCAGCAAAGTCGCCAGCAGACGCGACAGGCAACGCTCAGCGCGGATGCGGTAAGTTGCCGTCAGTTTGCGCGACAGCTTGATGACCACAGTACGCACCGACCAGGCGCGGTATTGCCGCTTGCCTGTGCTGGTCCATGCTGATTTTTGCTGTGCCATAGATTTGTATAACGGCTAGAACCAGGCCTGGGCTGACAGCCACGCGCGGGGGGAGTTGTCTGCATCGCCCGTTGATGGCGGCACGCCGGTGGTGCGCCAGGCGAGATGGGTTTTGATCAGGAAATTGCCAGCGCGACCCAGCGTAGCCCCCACACCCACCGCGCCCAGTGTGGCGGAATTGACAGCGCCCGGCACAACAGCGCCGTTCTGGTTAAGCCGAATATGGCCATAGTCATAAAAGGTCAGCAGGCTGACAGGCTCTGAACTCACTGACAAGTTGGGGGGCAACTGGTACCGGTATTCAAGACTGAACATCGTCCCCGAGTCGCCAATGCCTTCACCTACCGGGTAGGCGCGCACGCCGTTTGGACCGCCCAGAGCCATCTTTTCAGCCGAGTTGAGGTTTTTTGAGGCCAGTTGCGTTTGCAGCGTGACGTGCAGGCTGGCTGCGCTGCTCAAATACTGCGTTCTTTGGTATTCAAAATTGAACTTGCGGTACAGGCCAGCGGTTTGCAAGCCGCCCAAACCCTCGTCCAGCGCCTGATCGGCCAAGCCCAGCTTGAGCTGACCCAAAGTGGTGTTGATGGCAAAGGCGTTCAGTGCGGTTGTGCCCGCCAGGTTGTCAATAAAATTGCCAGCCAGCCCGAAGCGTGTTGACGAGATCACACGCTTGCTTTCCAGCACCGGGTTGGCGGTCTGGTCCAGCAAGTGTTTTTCATCAACACTGGCTTGGGCATACAAACTGGCGTCGCGCCCGCGCAGCAGGGGCTGCGACAGGCTAAGACCCAGCACATCGGCGCTGCCGCTGGCCTTCAACACCGCAAACTGTTTGCCCAGCGCATAGTTCAGCCGCGCGGCGCTCACACCCAGCCGCGTACCCCAGCCGCCCACAGGCAGGTTGTAGCCCAGGCGAAACAAATTTGAACCCGGCTGGTCGCTGATCTGGCCGCTGGCCGATAGCGCATCACCCCGCCCGAGCAGGTTGTTCAGATTGACATTGGCAATGGCGCGCACAGCACCCGCAGCAGACGCGCCATGGTTGTCCAGGCTGACAGAACCATCGGCATAACGCCCCCTGGACTTGACGGCCACCCGCACATTGGCCTCGCCGGTTTCTGCGCCGGGCTCAACAATCGCCGTGGCGTCAAAACCCGCCAGGTCACGTAGCAGCAAAACTGGTTTGTCCAGCGCGTACTCGGTCACGGGATCGCCTTTTTTCAAATGGCTGGCCAGCAGCTCATCGACATAAGCGCGTGAAATGCCCTTGCCATCACCTTCAATCTCCACCGAGGCACGTCCAATTTTTGCCTCGATCACGCGAATCGTGACTGTGCCGCCCGTGGCTGCAAAGGCTTGCTCAGGCAGGTAAGCCTCTGTCAGCAAATAACCTTGGGAACGGTAATAGGTGGCAACCGTACTGGCTGCGGCAGTCAGTCCCGCCAGATCGGTCGGCTGGTTAACAAGTTTTGACAGCAACACTGACAACTGCTCACTTGAAAACAGGCTGTTTCCCGTAAAACGGAAAGCACTGGGTGTGATGCGCACGGTTGCATCGCCGGCCGCTGCGGGTTTGGCGTCGGGCAACACAAGCCGGGGCGTGCCGGGTGGTTTGATTGCGGGTACTGGCGACTGTGGATCCAGCAGCGTGCCGGCATTGGGTCTGACTTGCGCAAGCGCTGTCGTTACGCCAGCAGTACAAACGCCCAGCGCAGCCAGCGACAACGAAAACTGACCAGCCAAACGACGCAACATATTTCCAGACAAAGATCAAAAAAGTACAGCGTGCCAAAGGGGAAAAACCTTTTTAAAGCAAACGCCCGCTTTTGTCTAACGCATAACCCACACATAAGAGAACTGAAACAGCAAGAAATTCGCTTTCAAGCGTATTAATCGCCACATCCAGACTTATTTCACGGTCAGGCGGCGCACAAGTGCTGCCGCCGGTCTTCATTGAAACCTGGCAGAGACCTTTGAATGCTATGTTATTAGTAGCTGCTTGCACCCGATTTCATTGGATAAAAGGCATTTTTTATACCCGAAATAGCCAAAAAACAACGCCAAAACGCGACCGATCCGTGGTTTAACGCCGCAAACTGACCGCCCGAGACGCCAGATAAATCCCCGGCAAGATCACCGCCGCTCCCAGCGCGTGGTAGCCCTGAATCGGCTCGCCAAGAACAAAATAAGCCACCAATGCCGCATACACGGGCCCCAAATACAACGTGAGCCCGGCGCGCGCCGCACCCAGCGCTTTTTGCAAGGTTGCATAAGCCAAGTAAGCGCCCGCTCCCGGTATGATGCCCGCTGCTACAACAAGTGCCGCCGTCTTCCAACCCCAGATGGTTTGCGTCATGGGCAAGCCAGACATCGCCTCAAGCGCCGTTAACGGCAGCAGCACCAGCACCCCGCCACCAATGATGAGCGTCAGCCGGGCGATGGGGCTGAAGTCCGTCGGCCAGCGTTTGAGAAAGATCGAATACAGCGTCCAGCTGACAGTAGCGCCCAGAATCCACAAATCGCCCGCCACCCCTTTGACTTGGCCCAGCGCTGCCCATTGCCCCTTGATGACCACATGCACCAGCCCGGCAAAAGCCAGTGCAATGCCCAGCCATTGCAGCCAGCCCAGCCGCTCACGCAGCCACAGGCTGGACACCAGGGCGATAAAAACCGGCGACAGCGCGTAAATCAGCGCAATGTTGGTCGCGCCAGTTGAGCGCGCGCCGATGTACACCCAAGCACCGCAAATCCACATGCCCAAAGCGCCAAAAACAAGGTAGTGCCAGCCGTTTTTAAAGACCGATGAACGCTTGGCCAAAAGCTCTGACCAGGCAAAGGGCAGCAGAATCAGAGCGGCAATCGCCCAGCGCAACAGCGCCAGCATGTGCGGCGCAATCGTGCCGGGTGCCAGGCGGCCGACCAGGTAATTGACCGACCAGAGCAGCGGGGTGATGAAAAGCAGCGCCAGAGCCCAGCGGCGATCGGTCGAATTGGGCATGGCAGGCTGTCTTTTAAAGTGCAAACTGAAATTGTAGGGGCAGGCCAAATCAGCCTGACTTGCGCTTTTGGTTGACTTATTGGACGGTCAAAAACGCAGGCGCAAAGTCATCCAGCTCGTTTTTCGTCAAGCCCACAGCCTTGCTCTGCGCTACTTTGCGCCATTTCTGCACGGCGGTTTGCACTTGCGCCAACACTTGTTTGGCCTCCTCTGGCGCTAACGCGAAATAGGAAGCCCGGCCTAGCAGCGCCTGCAGGCTGGTGATCGGGCCATCGGCTTCAGACAACCAGGTTTTGGATTCGCGCTCTTTGTCGGGGAAGGGATTGATGTCAAACGCCGGGGCTAGACGCCACTGGCCTTGCGCCGTGTGCAAGAAGCCGTGGTTTTGCAAGTGATCGTCAACATTGGCAATCAGGTGGTTGAACACCATCCGCCGCCACAGTTGCTGCACGTCGGTTGTGGGCTGGCTGCCATTGGCGCGAATGGCGTCTGCTATTTCGGTATAGCTGTGGTCGTTTTGCCTGCTGGCCTGCAGCATCGACGCGGCTGAAAGGTAGGGAATGCGTCCATTCACTTTTTTTACGCCTGCTACGTCTTCGTACATGCGATCAAACCGTTCAATCACGGCAACTGGCGTGCCGTCTATCAGAGCTATACGGGCTGGCGCTACATCAATACCCGCCAATTTGGCCAGGCGCATGGCAAGCACTTCCCCCTTGGTCACGCTTCGCGCATCACCAATGCTGGGGAATTTGCCAATCGCCAATTTGCCATTTTCATCCAGCACTGTGCATTTGGGGCGCATACCGCCTAGCGATGTACCCTTGCCTTGCAGGTAGGTCAAGTCCGCACTGCTGTCTGTACCGCGCTCCACCGCGCGGCTGGCCTCGTACATGCGCTGTAGTTCAATAAAAAGCGGTGTGGTTCTTGCGCCATCCTCGCTCTTTCGTACATAGTTGCCACTTGCATCCCGCAGCCGCAATGCACCCACGCGGCTGACGTCATCGACCGCCAGCAGGTAGTCCATTTCAGTCAGGGCGGTAAAGGCGGCGGCAGCCTGTTTGGCGCGACGTTTGGCGTGATCCCTGGCGATCACGCGGCGACCCCATGCATCTGGGGCGGTATCGGCTAGCGCCAAATGAAAAACCGAATCGACTGCGGATGATGCTTTACGTAGCTGGTAGTCCCGCGTGAGCGGCAAATCCGGCGAAATGCTAAAACGCTCTTCGCGTGACAGCCATGCTTGGCTGTAACTAAACGCGCTGTGCGAACGCTGTCCTTGCTGCGTATAGACCAAAGTGCCGGCTGGCACGCCTGCTTCCCCCACGCAAACCTCAATCTGTTGTTGGTTTTGCGGTTTCATAGTGCGCCGTTTACCGCGCTTGCAGATTTTTTGCTGCGCACGCGCTTGGGCAGTGCCGCATCCATCAGAGCAAGCCCCATATCGTCAGCGGCAGTGTCCAGCAATTGGGACAGCGCCTGGACTTCACCAAACACATGCAAAACGCGGGCAATAAAGTGAATCGGAATACGCGGATCGCCAGCTTCCATGCGTCCGACGGTGGCCAGCGATATGCCTGCCCTCTCAGCAAGCGATGCTTGCGTCATCCGGCGGCGGCGACGCGCCAGAGCGATATCCTGCCCGAGCTTGTTGAGTGCGCGATTGACGGGCAAAGGAGTATCTTTATCACTCTTATAAGATAATTTATTTGAGTTTATAACTTCCATGAGAGTGATTATGCAGCAAATACACTTCAGCCAGTTCCAGTTTTATACGCCTTGCAAAACCCATCACAAAATCCCCAGTCAAAAATATGGCGTGGCTTGAGATTTTCGAATGAAAACAGAAACTGTAGGGGCAGGCCAAATCAGCATGAATGCATGCAAATTTACGTAGCATTACCAACTGTGTTTGGCTCACCATGCGGCCTACAATCACACACCTTACAAAACTGACGACCTCTTGACCGTCAACGCCGGAGACTTATGCCCATGCCCAACACGCCCCTGAACACTGCTGACAAACGCGCCGAATTGCGCCTGGCCGCGCTGGAGTACCACGAGTTCCCAACCCCCGGCAAGCTGCAAATTGCGGCGACCAAACAGCTCACCAACCAGCGCGACCTGGCGCTGGCTTACTCGCCCGGCGTAGCAGCACCGTGTGAAGAAATCGTGCGCGACCCGAACAACGCTTTTAAATACACCGCACGCGGCAACCTGGTAGCGGTCATCACCAATGGCACGGCCGTGCTGGGCCTGGGTGACATTGGCCCGCTGGCGTCCAAGCCGGTGATGGAGGGCAAGGCGGTCTTGTTTAAAAAGTTTGCCGGTGTGGATGTTTTTGACATCGAAATCGACGAAAAAGACCCGGCCAAACTGGTTGACATCATCGCGTCGCTTGAGCCGACTTTTGGCGCGATCAATTTAGAAGACATCAAGGCGCCTGACTGCTTTTATGTCGAGCGTGAGCTGCGAAAGCGCATGAAAATCCCCGTATTTCATGACGACCAGCACGGCACGGCGATTACCGTGGGCGCGGCGATTTTGAATGCGCTCAAGGTGGTCGGCAAAGCGCCTGGCCAGGTCAAGCTGGTCACGTCGGGAGCGGGTGCTGCGGCGCTGGCTTGCTTGAACCTGCTGCTCAAACTAGGTATTGCACGCGAGAATGTTTACGTCACCGACCTGGCAGGCGTGGTCTACGAAGGCCGCACCGAGCTGATGGACGAGGACAAAATACAGTTTGCGCAAAAAACCGAGGCGCGCAGTTTGAGTGACGTGATTGAAGGCGCTGACATCTTTTTAGGTTTGTCGGCGGGCGGCGTGCTCAAGCAGGACATGGTCAAAAAGATGGCCGCAAAACCGATTATTTTTGCGCTCGCCAACCCAAACCCAGAGATCAACCCCGACGACGTGAAAGCCGTGCGTGACGATGCCATCATTGCTACGGGCCGCACTGACTACCCGAACCAGGTCAACAACGTCTTGTGCTTTCCGTACATCTTCAGGGGCGCGCTGGACGCGGGTGCATCAACCATCACGATTGAGATGGAAATTGCTGCTGTTCACGCGATTGCCGAGCTGGCGCAGGCCGAGCAAAGCGAGGTGGTGGCGGCTGCCTATGTGGGCGAAAAGTTGGCCTTTGGCCCGGAGTATTTGATCCCCAAACCGTTTGACCCACGTTTGATGATGAAAATCGCCCCCGCCGTGGCCAAGGCGGCGGCAGACAGCGGCGTGGCGCTGCGCCCGATTGCCGACATGGAAGCCTACCGCGCCAAGCTGCAAAACTTTGTCTATGCATCTGGCACCACGATGAAGCCGATTTTTGATGCCGCCAAGCGCGCCAGCAAAAAACGGGTGGCTTTTGCCGAAGGCGAGGAAGAGCGCGTGCTGCGAGCGTGTCAGATCGTGGTCGATGAAGGCGTGGCGCGCCCCACACTGATTGGCCGGCCCCTGGTGATTGCCAAACGCATCGACAAGTTTGGCCTGCGCCTGAAAGAAGAGCTGGACTACGACGTCGTCAACGTCGAGCAAGACCCGCGTTACCGCGACTTCTGGCAGACCTACCACCGCATGACGGAGCGGCAAGGCACCACGGTGCAAACCGCCAAAATTGAAATGCGCCGCCGCCTGACGCTGATTGGTGCGATGCTGCTGCGCAAAGGCGAGGTAGATGGCCTGATTTGCGGCACTTGGGGCACTACCCACACGCACTTGCAATACATTGACCAGGTCATTGGCAAACACCCGGGGGGCGCAGACAGCACAAACCAGGACGTGCCGATTTACGCCTGCATGAACGGTCTGTTGCTGCCCGACCGCCAGATCTTTCTGGTCGACACCCACGTCAACTACGACCCGACACCCGAAGAGCTGTGCGAAATCACCGCGCTGGCGGCTGAGGAAATGATGCGCTTTGGCCTCAAACCCAAAGCGGCGCTGCTGTCGCACTCTAATTTTGGCAGCAGCAACGAGCCCAGTGCCCGCAAAATGCGCCGCACGCTGGAGCTGCTGCGCGAACAAGCACCGTGGCTGGAAGTCGATGGTGAAATGCACGGCGACCTGGCACTTGACGGCAAGCAGCGCGAGGCCATCATGCCGCACAGCGCACTGATGGGCGACGCCAACTTGCTGGTCTTCCCCAACATTGATGCGGCCAATATTTCTTACAACCTGCTGAAAACCGCTGCTGGCGGCAACATCGCCATTGGCCCCGTGCTGCTGGGTGCGGCGCAACCTGTGCATATTTTGACGGCAAGCGCAACCGTGCGCAGGATTGTAAATATGACAGCCTTGACCGTGGCCGACGCAAACGCGGCAAGATAAGCCCCGCCTAGATAGCTAGCACTAACTTTTTCGGGCTATTGCCGCATTTTTTCTGCCTTATTTTTCAGCAGGCTATTGCGTTTTTTTTCTACTTGCGGCACACTATCACTCTTGAATTTTAAGGGTTAACCCGGTCGAACATTGATGACCGTGATGTCCCTGATATCCAGGAAAAGGTTTTCAAATGTTCTGCAAATGGGATGGGATGCTGGTCAAAAAGTCGGCCAAATCAGCCTTGACGGCTGGTTTGCTTTCTTTGGGTTTGATGCTCACAAGCACAAATTTGGTGCATGCAAAAGGCCCTGTACCAGCTACGCCGGGTGTGGTCAGCGACACGATTGCGCTGGCACAGTTACCCGCCCAGGGCCAGGACATGATGAAGTTGATTTACACGGGTGGCCCGTTCAAGTACGACAAGGATGGCACGGTGTTTGGCAATCGGGAGAGGATTCTCCCCGCCAAAAATCGCGGTTTTTACCGTGAATACACCGTCAAAACGCCGGGTGAACGTACGCGGGGCGCAAGGCGCATTGTGTGTGGCGGCATCAAGCCGACTGCACCTGATGCGTGTTATTACACCGACGACCATTACGCCAGCTTTCGAAAAATCGCTAAGTAGGTTGCCCAGTTGATGGTTTTAAACAGGACAGGTTGTTATTTTGAGTTTTGATCATTTTATAGAAGGACACACGGAGATGGACACACCACTTCGTAAGGACACTGACATGCCT
This sequence comes from Polaromonas sp., assembly GCA_049653085.1. GTDB lineage: Bacteria > Pseudomonadota > Gammaproteobacteria > Burkholderiales > Burkholderiaceae_C > Polaromonas. The sequence continues at coordinate 11,354 of JBASFP010000031.1, forward strand.
TTAAAAGGAATTCGACCCAACCTCGTGCAATCGATTCGCGCGTTTCGCGTGCCTGAGTTGCAAGATGCCGCAACGCAACTCGGCCAGCATTTCCTGTACGCCAACCTGAGCAGCGCTCAGAGCAAACAAGACATTTTGGACATGGTTGCCGCCCAATACACGTTTCCTGCCCACTTCGGCAAAAACTTTGACGCGCTGTACGACTGCCTGACGGATCTGGTTCACAAATCAGGCCCACAGCCCGGCTTCATCGTGGTGCTGGAGCAAATTCCTGCCCACGCCAAGTTTGACAAAGAGGCGCGTGAGCAACTGCTGGACATCTTCAGGGATGCCGCTGACTACTGGGCGGATCGAAAGATCCCGTTCCGGTGCTTCTATTCTTTTCTGTAGCCCGCTCCCCAGACAATAGCCAAGGGGATCGGGCTAACGAGGCTCAGGTAGTTGCAGCAGACGGCGAAGAAGCCATGCCTACCGACAAATTACTCGATGTGTCACCGTTAGCGCTGCGCATGAGCAGCCCTTTCAATTCAGGATATTGGTTAGCAGCAGCCTAAGCCAGACTGACCCGTAAAAAGCCCTCAAATGTGATGTTTGAGGGCGGCGGTCTCAACCTCCAAGTGCAACAGCAGGAAGTTTAAGCTGCTTGGCCCAGTAGGCCTTAAAGTCAAACTCACCCTCCGGCAAGAACAGCTCAGCCGGGCACTTCCAGCCCAGCGACTTGCGCG
>JBASFP010000032.1:0-8333 GCA_049653085.1 Polaromonas sp.
CGCGCAAGTCGCTGGGCTGGAAGTGCCCGGCTGAGCTGTTCTTGCCGGAGGGTGAGTTTGACTTTAAGGCCTACTGGGCCAAGCAGCTTAAACTTCCTGCTGTTGCACTTGGAGGTTGAGACCGCCCACCCCACACGGCCAAAACAGCCGCTGTGGTGAAAGAACAGAAAGACTGGGGCATTGCGGGCGATGCAAAGTCCGTCAAGCGGGACATCATCTTGACGATGAGCGACAACATGCGCTTTACGCCAAACGCCATCAGCGTCAAGCAGGGCGAGACCATCCGCTTTGTGGTTAAAAACCAGGGCAAGATGCTGCACGAAATGGTGATTGGCACCAAAAAAGAACTCGACGAACACGCCGCGCTGATGCTGAAGTTTCCCAACATGGAGCATGACGAGCCCTACATGGCGCATGTTTCACCGGGTAAATCACACAACATGATCTGGACGTTTAACCGCGCAGGCGAGTTTGACTTTGCCTGCCTGATTGCCGGGCACTACCAGGCGGGTATGGTCGGCAAGATTTCTGTTTTAGCAGCCAAATAAATCAACCCATAGATTAGCCAGTAGATTAACCCGTAGATCAACCAGGAGAGCACCATGAAAAACTTGACTTTGAAACTAGCAGCGTGCGCTGTCATCACGCTATGCGCACCGCTAGCCGCGGCACAAACTACGGCTGTCACCCCTGAGATGGCGGACGGTGAAGTCCGCAAAATTAACAAGGAAACCAAAAAAATCACGCTCAGGCATGGCGTGATTAAAAACCTGGACATGCCCGCTATGACCATGGTGTTTCAAGTTAAAGACGAGGCCTTGCTGGAAAAACTCAAAGCAGGCGACAAGATCAGGTTTAGCGCTGACAAGGTCAACGGTGCATATACCGTGCTGTCCGCCGAACCCCGCCCATGAAGTCACGGGCCATGTCATGGGCGACGACTTTGGCGGTATGTTGCGGGCTGACAGCGGCTGCCCACGCAGGCCCCATGGGCTTTAAAGGCAGCACCATGGCGATGGGCGACTTTTCGCCCAACTGGCAAGAGGCTTGGGTCAACTACGCCATCACGCCGCGTGATGCCTTGGGTGCCGGCGGTGTGGTGATGCGCTCAGATGACAGGCGCTTGACGCGAAATTTTGCCGAGCTGACCTACACCCGACTGCTGCACCGTGTCAATGGCGAGCATTCGCAAGCCAATTTCTGGTTGCTGGGAGGTGCGGGGCGTGTGACTGGCAACAATTTTGCTGATGCAAAAACCATGTTGGCACCGGGCGTGTCGGCCGACTATGAAACCACCCGCTTGTACACATCGGCTTCGTATCGTCTCTATCGCGCAAACGGCATCAACCATGATGCGGCATCGGTACGCGCAGGATTTTCGTTTTACGAAGTCGACTACGAAGAAACCCAACCGTGGTTAATTGTCGAGGCACGCCGCATGCGCGGCTTGTCTGAAAAAACCGAGATCACGCCCATGCTGCGGCTGATTCATAACCGCTACTTTGTCGAGTTCGGCGTGAATAACATGAAGCAGGGGCGCTTTAATTTCATGTACATTTTTTAATCTAGGAGAATGCAATGAAAACGCTTTTTACTATTAAATCAATAGCTGCTTGCGCCGGTATTATTTGGGCTACAGCCACTTTTAATACAGCTACAGCGGCTCAAAGCATGAAAGCCACCGTCAACGGAATGGTTTGCTCATTCTGCGCACAAGGCATTGAAAAGACTTTGCTGAAAATGCCAGCCACCAAGGCGGTATTTGTTGATTTGAAGAACAAAGTTGTCGCCGTTGAAGCCAAAGACGGCCAAACGCTGGACGGCAAAAAAATAGCTTTTGAGATCAAGGAAGCAGGCTATGACGTGGTCAAGCTGGAGACTGTACCGCAATCGGTCGACGAGATCAGAGCTTCGGTGAAAGCCAAAAAGTGACGGCAACCCCCGATAGCCAAGACACGGGCAGACGGTTTGCATTCATCAGCCTGTTCACCAGCACCGGCACACTGGTTTGTTGTGCGCTGCCAGCGCTGCTGGTGGCAGTCGGCGCGGGCGCTGCACTGTCAACACTGATCTCGGTTGTGCCAGGTCTGGTGTGGGTCAGTGAATACAAAGAGTGGGTCTTTGTGTTGGCTGGCGTGATGCTGGCCGTCAGCGGCTGGCTGCAATACAAGAGCCGCTTTGCGCCCTGCCCGGTTGACCCGGCACAGCGCGATGCCTGTCTGCGTACCCGCAAAACGTCAGCGCGAATTTATCTGGCGAGTGTGACGATTTATGTTGTGGGTGGCTTTTTCGCCTTTGTTCTGCCACTATTAATTTAGTAGCTGATTGCGCCCGTATTGATTGGGTAAAAGGCACTTTTTATACTTAAAAAGTGCCTTTTTTAACGGTTTTTCAGGCCCAAACATGGTATGGTGCAGCCCATGTCCAAAACGATACGCTACACCCTGCTGTCAATCCGTGATCTGGCCATATCGTTTGGCCCCTTCATACTGCTGGCCGTCACACTGTTGGCACTGGCCTACTGGTGGCTCAACCCAAATCCGCCCAAGCGCGTCACGCTGGCCACAGGCCCGGCGCAAAGCGCGTATGAGGAGTTTGGCAAGCGCTATGCCAAGGCCCTCAAAGCCAATGGCATCACGGTTGACCTGATCACAACCCAAGGCTCTGCCGCCAACCTGCAATTGTTACGCGAAGGCAAAGCTGACCTGGGTTTTGTACAAGGTGGCACCAGTGACTACAGCGATGAAGATCAGGAGAATTTGTCGTCACTTGGCAGCCTGTTTCTGGAACCTGTGTGGCTGTTTTACCGTGAAGAAGCGGCGCGCAAAATCACGGCGACGTCAACACTGACCTCACTGACTCAACTACAGGGGATGCGGATCAACACCGGCACACCCGGCAGCGGCGTGCCCAGCCTGATGACCAAGCTTCTCGACAGCAACCGGATAGATGTGAAAACTTTAAAAGTCTCCAGCCTGGAACAAACCCCAGCCACCATGGCTTTTTTGGCCAACGAGCTGGATGCGATTGTGTTTGCGTCAGCACCCGAGTCACTGATGGTGCAAATGCTGCTGCAAACCCCCGGCGTGAAGCTGATGAACTTCCCGCAGAGTGACGCCTATTCACGTCGCTTTGATTTTTTAAGCGCCACCCGACTGCCGCGTGGCGTGGTCGATCTGGCGACCAACATTCCACCTGACGACTTGCGCCTGGTCGGCCCCACCACAGCCTTGATCACCCGCAACACCACCCACCCAGCCCTGCTGCAACTGTTTGCGCAGGCGGGCAACGCGATGCATGGCGGCGCGGGCTGGTTCAGGCGGGCGCGAGCCTACCCCAATATTGAAAACAACGAGTTGCCGATTGCCAAAGAAGCCGAACGCGCGATCAAGAGCGGCCCGCCAGTGTTGCAACGTTATTTGAGTTTTTGGATGGCCAATCTGGTGGACCGGATGTGGCTGGTGCTGAGCGTGATTTTGGTGGTGCTGCTGCCGTTGTCGCGCATCTTGCCGCCGCTGTACACGTTTCGGGTGCGGTCACGCATTTTCAGGTGGTACGGCCAGTTGCGTGACATTGAGGTACGCAGTGAAACCGAGGACAACCATGCCCTGCTGCAAGAGCTGAACGCTCTTGAAAGCAAGGCTGAAAAAATCACCGTGCCGCTGTCGTATACCGACGAGCTTTACGCGCTGCGCAGCAACATTCACTTGGTGCGCAAAAAACTGCTGCGCACCTGAAAACTACAAACCCAAAGCCTTCCAGCCTTTGAGGCCGAGCTTTTCAAGCGTCGCAATGTTGGTCTCAAAAATGGCATCAGCTTGCGGAAAAGCTTCCACCGCCCGCTCCACACTGTCTTCACGCAGCAGATGCAGACAAGCAAACGGTGCGCGGTTGGTGTAGTTGCTGATGTCTTCTGGCTCAGTGCCATCAAACTGAAACTGCGGGTGAAAGCTGGCGAGCTGAATCACGCCTTCCAAACCATGTTCATCAACCACCCCTTCAGCGATTTCAAGGAAGTCATTGAAGTCTAAGAAGTCTTCGAAAAGCGTGGGATGAATCAGGAGTGTTGTGTCAATCTCACTTGATGGTGTTGCCACCAGCAAGTCCAATTCACGATCCAGCTCTTCCAGCAAATCGTCAGCATGGCGCGCTTGGCTGACGACGAAGCGCACCTGGTTTTTAACGTAGACGGCTTTGGCGAACGGGCAGAGGTTCAGGCCGATCACGGCTTTTACCAGCCAGTGCTTGGTTTGCGTAACAATTTGGTCTTCGGTCATAAGAAAGAAAGCTTCCAACGCAAAGGCGCAAAGTTGCTAAGGTCGCAAAGGAAAACCAAAAAATTCTTTCTTTGCGTTCTTTGCATCTTCGCGACTTTGCGTTGGAAATTATGTCTTGAATTTTATTTCAAAGCCTTGTAGCGCATGCGTTTCGGCTTGGCACCTTCTTCACCCAAACGCTTTTTCTTGTCCGCTTCATATTCCTGATAGTTGCCATCAAAGAACGTCCATTGACTATCACCCTCTGCCGCCAAAATATGCGTGGCAATGCGGTCTAAAAACCAGCGGTCATGGCTGATCACCATCACCGAGCCTGCAAACTCCAGCAGCGCATCTTCCAGCGCGCGCAGGGTTTCAACGTCGAGGTCATTTGATGGCTCATCGAGCATCAACACATTGCCGCCAGCAATCAGTGTTTTGGCCAAGTGCAAGCGCCCGCGCTCACCGCCTGACAGCGTGCCGACGCGCTTTTGCTGGTCGCCGCCGTTGAAGTTGAAACGGCCTGCATAGGCACGGCTTGGCATTTGAAATTTGCCGACGTTCAAAATATCGAGACCGCCCGAGATGTCTTCCCAGACGGTTTTCTCGTTGGCCAGGTCATCACGATTCTGGTCCACAAAGGCCATGCGCACAGTCGAGCCCTTGATAACCTCACCACTGTCTGGCAGCTCTTTGCCTGCTATCAATTTAAAGAGCGTTGACTTGCCAGCGCCGTTCGGGCCAATGATGCCGACAATCGCGCCGGCAGGTACGGTAAAGCTCAAGTTATCAATCAATACTCGATCGCCAAAGGACTTGGTGACGTTTTTAAATTCAATGACTTGCGCGCCCAGGCGCTCGGCCACGGGGATAAAAATCTCATTCGTTTCAACGCGCTTTTGGTATTCAAAGTCGCTGAGTTCTTCAAACCGTGCCAGACGTGATTTGCTCTTGGCCTGGCGTGCTTTGGGGTTTTGGCGTGACCATTCCAGTTCTTTCTTCAGCGCCTTGGCACGGGCTTCTTCGCCCTTTTGTTCTTGCGCTAACCGTTCGCCTTTTTGGTCCAGCCAGCTGCTGTAATTGCCCTTCCACGGAATGCCGTGGCCACGATCCAGTTCCAGAATCCATTCGGCTGCGTTGTCCAGAAAGTAACGGTCGTGGGTAATGGCCACCACCGTGCCGCTAAAGCGCTGCAAAAACTGCTCCAGCCAATCCACCGACTCGGCGTCCAGGTGGTTGGTGGGCTCGTCCAGCAGCAGCATATCGGGCTTGGACAGCAGCAGGCGGCACAACGCCACGCGGCGCTTTTCACCACCCGACAGTTGGCCGATTTTTGCGTCCCACGGCGGCAGGCGCAGCGCGTCAGCGGCGATCTCTAATTGGTGTTCAGAATCTGTGCCTGCGGTGGCAATGATGGCTTCAAGCCGCGCTTGCTCAGCGGCCAGAGCGTCAAAGTCTGCATCCGGCTCGCCGTAAGCGGTGTACACGGCTTCTAACAAACCCTTGGCGGCAAACACAGCGCCCATACCTTCTTCAACGCTTTCGCGAACGGTGTGCTCGTCGGTCAGTTTGGGTTCTTGCGGCAGGTAGCCAATGTTCAGCCCCGGCATCGGGGTGGCTTCGCCTTCGATTTCTTTGTCAATGCCAGCCATGATTTTGAGCAGCGTGGACTTGCCCGAGCCGTTCAAACCCAGCATGCCAATCTTGGCGCCGGGGAAAAAGCTGAGCGACACGTCTTTCAGGATGTGGCGTTTGGGCGGCACAATTTTGCCGACCTTGTTCATGGTGAATACGTACTGAGCCATTTGGAGTGATCTTTAGAAGTCGTTAAAAACAGGGGTTGCCGATGCGTATTTTGCACATCGCGTGTGGCAAACAACCCTCTATTATCGTTCCGTGAGACAATGCTTTCGTTGTTGGCTCCAGTTACCCGCAACATTTGGGCACTTTTCGGGTTTGTTATTCCAAACTTCCCGCACAAGTTTTCTAGCCCGACTTTTTGACCCCATCTGCCTATCACTGGCGGGCAGCTCTTACCAGAGCACCCTACAGGCCGATCAAAAAAGCGCCTCAGTGGCGCAAAACAATGACCTTTGAAGAATTGAATTTGGCCCCGGCCATCCTGAAAGCCGTGCTTGAGCAAGGCTACGACACCCCCACCCCCATCCAGGCACAAGCCATTCCCGCCGTTTTGGCCGGTGGCGACTTGCTGGGCGGCGCGCAAACCGGTACCGGCAAAACAGCTGCCTTCGTGTTGCCCATGCTGCAACGCCTGAGCAACGAACCGCGCCTGACCAACCGCCGTGGCGTCAACGCCGTGCGTTGCCTGATCATGACGCCGACCCGAGAGCTGGCGGCGCAAGTTGAAGAAAGCGTTCGTTTGTACGGCAAATACCTTGAGCTGACATCGATGGTGATGTTTGGCGGCGTCGGCATGGGCGCGCAAATTGAAAAGCTGCGCCGCGGTGTCGACATCCTTGTCGCCACACCCGGCCGCCTGCTAGACCACGCAGGTCAGGGCACGCTGGATTTAGGCCAGGTGCAGGTGCTGGTGCTGGACGAAGCCGACCGCATGCTGGACATGGGTTTTATCCACGACATTAAAAAAGTGCTGGCGCTGGTGCCGAAGCAAAAGCAAACGCTTTTGTTTTCAGCCACCTTCAGCGACGAGATTCGTGACCTGGCCAACGGCCTGCTGCGCGACCCGCTGCACATTCAAGTCACGCCGCGCAACACCACGGTGCAGCGCATCACGCAAACCATTCACCCGGTCGGTCGCAGCAAAAAGAAAGCGCTGCTGACGCACATCATCAACGAGCACAACTGGAGCCAGGTGCTGGTGTTCACGCGCACCAAGTTTGGCGCCAACAATGTGGCCGAGCACTTGACCAAAAACGGCATTGAAGCGCTGGCGCTGCACGGCAACAAGAGCCAAACCGCCCGTACCCAAGCCCTGCAAGGCTTCAAAGACGGCACCATTCGGGCGCTGGTTGCTACTGATATTGCAGCACGTGGCATTGACATTGACGAGTTGCCGCACGTGGTCAACTACGAGATCCCAAACGTCAGCGAAGACTACGTTCACCGCATTGGCCGCACCGGCCGGGCTGGCAACAGTGGTGAAGCCGTCAGCCTGGTGTGCCTGGATGAAGAAGGCTTCATGCAAGACATCGAGCGCTTTACCAAACAAAACATTGAAGTCGTCAAAGTGCCCGGCTTTGAAGCCGACCCCGACGAACGCGCCGAGCCATTGGCCATGGGCCGCCAGACCATTTGGGGCGGCTTGGGCAAGCCACCAAGCCGCGACGTGATGCAGGCTGCGGCCAAGGCAGCGCGCAGCGAAATGATGACGCGCATCCGTGACACCCGCGCTGGCCAGCCTGCGCGTGGCAATTCTGGTGGCGGTGGTGGTCGTGGCAACAACGGCGGTGGTCGTGGTCGCGCGCCTAGCGAAGGTGGCGGCAGCAACTTTGGCCGCGGCCCACGCACCCCCAACCCCGGCCAGCCACGGCAAAACTCAGGCTACGGCGCTGGCTCTGGCAACGGCGCACCGCCACGTGGCGAGCGTCGTCCAGCAGCCCCACGCCCACCGCGAGACAGTCAGCCACGCATGCCGCGTGATGAAGTACAACGCCAAGACCCACGCGGCCCGCGTGTTGACATGGGCGAGCAGCGCAACGACTTCGACGAACGCCAGCCCACCAGCCACGTGTCAGCCGGCTTCCCATCATCAGGCCTGCCCACGCGCGGCGCTGGCGGTGGCCGGGGCGGTAATCGTGGTGGTGGTGGAAACTTCGGTGGCGGCGGTGGCCCGCGCACAGGCGGCGGCGGTCGTGGTAATTCTGGCGGCGGATTTCGGCGCTAGTCGATTCGCAGCGTAAATAGCGAAAAAAAGGCAGCTTCAGGCTGCTTTTTTGCGTTTTTCACCTGTCATTTAAGCCTCTAGGTCAATTACAGGGACTTCCCATAAAGTCAACCGAGGGCATCTAATAAATTTCCCTTGGTGACGGTATTTCTCAGCACTGACGTCAACGAAATCGGCTATCAAAGCGAGGAACAGACTGCACATCTACAGAC
>JBASFP010000033.1:0-2490 GCA_049653085.1 Polaromonas sp.
TGGACGAACTCCGGACGGATGCCAACTTTCAGCTTGGCCCCAGGCAGCTCGGTAAGCCGCCGATTGAGCGCCGCCGACAACGGCAGCACGGTGTTGTTGAAACGCACACCGCCGGCATAAGGCAGCACATCGATCAGGTTCATCCCCGGGCTGCCAATAAAGTAGCCAACAAAGGTATGGCTGGGCCGCTCGAACAGCTCGCGCGGGGTGCCGAACTGGACGATCTGCCCGCCATACATCACCGCAATCTTGTCGGCGAAGGTCGAGGCTTCGAGCTGGTCGTGGGTGACATAGACCATGGTGATGTTGAACTGCTCGTGAATCTGCTTGAGCTTGCGCCGCAGCTTCCATTTCAGGTGCGGGTCGATCACCGTCAGCGGCTCATCGAAGAGAATCGCCGAGACGTCATCACGCACCAGACCACGGCCCATCGAGACCTTTTGCTTCTCGTCGGCGGTGAGGTTGCGGGCGCGCTTGTGCAGCAACGGGTGCAGCTCCAGCACCTCGGCAATTTCGTTGACCTTGGTGAGGATCTTCGCCTCATTCATGCCCTGGTTACGCAGCGGGAAGGCCAGGTTGTCGAACACCGTCATGGTGTCGTAGACCACCGGAAACTGGAAAACCTGGGCGATATTGCGCAGCTCCGGCGGCAGTGCGTTGACCACCTTGCCATCGAACTGCACCTCGCCATGGGAGGGGCTGAGCAGGCCGGAAATGATATTCAGCAGGGTCGACTTGCCGCAGCCGGACGGCCCCAGCAGCGCATAGGCACCGCCCTGCTCCCACACATGATTCATCTCGCGGATGGCGTAATCGGCTGCTTCAGTCGGCGCGCGACTGTAACTGTGGGCCAGGTTATGCAAACGGATCTCGGCCATCAGGCAACCCTCCCCAGACGGCGGCTAGGTGCCTGAATCAACTGCCCGTCAGCGGCGAAGACAAACAGCTTGTGGGTGGGGATATAGATGAGGATCGGCGTGTCCACGTCGTACTCATGCACCCCAGGAAGATGCAGCACCAGCACAAACTGTTCGTTGCGCACATGCAGAAAGGTTTCCGAACCGCTGATCTCGGCCAACTCGACCGTTACCGCCAGTTCCAGATCGTCATCGTTGGACGGTACCAAGCCGATATGGCTGGGGCGCACACCAAAACGGTATTCACCTTCGGCAATGCCTTGCAGATCCGGGTTGAGCGGGAAATGCACGGTATCGGCAAAACTCACTTCGGTGCCGTTGACGCGCCCCGGCATCAGGTTGATCGCAGGTTCTGAGAACAGCTCGGCGGCCAATACCTGCTGCGGACGGTGATACACCTCGGCGGTCTTGCCGCTCTGCACCACTCGCCCCTCATGCAGGATGGTGGTGGTGCCGCCTAGAGCCAGCGCCTCGTTGGGTTCGGTGGTGGCGTAGATGGCGATGGTGTGACGGGCCTGGAACAGCTCACGCATTTCCTGGCGCAGCTCTTCACGCAGCTTGTAGTCGAGGTTGACCAGGGGCTCGTCGAACAGAATCAAGGAAGCGTCCTTGACCAGTGCCCGCGCCATCGCCGTGCGCTGCTGCTGGCCACCGGACAGTTCCAGCGGGTAGCGCTTGAGCAAGCCATCGATGCGCAGCATCTGCGCCGTAGCGTGGACCTTTTCCAGTATCTCGGTCTTACTCACGCCGGCCTGGCGCAGCGGCGAGGCGATGTTCTCGAACACCGTCAGGGTCGGATAATTGATGAACTGCTGATAGACCATCGACACGTTGCGCTGGCGCACCGGCACCTGGGTCATATCCGCACCATTCATCAGGATGCGTCCACTAGTGGGCTTGTCCAGCCCCGCCATCAGGCGCATCAGGCTGGTCTTGCCAGACAGCGTGCGCCCCAGCAGCACATTGAAGGAGCCAGGTTCGAAGCTCAGGCAGGCATCGTCGATATACAGCTGGTGATCAACGATCCGCGTGACATGCTCCAGGGTAAGTGACATGGGCCGTCCTTTTTCTTGTTATCTGCGTAGTAACAAGGCGAGTTCCGTGCCAACCCGCCTCAACACCGGCAAGCCATTGATTTAAAACAACTACAACTACCCGCAGGCAACCCACGAAGACAGAGCTGAACACTATTGAACAGTGCACAGTGAACAACTGAACAGTCACAGCGTTGACATTGAACAGCCTTCGGCGACACTGCACGGACCCGGCGCAGACCGTGGCCTATAACAACAAGAACCCGCACGAGATCCCTGTCATGGCTGACGCTGTCACTGCCCTGCCCCACGAGACCATCATCCAGGACTCCTGGACCCGTTGTCGTGACTACGGCCTGACCCACCAGAGCACCCCGATCTTTAGCCAGCCCGAGCGCGGCGAAGTCAGCGCCCTACTGGAAAGCCAGCACGCCCTGGTGCACACCACCCATAAGGAAGTGCTGCCCTACTACGGCACCATCCTGGCCAACTCCAATTGCCTGATCATGCTGGCCGACCATCAAGGTCAGGTGCTGCAA
>JBASFP010000034.1:0-54018 GCA_049653085.1 Polaromonas sp.
CTGCCCAACTCAAGATGAGCCTGGATTTGGGCTCGTTCAAGATCGCTTAAATGACAGTAACTCTTTGGCATACAACACTCCTTTTATGGGTTTAGGATACTGTTGCACTTGAGATTTGAGAGCGCCCGCTTTTTAAGGCATCAAATCAGCCTCTAGCCCAATGAATCCGGGCGCAAGCAGCTACTTTTTTAATAGCGCCGTGTTTGCCGCCTCCGGGCTGCGCACATACCCAAAGCGCTTTTGCAGATCATGCGCCAGCACTTCTTGGGGCACCCATAGGCCGCGCTCGATGGCGTCTGCGGCTTGCAGCATGTCTTGCGTGTGAACCAGGCCAAAGCCGAGGGCGGTCTCTAAGTAAACGCGACCATGCTCGTCGATGAAGCAGCGCTGGGTGATGGCGACTTGGCTGGTGTGGGCGCTGACGTCAAAGTCTGGCGCGCCGCCGATGCGCCAGACAAAAGGTGTGGCCTCCAGCTCGACATACACACGCTGCGGGCCGTTTTGAAAAAACCACTGGCCTTGCGCGTCAGCCGCGTAGTTGCGTGCAATAAAGTCAATCAGCTTGTCGTGTTTGAGCAGCGAGCCTTTGCTGGCAATTTGCCTGCCAGGTTCGTTCGACGGCGCGCAAAATGCGCCTGCTGCCTGGGCGTTGTCGTCCCGCATGTACCAGTTGCCACGCGCGTCCAGCCCCAGCCAGCCGTAGCAGGCGGGCACGTTGGGCCATTTGGCGATGGCCGCTTTGACAATGTCATCCATGGCTTGAGTTTAGATGTGCGCAGCCAAAAATGCTGTGACCGCCTCTGGCATCACCCGCACATTGGCGGGGTAAGCGCCTGACGGGAAACCCACATGCCCGCCATGTGTGGGCTGCCACAGCGTGACGCTGGCGCTCACGTCACCCGGTTTGGGCAAGCTCCAGTCGGGGATGAAGGGGTCGTTCAGTGCATTGAGTGCCAGCGCAGGCACGGCGATGTTGTGCATGTGCGGTTTGCCGGATGCGCGCTGGTAATAGTCGTCGGTGTTTTTAAAGCCGTGCAGCGGCGCGGTAAACACGTTGTCAAAAGCATAAATATCGCGCACGGCCAGCATGGCCTGGCGGCTGAAGAGGCCGGGGTGCTGGTTCAGCTTTTGTAGCGCCTTGGGCACCATGCTGCGTAAAAACATGCGGGTGTAAACCTGCCGGTTAAAGCCGCGCCCTATCGCCCAGCCGCCGGCTGCCAGGTCCAGTGGGGAGCAGACGCTGGCAATCGCGCGTACGACTTGCGCTGCACCTGTGCCCAGCTCGCCCGCCCAGCGCATCAGCGCATTGCCACCCAATGAAATGCCCACCACCACCAGCGGCCCGTCGTGGCCTGACTGCAAGCGGCGCAGGATCCAGTCAATCTCTTCAAAATCGCCCGAATGGTAGGCACGCGGGCCGTGGTTTAACTCACCTGAGCAGCCCCTGAAATGCGGCACGCAGCAAGCCCAGCCGCGTGCGCGTGCAGCGTCGGTCAAGGCCTCGGCGTAATGGCTTTTGGATGACCCTTCAAGGCCGTGAAAGACAACTAACAATGGCGCATCTTTGTGGCTGATGTGGTCAGCGAAATCAACATCAATGAAGTCGTTGTCAGGTGTCACCCAGCGCTCACGCCTGAACGACAGCGCAGCTCCGGCAAACCGATCAGAGTGCAGCGCTGCCCAAATGGTTTGCAAATTACCGCCTGGTAGCCACCAAGGCGCTTCGTATTTCATAGCTGCTTACGCCCGTATTTGTTGGTCTATCAATGCAAAACTTGTGGGCTGTCATTGACTTCGAGCATCTCGCGCGGCGTGCCGGGGCTGGCGTGGTGCGCCGTCATGCGCCAGCCTTGGGGTGTTTTTTGGTACACGTTGGTGGCAATCACGTACGCATGGCGCGGGCCTTCGTCGGTCAACACCTCAATGCGCTCCAGCACGCTGTGAACGCTGGCACCCAGCGACTCAACACGGTGGACTTTTTCAGCCCGCGCCTGAATGCTGCCGTTGCTGAACATCATGTCAAACGCAGCACGAATCGCGCCCGCACCCAGCATGCGCGCGCCACCTGGGTGGACGCACACAATGTCGTCCTCATCGGCCCAGCAGGCCATCAATTTGTCAATGTCGCCGCGCTGTAGCGCTTCGTAAAAAGCAGCTTCTATATCGTCAGGGCTGGTACTGTCAGCGGGTGGGGCTTTGGGTTTGCGCATGATGGATGAGGCTGTAGGGACAAAGAATCCATCATGTTATGCCAAGCTTGCCAGCCAGTCGGGCTCGGTTGAAATATCCGAATGGAAATGCCAGTTACCCAAACCAGCGTCGCAGGCGCTTATCTTTACCAATGTGGCGGTTTGATGGCCGGCTTCTTTTTTGTGTGTACGTTTTGCGGCAACTGCGCACGCATCAATTCATCGTCCAGAATGTGATGCCTTACCCAGTGCGCCAGTGGGGTTAGCCTTTTGTTGGGTACTTTGCCATCGCCCTGGGCATGCGCTCCTAGCGGCATGATCAAGCCGATGGTGACAGCGGGCGCATCCTCGTGTATCAATCGCAACGCCGGCTCCAGGTCACTGTCGTTGGAGCAAATCACCACCTGATCACAAATGCCGCGGGCGACATCGCGGTAGGCCTGCAAGGCGATGTTCACATCGGTCTGCTTTTCTTCAATCATCCAGACCTTGGCGACTTTGCTTTTGCTGGGTGCTTGCCCCTCTTCAAACACGGGCAATCCCGTCGGTTGAAAAATATGAAAGCCTTTGATGATCTCGATCAGGTCAGGGTATTTGGCAAGCAAGGCGCGATGGTATTGTGTTTGCGCATGCTCAGACGCCTGCCCATGCCGCGCATAAGACGCTTTGACCGGCGATGTGAAAAATTTGACGCTGTGTACCTGCGCGCTGGGATCTTGCTGCAGCACGATCTGGTCACGAAACAAAGCCACAAGATCCAGCCACTTAAACGCCGTGCCCTTCAGGCGCGAGTAATACAGGTTGAAGCCGTCGATATAGATGATGGTTTTGGCCAAATGCAGATCCAGAAAGTGAAAAGGCCACCTTGCGGCAGCCTTTTCGCCCTAAGCCTGAGCCAACTGAATGACACTGCGAAGGGATTGTTATATAACAATTATAAGCAAAACACTGGCTAGCTGCCACCAAGCCAGGCTTGCACAACCAGTCGCGTGTCTTTGCCTTCAGCAGATTGCCACAGCAGTTCAGGCGATGCCACATGCGTGCCCGGGGGCAACAGCGGCAAGGCCAGGTCGATGAATTCTGCCAGTTTGGATGGCCGTACAGGCTGCTCGGTGGCCGGGATCATGTAACTCAGGGTTGACAGCATCCAGGCGGCGGTTTTGTTTAAAAACCCTTGCGCCGCCGCCGTGGGCATTTTTTGCGCTGCCCGCACCAGCAGCAAACGCTCAAAACCCAGTGCCGCCAGCGCCTGCTCGTCCAGATTGGCCAGGCCGCGCTTGACGGCATCTGGCAGGCGGCCTTGCGCATGCGGCAGCACCACCGCCAGGGTGTGGACGCCACAGCGCCGCAGCCACTGCGCCAGCGCCAACAATTGATCGGGTGCGGGCGTGAACAACGCACGCTCCCTGTCGTAATACAGGCGGGGCGGCTCAAACATCACCAAGCCCATCTGCGCCGGCACGGCTGGCCACGCTTGCAGGTCGCCAGTGACTTCAACCATGCTGACTTGGGGAGCGCTGGTGGTCATCGGTTCTTTGGCCAGCACCTGGGTAGACGCAAAGCGGCCACTGCCTGCCAGGCGGCGCAACACCTCGGCACCCAGCACGCCCGCGGCCCCAGCCACGATGAGACGGGGCCGGCTGCAAGCTGAAGTAGGTGCAGGCTGCCATGCGGCGTGCAAAGCGGCAGAAGTTTGTATGCTCATTTATTTATAGCTGCTTGCGCCCGTATTTGTTGGCTTTAAGACCGATTTAATGCTTGAAAGGTAACTACTCAGCACGGGCATTTGAAGTCGGACAGCCGAACGCAGAAATCGCGAAAGTGACGCAAAAGACGCAAAAAAGATCATTCGAACAAGTATTTTTGGCTGATTCTTTTGCGAATCCTCTGCGACCTCTGCGTTCGGTAGTCCGATTTACTGATGTGCTGATTCCATTTCCACATCATTCGTGAACGCGAAGGCGAAGCGACGACATTACAGACGTACGGCTAGCGAAGCCGACAAAGTACACGGATGATTTGGAAATGGAATGAGTAGATACCTTGAAAAGCAAGTTTTAATTATCCTGATAGCGGCCAGACCGTGCCGCCTCCCACCGCAAACAACTGCACACCCGGTTGCTGCACGACCGTGTAGCCACCGGTAAATTCACCAAATGCTGGCAAGGTGGCGCTGCGCTCTTCAAACACAAAACACGGCAGGCGCAGACGGTCGCGCCCCAGGCCTTGCAGTTGCACCACCGGGTGCTGATGGCCTGCCAGCACGGCGTGGCTGGCGTGCAGTTGCGGGTGGTGGCAGGCGGCGAAGGGGCCGACAAGGTGCGGCTCATCGACCACGCTGATGCCCAGATCGGCAGGCGGGTCGCCTGCACGGCTGTCATGGTTGCCGCGTACCAGCACACAGCTTAGCTGCGCGTGACTGTCGCGCCAAATTCTTAGTTGACTGAGCACTGACGTGGTACGAGCCTGGCGGGCGTGTAGAAAATCACCCAGAAAAACAAGCTGTGCCGGCTGGTAGTGGGCAACCAGCTCGCTCAGGCGACGCAGGTTTTCAAGCGTCGTGCCGCTGGGCACAGGCTGGCCCAGGGCGCGGTAAGTCGCGGCCTTGCCCAGGTGCAGGTCGGCAATGAACAACACCTTACCCTCAGGCCACCACAGCGCGTGCTCGGGCAACAGCCACACGCTGTGGCTGGCGTAGGTGATCGGTAGCGGCTTGCCAAGAGTCATGGAGTTCGGCGGCGTGGCGCGCGCTTGGCGGGGGACGACAACGTGTCTTTGCCCAAGGCCAGTGCCTGGCTGATGTCTTCTAACGCGGGGGCAACCACACCGCCACCCGCGTCTTTTTCAAGCTGCTGAACCATGCGCGCAATGCGGTCGGCCATGCTTTCATTGCTGAGCTTTTCACGCAGGCGCTCGACCATGAGCGGGAACGAGAATGGCGTGGGTTGCTTGAGAGGTTTGATGACCAGCGTTTGAGCCGCCATTTTCGCTAGGCTGTGCTGCAAACGGGCAATGTCCAGCTCTTCGGCCAGCAGCTCGGTTTTGGCTTGTGCCAGTAGCAAGTTAGAAGCGTCGTACTTGCGAAACACCTCGTAAAACAGACTAGACGACGCCTGCAATTGTTTGTTGCTGCGCTTTTCGCCCGGGTAGCCCTGAAACACCAGACCCGACACACGGGCAATTTCGCGAAAGCGCCTTTGCGCCAACTCACCCGCATTCAGGCTGGCCAGCACTTCGTCTAAAAGCATAGCTGCTTGCGCCCGATTTATAAGGGCTGGGAGCTCTTTTGACCAGTCAATCGGCTCTGCACAGAGCAACTCAAAACCGTAATCGTTGACCGCGATGGAGAAGGTACGCGGCTGCACCTGCGCTGCCCGCCAGGCCAGCAAACTGGCCAGGCCCAGATGCACATTGCGCCCGGCGAACGGGTACAAAAACAAATGCGTTCCGTCGCGTGACGTCAGCACCTCGGCCAACAGCGTTTGCGGGGTCGGCAGGGCTGACCATTTTTGTTGCAGCGCCAGCAATGGTTTCACACGCTTGAGTTCTGGCGAGTCATATTGACCAACACTTGCCAATGCCAATTGCTCAACCACCGCATCAGCCAGCGTGTTGGACAGCGGCATGCGCCCGCCGCTCCAGCGCGGCACGGCCGCACGTTTGCCAGCGGCCTTGCGCACCCAGGCCGTCATGTCGTGGATGCGCACCAGCTCCAGCAATCGGCCGCCAAAGTTAAAGCAGTCACCGGGTTTCAAGCGTGCGGCAAAGCTTTCTTCTACCGTGCCAATTTTTGCGCCTTTTAAATACTGCACCGCCATGCTCGCGTCGCTGACGATGGTGCCAATGTTCATGCGGTGGCGGCGTGCCAGTTGGGCATTCGGTACGCGCCACACACCTTCCTCGTCGGGCACGGCGCGCTGGTAGTCCGGGTAGGCCGCGAGTGATGCGCCGCCCTGGCTGACGAACGCCAGCGCCCACGCCCAGGCCTCGTCGCTCAAGTCGGCATAGGCAGCCGTGGCGCGCACTTCAGTCAGCAAAGCATCTGGCACAAAACCACCGCCAAGCGCCACCGTGACCAGGTGCTGCACCAGCACATCGAGCGGACAGTGCGGCGATGAACGTGCCTCAATATTGCCGCCTGCAACCGCTGCACGCGCGGCAGCCGCTTCAATGATTTCCAGGCTGTGTGTGGGCACCAGCGTGATGCGCGACGGCCTGCCCGGCGCGTGGCCCGACCGCCCAGCCCGTTGCAGCAGTCGCGCCACGCCTTTGGGCGAGCCAATTTGCAGCACCCGCTCAACCGGCAAAAAGTCAACCCCCAAGTCAAGACTGGACGTACACACCACCGTGCGCAACTCACCGCTTTTCAAACCCGCCTCCACCCATTCGCGCACACCCCGGTCGAGCGAGCCGTGGTGCAGCGCAATCAGCCCCGCCCAGTCAGGCCGGGCCTGCAAAATCGCCTGATACCACAGCTCGGACTGCGACCGGGTGTTGGTGAACACCAGCGTGGTGCTGCTCGCGGCAATCTCGGCAATGACTTGCGGCAGCATGGTCAAGCCCAAATGCCCAGCCCACGGAAAGCGCTGGGCGACATCGGGCAACAGCGTGTCGATGATGAGTTTTTTGGGCACTGCGCCTTGCACCAGCGTGCCGTTGCAACGGCCCAGCAGCGTGCGCATGGCCTCTTGCAAATTACCCAGCGTGGCCGACATCCCCCAAGTGATTAGCGCGGGGTTAAATGTTCTGAGTCTGGCCAGCGCCAGTTGCGTTTGCACACCGCGTTTGTTGCCCATCAGTTCATGCCACTCGTCCACCACCACCGCCTGCACGCTGCCAAGCACGCTAGCTGCATCGGCGCGTGACAACAGCACCGACAGGCTTTCAGGCGTGGTGACCAGTACGGTGGGCAGGCGGGTGTTTTGCGCGCTGCGCTCTGCGGCTGACGTGTCGCCGGATCTGCTGCCCACCGTCCACAGCGCAAAGTTGCCGACAGCATGCAACATATCCAGCGGCAACTGCAAAGCTCGCTGCGTGTCTGCCGCCAGCGCCCGCATGGGGGTGATCCATAGCACGGTCAGGGGCGCACCTGACGGCCTTCTTTTTACTCCTGATTCAGGAGCTACTTGCGCCCGATTTGATTGGCTTGCAGCCATAAATTGCATCAAAATACCAAGCCAGACAGCATACGTTTTGCCTGAACCGGTGGTGGCGTGCAACAGGCCCGACTGGCCTTGGGCTAGGGCCTGCCAAACCTCTTTTTGAAATTTGAACGGTTTCCAGCCGCGGGCGGTAAACCAGTCGGCCAGTGCAGATTTGACAGAGGGACGGCGGGCGGTGGATTGAGGTAGTGAGCCTACGGCTAGCGACATGGGGTTATGGTAATGTTGCAACCTGATTTCAGGAGAACTCCCTATGAAAACCCGTTTTTTAAGCTTGCTGCTTGTTTGCGTGACGCTGACCTTGTCTGGCTGCGGCTACAACCAGTTCCAGACACTCGACGAGCAAACCAAGTCGGCCTGGGCCGAGGTGCTGAACCAGTACCAGCGGCGCGCTGACCTGGTGCCCAACATTGTGGCCACCGTTAAAGGCGAAGCCGCTTTTGAGCAGGACACGCTGACCAAAGTGGTCGAGGCGCGCGCCAAGGCCACGTCCATGCAGGTCACGCCTGAAACACTGAACAACCCGGAAGCTTTCAAGAAGTTCCAGGCGGCGCAGGGCGAGCTGAGTGGCGCGCTGTCCCGCTTGCTGGTGGTGACTGAAAACTACCCGAACCTGAAGGCCAACCAGGGATTTCAGGACTTGCGGGTACAGCTCGAAGGCACTGAAAACCGCATCACCGTGGCGCGTAACCGCTACATCAAAACCGTGCAGGACTACAACATCCTGGCGCGCAGCTTTCCGAACAACCTGACGGCGATGGTGTTTGGCTACAGCGTCAAGCCGAACTTCACGGTGGAGAACGAAGCGCAGATCAGCAAGCCGCCTGCTGTGAATTTTGAGAAGAAGTAATTCACCTCTGCTAGAAACAAGCTCCTGCTAGTTGCCTGATTTTTAGTTTCCAACGCAAAGGCGCAAAGATGCAAAGAACGCGAAGTAAAGAAAGAATCCTGCTCGCTTTGCGGCCTTTGCGCTTTTGCGCCTTTGCGTTGGAAACTTTCTTCAGCCTTTTTAATAAGCCCTCTGTTAGGCATCAAATATGTCTTTAGCCCAATGGATGCGGGCGCAAGCAGCTATTATTTTAATAGCGTTTGTATCATGCCTGGGCTTGGCTGTGCAGGCGCAAGACCTGCAAGCCATACCGCCTTTGACGGCCCGCGTCATCGACACCAGCGGCACACTGGACGCCGCGCAAACGCAGGCACTTGAGGCCAAGCTGGCAGCCTTTGAAAAGGCCAAAGGCGCGCAAATTGTGGTGCTGATGGTGGCCACCACGCTGCCTGAAGACATCACCGACTACGCCCAGCGGGTGGGTGATGCCTGGAAGATTGGCCGCAAGGATGTGGGTGACGGCCTGCTGTTGGTGGTGGCCAAAAACGACCGCACGGTACGTATTGCCACCACCAAAACACTCGAAGGCGCTATTCCCGATTTAGCCGCCAAACAGATCATTGCCAGTGCCATTACCCCGCGCTTCAAGCAAGGCGACTTTGCAGGCGGGCTGAACGCGGCAGCAGACCAGATCATGGCGCGCATCAGTGGTGAAAACCTGCCCGCGCCCGAGGCTGAAAAACCCGCTGGCCGTGAGGACGGCTTTCAGTGGATGGACATGGCCGTCTTTCTGTTTTTTGCCGTGCCGATTGGCGCGCGACTGCTCTCTGGTGTGCTGGGCCGCAAGCTGGGTGCGGTGGCAACCGGTGGCGGCGTGGGGGTGCTGGCCTGGATTTTTACCAGCAGTCTGCTGCTGGCGGGCGTGGCGACCGTGGTGGGGCTGGTGTTTGCGCTGGTGGCAAGTCTTGGATCGCTGGGTGGTTTGAGCAATGGTCGCCGAAGCGGAGGCTGGAACAACGGCGGGTTTGGCGGCGGAGGATTCGGTAGCGGGAGTGGGGGCGGTGACTTCGGCGGTGGCGGCTTTAGCAGCGGCGGCGGTGGTGACTTTGGCGGCGGCGGTGCGTCTGGAGACTGGTGAAAAGATGATCCACAAACTCAAAACCAAGCTCAGGCATTTGTGGCTGGACGCTTCTGACGCGCAAAATGCCTTGCCCCCTGAGTTGCTGCAACGACTGACCCAACGGGTAGCCGCCAGCGAAAGCCGCCACACCGGGCAAATTCGTATTTACGTTGAAGCAGCGCTGCCGATGAGCTACCTGTGGCGCATGGGCAAAACCAGCCCGATCAAAGCACTGATCCGCCAGCGCGCGGTGATGCTGTTTGGCAAGCTGCGCCTGTGGGACACCGAGCACAACAACGGCGTGCTGATTTACCTGCAACTGGCGGAACATGCGATTGAAATCGTGGCAGACCGGGGCGTTGACCGCCAGGTATCGGCACAGCAATGGCAGGCCATGACAGTGCGGATGAGCGCCGCTTTTCGCGCGGGGCAGTTTGAAGACGGCTTGACGCAGGCTATTGGTGAGGTGTCAGCCGTGCTGGTGGCGCATTTCCCGTCAATGCCGGGCCGCAAGCCACTCAATGAACAACCCGACGAGCCGGTATTGGGTTAAATCAGAACGTCTGGTTTAGTGCTGCGCCGCAGTTTGTGTGCCACGTCCAGCTCCTGCTGTAACGCGCGGCTCAAACCACCCAAAGACTTGATTTTGCGATTGGCTTCACGCAGTCTGTCGGACAGTCGTTTTGAAATTGCCAGCATCAGCCGGGCGGCCACAGATGGGTTGTCGTTGATGATTTTGAGCAGGGACTCGCGCGACAAAATCGCCACCGCCAAGTCTGTCGTGGCGGTGCAGGTAGCTGAACGCGGCGCGCCGTCCAGCACACCCATCTCGCCAATCAGGTTGCCCGGGCCGATGATGGACATCACCAAACTGTCATCGGCAGAGGCCACTTCGTTTTGCACCAGCACCTCGCCATCCAGGATCAGCATCATGAAGTCGGTGTGGCTGGCCTCGCCTTCTTTGATGAAGACGGTGCCCAAGTCAAACCGCTTGGGCAGCATGAACCCCACGACGACCCGCGCGTCAGACGGACTTAAATCAGCCAGCGCAGTTGGCGTGACCAGCAGCTGCGCGGCTTTTTCCTGGTTTTCGTCTTTGAAGGGCCGGGAGGTTTTAGAAAACAACATGGCCGAATTGTAGAGCCCTGTTGTTACAGCTCCAGCATGTCTGCATCAGCGGCGCATAAGGTGCGCACGTGGTCCAGCAAGTCAGCGTCCAGATACGGTTTGGTCAGATACACATCGACACCCGCCTCAGCCGCAATTTGCCGGTGCCTGTCGCCCGCACGGGAGGTGATCATGACAATCGGCATGGCCATCCACTGCTGCACCTCGCGCACCCGGCGGGTCAGTTCCAGGCCATTCAGGTTGGGCATTTCGAGGTCGGTCAAGAGCAGTGATGGGCGTTTGAGGCGGATTTGCTCAATCGCCTCAAAGCCGTCAGCCGCAGTGGCAACGTCGTAACCTGCGTCGCCCAGCAGTTGCTGCATCGAGCGGCGCACCGACAGCGCGTCGTCAACCACCAGCACACGGGTACGCTCCACCGCCAAGCGCCTGCGCAGTGCCGATGACGAGACCATGCGAACCGACGAACGCGCGGCGCGTTCCAGCTCGGCCACGTCAATCAGAAACAACGGTCGACCATCCGCACGCAAGGCACCGCCGACCACGCCGCGAATGCGCCGGGCGAGCTGGCCAATGCCCTGCAAAATCAGCTCGCGCGAGTCAATCACCGCCTCGACCAGCAGGGCAATCGTGCCTTCAGCACCCTTGACCAATACTGGCAAGCGCAACGCGGCGTCAGCCAGGCTCAGTTGGGCAGTTTCTTCAAAGCCCAGCCACTGCGACAACACAAAGGCAGGGTAGACCTGGCCCTCATACGTCACCATGATCTGCTCGCCATCACGCATCAGCTCAGCCTGCCCGGCAGGCAGTACCGTCACCACCTGGTCGGTTGACAGGGCCACGCTTTCTTGCGCGCACTGCACCACCAGCGCGTGCGCCACGCCACTGGACACCGGCACGTGCAGGGTAAAACGGCTGCCAGCAAAGGGCGTGCTGCCAATGTCCAGGCGTCCCTTTAGCGCGGCAATGCGGTCATTGACCACGTCCATGCCGACGCCCCGGCCAGAGACTTCTGTCACCTTGTCGCGGGTGCTGAAGCCGGGGCGCAAAATCATGCGCAGCAGTTCAGACTCGCTCAAGCGGATGCCGGGCGCCACCAGACCGAAAGAAACGGCTTTGTCAGCAATGCGTTCCAGGTCCAGGCCACGCCCGTCGTCGCTGACCACAATCTCAACTTCTTGCCCCACGCGCTTGAAAGCCACCGTGACCGTGCCATTGACAGGTTTGCCTTGCGCCTGGCGCTCGTCAGGCATTTCAATACCGTGGTCCACCGCGTTGCGCAGCAGGTGCAGCAACGGGTCGGTCAGGCGGGTCAGCACGTCGGCGTCCATCATGACCGCGTCGCCTTCAATCTGCAAAATAACTTGCTTGCCAGTGGTGCTGGCGGTTTGCGCCACGTTGCGCTTCAGGCGCGGCACCATGGTTTTGACCGGAATCAGCCGCGCGGCCAGCAACTCGCGGTGCTGGTCAATCAGGGCGTAGCCCTCGTCGCGCAGCACGGTACCCGCGTTGCCTGTGTCTGCCTGAGCCTGTTGCACCAGTTCCTGGCCGTCCTGCACGGCTTCAGAAATGGCGCGTGACAGCAGATGCAGCGCGTCATAGCGATCCATCTCCAGCGGGTCAAAATCGCCTTCTTTTTGCTGCTCTCGCAAAGTGACCGCCTGGCTACCCACCATGGTCTCCAGCTCACGCAATCGTTCGGTGAGTATTTTTTGGCTGCGCGCCACAGCGTCCAGGCGGTCGTTGGCGCTGACCAGCAATTGCGACAGGCGCTGACTTTGCACAATCGACTGACCTGCGCGGCGCAGCATGCGGCTTAAGCGGTCTACCCCAACGCGCAGCGTGGCGCTGTCTGTGCCTGGCAATTGGGCTGCGGGTTGTATCGCAGCGTCGGCATCAGGCGTTTGTGAGTTTGCGTTTGCAACAGCTTGCGGCATGACGGCCACGCTGCCAGCCAGCGCTTTGGGTTGAGCCGTCAACGCCTGCCCATCGCGAATCCACTGCACCCAGTCGAGCAGCCGCTGCAGCACCGTTTTGGCATCTTGCGGTGCGGCTTCTTCGCCCTGCAAATAAGCCGTCATTTGCTGCAAGGTCAGCACTGCACGCAGGCTGTCGCGTGCCATGGCCGGGTTAACCGCTTCATTGCTTCTGGTGGCCTCCAAGGCGTATTCAAGAACGTCTTCCAGCCGGTGCGCGATGCGGCCAATGCCAGGCAGGCCAATGATGTTGCCGCTGCCCTTGAAGGTGTGGGCAATGCGCTGAGCCTCCTGCATGCTGGCGGCGGTGGCGCGCCCGGATGCCCACTGTTGCAGCACGGCTTCGAGCTGCTCTAACTGCTGCGGCGCATCGACCAGCAAAGCCTGCAGCAAATCGTTGTCCACATCCTGGGTCGGCAGCAGCACGTCTTCGTCTTGCGCCTGCTCCAGCGGCGCGGCGTCCGGGTCGTCAGTTGGCAAGCTGGGTTTGACAGCCAGCAAGGTCGCCAGCGCCAGCACCGCATCGGTATCGGGCTTTAACGGGCAACGGTACAGGTATTTGGCAATGGCTTCAACCGCCTGCGGCTCTGCTGGCTCGTTCATGTAAGCCGTGGCTTTTTCAGGCCAGGCAGCCAGCCACTTCAGACTGGCAGCGCGGGTAAAACCAGCCGCTCCTGGCGGCGAAAACGCGGTGTCAGGCTGGCTGACCAGCTCTGAAAAAGTACGCACCTGCTGCAAAAATCCGGCCAGCCCCTGCAGGCCGACGATCTGCACCACTTCAGCCGAGCGATCCAGAAAAGACAGCATGTCGGGCAGCGCCGCAGGCGCAGTGTCCGGGCTGGCCTGCCACTGGGCCAATGTATCCAGCGTGGCCGGCACGTCGAGTGCGAACTCGGCGCGCAGCATGTCCAGCAAGTCGTTGAGTTTCACAAGCTACAGCCGGTGTGAAGAATCAGGACTTGTTGGCGTTGGCATCTGGCAAGGTGAACTGCCCCACCGCGTCGGTCAGGCGTCCGGCGTACATCACCAGGGTTTGCGTGGCTTGTGACTGCTGGGCAATGGCCGAGCTGGTCAGGTTGGTACTGTCGTTAATGTCCAGCACGTTCTGCTGCAGGGCTGCGGCCAGCGCTTCTTGCTGGGTTGAGAACGCTGCAATCTGCTGCACCAGTGCCACCAGTTCAGTCGTGGCAGTTTGGGTTTGTGTCATTTCATGACCGGCCTGACGCGCCAGCTCGGTCTGCGACACCACGTCGCTGATCAGGCGGTTCATGGTCAGCAGGGTTTCATTGGTTTCGGCCTGAATGTTGGCCACCAGTTGCGAAATCTGCGCCGTTGCCTGGCGTGAGCTGTCTGACAGGCGCTGCACCTCTTGTGCCACCACCGCAAAACCGCGACCGGCTTCACCCGCCGTTGCCGCCTGCATGGACGCATTGAGTGACAGCACGTGCGTGCGTTCAGAAATGGTGTTGACCAGCGCCACAGCGCTTGAAATTTCCTGTGAGCGTTCACCCAGTCGCTTGAAGCGTTTTTCAGTCTCGGAAATCGATTCGCGCAAGGCATCCATACCGCGTACCGTGCCCTCTACCGCTGTTTGAGCAGCTTGCGTGGCGCTGGCTGTGCGCAGAGCGGTGGCGCTGGACGTGCCCGACAGCTGGGCCACGTCGTTAAGTTGCTGGGTGGCACGGCCCAAGGTTTCAGACATCGAGTCGAGCGACTCGCGCTCACGAAGCGCCGCGTTTTCCACAAAGCGCGACTGTTCTTGCAATGATGCCGAAGTACGACGCACCTCATCAGCCACACCACGAACGTCGGCCAGCGTGCTGCCAATCTCATCAGCAAGCTGGTTAACCGACGCTGAAATCGTGCCGACAATGTCTTCTGTTACTGGGGCTCGCGCTGTCAAATCCTTGTTTGACAACTGGAACACACCTTGCAGCAAGCCAATGGCGGAGTTGTTGATGTTTTCGTTTTCTTCTGTGGCTTTTGACAGTGCCGCATTTCGTTCGTCCAGCAAATTGTCAAATGCCCGACCCAAATCGCCAATTTCGTCCTTCTCAACCAGCTGGCTTCGTGCGGTGGTTTCGCCGCCTGCAACAGCCTTCACGGTGTCTGACAGTTTGGTAATGGGTGACAGGAATTGGCGCAGGAACAGCGTCACGCCCAAAGCGGCCACCACCACCACCGCAACCGCAATCAGCAAGGCACGCAACAGGGACGATCTGTCAAGCGCGTCAATCGGCTGATTGGCTTCTGCTTCATTGATTTTCGCAACGATGCCCCAATTCAAACCCTGCACCTTGACCGGAGCATAGGCACCGATGGACGCGATGCCCCGGTAATCGACAAAGTCGAGCACGCCATCCTTGCCTTCCAGTGCCGGGCGGGTGGCGTCCGAGTCAATTTTGATCAGGCCAATGGTGGTGTTTTTCTTGTCAAGCAAGCCCTTTGCGCGGGCATCCAGCTTGTCACCCATTTGCGTGGTGAAAGAAGCTTTGTCTTCAATCAGGTATCGCGCATTGGTGCGCATCAATTTGTCTGGGCCGACAAGAAAAATATCACCGGTATCGCCCAAGCCGATGGACTTCCAGGCCTTGTTGGCATTCATGGTTTCGGTCAGCTTGTCAATTGGGTACTGCATGGCAAGCACGCCAATTTGCTTGATGCCGTCATAAATCGGCACGGCCACAAAAGCCGCCTGGTCGTCATAGGATGCCAGGTAAGGCGCAAAGTCGCTCATGTAGCTCGTGCCCACCTTGACTTCTTTGGCCTTCAAAT
Source organism: Polaromonas sp. (assembly GCA_049653085.1). Taxonomy (GTDB): domain Bacteria; phylum Pseudomonadota; class Gammaproteobacteria; order Burkholderiales; family Burkholderiaceae_C; genus Polaromonas. Next base: position 15,177 of record JBASFP010000034.1, read on the forward strand.
AAGCTTCGGCCAGTTTGGTTTTGGAGGCAATTCCATCGCCAGTCAATTTGGTGGCAAAGTCCAACTCTTTGAACACCGAGTAAATCACGGTGTCGGTATCGCTGTCGATCATGAAAATGTCGTAGTAGCCAGACAGCTTTTGCGCTTTTTCAAAGCTTGGGTGGTATTGGGCGTGTGCTCGGCCGTAGGCAAAGTCAACAGGCGGCACATCCATTTGCTCTTTCAGTCCAACTGGATTCGGGTTGTCCACCACAAACACGGTTTGCATCGCGATGGCATTTGCGTCCAGTGTGGCCACTGCTTTTGCCAGTGACGGCGCGGCATTCGGGTTGCGTTTGACATACTCGTTGTTGAAGTAAAGTCCGATGTAATCGTTCAGGTTCTTTGTCGCCTCGCCAGTTTCTACCGTTTTCGACAGTTCTTTGCCCGCCGAGTAAAAACTGCTCTTCATTTGTTTGTAGGCCTCAATCGTGGAACGCTGCGCCGCCAGCACCTGGAGCGATGTCACACGCTCATTCAACTCGTCTGTAATTTGCTGGCGTTTGGTATCACGCAATGACACGAGCTGAGTTCGCTCTTGCTCTCTGATCGCTTCTTCTGCCAAGTTTGATGCGCCTTGCCAGATAAGTAACGATGTGAAAGCCACTGGTATCAGGGTAAGCGCTGCAGCGCCGAGCAGCATTTTTTGGCGAATATTCATTTTTTATCTCCAGCAATTCAGACGTTCAAGTTTTTCGAGTTCAAATAATCGACAGCTCAGCCGCCAGCGCATTCATCAGCAGTTGCGGGTCAATCTCAATATAAATTTGGCCCTGCTCAGTGCTGGCAAAGCCTTTGCAGACCTCTTGCAGGCGCACGGGCAAAGCGGCTGCATCGGTCAGGGGCTGCGCTTCGTACTCAAGTTGTGCAGGTGTTTGTGAAAACGCAATGGCCAAAGCACCCTCCGCGTCTTCAGCCTGCACGCCGCCCAGCAACAGTCGCTGGCCGCGCTGCAATTGGGACGGGCTGCTGTCTTCGGAAAAATAATTGCCAACGTCGACGACCGGAACAATCAGGCCGTTGACGTTGACTGCCCCAAGCACCCAGGACGGCGCGCGCGGCAGGGGCACCAGGTCAAATTCATCCACAATCTGACGTGCCCAGTCAAAGCTAAAAGCCAGGGCATATTTGCCGCACTGCACGCCTTGCGCCAACAGTTTGTTGGTTGGGCCGGCTGGTTGAACAGCTTCAGCGTGGTCTAGCTGCAGGTCCAGCACGCTGTTGACCTAGAGTTGCGCCAGAATCTGGTCAGCGGTGTAGGGCTTGGTCACAAAACCCTTGGCACCGAGCATTTGAGCAAACACACGATCCGCCTTCTGGTCTTTGCCCGTCACAAACACCACCGGAATACCTTTGGTGCCAGCATCCTGAGTGAGCTGGCGCGCCGCTGAAAATCCGTCCAGTCCTGGCATGTTGACATCCATCATGATGATGTCGGGCGGACTCGCCTTGGCTTTGGCAACGCCATCCGCGCCCGAAGTTGCCACTGTGACCAGATGGCCTGCGTCCGTCAAAATGTTTTGCAGGTTTTGAACGTCAACGGGTGAGTCGTCAACGATAAGAATTTTGCTCATGATTAGTTCCTAAAAAATGCCATGCATACGGCTAGCCGCATCACTGCGTACAAAAAAGCCACTGAAAAGTCTAACGACTAGCGAAAAGAGCTCAGACCACTACCGCCCAGATTGGTGTCGCGAAAGCTGCGTTCCACCTGCTGGTCGTATTTGGACAAGACCTTGAGCAGCTCAGCCTCGTTCAAGGGTTTGGTCAAGTAAGCGTCACAACCGGCCAAGCCGCCCCGAATCTTGTCAATGCTGCCGCCACGGCTGGTCAACATCACGACAACCGGCGCTTTGCCAGATGTGTATTTGCGCTGCTTGATAGCCCGGCAGGTCTGATACCCGTCGAGGCCTTCCATCATGACATCGAGAAAAACAAACTTGTAGCTTTCAGTGGCAACTCGGGTGAGCGCTTCTTCGCCGCTTTTGACCAGTTCGGCCCGAAAACCGTAGCGCGTCAGACGGTTTTGCATGAACTTCAGCGCAATGTCGCTGTCGTCAACCACCAAAATATCATCGAATTGTTGGGCTGAAGACAGCGGTGTGGGCGCAGTACCCAAGCCCATGAAATTGGACGCGCCAAAATCACTGCGAGATCTGCCACCTGAGCCTTGACGGACAGATTCTTTGACGGGCATTTGCTGCACAGGTTTCAGGGCTACAGCTGCCGGCGCTGCAACGGGTGATGCCATGACCATGGCCTCTGCTCTTTGTGGGGCTGGTTGCTGTGCCGCAGACTTGTCAGCCATCGTCAACACATCGAGCAAGCCCAGCACAGTGGTTAATTTAATCGGCCTGGGCGCCGCTGGCCATTTGCCGGAAGGGTCTGCAGCGCCAATGTACAGTGCTTTTTGTGGTGAGGATACCGACGCATTGGCCCACTGCACGGCCGTTGGGTTGTCACTGTTGACCATCAGCACTTGGGCTTGTGCAACTTCCGAGACAATTTTGTACAACGTTTCCCTGCGCCCTACCAGCTTGAAAAAAGACTCAAATGTTGCTTTTTCAAAAGGCGCAAAGCCGAGCAACAGCACGTTGACTTCAGTTTTCATGTTGGGTACACCGCCTTTAACGACAAATTATTCTAGGACTCGCGAAGGCAAAATTCACACCCTGTGACAAGTATTAAAAGCTGACCTGCGATGAAGCATCTAGGTTACAGCAAGCCGGGGTGCGATGCAACAGTATGCACGCTTACGATTGCAAAAAACGGCATAAATCGACAACCGCGTGCGCTGGACGCACACACGTGTAAGGCTTATTTTTTCTGACGGAACCTGCGCAGCGCTGCAATCTGCGCGGCCATCACGGCCAGTTCTGACTGCGCCATGGCAATATCAATGTCGCCTTTGGCGTTTTTCAGGGCTTCTTCTGCTGCTGCTTTGGCTGATGACGCCTTGGCTTCATCCAGATCTTTGCCGCGAATAGCCGTATCGCTCAACACCGTGACAGAGTTGGGCTGCACCTCAAGCAAGCCGCCCGCCACAAAGACAAACTCTTCCGTGTCATCGGCTTTGACGATGCGAACCGCGCCGGGCTTGATACGGGTAATCAGCGGTGTGTGGCGTGGGTAAATTCCCAACTCGCCAGCCTCGCCCGGCAAAGCCACAAACTTGGCTTCGCCAGAAAAGATGGACTCTTCTGCGGAAACGACGTCAACGTGAATGGTGCTCATATTGGCCGCCAATTAAACTTTTTTCGCTTTTTCGAACGCTTCATCGATGGTGCCGACCATATAGAAAGCCTGTTCAGGCAGATGATCGCACTCACCAGACACAATCATCTTGAAGCCGCGAATGGTCTCCGCCAGGCTGACATATTTGCCGGGTGAGCCGGTAAACACTTCAGCCACGTGAAAGGGCTGGCTCAAAAAACGCTGGATTTTACGGGCGCGAGCCACGGCAAGCTTGTCTTCAGGCGCCAATTCGTCCATGCCCAAAATCGCAATGATGTCGCGCAACTCTTTGTAGCGCTGCAGCGTACCTTGAACAGCACGAGCCGTAGCGTAATGGTCTTCACCCACCACGTTCGGATCCAGCTGGCGGCTGGTGGAGTCGAGTGGATCGACCGCAGGGTAAATGCCCAGCGAAGCGATGTCACGTGACAGCACTACAGTGGAGTCCAGGTGGGCAAAAGTTGTTGCTGGTGACGGGTCGGTCAAGTCATCGGCAGGCACGTAAACGGCCTGGATGGAGGTGATGGAGCCGACTTTGGTAGAAGTAATACGCTCTTGCAAGCGGCCCATTTCTTCGGCCAACGTGGGTTGGTAGCCCACAGCTGATGGCATGCGGCCCAGCAGCGCGGACACTTCAGTACCGGCCAGGGTGTAGCGGTAAATGTTGTCCACAAAGAACAGAACGTCACGGCCTTCGTCGCGGAAGGACTCAGCAATCGTCAAACCCGTCAAGGCGACGCGCAAACGGTTGCCTGGTGGCTCATTCATCTGACCGTAAACCATGGCCACTTTGGATTCGCCCAGGTTCTCAAGATTCACAACGCCGGAGTCAGCCATCTCGTGATAAAAGTCATTGCCTTCACGAGTCCGCTCACCCACGCCCGCAAACACGGACAAACCCGAGTGTGCCTTGGCGATGTTGTTGATCAGCTCCATCATGTTCACGGTCTTGCCGACGCCAGCGCCGCCAAACAGGCCGACCTTGCCGCCTTTGGCGAACGGGCACACCAGGTCAATCACCTTGATGCCGGTTTCCAGCAACTCTTGGGATGGGCTGAGTTCGTCGTAAGCCGGGGCTTTGCGGTGAATCGGTGCGGTCAGAGTCTGGTCAACCGGACCACGCTCGTCAATCGGTGCTCCCAGCACGTCCATGATGCGGCCAAGGGTTGCCTTGCCGACCGGCACGGTGATGTTGGCGCCGGTGTTGTACACGATGTTGCCACGGCGCATGCCGTCAGACGTGCCCAGCGCAATGGTGCGCACCACGCCGTCGCCGAGCTGTTGCTGAACTTCCAGCGTCAATGCTGAGCCGTCCATTTTGAGCGCATCATAAATGCGCGGCATCTGGTCACGGGCAAATTCCACGTCAACCACTGCGCCGATACACTGAACAATCTTGCCTTGAGCTTGAGCCATGATGAGATCCTATTGGGTTCTTTAATCTTTAAATCTGTATTCGGGTGAATTGCTTGGGGGTTTATGTTTAAACCGCAGCAGCACCGCTGACGATTTCCGAAAGTTCTTTCGTGATCGCAGCTTGTCGCGTTTTGTTGTACACCAGCTTGAGCTCGCCAATCACGCTGCCAGCGTTGTCGGTGGCGGCCTTCATGGCGACCATGCGGGCTGACTGCTCAGACGCCATGTTTTCAGCTACGGCCTGAAACACCAGCGCCTCAACATAGCGCACCAGCAAATCGTCAATCACCGTTTGTGCATCGGGCTCATAAATATAGTCCCAGCCGTGCTGGTCTTTGTCGGCTTGCAGGCGGTCAGCGGTCAGTGGCAGCAACTGCTCAACCACGGATTCCTGACGCATGGTGTTGATGAACTTGGTGTAGCACAGGTACACCGTTTTGACTTTGCCTTCAGCATACGCATCAAGCAACACCTTGACCGGGCCAATCAGCTTGTCCAGGTGCGGCTTGTCACCGAGCTGCGTGGCGTGCGACACAACCTTCACGCCCACACGGTTCATGAAGCCCAAGCCCTTGTTGCCAATGGCGACCGCCAGCGTGTCATGACCCGCAGCTTGCAGATCCTTGAGCTTGACCGTGACAGCACGCAGCACGTTGGTGTTCAAACCACCGCACAGGCCTTTGTCAGTCGTGACAACAATAAACCCGGTGGCTTTCGCGTCGTTGGCCTGCATGAACGCATGCGTGTATTCAGGGTTAGCCTTTGACAGGTTGGCCGTGATATTGCGAATTTTGTCGCTGTAAGGACGGGCGGCGCGCATCCGCTCCTGCGCCTTGCGCATTTTGGAGGCGGCCACCATTTCCATGGCCTTGGTGATCTTTTTGGTGTTTTCCACCGACTTGATCTTGCCTCGAATTTCCTTGCCTGCAGCCATGTCTGTTCCTAATGGTTTCTAGAACGCTTTGGTTTCAGGTTGACTTAAGCGAAAGACTTTTTGAACGCAGCGGCTGCAGCGGTCATTTCAGCTTCAGCCTCTTTGTCCATCGCTTTGGCGGCTTCCAGCTTGGCCATCAGGGCGGCATGCTTGTCCTTGAGGTAGGCATGAAAACCCGACTCAAATGCCAGCACTTTTTTCACGTCCACATCGTCCATGAAGCCCTTGTTCACTGCAAACAGTGTGGCGGCCATGTTGGAGATGGTCAGGGGTGCGTACTGCGCCTGCTTGAGCAACTCGGTCACGCGGGCACCGCGGTCCAGCTGCTTGCGGGTGGCCTCGTCCAGGTCAGAGGCAAACTGCGCAAACGCAGCCAGCTCACGGTACTGAGCCAAGTCGGTACGGATACCACCAGACAGGTTTTTGATCAATTTGGTCTGGGCTGCACCACCGACGCGCGACACCGAAATACCGGCGTTGATCGCAGGTCGGATACCGGCGTTGAACAACGACGTTTCCAAAAAGATCTGACCGTCAGTGATCGAAATCACGTTGGTGGGCACAAAGGCCGACACGTCGCCCGCCTGGGTTTCAATGATCGGCAATGCCGTCAGTGAACCGGTTTTGCCTTTAACTGCACCTTTTGTGAAGTCTTCAACATACTTTTCGTTCACGCGGGCTGCGCGTTCCAGCAGGCGGCTGTGCAGATAGAACACGTCGCCTGGATAAGCTTCACGGCCTGGCGGGCGGCGCAGCAGCAATGACACCTGGCGGTAAGCCACGGCTTGTTTTGACAGGTCGTCATACACGATCAGCGCGTCTTCGCCGCGATCACGGAAGTATTCGCCCATGGTGCAACCAGAGTAGGCGCTCACATATTGCATAGCAGCTGACTCAGACGCCGAAGCGGCCACGACGATGGTGTATTCCATCGCGCCAGCCTGCTCAAGCGAGCGCACCACGTTTTTGATCGACGATGCTTTTTGGCCAATCGCGACATAAACGCATTTCACGCCGTTGCCGCGCTGGTTGATGATGGCGTCAATCGCGACAGCGGTCTTGCCGGTCTGACGGTCGCCAATGATCAACTCACGTTGGCCGCGACCCACGGGCACCATGGAGTCGATGGACTTCAGGCCGGTTTGCAGCGGCTGGTCAACCGATTTACGGGCAATCACGCCCGGTGCGACTTTTTCAATCACGTCGGTCATCTTGGCGTTCACTGGGCCTTTGCCGTCAATCGGCTGACCGAGTGCATTGACCACGCGGCCCAGCAGCTCAGGGCCCACAGGCACTTCAAGAATACGGCCCGTGCATTTGACGATGTTGCCTTCTGCCAAGTGCTCGTACTCGCCCAAAATCACGGAGCCGACCGAGTCACGCTCCAGGTTCAGCGCCAAACCATACGTTGGTGTGCCATCAGCGGTGGCCGGGAACTCCAGCATCTCGCCTTGCATCACGTCGCTCAGGCCGTGAATACGCACGATACCGTCCGTCACCGACACAATCGTGCCCTGGTTACGGATGTCGCTGGATGCTGTCAAGCCCTCAATACGGCTCTTGATCAGTTCAGAAATTTCTGCGGGATTGAGTTGCATGACTCTTTCCTTCTTTCTTTAAATAAATCTACAAATAGGGCTGTGACTTTTTGGTTGCAAAAGCGACCTAAGAAACCAGCGCTACTTTCATTTGCTCTAAACGGGCTTTGACCGACGTGTCCAGCACCTCGTCACCCACCACGACACGTACGCCACCGATCAATTCGGGCTGCAACTCAACGGTGAGGTTGAGTTTTTTGCCAAAACGCTTTTCAAGTGTTGCTGACAAGTCAGCCAATGCTTTGGCATCCAGCTCGAACGCACTAAAAACAGTTGCGTCTGATGAACCGCTTTTGGCGTTCTTCAAAGCCCGAAACTGATTGGCGATTTCTGGCAAAACACTGAGGCGACCGTTGTCGATCACCGCTTTCAAGAAATTTTTTGCAGCTTCAGGCAAAGCGGTTTTCGCAACGCCGGTCATCACATCAAAAGTCTGTAGCGACGTGACGCTGGGGTTACCTGCGTACTGCTGCAACTGAACATTCGACGCGATCGCTGCCAGCTCATCAAGCCAGTCGCTCGCAGCACTCAAATCAGCGCCCGAAGTCTTGAACAGCGCTTCAGCATAAGGACGTGCAATGGTGGCTAATTCGGCCATGTTTGTACTCTTGTCTTGACAGTCAAAGTTCGGATCACAGCTCGGTCTTCAGGCGACCCAGCAAGTCAGCATGCACAGACGCATTGACTTCCTTGCGCAGAATCTGCTCAGCACCCTTGACAGCCAGTGCGGCAACCTGCTCACGCAGCGTCTCACGGGCTTTGACGGTTTGCTGTTCAGCCTCAACCTTGGCGGCAGCAATGATTTTGTTGCCTTCTTCTAATGCTTTGCCTTTGGCCTCTTCAATCATGGCTTGCGCACGGCGCTCGGCTTCAGCCAAACGAGTAGCCGACTCGCCTTTTGACTTGGCCAGCTCTTCTTCCACGCGCTTGTTGGCGTTTGAAAGCTCAGCTTTGGCTTTGTCAGCAGCAGCAAGACCTGCAGCGATTTTGCTGGCGCGCTCGTCAAGCGCGGCTGCAATCGGTGGCCACACGAATTTCATCGTGAACAGCACCAGGATCGCAAACACGATGAGCTGCGCAAAAAATGTAGAGTTAATACTCACAGCAGCACCTCTTTAGTTGGATGGCTCATACGCCTGTTACGGGCGCTTGATTACTTCAGCACAAACGGGTTGGCGAAAGCAAACAACATGGCAATACCCACGCCGATCAGGAAAGCCGCGTCGATCAGACCAGCCAACAAGAACATTTTGGTTTGCAGTTCGTTCATCAGCTCAGGCTGGCGGGCAGCGGCTTCGAGGTATTTGCTACCCATGATGCCAATACCGATACATGCGCCAAGTGCGCCCAGGCCAATGATCAGGCCAGCGGCCAATGCGACAAAACCAAGTACGTTTTCCATTTAAAGCTCCTACTAATTACAAATAAAAAAACCAACAAACAAAACTAAAACCGAAACCCATTCGTCAATGGTGGTCGTGGGCTTGACCCACATACACCAGTGTCAACATCATGAAAATAAAGGCCTGCAGCGCCACAATCAAAATGTGGAAAATCGCCCAGCCCGTACCCGCCAAAATGTGGCCGATGAACAAAAACACGCCGGTCGCCGAGCCGAAGCCAACCGCACCCATCAGCGCAATCAGCATGAACAGCAATTCACCCGCATACATGTTGCCGAAGAGTCGCAAACCGTGGGAAACGGTTTTGGCGGCAAACTCAATCATTTGCATCAAGAAGTTAACGGGGTACAAAAACCACTTGTCACCGAACGGTGCCGAGAACAACTCATGCACCCAGCCGCCAAAGCCTTTGATCTTGATGTTGTAAAAGAGGCAGACCAATAGCACGCCGCAAGACATGCCTAATGTTGCAGACAAATCTGCGGTTGGCACAACGCGGAAATACTCAATTTTCTGGTCTAGGCCAGTGACGGCAAAGATGCTGTGAAAAAGGTCAACCGGCAAAAAGTCCATCGAGTTCATCAGGAAAATCCAGACAAACACAGTCAGCGCGAGTGGGCCTACAACTTTGCGAGATTCAGCGTTTTTAACGATGCCCTTGGCCTGGCTGTCAACCATCTCAAGCAGCATTTCTACAGCCGCCTGCATCCGACCCGGCACGCCAGCATGAATGTTTTTGGCCACACGCCACATGACAAACAATCCAATCACACCCAGGGTGATTGACCAAAAAATCGTGTCAAGATTGATAACGCCAAAATCAATCAGCGATGTCTGCTTTTTATTTTGCAGATGGACCAGATGGTGACCAATGTAGTCACCAGCGGTTAGCGGGGCTCCAGAAGATGCGCTCATCTCAAATCTCTTTATTTAGCCGACATTTATCATTTTAGATTTGCGCCGCACTTTAGCCTCAAGCCAAAGCACCAGCCAAACCACCTTCATCGTCACCACCAGCCCCACCAGCATGGCGGGCCAACTTAAATCTTTCACCAGTCTTGGTGCGGCAAACAACATGGCCAGCACCAAACCGATCTTCACCATTTCCCACAAAAAAAATCCAGTCACCGCAGCGGCCGGATTGATCGTGGACACCCTACTCATCAAACCCCGGGCGAACAAAGCGCCGGGTATGACAACGGCCATCGCCCCATACAGAGCCGACCAGCCTACAGACACCTTGCCTGACAACAACCAGGCTGCCAACGCCACCACCACACCACCGCCAGCCTGCCCTGCAAGTACCACCCACGGCGACAATGCAGGGTTTCTCTCTCTCAAGGCCTGGGCTTCTTGCCTGTTCAAAGACTTGATGACTTCATCATCTTTAGTCTCGCTCCAAGCATCATTTGCGGCGGAATCGTTGATTTTGCGCATCGCAGATTACAAGCGGGTTACAAAAAGCAGTTTTTCCACAGCCTCTGATTATACGTAGAAACCCGTCCCGTTAAAACAGGTTTTAAACCCGGACAAGTTTTAAGTGCATTTTCAGGCCTGGCAACAAGCGCCAAGCACAGCCACAATCGTGCTTTTGCCAAGGAAATCACGATGTACGACTACGCCAAACTCCTTCACCTCATCGCAGGCATTGTCTGGATGGGTGGCATGACTTTCATGCTGTTTGCCTTGCGGCCCGCCGCCATTGCCGCGCTGGAGGCACAGCCCCGGGCTTTGTTGATGGGTCAGGTCTGGAAGCGCTTTTACGTCTGGGTACTCGTGGCGATTGTGGTGCTGTTCACGACAGGCACGCACCTGTACACCCAAACCTTTCGTGCGGCCAGGCTGGCCACGGGGGACGGCAGCGTGCCGCTGGGCTGGAACATCATGCTGGTGCTGGGCATCACCATGATGCTGATTTTTGGTCATATTTATTTTGCCGGTTTTAAAAAGTACAAACGCGCTGTAGTTAGCGGCGAATGGCCGCTGGCCGCCAAAGCCGCTGGCCTGATTCACACCATGACGCTGGTCAATTTCACGCTCGGCTGGCTGGCCATACTTGCGGTACGTCTTGTACGATGAAGCATCAAACCTGCGTTTCGCCTTCTCGCCCATCACCCTGAAAATTCTGTGAAGCCCAAAAAACCCGAATCACCGCCAGTTCAAAACCTCCACTGGACCGACCGCTGGCGCAACGCTGTGCCCACGCGCGATGCACTTGCCGCCCACCCCTGGCTCAAACCCATTGCTCATCATGTGCTGGGCCCTAAACTGTGGCGAATGCACCATGAATCGGTGGCACGCGGTGCGGGCATTGGCGTTTTTTGGGCCTTTGTGCTGCCTGCCGGGCAAATTCTGGTGGCGGTGGCCAACATTGTCTGGTGGCGGGGCAACATACCGGTGGCTGCCGGCATGACCTTGATCACCAACCCGTTCACGATTGGGTTCTGGCTGTGGCTGGCCTATAAAGCGGGGGGTTTGGTGCTTGATGCGCCGCCGCCTCAGCCGTTTAGTCAAATCGGCCAAGGTGGTGGCACCGCGGATTATTTAAGCGCCATTGGCGCGCCTGCTATTTTGGGCATGGGCATGTTTTCAGTTGGTGGTTCAGTGGCAGCGTATGCTTTGGTCAAAATCATCTGGCGGCTTCAGTTTTGGTTAAAGCACAAAAACCGCTCAGCCCGCCAAAAGAAAACTGCAATTTCTCGCAACCCTGAAAAACATGACTGACACACTCCCAAACACCATTTGCTACCTAAATGGCGACTACACGCCGCTAAAAGACGCCAAAATCAGCGTTCTTGACCGCGGCTTTATTTTTGGCGACGGCGTTTATGAGGTGCTGCCGGTTTATGCAGGCAAGCTGTTCAGGTTTGCGCACCACATGGCCAGGCTGGACCGCAGCCTGGCCGAGCTGCGCATACCCAACCCCATGACGCCAGCAGAGTGGCAACAAACCGCTATTAAATTAATAGCTGCTCACGCCCGTGAAATGGGCGCTACAGCCTTAAATGATGCTCAAAAAGAGCCTGCAGGCACCCTGCCACCCACTTTTGACCAGATCATTTACATCCAGGTCAGCCGGGGCGTTGCCATGCGCGACCACATCATGCCACCAGGCTTGAAGCCCACCGTTTTTGTCATGATCAACCCCATGAAGCTGCCCAGCGCCCAGCAGCGTCTGGGCGGCGTGGCCTGCGTCACGGCGGATGATTTCAGATGGGAAAAAGCCCACATCAAAAGCACCAGTCTGCTGGGTGCGGTATTTTCACGACAAATCAGCGCAGATGCAGGTGCGTTAGAGACCATTATGTTCAGAAACGACTTTCTGAGCGAAGCCGCGTCCAGCAATGTGTGGGTTGTCAAAGCGGGCAAATTGTTCGGGCCGCTCAAAGACAACCTGGTGTTAGAGGGCATACGCTACGGCCTGTTTGAAGAGCTGTGCCGCGCCCAGGGCATACCGTTTGAGCTGCGCCGCATCACCAAGGCCGAGGTTTTGGACGCTGACGAGCTGTTGCTGTCGTCCGCTACCAAAGAAGTGCTGCCAGTCACAACGCTGGACGGCGTGAAAGTGGGCACTGGCCAACCCGGCCCGGTCTACGCCAAGCTGTACGCCGCTTACCAACAAGCCAAGGAGCAAGCCGCATGAGCGCACCTGAAATCCCCCCCGAAATCCCAAAAGAAGAATCCCTGATCGAATACCCGTCCCAGTTCCCCATCAAAGTCATGGGGCTGAAGGTTGACGGCCTGGTAGCCGCGATTACCCACGTCGCCCACCAGTTTGACCCCGCCTTCGACGCCAGCACCATCGAGCTGCGCGAAAGCAGCGGTGGCAAATACCTGGGCGTGACCGTGACCGTCACCGCCACTTCTAGAGAACAGCTGGACGAGCTGTACCGCACGTTGAGCACGCACCCGATGGTGAAAGTGGTTTTGTGACGCTCGACGTACGCCAACTCGGTCGGGTTGACTATTTGCCCACTTTCGCGGCCATGCAGGCATTTACAGCCTCCAGAACCCCAAAAACAGTCCAAAATACCCCTCAAATCAGCCTAGAAGCCAATGAATACGGGTGCAACCAGCTATGGATATGTGAGCATCCAGCAGTTTACACCCAGGGCCTGGCGGGCAAGGCTGAGCACATTTTTAACGCGGACAGCATCCCGGTGGTGCAAACCGACCGGGGTGGGCAGGTGACGTTTCATGGGCCGGGGCAGGTGGTGGCTTACCCGCTGATGGATTTGAAGGCGGCGGGCTATTACGTCAAGGAATATGTTTACCGGGTTGAAGAAGCCGTGATTCGCACGCTGGCGCACTTTGGCGTGACGGGGCACCGGGTGCGCGGTGCGCCGGGCATCTATGTGCGGCTGGATGACCCGTTTTCGCATGCGAGGCTGGTGCAGAAAGAGTCTGTCATTGCGGGCTTGACCCGCAATCCAGACGCTTTGCGTGATACCAACACCGCTTGGATCCCGGATCAAGTCCGGGATGACAAATCGAATGCTGACCCCGCATTTGGCGGCTTAGGCAAAATCGCCGCCCTGGGCATCAAAGTTAGCCGCAACTGCACGTACCACGGCGTGGCACTGAATGTGGCGATGGATTTAGAGCCGTTCACGCGCATCAACCCCTGCGGCTACACGGGTTTACAAACGGTTGACCTTCGTACAATTGGGGTATCTGTTGACTGGCAAGATGCGGCAAACGTATTGAGCCAAAAACTTGTCAGCTACCTCGCACCTTAAAGACCCCATGAGCACACAAGACGTTGTCCGAGAAGTCCAAAGCCAGCAAGACTACAACCCGCTGGCCAAGCAAAAGGCGGCAGCCAAGCTGTCGCGCATTCCGGTCAAGGTCGAGCGCGCCGAGGTGCTGAAAAAACCCGACTGGATTCGCGTCAAGGCCGGTTCACCCAGCACACGCTTTTACGAAATCAAGCAAATCCTGCGCGAGAACAAGCTCAACACCGTGTGCGAAGAAGCCAGCTGCCCCAACATTGGCGAATGCTTTGGCAAGGGCACTGCGACCTTCATGATCATGGGCGACAAATGCACGCGCCGCTGCCCGTTTTGCGACGTGGGCCATGGCCGACCCGACCCGCTGGATGCGGACGAGCCTTTGAACCTGGCCAAAACCATTGCAGCGCTCAAGCTCAAATATGTGGTGATTACCAGCGTAGACCGAGATGACTTGCGCGATGGCGGTAGCGGGCATTTTGTGGAGTGCATCAGCAAAATCCGCGAACTGTCACCCACCACCACGATTGAGATTTTGGTGCCCGACTTCAGGGGCCGCGACGACCGTGCGCTGGAGATTTTGAAAGCCGCCCCGCCTGATGTGATGAACCACAATTTAGAGACCACAGCCCGCCTGTACAAAGAAGCGCGTCCCGGCAGCGACTACCAATTCAGCTTGAACCTGCTGAAAAAATTCAAGGCGCTGCACCCTGGTGTGCCCACCAAAAGCGGCATCATGGTTGGCCTGGGCGAGACGGACGAAGAAATTTTGCAAGTCATGCGCGACATGCGCGCGCACAACATCGACATGCTGACCATTGGCCAGTACCTGGCTCCGAGCATGAGCCACCTGCCGGTTCGCCGCTACGTTCACCCAGACACCTTCAAGATGTTTGAAGCCGAGGCGTACAAAATGGGATTTACCCACGCCGCTGTGGGCGCGATGGTCAGGTCCAGCTATCACGCGGATGTGCAGGCGCATGCGGCCGGTGTGACTGACAAAGCCGCAGGCATCACTGAAAAAGCCTGAGCATGCCAACGCTGATGATGCGGCCAGATTCGCTGGCCACGCATGTCACCCCGGCCACGTTTGCCCGCGCCATGGAGGTCTACCTTGGCCAAAAAGTGCTGGACTGTACCGTGGCTCCGGCCAGCAGCAGCGAATGGAACATCGAAGGACGCGTACAAGGCAGCGGCCGCGAGGTGTACGACACTTCGGTCACGCTTGAAGTTTCCACATCGGGCAAGGTGGAGTTTTTCAGTGGCAGTTGTACTTGCCCTGTCGGCTACGACTGCAAGCACAGCGTGGCGCTGGCGCTCAAAGGCGCTTACAAGTCAGGCATCAAAGCAGTTGTCAAAAATAGCGACCAGCCCGAGCCTGCCCAACGCTTGAGCGCGCAAGAGCTGGAAGAGCTCAAACAGGCGCAGCTAAAAATGCAGCGCGAAGCCAAAGCCGCCCGGGAAGCCGCGCAGGCCGACCAGCAAGTCAGCCAGTGGCTGGACTTGTTTGGCAACGCGCAAGCAGACAACGCGCAAGACGAAACCGACGACCATTTGGTCTACACCGTAAGCCACGCCCTGATGGGCAGCAAAAAAGTCATGCAGCTCAGCGCCTGGCTGACGCGCAAGCTGAACAACGGCAACTGGGCCAAGCTCAAAACCATGCGCCGCATCAGTGCCCACACCACACCGGTGGCTGATATTGATATTTTGAATCTGATCGAAGGCCTGGCCGCCCGCACCTACAGCTACAACAGCCCCAC
This sequence comes from Polaromonas sp., assembly GCA_049653085.1. GTDB lineage: Bacteria > Pseudomonadota > Gammaproteobacteria > Burkholderiales > Burkholderiaceae_C > Polaromonas. The sequence continues at coordinate 30,294 of JBASFP010000034.1, forward strand.
CAGCCAGTGCGTGCTGGCAGGGCCGAGTGGTTTGCTGGCCTTGCAGTTGGCCGCCAAAACCGGGCGACTGTATGCCGAGGCCAAAGGCTACCTGCAAGGTGAGCCATTGCAAATGGGCGCCAACCTGCCAATGACGTTTGAATGGCAGCAGGTCAAAGCGGGCAAAAACGCACCAGCAACCGACGAGTTTGCAGATCCAAAATGGGCGCTGGCGCCGATGCTGGCCAGCCCGGTTGAAGGCCTTGAATGGTTTGCCAACGCACCGCCTATGTACCTGCACGCAAGCGCTGGGCTGTGCGGCAGCCTGGAGCTGCCCGGCGTGTCAACAGAGCATTTGTCGCTGCTGATGCAAGCCCCGCCGATTGCCCAATCGACCTTTGCCCGGCATGAAACGCAGCTGCTGCAGCGCCTGTCGGGTGTGCCGCTGCCGCCGATGATCAAAGCGCCCGAGGTTTGGCAAGGTATCACGCCAAAATGGTTTTTGCACATCGAAAAAGTCGCGGCAAATGATGTGCCCCGGCTTGGCTTGCTGCGGGCAACTCTGCGCTTTGACTACAACGAGTTGCTGGTCTATGCGGCGCATAACCAGAACCCGACGCTGCTGGAAATGCCCGCATCAGACACCGAACCTGCTGTGCGCGTGATGCTGCACCGCGATCTGAAAGTTGAACAAGCCGCACACGATTTTCTGCGCGGCCTGACTCTGGCGGGCGACACGCAAGGCCAGTTTTATTTGCCGTTTCAGTCCAGCGCGCAGCAGCAGCTTTGGCTGCGTTGGGTCGATGATGGTTTTGCGGTTTTCAAAGACGCGGGCTTCACGCTGGTGGCAGCGCCTGACCTGCATGACTGGGTGGTGCGCGCCGACGCGCTGGACGTGCAACTGGCGGGCAAGCCGAATCAAAAAAGTGATGCGGACGAGAGCCAATCGCCCTGGTTTGACCTGTCATTGGGCATGGCGATTGATGGCAAGCGCCACAACATCTTGCCGCTGCTGCCTGACCTGCTGGCGCACCTGGCTGCCACCACGCACGACGAGGCCATCACATCACAGTTGCCCGAGCATGTGTACCTGGAACAAGCTGACGGCAGCTACCTGCGCCTGCCGACCGAGCCGCTCAAGCCCTGGCTACAAGCGCTGCTTGAATTGGTCGGCGACAAAAGCAAAAAAGAGCTGGCAGGCGACCTGCTCCGCCTATCGCGGCTTGAAGCGCTACGCCTGGGTGCATCCCTGGGCGCGGGCGCGCAGTGGAAAGGTGCTGACAGCCTGCGTGAGATGGTCAGCCAACTGGCAGGCCGCAGCAGCCTGCCCGACGTAGCTGTACCCGATGGCCTGCAAGCCACGCTGCGCCCGTATCAATTACAAGGCCTGAGCTGGCTACAGTTTTTACGCACGCATGCGCTCAGCGGTGTGCTGGCCGACGACATGGGCCTGGGCAAAACACTGCAAACGCTGGCTCATGTGTTGATTGAAAAAAACGCCGGGCGGCTTGACTTGCCCGCCCTGATCATTGCGCCGGTCAGCCTGATGGGCAACTGGCGCAAAGAGGCCGAGCGCTTCACGCCCACGCTGCGCACGCTGGTGCTGCATGGGGCAGACCGGCACGAGGCTGCCGCCAACATGGCTGGGCATGACGTGGTGATTGCACCGTATTCATTGCTGCAACGCGACCGCGAACGCTGGCAAGCCCAGGCCTGGCACATCGTGGTGCTGGACGAAGCGCAAAACATCAAAAACGCCAACAGCCATGCCGCGCAAGTCGTCAGCGAGCTGAACACGCGCCACAAGCTGTGCCTGTCGGGCACGCCGATGGAAAACCACTTGGGCGAGCTGTGGAGCTTGTTTCACTTTTTGATGCCCGGCTTTTTGGGCAGCCAGGCCAAGTTCAAGCAACTGTTTCGAACGCCGATTGAAAAGCTTGGTAGTAGCGAACAATTGGCACAACTGCGCCAGCGCGTCACGCCCTTCATGCTGCGGCGTAACAAGAGCGATGTGGCAACTGACCTGCCCGACAAACAGGAAATGATTTCAAGCGTAGAACTCGCTGGCAAGCAGGCCGACCTGTACGAAACCATACGCCTGACGACTGAAAAAGCCGTGCGTGATGCGCTGGCTAACAAAGGGCTAGCCAAGTCGCAAATTCAAATCCTGGATGCGCTGCTCAAGTTGCGCCAGGTGTGTTGTGACCCGCGCCTGGTGCCTGTACCTGCTGCGCAAAAGGTAAAACAATCGGCCAAGCTTGAACTGCTGATGGAACTGCTGCCCGAGCTGCTGGCCGAGGGCCGCAAGGTGCTGCTGTTTTCGCAGTTCACGTCGATGCTGACGCTGATAGAAGAAGAGTTGGCCAAGCGCAAACTGAGCTGGGTCAAACTCACCGGCCAATCGCAAAAACGCGACGCCATCATTGAGCAGTTCACCAGTGGCGCAGTGCCGCTGTTTTTAATCAGCCTGAAAGCCGGCGGCGTGGGGCTGAACCTGACCCAGGCCGACACTGTGATCCACTACGACCCGTGGTGGAATCCGGCGGTAGAGACCCAGGCCACAGACCGCGCCCACCGCATCGGCCAAACCAAACAGGTGATGGTCTACAAGCTGGTCGCGCAGGGCACGATTGAAGAACGCATCTTGGCGCTGCAAGAACGCAAAGCGGCGCTGGCCAACAGCCTGTATGGCGATAAAACGGGTGAGGCAGCGCGCAAACAGCCGCTGTTCACCGAGAGTGATTTGGCGGCGTTGCTGAAGCCGCTGGGGGTATGAATTTTCCTCAGTATCAATCGGCTAATCTATTAATATTTTGGCAAAACTTGTTTATTGACAGATACTTACACAAAAGTATCTATTAATGAATACATCAAATATCACCTTGGCTGAAAGGCTCATCAGCAGCGGGTGAGCAACCCAAGTTCACGGCCAGACAAAGAAATGGCGACCGCTTTATCGTCAAATTCAGCCCGCCACGCGGCACGCCTTTTGGTGAGCGCTGGCATCAACTGCTGCACCTGGAAAAGCGGGCATTGCAAACACTTGAGGCCAACGGTATTGCCTGCGCACAGACTGAAATCGTCAAGACAGCCAGGCGCACCTGCCTGGCGTCGCGCCGCTTTGATCGTGGTCTTGATCGTGGTGCGTCCGGAGCAATGCGCCACATCGTGTCAGCAGCCGCTGTTCACGACGAATTTGTACATGCGCCGCGCATCAATTGGGTGGCAACTTGCGAAGCGCTGGTCAAACAAAACATGATGGCTGCCACCGATGCACGCAAAGTCACACTCAGCTACCTGTTCGGTCAATTCATAGGCAACACCGACATGCATTTTGGCAATCTGTCGTTTTTTGTTGCCGATGTTGTCAACCCCGTCTTTGTGCCTACGCCCGTGTACGACATGCTGCCCATGATGTGGGGGCCCGACATTCACAGTGGCAACCTGGACCCATCGTCGTTGCGCGAACCTTTGCTGCCCATCGGTTACGCCGCAGAGGCGGCGCTGGCGCGCGCTTGGGCTACTGGCTATTGGCAGCAGGCGAGCGTTGATGTTGAGTTAGGCGCTGAGCTGCGCTCGCTGTGCGTGGAGAATGCACGTCGTTTGCAGCATGGATTTGATTAAATTTATTGACAAATACGTCTCTAGACCAACAAATACAGGCGCAAGCAGCTACTAAATTAATAGCGCTCTATAACTAGAGCATGGCTGCCGGGTCTTCACTGCCCAGCACCAGCTCAGCCCAGGGTTTGAGCTTGGTGGTGTCTGAACGCAGGATTTGCTGCTTGACGGCCAGGATTTGCGACGGGTGCATGGAAAAGCTGCGCAGCCCCAGCCCCAGCAGCAGCTTGGTCATGGTCACATCACCAGCCATTTCGCCGCAAATGCTCACGCCTTTGCCTTGGGCGTTGCATTCGGCAATGGTGTCGGCTATCAGGCGCAGCACGGCCGGGTGGCAGGGGTCGTACAGGTGGGCGACGGATTCATCGGCGCGGTCAATGGCCAGCGTGTACTGAATCAGGTCGTTGGTGCCTATCGACAAAAAGTCAAAATACTTCAAAAAAAGCTTGAGGGTGAGCGCCGCCGCCGGGATTTCAATCATCGCGCCCAGCCGTACCGGGCCATACGGTATGCCCATATTGTCAAGTTGCACCCTGGCGCGGTCTATCAGCAGCAGGGTTTGTTTGATTTCACTCAAGTGCGCCAGCATCGGCACCAGCAGGTTGACCTGGCCATGTGCTGCTGCCCGCAAAATGGCGCGTAATTGGGTGAGGAACATCGGCGGGTCTGCCAATGACCATCGGATGGCGCGCAAACCGAGTGCCGGGTTCAGGTGCGTGTCTTGCGCTTTTTCCATCCGGTCGCTCATTCTGTCGAGCGGCTTGTCAGACCCAATGTCTACCGTGCGGATGGTGACGGGCAAGCCCTTCATGCCGTCAATGGCCTGACGATAGGCGGTGTACTGTTCTTCTTCGTTGGGCAGTTTGCCAGCGCGTCCCATGAACAAAAACTCGCTGCGAAACAGCCCCACACCCACCGCCCCGGCCTTGACCGCGCCAACCGTATCGCCCGGCAGCTCTATATTGGCCAGCAGCTCAATGCGCTGGTTGTCCAGCGTGACGGCAGCGGTGTGTTTGAGGCGGCTCAGGCGCTCGCGCTCCAGCTCGCCCTGGCGCTGCTTGAAGCCGTATTCGGCCAAAATAATCGGCGACGGATCAACAATCAAAATGCCCGCATCACCGTCAATGATGACCCAGTCGTCCTGCTCAATCAGCTGGCTGGCACTTCTCGCGCCCACGACCGCCGGGATGTCCATGCTGCGCGCCACGATGGCGGTGTGCGACGTTTTGCCACCCACATCGGTCGCAAACCCGGCAAACAGGCTTTGCTTGAACTGCAACATGTCGGCAGGCGAAATATCATGCGCAATCAGCACCAGCGGCACGTCATCCAAGTCGTCCAGCAGCAAACCCTGTTGCGACTGTTTGCGACTGGCACCGGCTTGTGCCACAGGCTGCATGGGCGAGGCCATGCCTTTCATGCTGCGCAAAATACGCTCAACGACTTGCTCCAGGTCAGCCTTGCGCTCACGCAAGTACTCGTCTTCCATGTCGTCAAACTGGCGGGCGATGGTTTCGTACTGGGTGGTCAGCGCCCACTCGGCGTTGTAGCGCCGCTCGGTGATCCACTTCTTCACCCCGCTGATCAGCAGCTCGTCTTGCAGCAGCATCAAATGCACGTCCAGCAGCGCGGCAATTTCATGCGGCGCATCTTTGGGCAAGTCGCGCTGCAGGCGGGTGATTTCTTCGACCACCGCATTGCGCGCCACGCGGACGCGGGAGATTTCCAGGTCAGTCTTGTCGGCATCTACAAAGTAATGCGCCACATCAGCCCGACTGGACGCCACCAGCACGGCGCGGCCAATCGCGATGCCGCGCGATACAGCCAGACCGTGAACTGAAAACGTCATCCGGAGAGCCCCCATCCCAACCTTCCCCCAGAAGGGGAAGGAGTCATCCGGACTTGCTCCTTCCCGCCTTTGGGGGAAGGCTGGGATGGGGGTAGCACAAGAGCCGATTCATGCAACAAGTCACTCCCCTTCGCCGAACTTGTCGTTAATTAGAGCTAACAAAGCATCCATCGCCACCTGCTCATCAGCGCCGTTCGTTTCAACAACAACTGTGCTGCCAATGCCCGCAGCCAGCATCATCACGCCCATGATGCTTTTGGCGTTGACGCGGCGCTCGCCCTTGCTCATCCACACCTCGCAGGCAAAGCTGCCGGCCAGTTTGGTGAGCTTGGCGGATGCGCGCGCGTGCAAGCCGAGCTTATTGCTGATGGTCGTGGTCGTTTGGATCATGTTTTCTTTTGACTTGATTTTGCGGTGCGGTAATGGCCACTTGCATCACACCTTCTTTGCCACCTGCCAGCGCGCGGGCGATCAGCGCGTCCAGTGGCTCGTGGCGGTACGACACGGTGCGCAGCAGCATGGGCAGGTTGACGCCTGCGATAAGTTTGGCGTTGACGCCATCGACCAGCTTTTGCGCCACATTGCAGGGTGTTGCACCAAAGACATCGGCCAACACCAGGGCATGCGAGGTGTCCATTTGTTTGAACAAAATGCGGGCTTGCGCCAGCGTTTCTTCAGGCGGCAAATTGGGTTGCACGTCCAGCGCCACCACACCCGCCGGGTTGTCAGGAAAGACATGCAACACACATTGGCGCAGGGCAGTAGCCAGCGGGGCGTGGGCGATGATGAAAATGCCGTTCATGGGTGTTAATTATCAGCTTTGACGAGAAGGAAATAGACATACGCCGCAATACAGCAACATAAAAACACACTGAAAGCCGCCTGAAAGCTGGCAATTTGCGCCAAGCCGATTGCCGCAAACGCATCGACCAGCAGGCCAATGCCCCACTGCACGGTGAACACGCCGGCAAAAATAATCAGGTTAAAAGCCGACAGCGCGCGGCCTGCCAGCGCAGGCTTGAACGCCATACCCACTGCGGGTTGCGACAGACTGATGACGGTAGACGCCACACAAAACACAGCCCAGCCGACCCAGCCTGTGTCTGCACCGCGCCAAATATTAACGGCCAATGCCAGCAAGCTGAACGGAACGCCCCACTTGATCAGCCTGTCGGTGTGCCAGCCAGCTTTGACCAGGCGCGGATTGACCAAGCCCCAGCTCCAGAAGGTCAGCAGCATCACCGCGTTGATATAAAACAGCCCGGTGGCCGCTTCAAGCGGCGTGTAGCCCGCCACCTTGACCATCCACGGGCCCGCCCACAGCGTTTGCACGGCCACCAGACCGCCGTAGTTGAAGAACGCCAGCGGCGAGAGTTTTTGAAAGTAGCGGTTCTTCCAGACCTCGGCGTAGCCTTTTGGGGTGTCATGGCCTGCTTGTGCATCAACAGCCCATTTCGGCACAACAAATGCAATCACGACAATCGCCAAAAGCACCAACCCCGCCAGCGCCCAAAACAGCGCCCGCCAGCCCACCAGCGGCAGCAGCCACTGCACCGGCAGCGTTGACGCCAGCATGCCAAGCGAGCCGCTCATCAGCATCCATGAATTGGCGCGCAGCAAGCTGGGCGCGTCCAGCCAGCGCCGAAAACCGCTCAGTGGCGCCATCAGGCAGGCGCTCACGCCCATGCCAATCAGCACCCGCCCCACCAGCAAGCCGGTAAAACTGCTGGCGATTGAAAACACCAGGCAACCCACCACCGCCAGCGCCAGAAAGCACACAATCACGCGCTTGGGGCCATACCTGTCCAGCCAGGTACCCAGCGGCAACTGGGTGGCGGCAAAGCCTAAAAAGTAACCGCCTGCCAGCAGCCCCAGGTCACGCGACTGGAGCGAAAACTCATGGCTGAGCACAGGCGACAGCGTGGCAATGATGGCGCGCACCAGCGCCGACAGGCAGTAGGCGACGGCAAACGCCAAAAAGACTATGGCGGCGGTTTTTTTATCCAGCAAGCCCGTTGGGGCGGTGATCTTATTCAAACTTCAAACCTGAAAAAAAGGTGTCGGCCACTTCAGGCGACATTGTGTCGGCATACATGACGACCTGAAAGATTAGCGTGCCCTGCGCAAAATACGCGGCCTGGCTGCTGACAGCCTGGCCGTTGGCGCGCTGGCCAACGGCTTTGACGATCACTGCGCCAGGGGTTGAGCCCGGCAGCTTGAGTACATTGCCCGGCGCAGGCGGAGCTTTGATATTGGCCAGCGTCACCGCTTGCCATTGAGCCAGCGCTTCGGTGGTTTTGGCAGCATCTTTGACATCCGCCACCGTCACTGCAAACGTCGCACCGCCCGCATCGCAGCTGAGCAAGTTCAATTCAGTCGGCTGCCCCACGATGGGGACGATTCTCTTTGCTTTGTCGGGTTTGCACGGCATCAAGACTGCCAACCGAGTGCCGTCAGGCCGCACATCGCGCCAGTTAAAGGTCGGGTTGCAGGCCGCCAGGGCAAGCACCGCACAAGTTAAAAATCGCATCGACTAGACCATTGATAAGTGAACATGGCACTTTACAGGCAATTGCGCAGTCATCCCGCCGAATTGCCAGCCATGCACCACTTGCGGGCTTAATCATGCTGGCCAAAACAAGTGCTTGCACCAATCTGGACGTGTTGCAAGTCTTCACAGCAGACCTGAAAGCCATGTCTTGTATATGAGCTGCTCACCTGTGCATCGTCAATTCTGACTGACCTGGCTCAGACCTTGCTAAGTAGTCTTATCTTTTATAAAAGGCTACGCCATGTCCAACCCCTTTGATGCTTTTGATGCCGACCGACCCCTGATGTTGCGCTGTGCCTGCGGGCAAAACCACGCGCCAGGTGACCATACAGCCCAGACAGAACAAGGCTTGTCGCAAAGCTTTATGGAAGCGAGCATGGTCAAGGCACTGTTCCCGGTTGACAGCGTGCGGCGTGGCTTTTTGAAAGCCGTGGGTGCCAACACCGCACGCGCCGCGATTGCGTCACTCTTCCCGCTGGGCGCTCTTGAGGCGATGGCGCAGGACAAAAAACCGCTGGAAAAGAAAGACCTGAAACTCGGTTTTATCGCCATCACCTGCGCAACGCCGCTCATCATGGCTGACCCGCTGGGCTTTTACAAAAAGGAAGGGCTGAACGTCCAGCTGAACAAGACCGCGGGCTGGGCGCTGATTCGCGACAAGATGATCAACAAAGAGCATGATGCGTCGCATTTTTTGGCGCCCATGCCGCTGGCCATGACGATGGGTCTGGGCTCCAACCAGGTCAACATGAATGTCGCCAGCATTCAAAACACCAACGGTCAGGCCATCACGCTGGCTGTCAAACACAAAAACAACCGCGACCCGAAAAACTGGAAGGGCTTCAAGTTTGCCGTGCCGTTTGAGTACAGCATGCACAACTTTTTGCTGCGCTACTACCTGGCTGAAGCGGGCATCAACCCCGACACCGACGTGCAAATCCGGGTGGTACCACCACCAGAAATGGTGGCCAACTTGCGCGCGGGCAACATTGACGGGTTTTTAGGGCCAGACCCTTTCAACCAGCGCGCGGTGTACGACGAGGTAGGTTTCATTCACATTTTGAGCAAGGAAATCTGGGACGGTCACCCGTGCTGCGCATTTGGCATGTCTGACGACTTCATCAAGCAGAACCCCAACACCTTTGCAGCCATGTACCGCGCTGTGCTGGGCGCATCCTTCATGGCCAGCCAGCCCAAAGACCGCGAGCTGATTGCCAAAATGATTGCCCCTGCCCAGTACCTGAACCAGCCTGAGACAGTGCTGGCGCAGGTGTTGACCGGCAAGTTTGCAGACGGTTTGGGCAACATCAAAAACGTGCCCGACCGCGCCAATTTTGACCCGGTGCCGTGGCAGTCGATGGCGGTGTGGATGCTGACGCAAATGAAGCGCTGGGGCTATGTGAAGGGCGAGGTCAACTACAAGCAGATCGCCGAGAAAGTCTTTTTGCTGACCGACGCCAAAAAGCAGATGAAGCTGGCTGGCTTTACCCCACCGGAAGGTGCCTACAAGAAGTTCAAGGTGATGGGCAAGGAGTTTGACCCGGCCAAGCCTGAAGAGTATGTCAAGAGCTTTGCAATCAACAAGATGGGCTAATAGCATTTGCCCTGTCCTACTCCTTCCCCCGCTGGGGGAAGGCTGGGATGGGGGCACGCACTATAGCAACTACCTTTTCCGCACTGGCCCCCACCCTATCCCTAGCCCAGCGGGGGAGGGAACAATAAAAAACTCATGAAATCTCTCAATCTCAAAGCGGGTCTGGTCTCGCTGCTCATCTTTTTGTCAATATTGGGTGTCTGGTATCTGGCCACACTATCGTCTGGAACACCCCCTGCGGCCAGTACCGTTGGCATGACGTCAGAGCAGATCGAATACCAGAAGATGATGGGCAAAGACGTGGGCAGCACCAAGACCACGGGTTTTCCCACACTTGGCCAAATGGGCACAGCCATCTGGAAGCAGGTGTCAAACCCGATTTACGACAACGGGCCCAATGACAAGGGGATTTTGATCCAGCTCGGCCATTCCTTAGGTCGCGTCGGGCTGGGGTTTTTGCTGGCCATGCTGGTGGCGATACCGCTGGGCTTTGTAATTGGCATGTCGCCTCTGCTCAGGCGCGCGTTTGACCCGTTCATTCAGGTGCTCAAACCGATCTCGCCACTGGCGTGGATGCCGCTGGCGCTGTACACCATCAAGGACTCGTCGATCAGCGGCATTTTTGTGATTTTTATCTGCTCGGTGTGGCCCATGCTGATCAACACCGCGTTCGGCGTGTCTGCTGTCAAACGCGAGTGGCTCAATGTTGCGGCCACACTGCAAGTCAGCCCGCTGCGCAAGGCATTTTTGGTGATATTGCCGGCCGCTGCACCAACCATTTTTACCGGCATGCGCATTTCAATGGGCATTGCCTGGCTGGTGATTGTGGCGGCTGAAATGCTGGTCGGCGGTACGGGCATTGGCTACTTTGTCTGGAACGAATGGAACAACCTGTCGTTGACGAATGTGATCTTTGCGATTTTGGTGATTGGCATCGTCGGCATGTTGCTTGATTTGGCTTTTGCACAACTGCAAAAGATGGTGACCTATGTTGAATAAAGCTGCTGCTCCCATGCAAGGCTTTTTGAAAGTCGAAGGCTTGAGCAAAGCCTTTGTTGCCAACAAACCGGTGTTTGCCGATGTCAGTTTTGCCATCGACAAGGGAGAGTTTGTCTGCATCATTGGCCACTCAGGCTGCGGCAAAACCACTGTCTTGAATGTGTTGGCAGGTCTGGACACCGCCACCTCAGGCAACTGTTTTATGGACAACCGCGAAATCTCAGGCCCCAGCCTGGAGCGCGGCGTGGTGTTTCAAAGCCACGCGCTGATGCCGTGGCTCACGGTGCGCAGCAACATTGCTTTTGCAGTCGTGTCACGCTGGCCCGACTGGACTAAAGCGCAAGTCAACGCGCATGTTGAAAAGTTTGTCGCCATGGTGGGCTTGATGCCGGCGATTGACAAAAAGCCATCGCAACTCTCAGGCGGCATGAAGCAGCGCGTCGGCATAGCCCGGGCCTTTGCGATTCAGCCCAAAATGCTGTTGCTGGACGAGCCGTTTGGCGCGCTCGACGCACTGACACGCGGCACGATTCAAGACGAGCTGATGACGATTGTGCGGGAGACGCAGCAGACTGTTTTCATGATCACCCACGATGTGGACGAAGCGATTTTGCTGGCGGATCGCATTATTCTGATGACGAATGGTGCAGAGTCGGCCAAGGGACACACACCCGGCGGCATTGGTGAAGTGGTGGTCAACACCCTGCCTAAAAAGCGCACCCGTGCTGAGCTGCATCACCTGCCAGGCTACTACGACCTTCGTAACCACGTCGTCGACTTTCTCATCAAGCGCGCCAAGCCCGGCGAAGCCCACTAATTTTTATAACTGGAGCAAAAATGAACCGCAACGACATCACCGAAAAAATCATCACCGTCAAGGTGGCCAAAGGCATCAAATGGGAAGACGTGGCCAAAAAAGTCGGCCTGAGCAAAGAATGGGTCACCGCTGGTTGCCTGGGCCAAATGACGTTCGACGACAAACAGGCCAAAATCATCGGCAAAATTTTTGGGCTGACAGCAGACGAGCAAAAGTGGCTGCAGGTTGTGCCGTACAAAGGCTCGTTGCCCACGCCTGTGCCGACTGACCCGCTGATTTACCGCTGGTATGAAATTGTGAGCGTTTACGGCACGACCATCAAAGAGCTGATTCACGAAGAATTTGGCGACGGCATCATGAGCGCGATTGATTTTTCGATGGACATCGTGCGTACCCCTGACCCCAAAGGCGACCGCGTGAATGTGGTGCTGTCGGGCAAATTTTTGCCGTACAAACAGTATTAGATTTGTCATCCCGGGCTTGACCCGGGATCCATGCCAGCGCAGCGAGACTACAGATACAGGGATAGATCCCGGATCAAGTCCGGGATGACAGCCCGGGTGCAAAATGAGGGCATGACCTCAAAAAATTCCCTAGACGGCATCCGCGTCCTCGACCTTTCCCGCGTCTTGGCGGGTCCCTGGTGTACCCAAACCCTGGCTGACCTGGGTGCTGACGTCATCAAAATTGAACGCCCTGAAACAGGCGACGACACCCGCACCTGGGGGCCACCGTTTTTAAAAGACGCTGCGGGTAACGACACACCAGAAGCGGCTTACTACCTGGGCACCAACCGCAACAAGCGCAGCGTGACCTGCGACATCGCGCAGCCTGCCGGGCAAGCGCTGATACGTGAGCTGGTGGCGCACTGCGATGTGTTTGTAGAGAACTTCAAAGTGGGCGACATGGCGCGCTATGGCCTGGACTACGCCAGCATCAAAGCCATCAACCCGCGCCTCGTGTATTGCTCAGTCACAGGCTTTGGCCAGACCGGCCCGTATGCCGACCGGGCCGGTTACGACTATGCGATTCAGGGTATGGGCGGACTGATGAGCGTGACGGGCGAGCGTGATGACCTTCAGGGTGGCCCGCAAAAAGTCGGTGTGGCCGTCGCCGATCTGATGACCGGCATGTACGCCACCGTTGGCATATTGGCCGCGCTGCTCCATGCCGAAAAAACCGGCGTTGGCCAGCAGGTTGACATGGCGCTACTGGACACGCAAGTTGCCATGCTGGCCAACCTGGGAGCCAACTATCTGGTCAGCGACAAGGTGCCTGGCCGCATGGGCAATGCGCACCAGAACATCGTGCCGTATCAGGTGTTTGAGGTTGCCAATGCTGATGATGGCAGTAAAGACCACATCATCATCGCCGTGGGTAATGACTCGCAATTCCGTAAATACTGTGAAGTGGCCAATGTGCCAGAGCTGGGCGTACACCCGCTGTTTGCCTTGAACCGCGACCGGGTGAAAAACCGCGCGCAACTGGTGCCGATACTGGAAACTGTGATGCGTACCAGAGGCAAAGCCGACTGGCTGGCCGCGCTGGAAGCCGCCAAGGTGCCGTGCGGTGCCATTAACAATTTGGCCGAAGTGTTTGCCGACCCGCACATCCAGTCGCGGGACATGGTGACGCACTGGCAGCACCCGCACCAGAGCGATTTGCGGCTGGTGTCCAGCCCCATCAAACTGAGCGCCACACCGGTACGCACCGACCTACCGCCACCCCTGCTGGGTCAACATACTGAAGAGGTTCTGCGCAGTGTGTTGAACTACCCGGACGCGACGTTGTCTGAATTAAAAGGCAACAAGGTGATTTGATATGCAGCTCAGCAGAAGGCAGTTTTCAGTAGCATTGGCATGCGCACTGCCCACCGCGTGGGCACACGCCAAAGACACCGCTTTGCCCGTCCCAGCCTCGCTGCTTGAGTCCGCCCTTGCTGCCAAAGCCAAGGGCGAGCCGCTGGTGCTGCTGATCAGCCTGCCCGGCTGCGTGTACTGCGAGCTGGTGCGCCGTAGCTACTTGCTGCCAGCACGCCAGAACGATGGCCTGCAAGCCTGGCAACTCGATAGCACCAACCGCAGCACGCCACTGATTGGCTTTGACGGCAAAGCCACCACTGCCGCGCAACAAGCCAAAGTCTGGAAGGCAACCTTCACCCCCACAGTCCTTTTCATCGGCAGCCAAGGCCAGGAGCTGGCCGATCGGCTGGTTGGCATAGCCGTGCCCGATTTTTATGGTGCGTATCTGGCACAGCGCCTGGATACAGCTCGCAAGGTGCTGTAAGACTACTATTAATTTAGGAGCTGCTTGCGCCCGTATTTATTGGCCTAAAGGCCTAAAACACACCTAAAAACAGTGGTTTTTAAGCCCGATTCGGGTAAATCACGGTACGTGTACATAGTTTTATGGGTCAAACTCAAGGCTGCTACATCTTTCTCCCTAATTTTTTACCCCGCCTGAATGACACCCCAACGCCTGCTAGATTTGTACCGGCTCATGAGCCGGATCCGCCAGTTTGAAAACGCCGCCGAAATTGCCAGCCAGGGCGGTGTGGCGGCTTGGGGTTTGGCCGCATCAGCCAAACCTGCTTTGGTTCGCGGGCCGCTGCACTTGTCAACCGGGCAAGAAGCCGTGGCCGCAGGCGTGTGCCACAACCTGGAACGCGCCGACATGCTGACGTCTACCCACCGGGGCCACGGCCACACACTGGCCAAAGGAGCTGACGCGACGAAGATGATGTGCGAGCTGTTTGGTCGCGCCACGGGCTACAACAAGGGCAAGGGCGGCTCGATGCACATTGCCGACTTTTCAGTCGGCATGCTGGGCGCCAACGGCGTGGTGGCAGCAGGCATACCGATTGCCACGGGCGCGGCGCACGCTTTAAAAATACGCAAACAGCCGAATGTGGTGGCCTGCTTTTTTGGCGACGGCGCGACCAATCGCGGGCCATTTTTAGAGGGGCTGAACTGGGCACAGGTGTACCAGTTGCCCATTTTGTTTATATGTGAAGACAACCGCATTTCAGCCACCACACCCACACCAGCCATGACGGCGGGCGCGGGTGCATTTGCACGTGCCAAGGCAATGGGTATCCCGTCTGAACATGTGGACGGCAATGATGTGGAGGCGGTCGATGCCGCCGCTAAAAAGATGGTTGGCGAGATTCGAGCGGGTGGTGGTCCACGTTTTTTACATGCGGTGACGTACCGCTTTAAAGGCCATGTGTCGGTAGACCCAGGCACGTACCGAGATGCCAAAGAAGTCGAGGCTGCGCTGCTGAAAGACCCGATGATTGTGGCGCGCGCCAGGCTGGCCGCGCTTGGCGTGTCAGCTAGCGACATTGCAGCGGTTGATGCCGAAGTAAAAACCGAAATTGACACCGCCCTGCAAACCGCAGAAGCCGCACCCTGGCCTGTGGTGGCAGATGCTTATGAAGACATCATGACGACGGGTGCGGGAGTATGGCTATGAGCACAACAACAAAAATGACCTACGCTGAAGCCGCCTGTGCCGCCTTGCGCGAAGCCATGCAGGCCGACGCGAATGTGATTGCGCTCGGTGAAGACCTGGGCCGTGGCGGCGTGTTTGGACAGTACCGGGGCTTGCAGGCCGAGTTTGGTGGCGACCGCATCATTGACACGCCGATATCTGAGTCGAACATCATGGGCAGCGCGGTGGGCATGGCGCTGGCGGGCGTGCGGCCGATTGTGGAAATGCGGGTGATTGACTTTGCCCTGTGCGCAATTGACGAGATCGTGAACCAGGCCGCAAAAAACCGCTTCATGTTTGGTGGCCAGGGCCGCGTGCCGCTGGTGGCGCGCATGCCAATTGGTATCTGGTCCGCATCGGCGGCGCAGCATTCGCAGTCGCTTGAAGCGTGGTTTGCGCACATCCCCGGCCTGGTGGTGGCCACGCCCGCCACGCCGCAAGACAACTATGGGCTGCTCAAATCATCTATGGCTTCGGGCGACCCTGTTATCTACATGGAGCACAAAGAGCTGTGGGGCACTCAGGGCGATGTAGATACAGGTGTTGCCGTGCCACTCGGCATTGGTAAAAAGCTGGCTGAGGGCAATGACCTGACCATCGTCACCTGGTCGCGCGGCGTGGGTATTTGCATGCAGGCCTTTGAACAAGGCGCGTTTGGCGCTATCAAACCCGACATCATCGACCTGCGCACCATCTGGCCGTGGGATCGCGCCATGGTGATGGAATCTGCCGCGCGTACCGGGCGCTTGCTGGTGATGCATGAGGCGGTGCAGGTCGCTGGCTTTGGCGCAGAGATTGCGGCCAGTGCTGCCGAGCAAACCGGCTGCAAGGTCAAGCGCCTGGGCTCGCCGCGCATACCGGTGGGCTACGCGCAGGTGCTTGAAAATGAATCTCGCCTGTCGGTTGACAAGCTGGTTGCGGCAACGCAGACACTCTTGAGGCAATGACCAGGTCATGACAAACCGCACAGCCATCGTCACCGGCAGTGCCAGCTGCATAGGCGCGGCCACGGTGCTGGCGCTGGCTGCACAAGGCTATGACACGGTGGGCGTTGATTGCAATTTGGCAGGCGCTGAGGCAACGGCACTTCAAGCCAAGGCAGTCGGCGGTCAGCACCACGCCCTGCTTTGCGATGTGGCTGATGAAGCGCAACTGGTCAAGGCCATGACCGACGCGGCTGCGCTGCTGGGCAGGCTGGACGCACTGGCCACCTGCGCAGGCGTGGCTGAAAAAACCCCCTTCATGCAACTGACGGCTGCTGAATTTAAAACGACTTACAGCGTGAATGTGATTGGCACATTTGTCGCTATTCGTGAGGCGGCAGCGCACATGATGAACAGTGGTGGAGGCGGGCGCATTTGCACCGTCGCCAGTGTGGCGGGTTTGCGTGGCGGCGGCTTGATGGGTACCGCTGCTTATGCGGCCAGCAAAGGCGCAGTGCTGGCGCTGAGCAAAAACGCCGCACGCGCTTTGGCGAGCCAAGGCATCAGCGTCAACTGCATTGCACCCGGTGCAACACTCACACCCATGCTGGCCGAAGCGTGGCAAGACGACGCCCTGCGCAAAAAGATTGAAGGCATGGCGGCGCAAAACCGCACGGCCGAGCCGCACGAGATAGCCGCCAACATTGTGTATTTGCTGTCGCCACAAGCGTCTTATGTGACGGGCGCGACGCTGGTGGCCGATGGCGGGCTCAGCATGTATTAGTTTCGACACTGTCATCCCGGGCTTGACCCGGGATCCATGACTTCTGCGATGTTGGCAGGGGACGTGTTCATGGATTGCGGATCAAGTCCGCAATGACAGCCTTGAGAGCAAGTAGTTATCGTTTTTTAGTCAGTCAGTTTTTTAGTTCAACAACAGGAGACATCATGCAAAGCAAGTCATCAACCATCAGCCGCCGCACCTTTGTGGCCGCTGCATCAAGCGCCGCGGTGCTGGGCGTACCCGCCTTCGCCCAGAGCGGCAACATCACCCTCAAGTGGGCCAACAACATCCCGGTCACGCACCCGTCCAATATCCGTATCAAAGAGGCGACCGACGCGATTCGTGCTGAGACAGACGGCAAGGTTGACATTCAAATCTTCCCGAACAACCAGTTGGGTGGCGACACCGACATGCTGTCGCAGGTGCGCAATGGCGCGATTGATATTTTCCCGCTGTCGGGCCTGATTTTGCAGACGCTGGTACCGCTGGCGGGCATCAACGGGCTGGCCTTTGCGTTTAAAGATTACGCCACGGTGTGGGCGGCGATGGACGGCGAGCTGGGTGCGTTTATTCGCGCGGCGATTGCCAAGGTCAACCTGCACAGCTTTGACCGCATTCTGGACAACGGCTTCAGAAACATCACCACATCGACCAAACCCATCGTCACGGCTGAAGACTTGAAGGGCTTCAAAATCCGCGTGCCCATCAGCCCGCTGTGGACGTCGATGTTCAAGGCTTTTGGCTCTGCGCCGACAGGCATCAACTTCAGCGAGGTGTATTCAGCCCTGCAAACCAAGGTGGTGGAGGGCCAGGAAAACCCATTGGCCATCATCGACATTGCCAAGCTGTATGAAGTGCAAAAGTTTTGCTCAATGACCGGCCACATGTGGGACGGCCAATGGATTTTGGCCAACGGTCGCCGCTGGGCTGGCCTGCCAGCAGATGTGCAAGCGGTCATCAACAAACATGTGACCAGCGGCGTGATGAAGCAGCGCGACGACATTCGCCGCCTGAACAACGGCCTGGAAGCGCAGCTTAAAGCCAAGGGTCTGACGTTTAACACGCCAGACGTGAAGTCGTTCCGCGACACGCTGTCAAAAGCTGGCTTCTACGCAGAGTGGCGCGGCAAGTTTGGTAATGAGGCGATGAGCAAGCTGGAAAAATATTCGGGCAAACTGGTTTAAAGCCTTTAGTTTCCAACGCAAAGGCGCGAAGTTGCAAAGAACGCAAAGTAAGACAAGTGAGAAAATTATTTTTTTCTTTGCGGTTCTTTGCGCCTCTGTGCCTTAGCGTTGGAAGCTTTTTCCCCTGCTAAAGCACAAACGTCGAAATCGTCGGCACATAGGCAATCACCAGCAGCCCAACAATCAATGCCACGATGTACGGCCATATCGCGCCCATGGCCTCGTCAGGTGACACATTGCCGATGCGACACGCCACGTAAAAGCCCACGCCAATCGGCGGCATCATCAGGCCGATGTTCATGGCCGTGACCACCACCATCGCGTAATGCACATCGTTGATGCCAAGCTGCCGGGCAATCGGGAACATCAGCGGTGCTAATAAAAGAATAGCGGGCAAGCCCTCAAGCAGGCAACCCAAAATCAAAAACACCACCATCGTCACGGCCATAAACCCGACCCAGCCGCCCGGCAGTGTGGTCATGTAGGTGGCCAGTTGCTGCGCTACACCCGACTGCGCAATGACCCAGGCCATGCTGAGTGCTGTACCCAAAATAATCAAAATCGCTCCGGTCAGTGCAGCCGTTTCCACCAGCATCTCGTACAGCTTGCGCAGGCTGAAACCACCGTACAAAAAGATGCCCGCAATCATGGCGTATATGACGGCCAGGGTTGACACCTCCGTCGCCGTGGCCACACCGCCACCCACCGCACCACGAATCAAAAACGGCAGCAACAACGCAGGCCCTGCGATCATGAAGGTACGACGGATGGTGATGAACGGTGCGCGTTTAACGCCATCGACATGCTCGTTGCGCGCCTTCCAGCGCGCCAGTGCGGCCAGCGCCACCAGCAGCACCATCGCCACCACCACGCCACTGTTAAAGAGGCCCGCAATCGACACACCTGCGACCGAGCCCAGCACAATCAGCACAATGCTGGGCGGCACGGTGTCGGCCATGGCTGCGCCAGTGGCCAGCAGCGCAATCATCTCGCGCGGTTTATGGCCACGCCGCTTCATTTCCGGGAAGAGTGCAGGCGCTACGGTTGCCATGTCCGACACCTTGGAGCCCGAAATGCCCGACACGATAAAGAGCGAACCTAATAGCACATAAGACATGCCTGCCTTGACATGGCCGACCAGTGACGCCAAAAAGTCAATGATGGCCTTGCCCATGCCCGTCGCGTCCAGTACGCAACCCAGCAGTACAAAAATCGGCACCGACACCAGCACCAAACTGCTCATGCCCTCGTCCATGCGGTTGATCACCACCTCCAGCGGAATGGTGGTTGAAAAAGCCAAAAAGCACAGCGTGCCAATGCCAAAGCAAAATGCAATCGGCACACCACACACCAGGCATACCGCCACAAAACCAATCAAAAAGATTGGAATGTTCAAATTGCCCAGCGTTTGCAGCGTGGGCGAGGCCAGCCAGCATGCGCCGCCGATCAACGCAACCAAAACTGTCGCTGCAATCAAATCCGTTTTTGTGGAAATCGCATAGGCGTGGCGCAGTACCAAAGCCAGCATCAACGCCAGGCTCATGCCGATGGCCGACACGCGAAAGCCGTTCGGCAAGTCCAGCGCAGGCGTGCGAATCATCCATTCAGACTTGACGTACTCCACCGACGGGTGCAGCAAAAACAGTAAAAAGCTCGCCACCACCAGCAGCGCAAAGGTCTGCACAAAACGCCCGATGCGCGCGGGCATCATTTCTACAAACAGGTTTAACCGAAGGTGCTCGTTGCGGTCAACCGCCAGCACCGCGCCCAACATTGACACCCACAAGAAGGCAATCGACGCGACCTCGTCAATCCACACCACAGGGTTTGAAAACACGTAGCGCGAGACCACACCGATCAGCAGCAAAGCCACGATCAGCGTGACCAGTGCTGCGCACACGGCTTCGATGGGTTTGACTATTTTTGAGCCGGGCTTGCTGGGCTCAGGCGGGATGAAAGCATTGTCGGCAAGCGTAGTCATGGGCGCATTCTTGGCTTTTTAGGTAAGCCAAGATATTAACGCTGACCCATCGCCCATCGCCTAGAGAAGTCGTGTGATTACCCTTGGTGGATAACCAGTGCAAGGCCTTACTTCAGCGCGCCAAACACCTTCTTCAAAATCGCGCTGCCGGTGCCCACCGGGTCTTGCCGGATTTTCTTTTCTTCTTCACCAATCACCAAATACAAACCGTCCAGCGACTTGCCCGTCACGTACTGCTGGATGTTGGCATCTTCTTTTTTGACCAGGCCAAAGCCAGCGGCCTTGCCTGCGAACTCGTTGTACTTGTTAAGCAGGCCAACTTTTTCAGTGGCTTTGGTGACGATGGGCAAAAACGTCACGCCCAGCGGGGTGCGGGTTTTGTCAGCAAAAAACGCGGTGACTGAGGTGTCGCCACCCGTCAGAATAGTTTTGGCATCCGCCACGCTCATGTTTTTGACAGCGTTGACCAGCAGGGTTTTACCCATTGGCACGGCCGCCTCGGCAGCGCGGTTGAGCGACAGCGTCAGCTCGTCGACCCGCTTGCCCTGACCCAGGTTTTTAAGCAGCCCGGCCACGTCGTTCAAATAGCCCGGCAGCGGGATGCGAACCTTGTCGTTGCCAAAAAAACCATCGGTTTTGCCCAGCAAAGCCACGGCAGCCAGCGCGCCTTTTTCAAGCGCGGTTTTCAGGCCAGCGCTGGCGTCTTTGTTTGAGATACCCGACAGGTCGCCCAAAGACAGGGCGTGCGCCTGGGTGTAAGTAGCCACTATCAATGCGCCAATGGCCGCCTGGTTGAATTGTCTGCGTTGCATGGTTTGACTCCTCGTGTGAAAACCGAAGGCCAGTATGCCGGATGACGACATCAGCTGGCGTGAAGAATGTGCAAACTGCGTCAAATTCGGCATCCGTGTTGCCCAAACGCAAAAAAGGCCTGTTTTTCATCAAAACGGGCCTTTTTGGGGCATCAAATCAGGCGTTAGCCCAATAAACAAGGGCGCAAGCAGCTCCTGATTTAATAGCAACTATTATGTGCTGATTTGCTGCGGTTTGATCAGCGCCTGGGTGCGAAACATCCTCTGACGGAGCCAGAACTGGACTGCCAGCTGACGCAGGTTTTAATGTCTTTGTAACTTGCCAGCAGTTCCATGAACGGATGACGCGGCTTGGCTTGCGACACTTCAGAATTCACAAGCTATCAGTTAATGATATCATTTAGCACGATGATTTTGCCATGAACAACCAGCACCGTAAAACGCTTGATCAGGTCTATACCAGCCCGGTAAATGGCAACCTGGAATGGCGCAAGATTGAGGCGCTGCTGATGGCTGTAGGCTGCGTGCGCACCGAGGGGTCGGGCTCGTCGGTTGCTTTTATGCACGGCGGTTTGACAGTGCGCTTTCATCGCCCGCATCCGCAGCGTGAGGCTTTGCGATACCGGGTACTGGACGCCCGCCGATTTTTAGAAGCGATTGGAATCACCCCATGAACACCATGATCTACAAGGGCTACAGCGCCCGTATCGAGTTTGATGAACAAGACCGAATTTTTGTGGGCCACTTGGCGGGCATACGCGACATTGTTGGCTTTCACGGCAGCAGTGTGAATGAGCTTGAGACTGCTTTTCATGAAGCGGTAGACGACTACCTGGCACACTGCGCACAATTGAATTTGCCAGCAAACAAGCCCTTTTCAGGTCGCATGCTGCTGCGCGTGCCGCCTGAGGTGCATGCGCAGGCCAGCGTGGCGGCGCAGGTGGCAGGTTTGAGCTTGAACCAGTGGGCAGCACATGCGTTGGCGCGAGCCAGCCAAACTAGCCACGCTTGAAAATCTGCAAATTGCGTCAAATTCGACATCGGTGTTGCCCAAACGCAAAAAAGGCCTGTTTTTCATCAAAACAGGCCTTTTTAAGGCATCAAATACGGCCATAACCCAATAAATTCGGGCGCAAGCAGCTACTGATTTTATAGCAAATAGTGATTACAGCTTGGCCTGAAAGTCGTCGTGGCAGGCATTGCAGGTACCGGCTGTTGCGCCAAAAGCGGCTTTCAGCGTGTCAGCGTTGCCAGTTTTCGCAGCAGCAGACAGCTTGGCGGTTTCTGCCATGAGCTTCTCGTTGTATTCCTTGAACTTGGCGGGCTGGGCAAACAGCTCTGGCTTGGCGCGGGTTGGGATGGCACCCTTGTCGGTGCCTGGGCCAAAAGCAGCCCATGGCAGTTTGGCCATGTCGGCAACGATCTGAGCATTGTCAGCAGCGACTTTGGCGTCAAACGGCACGCGGCCGTTGACCATGGCACCAATTCGGCCGAAGTGCGTGGCCATGATGCTCATTGAGCTTTGGCGGTACTTGATGGCGTCTTCGGGTTTAGCAAACTGGGCCGAAGCCGGGGCAGCAAAAGCAACCAGAGTCGCGGCTGCGGCGATACAGGCAAGAGCTTTCATGGGGATTCCTCGAGGGGTTATTGAATTGACAGGACTGGTCAGGGTTTTTGCCTGCACCAGTCGGCTTGAGTTTAGCCAAGATTGATAAGTTCCGCAGTATCCTTGGGTACAAGGGAAAGCCCTGATGACCGGGTGCATCCAATCAGCAACATAGCAGCGTAAGTCATCATCATGAAACCATTTAATTTTCAGGAGCGCGCATGAACACCACCACATCTCCTCATTTGCACAAAGTTCGCGTCTGGGACTTGCCGACGCGGGTTTTTCATTGGGCACTGGCGCTGTGCATTGTGGGGCTGATCATTACCGCCAACGTGGGCGGCAACGCGATGGTGTGGCACTTTCGCCTCGGGCTGACAGTGCTGGCCTTGCTGCTGTTCAGGCTGGTGTGGGGGCTGGTAGGCGGGCGCTGGTCGCGCTTTGCGGCGTTTGTTTATTCGCCGCGCAGCGTTATCAATTATCTTAAGGGCAAGGGCAAGCCGGAGCATTCGGTGGGCCACACGCCTACCGGGGCGGGCTCGGTGTTTGCGCTGCTGGCCATTTTGTTTGCGCAAGTGGGCAGCGGGCTGATCAGTGATGACGAAATCGCTTTTGCCGGCCCGCTGACGCGCTTTGTATCGGGCGCCACCGTCAACCTGGCCACCAACTATCACAAGAACATTGGCAAGTGGATTATTTTGGCGCTGGTGGTGCTGCACATTGCAGCGATTGTGTTTTACCTGCGCAAAAAACAGAACCTGATTAAACCCATGCTGCATGGTGACAAACAGCTTGAAGTGGCGGTGCCTGCATCACGTGACGATGCGGCGTCGCGCATCACAGCGCTGGTCATATTTGGCGTTTGCGCCGCTTTTGTAGTCTGGGTCTCGCGCTTGGCGGGTTGAAAGGCGGGACAATCAGACCCCATGGGTTTGATGAAGTCTTCTGCTGTACTTTTGCGCCGCTTGCTGTGGGCAGGCGTGGCAACTTACCTGAGCAGCACTATCGCCTGGGGTCAGGTGTGCGTGAGCCCGCAAAAAGA
The DNA here is from genome assembly GCA_049653085.1 of Polaromonas sp. GTDB lineage: Bacteria > Pseudomonadota > Gammaproteobacteria > Burkholderiales > Burkholderiaceae_C > Polaromonas. The sequence goes on from JBASFP010000034.1 coordinate 53,528, forward strand.
CGGTGACAAAACCACGGCGGGCGCGGGTGAGGTGGTCAATGGCTACTTCACCCCTGCTATCGGCACCTACACCGCAGGGACTACCGCCACGATTGCATTGAGCAATGCCCGTGGCGCAACAGGTTTTGCAGTCGGCGACATGGCACTCATCATCCAGATGCAGTGCGTGGACATTAACCAGACCGACACTGACAGTTACGGCGATGGCTCGGCGGGTTTCCCGGCGCACGGCTACACCGAGCCGTCAGGCACCTGCCGCGCTGGTAACTACGAATATATGGCCGCAGGCGCTGGCACGTCGCCCACCAGTTTTGTGATTGGTTCCGTGCTGCAAAAAACCTATGTGCAGGCCAGCCCGACTTTTACCTGATTAGATACCTGCCTCAGACAGGCGTAGGATGCTCAGAGGAAGAGGTTTTGTAGTCACAGCAGCGCGAAGCAGTCGAGGCACCATGGCTGCCAAGTCAAATCGCCTGTTAAACCGATACGCA
>JBASFP010000035.1:0-1941 GCA_049653085.1 Polaromonas sp.
GAGGTCATGCAGTCCATTGGCATGAAGAGCGACGCCGCTTCCCGGTTGGCTGCAGCTGTGGTTGCAGCGGAAGACAAGCTCAGTGCAGACAAACGCAAACTCTTCGACGGGTTTGAAGGCATGGTCAGGGTTGACCAGTCAGCAGGGCAGGACGCGCACAACATGCACGGTCAGCATACCGGCCACAGCGAGCCGGCACAGAAGTAAATCCCACCGGAACTGACAGAAAATGACCATCACCTTACGCACAGAACAACTGCGCCGCCCTTGGGCGGTGTGGTGGTCTGTGTTGGTGGCCGTGTTGTTTGCCTTAGCTCCAACTTTGACCCACGCACTAGCCTTTGTCAGTGTAGATGGCGCAGAACGCATTGAAATATGCACCACCCAAGGTACTAAAACCGTTGCGCCGGACAAAGCGCAAGCTGTGGATTCCCCTACCAGGCAGGATTCCACGCCAACGCAAAACCATTGCCCGTTTTGCCTGCACCAAGCAGACCGATGTGCTCCTCCGCCCCACCTATTGCCTTACCTCTTAACGGTTCAGGGCGGACAGCAGGAGATGCCGGGCTGGCAGGCTTTTTTCTACTTCGACAAGACTTCCCTGTGGGCCCCACCGCGCGGCCCGCCCCTGACACCGACTATATGAATTGACAGGCCTTAGAGCCTGCCTGTAGGCGTTGCCTATTTTGCTCAACCATTCGAGCAAATCAATTGATCAAACCCCGCACAGTTGGCAATACCCCGATGGGCTGCGTCAATTGGCCAGAGTCCGCCCATTCGAATCTCTTAACTTCTTTCAACACTTTTCAAAATGAATTACAACAAAACCCTGATTGCCATCGCCGTGGCCACTTTGGCCGCCGCCTCCGCACAACCTGCACTAGCGCAATCCGCTACCCCTGCAGTCGAAGAAAAATCACTTCGCGATCAGATCGTTACAGCCAACCGCATTGGGCAAGATTTGGCAGACGCGCCCGCCGCCGTGACGGTAGTCACAGCCAAAGACATCGAGCAAAAAAATGTCTCCCGCATCAGCGATGCCTTGCTGGCGGTGCCCAGCTTGCACTTGGAATCGTCAGGCAACGGGCAGTCGTTTGCCGGAGCGGGTGCCGGGGGGTTCACGTTGCGCGGTATGGACAGAAATCGCACGCTGGTGCTTTTGGACGGCATTCCAGTACAAAACTCTAGCAACAACAATGTTGAGTGGAAATCGCTCTTTGTCGATGACGTGGACCGGGTTGAAGTGGTGTCTGGCGCGTTTTCTTCACTCTATGGCAGCAGCGCCATGGGCGGCGTGATCAACATGATCAGCAAAGACCCAAATAAGCGCGAATTCACAGTGCGCCTGAAAAAAGGCTTTGGTGATGCCGCTGGCAACGATACCAGCGTGTATTTTCGCGACAAGTTGGCCAATGGTTTGGGTATCACTGTGGGTTTGAGTCAAGCTAATCGTGACGGCTATGCCAGTGACATGGTGCTCCGACCTGTTGTGACCACGTTGACCGCTGCGCAAAAAAAAGCAGCCAAGGTGGTGACAGGGGCTACCGCCATGACCAATTCAACCGGTGTGCCGTCTTATTTGGTGGGAGACAAGGGCGATTCGCCCTGGAAGCAAACAAATGCTTCGCTCAAGCTGGTGTATGACCTGAATGCCCAAAGCAAAATTTATGGCGGCTTGTCGTACTCACATATTTTTACCGACTATGGCCCGTTCAACACCTACCTGCGCGATGCCACCGGCGCACCGGTATTCAGCGGCAATGTCAACGTCGGTGGGCAATATTTGACGGTGGCGCAGAGCAATTTCGTCACCAGCTCGCCTTTGAGTGGCACCGACAAACGCATTTTTGCGGGTTATGAGGGCGTGCTGGCCAAGGACTACAAACTCAAGTTGGATGTGTCGCGCGTTGATCGCAGCGACTACTTCACCACCATTGGTAC
>JBASFP010000036.1:0-71643 GCA_049653085.1 Polaromonas sp.
CTGCCCAACTCAAGATGAGCCTGGATTTGGGCTCGTTCAAGATCGCTTAAATGACAGTAACTCTTTGGCATACAACACTCCTTTTATGGGTTTAGGATACTGTTGCACTTGAGATTTGAGAGCGCCAAGCTTTATCACGTCGAATATGACTGCAAACCAATAAATACGGGCGCAAGCAGCTACTAATTTAGTAGCATTTATAGCATTGAAAAAACACTGACCTGAAAGCGTGCAATCAAGCCGCAGCCTCCATTCAATGCAGATGGCGCGGCTTGCGGCCACCGCCATGCCCGCCTGACGAGCCACCCGAGCCGCCAGAATTACGTGGGGGCTTGCCAAGCTGCATGGAGCTGACCAGCGCGTCAAAGCGGCGTTCAAACAGGCGGTCGATGGCATCCACCACCTCACCCAGCTCAGAGCCATCAAAGTGCCGCTCCATCAAGCCAATCGTGTCTTGCACCAGCAGGTCGCGCTGCACCTGCATGATCGCGGCGGGCGTTGGGCCGACAAAGTACATGGCAAAGTCGTCACGCGCCTCTTCTTCATCACTGTCGTCGTCTTCGTCGTCAAAGTCGGCGTCATAAAACGTGACTTCAATCGGCGCACCCGCTTCTGCCAGGTCGTTCAAGCCCATGCACATTTCGTCCAGCGCCTGACGAAAGTCTTCGTCACCCGGTACAGTCCAGCACATTTGCAGCAGGTGCTTTTGCGCATCAAAGCGAATGCCGGGCTCTTCTTCGTAAGCGCTTTCAGCCGCCGCCACCAAAGACTTGGCGCCAGAATACTTCCACAGTGGCTTCAAGGCCTCTTGCAGTTGCTCAAAGGTGACGTCTTCACGCAAAGGCACTTCGCCGTGAACGTGGATTTCAAAGGGGGTGTTGTTGCTGGACATGAAAATATCTTAACCACTTACGCGATGATGTCAAAACAACCTTGAGGAATGACTTGGTGCCCGAGACCGGAATCGAACCGGTACGCCCGCTATTCACGAAGCGGCGGATTTTAAGTCCGCTGTGTCTACCGATTTCACCACTCGGGCAGGATGACATTGCAGCCATGACTCTGGAGGCGCGGCCCGGAGTCGAACCGGGCTAGCCGGATTTGCAATCCGGTACATAACCGCTTTGTTACCGCGCCATCTCTAAAACGAAATCAAATCAACCAATGAAAAAGGACAGCATTTTGAAGTGCTGCCCTTTAAATTGGAGCGGGAGAAGAGTCTCGAACTCTCGACCTCAACCTTGGCAAGGTTGCGCTCTACCAACTGAGCTACTCCCGCGTTGCAAGCCTCAAATTATAGCTTATTTTTCTCGCTCACCTGAAATTTTCATAAAAAGAGCATCAATGCTTGACGGCACTCGTCACTGCCAGCTCAGGCACCACAATCGCCGCTACCGCAGCGGCTGCGGGTACAGCCAGCTCTTCATCCTTCAACGGCACAGGCATGCGCTCCAGCGCCACCTTCAGCACCTGGTCAATCCACTTGACGGGGATGATCTCCAGACCGTTTTTGACATTGTCAGGAATCTCCTGCAAGTCCTTGGCGTTTTCCTCGGGGATCAGCACCGTCTTGATGCCGCCGCGCAAAGCCGCCAGCAGCTTTTCTTTCAGCCCACCGATGGCGGTAACTTCACCGCGCAATGTGATCTCGCCGGTCATGGCCACGTCACCGCGAACAGGGATGCCCGTTAGCGCAGAAATAAACGCCGTGGTCATGGCCGCGCCTGCGCTTGGCCCATCCTTGGGCGTTGCGCCATCAGGCACATGGATGTGGATGTCACGCTTTTCAAACAAATCGTCTTTGATGCCGAGCATGGCCGAGCGGCTGCGCACCACCGTGCGCGCTGCGTCAACGGACTCCTTCATCACGTCGCCCAAAGAGCCCGTGCGGGTGATCAAGCCTTTGCCGGGCATGATGGCGGCCTCAATCGTCAGCAGGTCGCCACCGACTTCCGTCCAGGCCAGACCCACCACCTGGCCAACCTGGTTGTTTTTCTCAGCGCGGCCGTAGTCAAACTTGCGCACACCCAAAAATTCATTCAGGTTGTCGGGTGTGACGACCACTTGAGCCACCATTTTTTTCAGCTGAATGCCCTTGATGACTTTGCGACAAATTTTGCCGAGTTCACGTTCCAGCGAGCGCACACCCGCTTCACGCGTGTAGTAGCGCACGATGTCTCGCACGGCTTGCTCCTGCACTTCAAGCTCTTCAGCCTTCACGCCGTTGTTTTTGACCTGCTTGGGCAGCAGGTAGCGCATGGCGATGCTGGTTTTTTCATCTTCGGTGTAGCCCGACAGGCGAATGACCTCCATCCGGTCCAGCAGGGCTGGCGGGATGTTCATGGAGTTGGACGTGGCCACAAACATCACGTCGCTCAGGTCAAAGTCCAGCTCGACATAGTGGTCGCCAAAGGTATGGTTTTGCTCCGGGTCCAGCACCTCCAGCAGCGCGCTGGATGGGTCGCCCCTGAAGTCGGTGCCCAGTTTGTCAATTTCATCCAGCAAAAACAGCGGGTTGCGCGTGCCAGCTTTTGACAGGCTTTGCAACACCTTGCCGGGCAGCGCGCCAATGTAGGTGCGGCGGTGGCCACGAATCTCGGCCTCGTCACGCATGCCGCCCAGCGCCATGCGCACGTACTTGCGACCTGTGGCCTTAGCAATCGATTGGCCGAGCGATGTTTTACCAACACCGGGTGGGCCGACCAGACACAGAATTGGCGCTTTGAGTTTGTCAACCCGTTGTTGCACCGCAAGGTATTCAACAATCCGGTCTTTGACTTTTTCCAGACCGTAATGGTCTTCGTTCAGCACGTTTTCAGCATTGATCAGATCGTGTTTGATCTTGGTTTTTTTGCTCCACGGCAGAGCTGTCAGCACGTCAATGTAATTACGCACCACAGTAGCTTCAGCCGACATGGGTGACATGAGCTTGAGCTTTTTAAACTCGGCATCGGCTTTCTTTTTCGCTTCTTTGGGCATTTTGGCGGCTTTGATCTTTTTCTCGATCTCGTCTACATCAGCGCCGTCTTCGCCATCGCCCAGTTCTTTTTGAATCGCCTTGACCTGCTCATTCAAATAAAAATCGCGCTGGTTTTTTTCCATTTGCCGCTTGACGCGCCCACGAATTTTTTTATCGACATTCAAAATGTCCACTTCGCGCTCAAGCTGCTCGTACAGGTTTTCCAGCCGCTCCTTGATGGGCGACAAGCCAAGAATCACCTGCTTGGCATCCAGCTTCAACGGCAGATGTGCAGCAATTGTGTCGGCCAGGCGGCCTGGGTCGTCAATGCTTGAAATCGAGGTGAGAATTTCAGGCGGAATTTTTTTGTTGAGTTTGACGTAGTGGTCAAACTGCTGCATGACCGCGCGACGCAAGGCTTCAATTTCACTGGTTTTATCAACCGCGATGGCGACAGGCTCAATCGGTGTGACGTTGGCGCTGAAATGCTGTTCGCCATCTTCAATCTGGTTGACTTTGGCGCGCTGCTGGCCTTCGACCAGCACCTTGACAGTGCCATCGGGCAGCTTGAGCAACTGCAAAATCGTGGCGACGCAGCCGACATCAAACATGTCTTCCACCACAGGCTCGTCTTTGGCAGCAGTTTTTTGCGCCACCAGCATGATGCGGCGCTCAGACTCCATGGCTGATTCAAGCGCCTTGATGCTTTTTGGGCGACCGACAAACAGCGGGATCACCATGTGCGGGAAGACCACCACATCGCGCAGTGGCAACAGGGGCAGGTCTAGGGGGGTGGGAGGCAAGGTAGTGGGAGCGGACATAGATACCTTAAAAGACCTTTAAAACACAACAGCGTGGCTTGTGATTTGGGGCAAAAAAAGCAAACTTCAAGCTTTTTTGGCCGCTTCGCGGTAGACCAGCAGGGGGGCGATGTTTTCTTCAATGGTCGATTCGTCCACCACCACCTTGTCAACATTGCTGGTGGTTGGCAAATCAAACATGGTGTCGATCAGCGACTGCTCCAGAATCGAGCGCAAACCACGCGCGCCAGTCTTGCGAGCCAGTGCCTTGCGGGCAATGGCTTTAAGCGCAGATGGCCGAATCTCCAGATCCACACCTTCCATCGCCAACAGTTTGCTGAATTGTTTCACCACGGCGTTTTTCGGCTCGGTCAAAATTTGCACCAGCGCGTCTTCGCTCAGCTCTGCGAGTGTTGCCACCACAGGCATGCGGCCTACAAGCTCGGGAATCAAGCCAAACTTGATCAAATCCTCAGGCTCAACGTCTTTGAACGACTCGGTCAGGCTACGCGCCTTTTTGCTTTTGACCGCTGCACCAAAGCCAATGCCAGATGCCTCGGTGCGGTTTTCAATCACCTTTTCCAGGCCCGAAAACGCGCCGCCGCAAATGAACAGAATATTCGTCGTGTCAACCTGCAAGAAGTCCTGGTTCGGGTGCTTGCGCCCGCCTTGCGGCGGCACAGAAGCCATCGTGCCTTCAATCAATTTGAGCAGCGCCTGCTGCACGCCCTCACCCGACACATCGCGGGTGATGGACGGGTTGTCTGACTTGCGGGAAATTTTGTCAATCTCGTCGATGTACACAATGCCCTGCTGTGCGCGTTCGACTTCATAGTTGCAGCTTTGCAGCAATTTTTGAATGATGTTTTCAACGTCTTCACCCACATAACCGGCTTCGGTCAGTGTGGTGGCGTCTGCCATGACAAACGGCACGTTCAATGTGCGTGCCAGCGTTTGCGCCAGCAGTGTTTTGCCTGAGCCTGTCGGCCCAATCAGCAGGATGTTGCTTTTGGTCAGTTCGACATCGTCTTTTTTGGCTTTTTCTTTGTGGCGCAAACGCTTGTAATGGTTGTACACAGCCACAGCCAGCGTGCGCTTGGCGGGTTCCTGGCCAATCACGTAACCGTCTAGCGTGGTTTTAATTTCAAGCGGCGTCGGCAGGTCGCCACGGGTTTCATTGGCATCCAGCCCGACAGGCAGCTCGTCACGGATGATGTCATTGCAAAGGTCTATGCATTCATCGCATATAAAAACGGAAGGGCCGGCGATGAGTTTTTTGACTTCATGCTGGCTTTTGCCGCAGAACGAGCAGTACAAAGTCTTTTCGCTGGAGGAGCCTTTTTTATCGGCCATTATGGGGATGCCTTATTGACGGTGTGTACGGTGGGCTGTACAGGATTTACCAATGATAACCAAATAAAAACGGCGCTCCTTGTTACAAGAAGCGCCGTTTTCCAGAGCTGAAAACCAATTTACGGGCGCTTGGAGATCACTTCGTCTACCAGGCCGTATTCCTTGGATTCACTGGCCGACAGCCAATAGTCACGCTCCATGTCGCGGGCAATCTTTTCCATTGGCTGACCAGTGCGTTCCGCCAGGATCTTGTTGAGCTGTTCGCGAGTTTTCAAAATCTCACGCGCTGAGATTTCAATGTCACTGGCCATGCCGCGCGCACCGCCTGACGGCTGGTGAATCATGACGCTGGAATTGGGCAACGCAAAACGCTTGCCTTTAGCGCCTGCAGCCAGCAAGAATGAGCCCATGCTGGCAGCCATGCCAGTACACAGTGTTGACACGTCAGGTTTGATGAAGTTCATGGTGTCGAAAATCGCCAGGCCTGCGCTGACCGAGCCACCGGGCGAGTTGATGTAAAGCGAAATGTCTTTGTCAGGGTTTTCGCTTTCCAGAAAAAGCAACTGCGCCACCACCAGATTGGCCATGTAGTCTTCAACCGGGCCGACCAGGAAAATCACGCGCTCTTTGAGCAGGCGTGAATAAATGTCATATGAGCGTTCGCCGCGGCCCGATTGCTCAATCACCATCGGGATCAGCCCCAAACCCTCGGTTTGCATTGAATCGTAGGCGCCGAACGGGACGCTATCGGTTTGGTTTCTGTTCATGAAATAACTCCAGAGTTTGATGAGACTACTTTACCCAAAAGAAATGGGGCTTGTGCGCTGGAGTTCAACCCATACACAAACCCCATATTTGGAAAATTCGAGACTTTTAGTTCTGCGCCATCAAGTCGTCAAAAGACACGGCTTTTTCAACCACTTTGGCTTTGGACAGCACGTAATCGGTCACGTTGTTTTCAATCACAACGCCCTCGACCTCAGCCATGCGGCGGTTGTCGCTCAGATACCACTTCACCACATCCGCCGGCTTTTCATAACTGGCTGCCAGCTCTTCAATGTGCGCCTTGAGTTGCTCGGGCTTGGCTTGCAGGTTGTTGGCGCGCACCAGATCGGCAACCACCAGACCCAAACGCACGCGCTTTTCAGCTTGTGGGCGAAAGATATCATCAGGAATCGGCGCTTTGTCAGCGTCTTTGACGCCGCGCTGCTTCAGGTCGGCTCTGGCCGCGGTGATCATGCGCTCCAGCTCGTCCTGCACGCTGGCGTTGGGCAAATCCAGTTCGGCTTTGGACACCAGTGCGTCCATCACGGCTGCCTTGTTGCGGGCCAGCACGCGAAACTTGACTTCACGCTCCAGATTCTTTTTGATGTCTGAGCGCAAGCCATCCACCGATGCGTCGGCAATGCCCAACGACTTGGCCAAAGCTTCATTGACTTCAGGCAGATGCGCTGCTTCGAGTTTTTTAACCGTGACCAAAAAGTCAGCCTGCTTGCCTGCCACGTCCTGGCCATGGTAGTCCACCGGGAAGTTCAAAGGGAAGGTTTTGCTCTCGCCAGTTTTCATGCCGCGTACAGCGTCTTCAAATTCTTTCAGCATCTGGCCGTCGCCGATCAAAAACTGAAAGTCGTCAGCCTTGCCGCCAGCAAATGTTTCACCATCGACCTTGCCCTCAAAATCAATCGTGGCGCGGTCACCGTCCTGTGCAGCCGCGTCCATGGCGCGCTGGGAAAAAGTGCGGCGCTGCTTGCGCAAAATGTCCAGTGTTTTGTCAATGGCTGCGTCGCTCACATCGGCGCTGATTTTTTCAACTTCAGCCGTGGTCAGGTCACCAAAAACAACTTCTGGGTACACCTCAAAAATCGCGTCAAAGGTCATTTCGCCTTCAGGCGCGCCTTCTTTTTCGCTGATGCGTGGCTGGCCAGCCACGCGCAGTTTGGCTTCGTTCGCAGCAGCCGAGAAAGCCTGGCCGACCTTGTCGTTCATGACTTCGTAATGGACTGAATAACCGTAGCGCTGAGCCACCACATTCATTGGCACTTTGCCGGGGCGAAAGCCGTCCATCTTGACGGTGCGAGCCAGCTTTTTCAGGCGCGTATCAACCTCAGACTGAATGACGCCGACAGGCAGCGTCAAGGTAATTTTGCGTTCCAGCTTTTCCAGGGTTTCTACAGTCACGGCCATGATGCTCTTTCTAGTGTCCAAAATGTCAAGGTGGTGCGCGGGGCGGGACTCGAACCCGCACAGTATTGCTACCGTCAGGACCTAAACCTGGTGCGTCTACCAATTTCGCCACCCGCGCTAAAAACGAAGCAACCGGTGATGCACACCAGTCGTTCAGAATTAGGTCAACTTTCGATTTTAGCTTGATACCGGAGTTGGTTCGCGTTTTACGCGAAACCATGCAGCGTACATCGCGGGCAGTGCCAAAAGCGTCAGCGCAGTTGCCACAATCAGCCCGCCCATGATCGCCACCGCCATCGGCCCCCAAAACACGCTGCGTGACAGCGGGATCATGGCCAGCACCGCCGCCGCTGCCGTCAACACAATGGGACGGGCGCGGCGCACGGCTGACTCCACAATCGCGTCCCAGGCTGCCACGCCGCGCGCACGCTCGTGCTCGATCTGGTCGATCAAAATCACCGAGTTGCGCTGGATCATGCCCATCAATGCAATCACGCCCAGCAACGCGACAAAACCAAACGGCCTGCCCAGCAGCAGCAACGCACCCGCCACACCCGCAATGCCGAGCGGTCCAGTTAAAAACACCAGCGTGGCGCGACTGAAGCTTTGCAGTTGCAGCATCAGCAGCGTAAATGTCAAGAACAGCATGATCGGCACACCCGCCACGATCGATGCCGAGCCTTTGCTGCTTTCCTCAACCGCCCCAGCAACCTCAACCCGGTAAGCACCAAAACCCTGCGCTTTCCATTTTTCTTCAAGTGCTTTCAATTTTGGCTGTAGTTCATTGCTGACAGTCGCGCCCTGCAAGCCTTCAATGATGTCGCTTTGCACAGTGATGGCGTAGTTGCGTCCTTCGCGCCACATCACGCCCGGCTCCCAGGCGAATACCGGCTTGGCAATTTGCGTCAGCGGAATTGATTTACCCGATGCTGTGGGCAAATAAGCATTGGCAATGTCGGTGATGGCGTTGCGTTCATCCAGCGGCTGGCGCAACACGATGTCAATCAGTTTGTCGCCTTCACGGAACTGCCCGACAGTGCTGCCTGACAAGATGGTGCGCGAAGCTTGGGCAATCGACTGGCTGGTCACGCCCAGTGCCCGTGCTTTGGACTGGTCAACCTCCAGCCGCAGCACCTTGACCGACTCGTTCCAGTTGTCGTTCACGCCGCGCGTGTTGGCATTCTCACGAAATATGGCTTTGACTTCATCGGCACGCTCCCGCAACACCAGCGGTTCTGTGCCGACCACACGAAACTGCACCGGGTACGGCACCGGCGGGCCATTGGGCAACAGTTTGACGCGGCCACGCACTTCAGGAAACTCTTGCGCCAGCAACGCGGGCAGCTTGATGCGCAGGGACTCGCGTACCTTCAAATCTTTGGGCAACACAATCAGTTGCGACACATTGGTTTGCGGGAAAACCTGGTCCAGCGGCAGATAAAAGCGCGGCACACCCGAGCCGACCCAGGTGGCAACAGACGTCACGCCTTCTTCTTGCATCAGCCGCGCCTCAACCCGCTTGGCTGTGGCTTCGTTCGCAGCAAAGGATGTACCTTCAGGAAACCAGATATCCAACATGATTTCAGGCCGGCTGGAGTCGGGGAAGAACTGCTGCTGCACCTTGCCCATGCCTACAATGCCCAGCGCAAAAATCAGCACTGTGCTGCCGATGGTGATCCAGCGGTACTGCACGCACCAGTTCACTGCTTTGCGAAAGGTGTTGTAGAAGGGCGAGCTGAACATGTCGTGGTCATCTTCAACCGCACTATGGTCGTCGTGTGCTTTTTCAACCACATGGTCAGGTTTTTTCAAAAGCAGCGTACCCAGGTACGGCACAAAGTACACCGACACAATCCAGCTCAGCACCAGTGCAATCACTGTCACCGCAAAAATCGCATAGGTGTACTCACCCGTCACCGACTTGGCCAAGCCAATTGGCAAAAAGCCCACCGCCGTGATCAGCGTGCCGGTCAACATCGGCATGGCGGTCACGTCATAGGCATAGGTGGCGGCGCGCACCTTGTCATAGCCCTCTTCCATTTTGCGCACCATCATCTCTACCGCAATGATGGCGTCATCCACCAGCAAACCCAGCGCAATGATGAGTGAGCCGAGCGATATTTTGTGCAGGCCAATGCCAAAGTACAGCATGGCCAAAAACGTCACCCCCAGTACCAGCGGAATGGTGATGCCTACCACCAGGCCGGGGCGGATGTCGATGTAGTAGCGCTTCCAAATCGGTAGCGTCTGACCGTTTAATACCGAGCGTTTGTGAAAACCCAGCGCAATAAAACTGACCGCCAGCACAATCACCACCGCTTCAATCAGCACCTTGACAAATTCATTGACCGATGTGCTAACTGCTGTGGGCTGGTCTTGCACCTGCACCAGCTTGACGCCTGCTGGCAGCGTTGACTCGACTTTTGCAGTCAGCACCTTGAGCGACTTGCCCAGCGCAATGATGTCGCCGCCTTTGATCATCGACACGCCGATTGCAATCACTTCTTTGCCCTGATGGCGTACCTTGATCGCGGGCGGATCCACATAGCCGCGCTTGATCTCGGCAATGTCTCCCAGCCTGATTTGCGAGCCTGAGTTGCCTTTGATCGGCATGGCGCGCAACTCTTCAACCGCCTGAAACTGCCCTGCCACCCTTACCTGCACCACATCCAGCGGCGTTTGCAGCGCGCCGCTGGGCTCCACCGCGTTTTGCTGCGCCAACTGAGCCAGTACCTGGTTAAAGTCCAGCCCCAATTGCGCCAGGCGCTTTTGAGAAATCTCGATGAACACCTTTTCGTCTTGCGCGCCAAACAGCTCGACCTTGGCCACATCCGGCACGCGCAGCAACTGCTGGCGCACGTCATCCGCAAAGGTCTTGACTTCAGCGTAGTTAAAACCGTCAGACTCCAGCGCGTAAATCACGCCGTACACATCACCAAAATCGTCGTTGAAAAAAGGGCCTTGAATGCCGCCGGGCAAGCCGCCGCGCATGTCGCCAATCTTTTTGCGCACGGTGTACCAGGTGTTGGTCACGTCCGCGCCTTTGATCACGTCTTTGACCTGGAAAATAACCTGCGATTCGCCGGGCTTGGAATAGCTGCGAATCTTGTCGGCGTAGGGCACTTCTTGCAGCGTGCGCTCAATCTTGTCGGTGACTTGCTCGGCCACCTGCTGCGCTGTGGCGCCCGGCCAGTAGGTGCGGACCACCATGGCGCGAAAGGTAAACGGCGGGTCTTCGTCTTGCCCCAACTGAAAGTACGCGGCCACGCCCAGCAGCATCAGCACCACCATCAGGTAGCGGGTCAGCGCCGGGTGGTCGAGCGCCCATTTGGACAGGTTAAAACCGGATTTGGCTTGTGTGGGTTGCATGGTGGCTTACCTTGAAGCCGCCAGAGATGGCGTAGATGCAGCTTTAGGTACTACTGAATTAGTAGCTGCTTGCGCCCGTATCTCTTGGCCTGCAGCCACTTTTTCTTGATAAATCGTCACCTTTTGACCGGGTGACAGCACATGCACACCCGCACTGACCACGAGCATACCGGGCTGCAGGCCGCTGGAGATCACGGCCTCATTGCCGTCGGCTGTGGCCACTTGCACGGCTTGTGATTTAAGGGTCATGCTGGCTTTGTCGAGCACCCAGACGGCGCTGGTTTTACCCTCTTGGCGCAATGCAGTGGTTGGCAGCTTGATAACCGGCGCGCCCTGCACACCACCCAAGCCCTCGGGCAGCACATAAACCGTAGCGCCCAGCGGGGGCGGCGTTTTGCTGTCGAGTGCCAGCTTGACCTGGTAAGTGCGTGTGGCCGGGTCGGCACTGGCCGAAACCTCGCGTACCTTGGCCTGCATCATGGCATCTTGCGCCCAGCCCCGCACCTTGACAGCCATGCCCGGCTTGATGCCGGCCACCTTGTCTTCAGGCACTGAAAACACCACATCACGCGGGCCATCCGCAGCAATGCGCAACACAGGCGTGCCAGCAGAGACCACCTGGCCGGGCTCGGCCTCAACAGCGGTCACGATGCCCGACACGTCGGCCACCAGCACCGCGTATTTGGCCTGGTTGCCCTGCACATTGAGCTGCGACTGCGCCTGGTCAACCTGCGCCTGCGCTGCTTTAAGCGTTGTCTCGCGCCGCTCCAGTTCCGCCCCGCTGATGAAGTTTTGCTCCTTCAGCGCAGCAAAGCGTTTGAAGTCGGCGGCGGCCAAATCGCGGTTGGTGGCGGCAGCCTGTAGTTGGGCACGGGCCGCGTCGGCTGCCAGTTTGTAGTCTTGCGGGTCTAGTTGGGCCAGCACCTGCCCAGCCTTGACACGCTGGCCGAGTTCAGCCTGGCGCTTGATGATTTTGCCGCCTACCCTGAAGCCCAAACGAGATTCGTCTTTGGCTTTGACCTCGCCCGCAAACTCGTAGCCCGACGTGAAGGTATTGACACCCACCGTCATGACCTTGACGGCACGGATCGGCTCTTCAGTCGGTGCAGGCTTTGAACATGCAGCCAGCAGCGCAGCGGCGGCGACGATTGCAAACAAGGTCAGGGATGGTTTTTTCATTTTGATGGGATGTAATTTCTAGCTACTGACTGACTGGTTAGTAATTTAAAATAAAGCCCGCAAAATGTCAAGCGACAATCCCATGCATGAAAAATACGGCGCACGGCGTTGACCATTACGAGAACTTTCCCGTCGCGTCGTTTTTGTGCCCGCCAGCCCTGCGCCCTGCCATCATGGCGATTTACTGGTTTGCCCGCACGGCTGATGATTTGGCCGACGAAGGCGATGCGCTGCCTGCCCAGCGACTGGCTGATTTGGCCGATTACCGGGCTGATTTGGCGGCGTGTGTGGCAGGTCAAGCATCTGGCCGGTGGCCACTGGTTTTTAGCCGTTTGCAACCCGTCATCGCACAGTTTGGGTTGCCGATTGATTTGCTGACCGATCTGCTCAGTGCGTTTGAGCAGGATGTTGTCAAAACACGTTACGCCAGCCAGGCCGAGCTGCTCGACTACTGCCGTCGCTCAGCCAACCCGGTCGGGCGCTTGCTGCTGCATTTGTACAAAGTCACTGATGCCGAATCTTTAGAGCAAAGCGACTGCATTTGCACCGCGCTACAACTGATCAATTTTTGGCAAGACCTGGGCGTAGACATTCCACGCGGCCGCATTTACCTGCCTGCTGATGGGTTTGCACAGTATCAGGTCGATGAAGGACAACTGCTACGGCTTGATGTCAACCCAGCCACAACTGCCCTGATTGCCGCCAACGTGGCCTGGGCGCAAGCGCTGATGTTGCAAGGCGCGCCACTGGTTAAAAAAGTCCCAGGTCGCGCAGGCTGGGAACTGCGCCTGGTGGTGCAAGGCGGTTTGCGAATTGCAGACAAGATTGAGCAGCTTGGTTTTGCCACGTTGCGTCAGCGGCCCAAGCTGAATGCGTGGGATGCCGCAGTCATGTTGTGGCGTGCTGTGTGGATGTAGAACAAGTTAGTGCGCTGCAACCACCCAGTTTTCTACCAGCAGGCCTGGCACCCGCTCAAACTCTGACAAATTATTTGTCACCACCACCAAACCCTGGCTGCGTGCGTGAGCCGCAATGTGCAGATCATTGATGCCAATTGGCTGACCTGCCTTTTCCAGCGCGCTGCGAATAGAGCCATAGTGTTGCGCTGCACTCGCCGCGTAAGGCAGCACCTCCAGCCGACTGGTGAAGTCTTCCACCACAGCCAAGTTTTGCGCGACCCGCTCGCTTTTTTCTGCGCCGTGGTGCAGCTCAGCCAATGTGATGCTAGAGATGGCCATACGCCCTGCGTGTTGATTGAACATCTCCAGCACCTCCAGTGGACGCCGCTTGATCACGTAGATGACGATGTTCGTGTCCAGCAGATACTTCAACATTAAAACGCCTCGCGCTCACTTTGAGTTTGCGCAGCACGCACAGGTAAAAAGTCGTCTGTCACAGCGCCGCCATCCAGAAAAAAACTGTCCCAAGTTTGCCCCACAGGACTGATGATGCGCTCGCTACCCCGTGCCCTGACATGAACTTTCTTGACCCCCTCAGGAAAGCGCGCATCAACAGGCAAACGCACCGCTTGGGAACGGTTATTGGTGAAGACGGTGGTGGTGGACATGTAGGACTCCTTTTAGCTTGGATATAGCTAAAGTATATGGCGATTTCAGCGCCAGCCATTCCGAGCAATAAGAGTCCTCAACCACATATTCGCCACACAAGGTTAGACCGATGACTGACCCGGCCTTCTCGTTCTGTAGCGCTATTGGGCGGCCTGGTTCAGATGCCGAAATGGCCAATAAAACGCTATTTATTTAGGAGCTTCTTGCGCACGTATTTATTGGTCTTAAGGCTGATTTTGTGGCTCAAAATGACTTAGTTGGAGTATGCCCCCCATTCTTGACACCCATTCTTAGCATTCTTGCCACTAAGGGTACTGTTGCCGTGCGTGCGCCACCATCTCGACCTGGACCCGGTCAAACAGAATTCGGTAAAACACAAGGTAGTTAGGGTGGGCGACGATCTCACGCCATCCCGGTTTGCGTTCGCTGGCCTTGTACATGAACGGGTGTTCTGCCAATGGTTCTGCGCTTTCGTAGATCACTCGGCCAAGTCGTTCTGCAGCCTTAAAGTCGTGTTCTGCGACGAAGGCAACGATTTCCAGCAGGTCTTGTTCGGCATCAGGATGCCAGACAACAGGCAGCACTAAACAGTCTTTTTCTGCAACTGGCCGAGAAGAGCGGCCAAATTCGCACCCACTTGGTCATGCGGAATTCCGGGTCGCTTGTCCGCAGCTCGCTTATCGAGTTCAGCCGACAGCCAAGCGTTGTAGGCGGACTCTTCCGCCACGCTGCCAAAAACAGAAACTCTTGGGTCTAGGGTTATTGTGTCCATTGCGCTATTTTGGCTCAGATCCAGAATTTTTTGGTGGGAATCTAACCCCCCAGTTTTTCTCGCGCTGAAGGGGTATTAATAGACCCTCAGGGGGTCGGTAGCGCCTGTGGTGCGGCCCAGGCTGTCGGTAGCAAAGCGGGTCTCGTTGCCTTGGGCATCAGACATCAACGCGATGTCGCCTGCGGCGTTGTAGCCCAGGTTGAGCTTGCGGGCGGCTTTAGATACCGTCGATGCTGCGCCACCGCTGACGACGGGCACGCTGCTGGCGCTGACATTGGCGGGTAGGACTACTTCGCTGACTTGGGTCAAGGCTTGGCTGGTGAGAAGCAGGCTAGCAAAGAACACGATGGCGAACGTGCAGACGGTAGCCAGGCTGCTCAGTCGCGCTCTGCCTGTCTGGCTTTGACTGGATCCTGGAATGACCATTAAAACGCTATTTATTTAGGAGCTGCTTGCGCCCGTATTTATTGGGCTTAAGGCTGATTTGATGACTGAAATGGGTGATTTTTAGTATTTATTCAGCTGCAGCACTTATAAATGCTGAAATTTGAGCAAATTAGAGCCTGACTCTCATCGTTCCTCAAATTTCATTCGGTCGACCTGCCTAGCATTATTTATTGCAGGCAACGATATTTAGAAGCAGATATTTGCGCCTCAAAGTCAAACTCGTGCACCAAACACCAGTGAGCCCATTTAAAGCAACTGGCTTTGTACCTGCCGCGTCTTCATCGCGCAGCTTGCTAACAATTTCCAAATGAAGTGGTATTCCATCATCAGTATCGAGCTGAGCATAGTATTTTTTTGATGCAGCAATGATGCTTGTAGCGCGCGCTTGTTTGATGTAAGTACCACCCGCGTACTCCAGAACAAATGTATACAGCGCCATCTTTTAATCCTATTTTTTCGGCTTCATTGAGTGATTTTCGCCAGCCGCATCGGCTTGCCTCTTTGCATGATCGACTTGACGTTTTAGGCGTTGCTCAGCATCTTTGTCAGCTGGCGTTTTGTTTGGCGTTCTCTTCGCTTCATCGAGCTGTTCTTTCAAATCTTTCCACTTTTCAAGTGCTCGATCCTTCGCCGCTTGGTCGATGTGGGTATCGTTCTTTCCGGTCTTAGGTACGTTGGGCTTATTTTTACCAGCGCCTCTTGCAGAATTCCTAGCCCCCGCCTTCCCACCCCAATTAAAAGGATTCAAGCAGTCCAGCGCACAGTCCTTGGCATTGTCGCCGACATCAAAGCACTCCAGCTCATCAAAGAAGGCTGCACCCGCTGCTGACTGGGCCATGCACTGGGCTACGCAGCGCGGGTAAGCATAGCCCACGGGCACGAAGGGCAACTCACCATCCGGGTCACTGAATTCTGTCGGCGCGTTGTTGACGTAGCGGTAGCCGTTTAACCCCGCTGTCAGCCCAGCCGGGTCTTCGCTGATGAAGCGCTTGAGGATGGGGTCGTAGTACCGGCCTCGGTAGAAATTGAGGCCTGCCTGGTCGTTTTCTCTAGATGTGTACTGGATCGGGTTGTTGGTAGTGTCCGGGCCTACGGTGGTGCTTTGGCCGTAGGGGCTGTAGCCGTAGCTGTTTTGCAGGGCACCTGGGTTGGCGTTGTCATCGCTGAGTTGGGCAATCACACAGTTGAGCGCGTTCGTCAGGTAGATGCGCCTGCCGAACCCGTCGTAGGTGAAGAAGAGCTTGATGTAAAAATCCGCGAAACGATGTCCGCATAAAATCCTGACATGCTGCATATTTAAGTTGAAACCTCAGTCATCAGCTACCTGACCAATCGGCCAGCGCTGGATGTGATCACGGCAGGGCATCAGGCCACCACCTACCAGTGGTGGGAGCAGCATCGGCGTGACTTTGAACTGGTCATTTCACAATTCGTCGTTGATGAGTGCAGTGCTGGTGATCCAGCGGCAGCTCAAAGACGACTGGTCACCATTGATGGACTGGCGCTGCTCGATGCAAGCCATCCTGATGTAGAAAGCTTGGCAAAAGCCCTGATTCATGCGGGCGCACTCCCCGCAAAGGCCTTTATTGATGCTTCACACATTGCCGTGTGCGCCGTAGCGGGTGTAGAAATGCTATTGACCTGGAATTTCAAGCACATTGCCAACGGTGCCAACGGTGCCATGATGAAAAAGATACAAGCTGTATGCACAGCTAACGGCTTTGAATGCCCTCAATTGCTCACGCCCTTACAACTTTTAGGAGGCGACGATGTGGACTGACCCAGTGGTGAATGAAATCCATCAAATCAGGCAGCAAATGCTTGCAGATGCAGGTGGTGACTTTCATGTTTTTATGGAAAAAATACGCCGTGAGCAGGCCGCAGGCGAGCGTCTTGTGATCGACAACCCACCGAGGCAAGAAGCCGGCAATGGCTCGTTAGAGGTGCAAGTACCTCACTGATTCAGGTTTCATCGGCGTGTTAGTTGCACACCGACCGCAAGTGTCTGATTTGCCTGTCTGGCTTTGGTGGCTGGCTGCGTTTGAATAAGAGTCGGGGCTACATTCGCGTGCAACAATTCAGGTCATGACACCCGAGCAATACGTCCAGCAAAAAGCCGTTTCATCCGGCAGCAGCTTTTACTACGCCTTTTTGTTTTTACCCAAAGAACGGCGCGCCGCCATCACCGCGTTCTACGCTTTTTGTCGTGAGGTGGATGACGTGGTTGACGAAGTACAAGACCCCGGCGTGGCGCATACCAAGCTGGCCTGGTGGCAAACTGAAGTCACCAAGTCGTTTGCAGGCCAGAGTAGCCACCCGGTAATGAAGGCGCTGATGCCTTTGACCGCCGCCTACAAGATTGAAGCGCGCCATTTGCAAGCCGTGATTGACGGTTGCCAGATGGATTTGACCCAAACCCGCTACCTGGACTTTACTGGCCTGCAGCGCTACTGCCATCTGGTGGCCGGTATTGTTGGCGAAGTAGCCGCCAACATTTTTGGCCAGACGCAGCCTGAGACCACCGCCTACGCACACAAGTTGGGCCTGGCTTTTCAGTTGACGAACATCATCCGCGACGTGGGTGAAGACGCGCAGCGTGGCCGCATTTACTTACCGATGTCTGAGCTGCAGCAGTTTGACGTGAAGGCGCACGAGCTGTTAAAGCGCGAATATTCAAGCCGCTTTACCGCACTGATGGCCTTCCAAACCCAGCGCGCTTTGGCGCTTTACGACGAAGCGCTGGCCATGCTGCCCGCTGCAGACCGCCGCGCTCAAAAACCCGGCCTGATGATGGCCAGCATCTACCGCACGCTGTTAAAAGAAATCGCTTTAGACAACTACCAGGTGCTGCACCAGCGCATCAGCCTGACGCCACTGCGCAAGTTTTACCTGGCCTGGAAAACGCAAGCGCTGGGCAAGATTTAATGCCTTTTATGGCTTTAAACCAATAAATACGGGCGCAAGCAGCTATGAAATCGGGAGTAAAAATCGCCATCATTGGCGCAGGCTGGGCAGGCTGCGCCGCTGCGGTTCAGGCCACCCGCCAAGGCCACCATGTCACGGTGTTTGAAGCCAGCCGCACACCCGGTGGCCGCGCCCGGCGGCTGGATGTGGCCCATGACGGCCAAACCCTGAGCCTGGACAACGGCCAGCATATTTTGATTGGCGCGTATTCAGAAACCCTCAAACTGATGGCGGATGTCGGACTTGACATCAAGGCCAGCCTGCACCGCATGCCGTTGACGCTGCAGTTCCCGGACGGCAGCGGTTTGAAGTTACCCAACCTACCAGCCCCACTGGACGCGCTGGTCGGCATCTTGCGCGCCAGCGGTTGGTCATGGGCAGACAAGCTGTCGCTGCTTAAAACCGCAACGCTTTGGCAACTGCGCAAATTCAAATGCTCGCCGCAGCAATCAGTCGCTGACTTGTGCAGGGGCATGTCCCCCCGCGTGATGGCAACTTTGATTGAGCCGCTGTGCGTGTCAGCCCTGAACACACCTGCTGATAGAGCCAGTGGCCAGGTCTTTTTAAGGGTGCTGAAAGACTCACTTTTTGCGCCTCAAGGCGGCTCTAACCTGTTGCTGCCTAAAGCCGATTTAAGCGCCCTGCTGCCCGACGCGGCCCTGGCCTGGCTGGCGGCGCGCGGCGTCCGAGCGAGATTGGGCATCAGAATACAAAGCATCAGCGCAGACGACAACCAGCAATGGCATCTGGTGGGCAATGCTGACGCTGACCTTGGCCCGTTTGACCGTGTCATTCTGGCCTGCCCGCCTCTTGAGGCCGCGCGCTTGGCCCGCAGCAGCAGACTGCCGTGCGCCGACTGGCTGGCGTTGACAGAGAGCCTGCACCACGAAGCCATCGCCACCGTCTATGCACTCGCTCCTGGTACACGGCTGCAACAACCCATGCTGGCCTTGCCGTCCAGCCCCGCCTGCCCCGCCCAATTTGTATTTGACCGTGGCCAGCTCGGCGGCCCGGCTGGCTTGCTGGCTTTTGTTATCAGCGCCAGCCAGCAAAGCAGCGCCGAGCTAACCGCGCAAGTTGCCGCACAAGCCAAAGACCAATTGGGCATCAACAGCCTGCACATCTTGCAAACAGTGGTTGAGAAACGCGCCACCTTTGCCTGCACCCCAGGCTTGCAACGCCCCGGCCAACAGATAGCACCTAGCCTGCTGGCCTGCGGCGACTACACAGTCGGCCCGTACCCAGCCACACTAGAAGGCGCTGTGCGTTCGGGTTTGCAGGCTGCCCGTTTGCTGTGACAGCAGATAGGCTACTATTAATTTAGTAGCTGCTTGCGCCCTTATTTATTGAGCTAGAGGCCGATTTAACATCTAAAAATGGCCTAAAACAGTCTAATAATGGTTTTTTACCATCGTTTTATATCGGCTTACTCCACAAAATAACCGATGTCCACACACAACGGTCTCCTCTAATTAGAGGATGTCGCATTCATAGTTTGTTTGGTAAAAGAGAATCGCCCGGTGAGCAAGCTCATCGGGCGATCGGTTGTGGCACTTGGTTAGTGCTTAGTTGCCAAGACAAATTTAGTTGCCAGCGGCTTACTTGATAGAAATTGGATATTACCTCATGAAAATTAAAAGTCAAATACCCTACCGCCTTGGCATAGACATTGGTACAGGCTCTGTTGCGTGGGCGGCTATGGCGCTGGATGAAAAAAACCAACCAACTCGCTTAATCGCCAGCGGCACGACCATTTTTGGCGAGCCAGTGCTGCCAAAAGAAATGAAGCTGAAAAACGAAGAGCGGCGTCGCGCACGACTGATGCGTAGGCAGACAGAACGTAAGCGCGAGCGAATATCCAAAATCATGCACTTGGCTGCTGCACTGCAAGTCACGCCTGAAAAATTAGCCTCTGCTCTGCTTGCTCACAAGGAAACACAGACCCTTTGGCAATTGCGGGTCAAAGCACTTGACCAACCCGTAACGCTAGAAGAGTTTTTTCTGATCGCTTTGCGTTTGGCTAAAAACCGAGGCTATAACGGTGATGCTCCTAAGCCAAATCAAAAAGGCGACTTGGGGAAAGTGGGGCAAGGCTTGGCAGTCACGCAAGCGCTGGTAGATGCAACACCCGGAGTACGTACTGTTGCTGAAGCCATATGGCTTAGCCAGGCGTTGCTGCCGCTAAACCAGAAGCGGTTTCGCAAACGTATTGAAACCGGAACCTATGTACTGCGCAGCGACATTAAAAATGAGTTCGACCTCATATTGGAGGAGCAATCAAAGCATCACGACGTTCTAAGCAAGCCTTTGGAATTCATTTACCCCGTAAGAAACGAATCATCCGAAAAAAGTACCGATAGCAAACCGAATCCATATCCCGGTACGCGTTACTTTTGGGGGCAAACGCCGGATACGGTTGGGCAAGCTATCAGGGTAGCCGTGTTTTATCAAAAGCCGTTGCAAGCCTTCAAAGACAAGATTGGTTTTTGCGCGCTGGACAAAACCAGTTTGCGCGTTGTCGCAGCACACCCAGCGCACCAAGCATTTCGTATTGAAAAATTACTTTCTGATTTGCGTTGGGGTGACTCGAAAAGCACAGACCGACTGACTCCAGCACAAAAAGACTTTCTTCGGTCAAAGCTGGAATCAACCGAAAAGCTCAGCTTTTCGGCAATTTACAAAGAACTCGACAAAGCCGGGCGAATGCAGCCCGACGCATTGATTTTGAATTTTCACACGCCAAGACGAGACCATTTGCGCGGCAACACAACCCGTGCGCGTCTGCGCAGCCTGAAACTACTTGATGCATTTGACTCGCTGACGTTGCGGGAGCAAAGCAATGTGTTTCTGACGCTAGCAGATGATATGAATTCGCCAGAAACGTGGCGGCATGACAGCGCTCGCGCGTTTGTAGTGTCGGAGTATGGCGACGCTGTGGCTGCCTTTATCGACCAAATTGCAGATTCAGAAAAAGGGCTTGACCGGCTCAAGGCAATGGATTTTGAAGCGGGTCGTGTCAGCTACGGTTCACCTGCGCTGGAGGCGCTTACCAAAGCCATGAGAGAAGAAGATATTGATGAGCATTCAGCCATCAACAAGCTATATCCACATCATCATAAAAAGCAGACCGCTACAGGCTATTTAGCGGAGGTTTCAACTTTGGAGTTGCGCTCCCCTGTGGTTGAGCACGCCCTGCTGTACACGCGCCGGGAGTTGCTAGCAGCGGTCAAGCGGCTGGGGCCGCCGCAAGCCATGGTGATCGAGTTGGCCAAGGAAGTGAAATCTACCCTTGAAAAAAGACAGGAAACTACAAAAAAACAGAATCAACAAGAGCGTGAAAATGCCGACGCTAGAAATGAAATTCTGAAAGCCAATTGCAAGATTACAAACAAGAGCATCCAGCGTTACAAACTGTGGAAAGAACAATCAAAACGGTGCCCATATAGCGGCGAGTACATCGGATCAGTGGAAGAAGCCGTTAGCGGTTCACGCTATGAAATTGACCATATCGTGCCGCAACGGCTACATGGCGTGGGAAATCGCTTTGAAGAAGTTGTACTTGCTGCAAAGCGATTCAATCAAATTAAATCAGGCCACGAGACACCATATCTTGCGCACAAACGACTTGGCGAAAAAATATGGGATTGGGCTGCCACTGAACGGGCACTCAAACTTATTGAATCAGAGAGCAAATCATTTAAGCGAAAGGCAAAACTAATACAAGACCAAACCGAATTCAGGGTTGATGAAATGGACGACGAGGCATTTGTAGACCGCCAATTGCAAGAAACCCAGTGGATTGGGCGCATCGTACAAAGCTGGTGCTCACAGCTTTGCAACGACGTGACTGTGGTGCGCGGCGGTTTGACGGCTGAACTGCGGCGCGACTGGGGCTTTCATACAGTGCTTGAACAGGTGCGTATCGCAGAGGGTCGACATGACAGCGAGAAAGCCAGAACACTTTTCTACAAACCCAACCGAGTTGGTGAGTTGATATTTGACAAACGCTCAGATCACAGACATCACTTGATTGACGCCTGTGTTATTGCATTGTCGACAAGACAAAACTACACCGATGCAGTGAAAGCCAGAAATGCCAGAGCTGCTGGCCGCAAAGCAAGCTACGAATCTCCTGAATGTCCTATCCCCAGCTTGCGGGAGCATTTGGTAAAGATGCTAACTGGCTATTGCGTTTGGCATGTGCCTGATCACAAAGTAGCCGGGTTGATGTTTGATCAGCCTTTTGAGCTTGGGCTTGATGGAAGGTCGCTATTTAAAAAGGGCAAACTGAGTCGAGATAAATTTAACAGTAACGTAGACAAGTTGATTGTTCATCAAGACAGACACGGAAGAAGACATCAAAAAGCAATAACCAAAAAAGAAACTGCGTGTATGCGCGTAAGCGCTGCTAACGGCTTGGAAGCTGTGAATATCACGCAATTTTTAGAGCGCTACGTTCGAAACGGGCTTGTAGTCGTCCCTCCGCTAGAGCGTCTCATTTTCAAAGGCGATCTTTTAGTCTTTAAAAATGACGCTCAAGTTTATAAAGTGACGCAGCTAAAAGAGGGCGAAGGGGTCTGCGTGGTACACGCAGTGGAAACAACAACATTTGACGATCTAAAAACGACTGGTTTAAACACTCGGTTTGGTAAATTTAAAGACCTTCTTGCAGCAACTGTAGTTCGGCACCCAATCGAACTTGCCATTCACGCTAAGGCGCACAAACAGGCGCTATGAGGACTGAGCGTGTCATCGCGATAGAAAACCCATGCCGTTTGAGCATTGACACAGCACGTCTGAAAATTGATCGCGAAGGTGGCAGTACGTTCGTGGCCATCGTGGATATGGCGGTGCTCATCATCGATACCGTACAGATTGAGCTGACAGCAGGTGTTTTAAGAGAGCTGGCGCAATCTGATGTCGCAGTCATCGTTACTGACGCTCGTCACTACCCGGTTGCGCTGCTAGCACCTGTCAAAGCGCACACGCACACCGTACGCCGACAAAAAATGCAGGCCACACTTCCGCAGTCGTTTGCTGATTTGATTTGGGCCACGACGATTCGCGCAAAGCTCAGAAATCAAGCGCGGTTTTTATCAGCACAAGGTACAACAGCACCACTTGCGCGCCTGGAACGAATGGCTGCAACCATTCAGCCCGGCGACCCCGAAAACTTTGAAGCTCAAGGCGCAAAGCTTTACTGGAAAGACGTTTTCAAAGACAGCTTCAAAAGAGCAAAGCAAGATGCACCTGATACGCGCAACGCTGCCCTTAACTTTGGCTACGCCATTTTGCGAGGCTTGTTCAGCAGATACCTCGCCATTGCTGGTCTGTCACCGGTTTTCGGGTTTGGGCACAGCAACTTTGAAAACCCTTGCTGTTTGGTAGATGACTTGATTGAACCCTTTCGGCCATGCGTTGATGCACTCGTGGCCACAGCCATAGACATCGAATTTGAATTCGATTCCAAGGCAAAAAAAACAATGCTCAGGCTGCTGGAGTGCGAAGCACTCTTTGAGCGCAATGATGGGCAGGTTCGCTACAGAATGCACGCGGCTATCGCTGAAACGGTCAACGCCTATGTCAGGGCATTGGAGACAAAACGTGAAAACGCAATGGATTTCCCAAGCGGTTTCGTCCTCCCGCTCGGATGATGGTGGTGAAAACGATGACTACGATCCTGGTCCATTTTTTCGCACCATGTGGTTAATCTGCGCTTTCGATTTGCCTACTGACACCAAATTTGCGCGCCGCAGGTATACGCAGTATCGAAAACTTTTATTGACCCAAGGATTTGATCATTTGCAGCATTCTGTTTATTGCAGACATTTCCCCAACTTTGATCAAGCAAGAAACGCAGCCAAGCGAATGGGTACAGAAACCCCGGATGACGGCAAGGTTGATTTTTTATTTTTGACAGACAAACAGCTTGGTCTTACCCTGAGTTTTCTTGGTCCCAAAACACGTGATGAACCCATATTTGAAGAGCCTGATCAAGGTGCTTTGTTCTAATGTGGAAACTAAAATCCCCGCTAAATCAACGACTTAGCGGGGACATAGTCTATCAAGTAAGCCGCCGACAGAGCCTTGGAACGGGTGGGTACTGCTTCGTAGGTGAGGCGTGAGTCTATCAAGTAAGCCGCCGACAGAGCCTTGGAACAGAGATGGTGATGGTGATGAGGGTCGTGGTAGTCTATCAAGTAAGCCGCCGACAGAGCCTTGGAACTCAAAAACAATTCTTTCGCTTGTTGTGCTGAGTCTATCAAGTAAGCCGCCGACAGAGCCTTGGAACGGTGTTGGTTGGACAGGCGCTTCGCACCCGTCAAACCAACGCCCGCGCCAAGGCGCGATGTTAGTCAAGGCTGAAAACCAATACAGGACTTGCTTTGAATCTGTATAAATTACTATTAATTTAGGAGCTGTTTGCGCCCGTATTCATTGGTCTAGAGGCCAATTCTATGCCTAAAAACGGCTCGAAATTGCCCCAAGATACCCTTTACAGCCTTATCGAACCTCAAGTAACTCTGCGTCCGCGATGTGGTCGCACAACTGCGTCAAGCTGCTCACAGTGATGTGGGGGGTCTCTGGATGGCTCCATGCACTTGCATCACGATTGAGCCACGCCGTTTGCATGCCCGCATTCAGCGCGCCCAGCACGTCCAGGTGCGCATCGTCGCCAATGTGCAGCACATTCGTCGGGCAAACATCTACCGCGCCAGCGGCCGCATGAAAGATCCGCGCATCGGGCTTGCCCACACCAAAGGCTTGGGCGCTGATGCTGGCGCGAAAATAGGGTTGGATGCCTATGCGGCCAATGTCTGCATTGCCGTTGGACAAAGCCACGACAGGAAAACGTGCGGACAAAAATTCCAGCGTCAAAATCGCATCGTCAAACAAAGTCACGCGGTTTCGTTCGGCATAAAACACCTCAAAAGCGGCTTCAGCCAGCAGGGGGTTTTCTTTGGCGCGGTACAGCGTGGTGCGTATCGCTTCACGCCGCACGGCGCTCAGGTTGTGTTTGAGCTCCGGGCGGTTGCGCACAATCTCGCCGCGTATATCGTCGCGCACCGAGGCATTGGCGAACAGAGCGGCGGCCATCGGTGCGTGTTGGCTTAACCAGTTTTCAAGTGCTTTTTCGGCTCTTTGAATCGCAGGCCATACCGGCCACAGGGTGTCGTCAAGGTCTAGCGTGATGGCTTTGATTATTTTTAAATTGAGCATAGGCATACAAAGTGCAGGTGGGGGAGAATAACCCATGCCCTTTACCAAAGAACCCACTTTTACCCATGGCGACGCTGCCAAAACAACTTCTTACACCGCAGTGTTGTATTGCAACCTCGGCACGCCCGACGAGCCCACCGCCCCTGCCTTGCGCCGCTACTTGGCCGAGTTTTTAAGTGACCAGCGTGTGGTCGAAATCCCGCGCCTGCTGTGGCTGGCCATTTTGCACGGCATCATTTTGCGCATCCGCCCCAAAAAATCAGCAGCCAAGTACGCCAGCATCTGGATGCCTGAGGGCTCGCCATTGCGCGTGTGGACGCAAAGGCAGGCCGCATCGCTGGGCGCGGCGCTGCAAGCGCAAGGCCACCACGTGCAAGTGCGCTACGCCATGCGTTACGGCAACCCGTCAATTGCGTCGCAGCTTGACGCACTCAAAGCCGATGGCGTGACCCGCGTGCTGATCATGCCCGCCTACCCGCAATACAGTGCCACAACAACTGCCAGCGTGTTTGACGCGGTCTACACCTGGGCCACCAAGGTGCGCCGATTACCCGAGTTCAGGTTCGTTAACCATTACCACGACGACCCTGGCTACATCAACGCGCTGGCAGCGTCCATCCAAGCCCACTGGGCAACCAACGGCCAGGCCGACAAACTGGTCATGAGCTTTCATGGCGTGCCAGAGCGCACCCTGCAGTTGGGCGACCCCTACCACTGCGAATCCTACAAAACCGCGCGCCTGGTGGCTGAGAAACTGCAACTGCCCAAAGACCGGCTACAGGTCACGTTTCAGTCCCGCTTCGGCAAAGCCAAATGGCTGGAGCCGTACACCGAGCCCACACTCATCAAGCTGGCGCAAGAAGGCATCAAAAGCGTAGACGTCGTCTGCCCCGGCTTTACAGGCGACTGCCTGGAAACGCTGGAAGAAATCAGCATGGAAGCCCGCGAAGCCTTTTTGCACGCAGGCGGTGAGAGGTTCAGTTACATCCCGTGTTTGAATGACAGCCCAGCTTGGATAGCAGCGCTGGCAAATATCAGTGCCCAGCACCTGAGCGGCTGGCCTACGGTGGTTGCGCCTGACGTGGATGCGTTGGCAGCATCAAAAGCTGCGGCGCTGGCGTTGGGGGCCAAGCAGTGAAGGCTTTTAATGCTATATTTTCAGGAGCTGCTCGAGCACATATTCATTGGGCTGGAGGCCTATTTGACACCTAAAAACGCATAAAAAAGCCGCTGAAACCTTGATTTCAGCGGCTTTTAGCGGTTTGGTGGAGCTGGGGGGATTTGAACCCCCGTCCGCAAGCCTTCTTCGGGCAGATCTACATGTTTAGCGGTCTGGTTTGAGTCTCGCCACCTGTGTCGCGCAGTCGCACGCTACACAGGACGCCAGCACCCTATTTTCTCAACCCTAGCTAAGGTACCCAGCTAGAGCCCAGCCGATAAAATTATCTTTACAGCCTGGACTCTTTAACTTGCGTTAAAAACCCCTTGCCCAGCCCATCGGCCTGCTGTTGTAAAGCTCACAGGCAATTAAGCTGCGAGTGCGAAACGTTCGTCGTTTGCAGTTAGTTTGTTTGAATCAGTTTTACGAGCACACTCAGCTCGACATGCACCACACCGCGTCCGAACCCACGTCGAAACCAATGCAGCCCCAAGCGGGTAGTTTAAGGCAATACTGACAATTGCAAGAGCCCCAACAACTCCAGAGGCGTTGCAATGGTGGCATCAGCCTGCCAGTGGTCGGTGGCTGTGGTGGCTCCCAGGTAGCCATAAGCTGCTGCCACGGTGGGCATCCCCGCTGCGCGCCCGGCAATGATGTCGCGTTCATCGTCGCCAACATACAAACACCTTTCAGGCGCTATACCTATCTGGCGGGCCGCCTCAATTAACGGTGCCGGATGCGGTTTGGCATGTGGGGTGGTGTCGCCTCCAACAATCGTTTGTGCCGTGCTAAACAGCGGCATGGCGCGGGTCAAGGGCAAGGTAAAGCGCTCAGACTTGTTAGTGACCACGCCCCATTTGAGACCCGCCTGATTAAGCTGCGCAATCAGGTCAGCAACACCGTCAAACGCATAGGTGCGCTGGGTCATGCAGGCTTCGTAATTTTTAAAAAACTCTTCTTTGAGGGTTTCAAAATCGGCGTGGCCAGGTGCCATGCCAAAAGCCACGCCCAACATGCCGCGCGCACCGGCACCTGCCATCGGCCTGTAGTCTGTCAAAGCCAATGAGGGCAAACCACGATCAGTGCGCATTTTGTCGGCGGCGGCTCCCAGGTCGGGGGCGCTGTCGATAAGAGTGCCGTCCAGGTCAAACAACACCGCGTCTATATTTTTGAACATGTCAGGCCTTGACGGTTGCAAACATGTAGTTGACGCTGGTGTCAGCGTCCAGCCAATAGCGTTTGGTCAGCGGGTTGTATTGCAAGCCTTTGGTGTGTGTCAGGTCCAAACCTGCGCTGCGGCAGTGTGCGGCCAGCTCGCTGGGTTTGATCAGTTTGGCGTATTCATGTGTGCCACGCGGAAGCAAATTGAGCACGTATTCAGCGCCAACAATGGCAAACAAAAATGCTTTGGCATTGCGGTTGATGGTGGAAAAGAACACATGCCCGCCCGGTTTGACCAATGTGGCGCAGGCTTTCACCACAAGTGATGGGTCGGGCACGTGCTCCAGCATTTCCATGCAAGTGACCACGTCAAAACTGCCGGGTTGCTCAACAGCCAGCGCTTCAGCACTGATTTCACGATATTCAACACCTTCGGTCTGCGCTTCAAGAGCATGCAGCTGGGCGACTTTCAGCGCTTTGCTCGCCAGGTCAATGCCCAGCACGTTAGCGCCCTGGCGGGCCATGGCATCGGCAAGAATTCCGCCACCACAACCAACGTCAAGCACGCGCAAGCCTTTGAGGGGAATCAGGTTTTGAATCCAGTCCAGCCGCAAGGGGTTGATTTGATGGAGGGGTCGAAACTCGCTTTCCTTGTCCCACCAGCGGTGAGCCAGGTCAGAAAATTTGGCCAGTTCAGCCGGGTCGAAGTTATCTTGAGTATGCATAGCCTGATTATCGTTTGGGCATAAAAAAACCGCGCCTGAGCGCGGTTTTCTAGAGCAATCTTGAGGGATTACTTGTTGGCGCGTGTACCAACGACTTCGATCTCGACGCGACGGTTTTTCGCGCGGCCTTCGGCAGTCTTGTTGTCAGCAACTGGCTGTTTCTCGCCTTTGCCTTCGGTGTAAACACGGTTTTTCTCAATGCCCTTGGTCACCAAATAAGCCTTGACAGCTTCTGAACGGCGAACCGACAGCTTCTGGTTGTAGCCATCGCTACCCACTGCGTCGGTGTGACCGACAGCAATGATGACTTCAAGGTTGATGCCCTTGATTTTGCTAACCAGGTCGTCCAGCTTGGCTTTGCCTTCTGGCTTGAGAACTGATTTGTCAAAGTCAAAGAAAGCGTCAGCAGCGTAAGTAACTTTGGTAGCTACAGTTGCTGGTGCGGCAGGTCGTGGTGCAACCGCGGCTGGAGCAGCTGGGCGTGCGCCTGGAGCAGCAGGAGCAGCCATGGCAGGCTTAGGAGCAGCGATAGCGCCATCGCAACCTGGGAAGGCCGTTGCGGGCGTCCAGAAGGCATCGCGCCAGCACAGTTCGTTGGTACCGTTTTTCCAGACCAGTTCGTTTGAACCGTTTTTCCAGTTGTCGACAGTTTGTGCACCGGCGGCGGTAACGAGCGCTGCGGAAGCAAACAACATTGCCATTTTGTTGAGTTTCTTCATGGTTCTCCTCTAGAGAAAAGCCGCAGACTGGCTGCGATTGATAAGTTATACGCTTTAGATGACCATCACCCAAAGCGTTACGTTTATTGTGCCACAGTCATTTGAGCCTACAAGCCCACAATCGCTTTCGTCTGACACAGAGTTCAGAAAGTTCAATCTTTGTTGCTGTCTAGCCACAATTAACCGCAACGGCTCAGGCCGTAAAATAGAGGGTTGACGTCGCGCACTGTGACAGAAAAATCCAACCAGGCCGTTCATGACCCAGTTTGCAAAAGAAACCCTGCCCATCAGTCTTGAAGAAGAAATGCGGCGCAGCTACCTCGACTATGCGATGAGCGTGATCGTAGGGCGCGCACTGCCGGATGCCCGTGACGGCCTGAAACCCGTGCATCGCCGCGTGCTGTTTGCCATGCATGAGCTGAACAACGACTGGAACAAACCTTACAAGAAATCAGCCCGTATCGTGGGTGACGTGATTGGTAAATACCATCCGCACGGAGATCAGTCGGTGTACGACACGATTGTTCGTATGGCACAAGATTTCTCAATGCGCCACTTGCTGGTGGATGGCCAAGGTAACTTTGGTTCGGTCGATGGCGACAACGCTGCGGCGATGCGTTACACCGAAATTCGCCTGGCCAAAATTGCCCACGAGCTGCTGGCCGACCTGGACAAGGAAACGGTTGACTTTGGCCCCAACTACGACGGCAGTGAGCAAGAGCCGCTGGTGATGCCCACACGCCTGCCCAACCTGCTTGTCAATGGCTCGGGCGGTATTGCTGTGGGTATGGCAACGAATATCCCGCCGCACAACCTCAACGAAGTGGTTGATGCCTGCCTGCATTTACTGAACAACCCGGACGCCACGATTGATGACCTGATGGACATCATCCCAGCGCCCGACTTTCCAACAGCCGGGATTATTTACGGCATCAATGGCGTGAAAGATGGCTACCGCACCGGACGCGGCAAAGTGGTGATGCGTGCCAAATGCCACTTTGAAGACATCGACAAAGGCCAGCGCCAGTCCATCATCGTTGACGAGTTGCCTTACCAGGTCAATAAAAAGACATTGCAAGAGCGCATGGCCGAGCTGGTGCATGAAAAGAAAATTGAAGGCATCAGCCACATCCAGGATGAGAGCGACAAATCCGGCATGCGGCTGGTGATTGAGCTCAAACGCGGTGAAGTGCCCGAAGTGGTGCTGAACAACCTGTACAAGCAAACGCAGCTACAAGACACCTTCGGCATCAACATGGTGGCGCTGATCAATGGCCAGCCCAAGCTTTGCAATTTAAAGGATCTGATTGCGGTGTTCTTGTCGCACCGCCGTGAAGTGGTGACGCGCCGCACGGTGTTCACGCTGCGCAAGGCGCGTGAACGTGGTCATGTGCTGGAAGGCCTGGCAGTCGCGCTGGCCAATATCGATGACTTCATCGCCATCATTCGCAATGCGCCTACCCCGCCTGTTGCCAAGGCTGAGTTGATGGTCAGGTCATGGGACAGCTCTCTGGTGCGCGAAATGCTGACCCGCACCCGCGCTGACGGCGGCATTGTCAATGCTGACGATTACCGCCCGGACGGCCTGGAGAAGCTTTATGGCATGGGCAGCGACGGCCTGTACCGCCTGTCTGAAACGCAAGCGCAAGAGATTTTGCAAATGCGTTTGCAGCGCCTGACGGGCTTGGAGCAAGACAAAATTGTGGCCGAGTACAAAGAAGTCATGGCCGAGATTGATGATTTGCTGGACATTTTGGCCAAGCCTGGCCGCGTGTCCGTCATCATCGGTGAAGAGCTGGCCACTATCAAACAGGAGTTTGGTCAAACAAAGCTGGGCGCGCGCCGCAGCCAGATTGAGCACTCATCATTTGACTTGAGCACTGAAGACCTGATCACGCCGACCGACATGGTGGTGACGCTGTCGCATACGGGTTACATCAAGAGCCAGCCGCTGTCTGAATACCGCTCACAAAAACGTGGTGGGCGCGGCAAGCAGGCTACCGCCACCAAAGAAGACGACTGGGTTGACCAGCTCTTTATTGCCAACACCCACGACTACATTTTGTGTTTTTCCAACCGTGGTCGGCTGTATTGGCTCAAGGTCTGGGAAGTGCCCGCAGGCTCACGCGGATCACGCGGCAGGCCTATCGTTAATATGTTTCCGCTGCAAGAAGGCGAAAAAATCAATGTGGTGCTGGCGCTCACGGGCGACAAGCGCGTATTCCCTGCCGACCAGTATGTGTTCATGGCCACATCGATGGGTACGGTCAAAAAAACAGCGCTGGATGAATTCAACAATCCTCGCAAGGGCGGCATCATCGCTGTCAATCTGGATGATGGCGACTACCTGATTGGTGCAGCCTTGACCGACGGCAAACACGACGTGATGCTGTTCAGTGACGGCGGTAAAGCTGTTCGTTTTGACGAAGAAGATGTTCGCCCACTCGGCCGCAATGCGCGTGGTGTGCGCGGCATGGCACTGGACGTAGGTCAAAGCGTGATTGCCATGCTGGTGGCTGAAGATGAGCAACAAAGCGTATTGACAGCCACACAGTACGGATACGGCAAACGCACATCAATCACTGAGTACACTCGCCACGGGCGCGGCACCAAAGGCATGATTGCCATTCAGCAAAGTGAGCGCAACGGCAAGGTCGTTGCCGCCACACTGGTGCATGCTGATGACGAAATCATGCTGATCACAGACAAAGGCGTGCTGGTTCGCACCCGCGTGAGCGAAATTCGCGAAATGGGCAGGGCTACCCAGGGCGTCACACTGATTGGCCTGGATGAAGGCTCGCAACTGAGTGGCCTGCAACGAATTGTAGAAAACGATGCGGCCTTGAACGAAACTGCAAGCGACCCATCTAACGGTGACCCGTCAACAGACTCAACCTCACCCAACCCGGATACCAACGAATGAAAAAATTACTCACGGCTCTCGCACTGACGGCCATGGCACTGTCAGTCACAGCGCAGGCACAAGCGCCAGACCCCAAGCTCGAATGGGCCACCAAGGCTGTGGCCTTGCAGCAAGGTCCAGAGCTTGAAAGGCTTGTCAACCAGTTGGCTGACTCAGCTTCACAGGATGTTGTTCAAAGCTGGGGCGTCAAACTCCGCAACGATGTGCCCAAGGACAAGATTGATCAGACGGCTCAAAGCCTGAATGGCGAATTGAAAAAATACTACGATGATGTGTCAAAAATCATCAGCAATAAAGTTAACAAAGCGAGCGCTGACAGCCTGATACCGGTTTACATGTCGCGCTTTTCGCTGGATGAACTCAAGCAGTTGGTGGCTTTTTTTGAGTCTCCAGCCGTTAAAAAATACCAGGCTGCTGCGCCTGAATTGGGCAATGTTTTTGTCAACCAGCTGATCATGGAAACTCGCGCTGACGTCAACGCACGCGCCAAACAGTTTGACGATGCAGCAGCCAAAATTGTCGGTACAGCGCCCAAAGCGCCTGCGGCTGCGGCCTCCGACAAAAGCAAGCCAGCAGCCAAGAAATGAGCCTGAATCTCGCTGATTTGCGCGAGCAAATTGATGCCATAGACCAGCAACTGCTGACGCTGCTCAACAGCCGCGCCAAAGTGGCAGAGCAAGTTGGCGAAGTCAAAAAACGCGAAGGCACGCCTTTTTTCAGGCCAGACCGGGTTGCCAAAGTCATTGAGCAGATTCAACAAGCCAACCAGGGACCGTTGAAAAGCGAGCATATTGCTTTTGTGTGGCGTGAAATCATGTCCGCCTGCCTGGCGCTTGAGTCGCCCGTTCGGGTGGCCTATTTGGGGCCCGCAGGTACTTTTAGCGAACAGGCAGCATTGCAATTTTTTGGCAGCAGCATTGAATCTGTTCCCTGCCCCAGCATCGATGAAGTGTTTCGTGCCACCGCGTCTAGCACAGCCCACTACGGTGTTGTACCTGTCGAAAACTCCACCGAGGGCGTGGTGTCTCGGTCGCTTGACCTGTTTTTGAATTCTCCACTGCACATCGTGGGCGAAACCAGTTTGATGGTGCGCCACAACCTGCTGCGACTGACAGACAGCATGGAGGGCATTGAGACGGTTTACGCTCACCCGCAAGCCTTAGCGCAATGCCAGGCCTGGCTGACTCTGCACCTGCCCCATGCGGTGCGGCAAGCTGCTTCCAGCAATGCAGAAGGCGCGCGTCTTGCGTCCGCCAACCCGGCTTGGGCGGGCATTGCCAGTGATCGCGCGGCAGCCCAGTATGGCCTGCACACGACGGCGCACGGCATACAGGATGATGCATTTAACCGTACCAGGTTCGCCGTCGTCTGCCTGCCGCAAACACTTCCCTCACCGCCTGTATCTGACAAAGACTGCACCAGCTTGATCGTATCGGTTTCTAACCGGCCCGGCGCTGTGCATGATCTGCTGATGCCCTTGAAAAATCACGGCGTCTCGATGACCCGTTTTGAGTCACGCCCCGCACGCTCAGGACAGTGGGAATATTATTTTTATATCGACTTGCAAGGCCATCCTTCGCAGCCTCATGTAAAGCAGGCTTTGCTTGAATTGCAGCAGTTGTGCGCGTTTTACAAAGTGTTGGGTACTTACCCCGTCAATGAATAATAAAAAACAGGCAACATCAGATGTTTGAACAATTGGGTTTGATTGGCTGCGGCCTGATGGGTGGCTCGTTTGCACTGGCGCTCAAACGCGCTGGCCTCGTCAAGCGTGTCGTGGGTTACAGCAAGTCGCCTTCAACAACTGAACGTGCGCGTCAGATGGGCGTGATTGATGTTGAAGCACCTTCAGCCCTGCTAGCTGTCTCAGGGGCAGACATTGTGCTGCTTGCCGTCCCGGTTTCAGCCACCGAAGCCACTTTCAAAGCCATCCGCCACCTGATCACACCCAACACGCTGGTGATGGATGTTGGCTCCACCAAACGCGATGTGGTCGATGCTGCCCGCCGCGTCTTGCGTGACGATGTGGGCTGTTTTGTGCCGGCACACCCCATCACTGGTAAAGAACTCTCTGGCGTTGAACATGCAGATGGCAATTTGTACACCGGCAAGCAGGTGATCCTGACGCCGATTGAGCGCACCTACACCGCGCAGTTGAACAAGGCGACCAGTTTGTGGACAGCCTTGGGTTGCCACGTTGTGCAGATGTCTCCGCAGGCGCATGATGCGGCTTATGCGGCTGTCAGCCACCTGCCACACCTGATTGCTTTTACCCTCATGAACAGCATTTCGTCTCAAGCTCAAGGCGCGGAGTATTTGTCATTGGCAGGCCCTGGATTCAGGGATTTTTCACGCATTGCTGCCAGTGATTCAAAAATGTGGCGCGACATTCTGATCGCCAATCGGGAAGAGCTTTTGGCGCAATCAAAAATATTTCAGCAAACCTTGCAATCACTTGAAAAGCTGATTGCAGCCAGCGATGGCGAGGCGCTGGAACGGCAGCTTGAAAAGGCCAGCCTCACCCGAGCCAACTGGCGCATCAGCTCACAAAAACCGCACAAATAACGAGTCGTCATGTTCGATATTGAGTCCTTGGACATCCCGCCACTGGCTCGGGCAGGTGGCCAGGTTCGCTTGCCAGGTTCCAAAAGCATTTCCAACCGTGTTTTGTTGCTGGCCGCTTTGAGTCAGGGCATCACCACGGTTCATGATGTTCTGGCATCAGACGACACCGCGGTGATGCTGAGAGCCCTCAAGACATTGGGCTGCTCAGTTACGCAAAGTGGCAACACCATCAGTATTGATGGTCTGGGTGGGCAACTGATCCATAAAAATGCTCGGCTGTTCATGGGCAACGCTGGCACAGCCATGCGGCCTTTGACCGCCGCACTGGCCATGCTGGGTGGCGAGTTTGAGCTGTCGGGGGTGGCGCGCATGCATGAGCGGCCGATTGGCGATCTGGTCGATGCCTTGCGGCAATTGGGCTGTGAGATTGACTACCTTGGCAATGATGGCTTTCCCCCCTTGAGATTGCGTGCCCGCGAATCAAACCGCCTCAAATTGGACGAGCCGATTCGCGTTCGTGGTGATGTGTCCAGCCAATTTTTGACCGCCCTGCTAATGGCGCTGCCGCTGATGGCTGACCAGGACATATGCATTGAAGTGGTGGGTGAGTTGATATCGCGGCCCTACATCGAAATCACGCTCAATCTGCTGGCTAAATTTGGCATACACATCAGGCGTGAGGGCTGGCAGCGCTTCACCATTGCGGCAGGCAGTCGCTACCAGTCTCCTGGCGATATTCATGTTGAAGGCGATGCGTCGTCTGCTAGTTATTTTATAGCGCTTGGTGCAATATCTGCGGGCGCGACAGGGTCGAAAAGCAT
This sequence comes from Polaromonas sp., assembly GCA_049653085.1. Taxonomy (GTDB): domain Bacteria; phylum Pseudomonadota; class Gammaproteobacteria; order Burkholderiales; family Burkholderiaceae_C; genus Polaromonas. The sequence goes on from JBASFP010000036.1 coordinate 34,890, forward strand.
TGAAATTTCAGGCGTCGCGGCTGATTCCATACAAGGTGATATCCGTTTTGTCGATGCGGCCCGCATGATGGGCGCGCGGATTGACAGCACGCCCAACACGCTGCGCATCTCACGCGGCGAGGCAGGTGTTGGCTGGCCATTACGCGCGATTGACCTGGACTGCAACCACATCCCCGACGCGGCGATGACATTGGCTGTGATGGCACTCTACGCCGAGGGCACGACCACACTGCGCAACATCGCCAGTTGGCGAGTCAAGGAAACCGATCGCCTGACCGCCATGGCGTGCGAGCTGCGCAAGCTAGGTGCAACGGTTGAAGAAGGCCCTGATTTCATCAAAATCACGCCGCCCGCTACGTTGGCCGACTGGAAGAGCGCAGCCATTCACACTTATGACGATCACCGCATGGCGATGTGTTTTTCTCTCGCAGCGTTTAACCCGGCGCAGCATCCCATCCGCATTCTTGACCCGAAATGCGTTGCCAAAACCTACCCCGACTACTTTGAAGACCTGTTTGCCATGGCTGAAGCCAACGCCAGCGACATTCCTGTCATCTGCATCGACGGCCCCACCGCTTCGGGCAAAGGCACACTCGCCGCTAAAGTGGCACAGCGATTGGGCTACCACTACCTGGATTCAGGCGCTTTGTACCGTCTGACAGCTTTTGCCGCCAGTCAAGCGGGTATTTCGCTGGACGATGCGGCTGCTGTAGCGCAAATCGCCCAGTCACTACCGGTGAGGTTTTCGGGAGACCAGGTATTTTTGGCAGGTGACAACGTCTCGGACGCCATTCGTACCGAAGAAGCCGGCATGGCCGCCTCTAAAGTATCGGTTCACCCCGAAGTTCGCACCGCTTTGGTGGCACTTCAGCACAGTTTTCGTAAGCTGCCCGGCTTGGTGGCCGATGGGCGCGACATGGGCAGCGTGATTTTCCCGGATGCCCCCCTGAAAATTTACCTGACCGCCAGCGCCCGCCACAGAGCTGAGCGGCGTCATAAGCAGTTGATTTCAAAGGGAAATCCGGCTACAATACAAGTCATTCAACAAGATTTAGAGGCTCGCGATGCGCGTGATACATCACGACTTGTAGCACCTTTAAAACCTGCTGAACACGCCAAGCTGCTGGACAACTCTGATTTATCGATTGAAGAATCGGTGACTCAGGTGCTTGACTGGTGGCAAAGCACCCGGCCCTTTTGATTCCAGCACTTCGGTGGATGCGCCTCATCGCGCATTGATCAAACGGATCTTTAACTTAACCCGCAGCCAAACTGGCAGCACAACACGCCCCAAGCAGACTTAAAAACCTTTCAGCAATTGTGCTGACTGAACCCTGCGTTGTGGACAAGGAAAATCAATGTCTGAATCTTTTGCCGACCTATTTAACGAATCGCTCAAGCGCTCTGAAATGCGCACCGGTGAAGTCATCACCGCTGAAGTCGTTCGCATCGACCACAACCACGTCGTCGTCAACGCCGGACTGAAGTCCGAGGCCTATGTGCCGCTCGAAGAATTCAAAAACGACCAAGGCGAGCTTGAAGTTCAAGTCGGCGACTTTGTGTCGGTAGCCATCGACTCCGTTGAAAACGGCTACGGCGACACCCTGCTGTCGCGTGACAAAGCCAAGCGCCTGGCCTCATGGATGAGCCTGGAAAAAGCGTTAGAGTCCGGCGAGTTTGTCACTGGCCAGACCAGCGGCAAAGTCAAAGGCGGCCTGACGGTTTTGGTCAACGGTATCCGCGCTTTCTTGCCTGGTTCACTGATCGACACCCGCCCCATCAAAGACTTGTCTCCGTACGAGAACAAGACCATGGAATTCAAGGTCATCAAGCTGGACCGCAAGCGCAACAACGTCGTGCTGTCACGCCGCGCTGTGGTCGAAGCGTCGATGGGCGAAGAGCGCGCCAAGCTGATGGAAACTCTCAAGGAAGGTTCTTCTGTCAAGGGCGTGGTCAAGAACATCACCGAATACGGTGCCTTCGTTGACCTGGGCGGCATTGACGGCCTGCTGCACATCACCGACATGGCATGGCGCCGCGTGCGTCACCCAAGCGAAGTGGTGACAGCTGGCCAGGAAATCGTGGCCAAGATTCTCAAGTTCGACACCGAGAAAAACCGCGTGTCCTTGGGCCTCAAACAAATGGGCGACGACCCATGGATGGGCGTGAACCGCCGCTACCCGCAAAGCACACGCCTGTTCGGCAAAATCACCAACATCGCTGATTACGGCGCATTTGTTGAACTCGAGCCAGGCATTGAGGGCCTCGTGCACGTGAGCGAGATGGACTGGACCAACAAAAACGTGGCCCCGAACAAGCTCGTCGCGTTGGGTGATGAAGTTGAAGTCATGGTTCTGGAAATTGACGAAGACAAGCGCCGCATCAGCCTGGGCATGAAGCAGTGCAAGGCCAACCCATGGCAAGAGTTTGCAGTTGACACCAAGCGCGGCGACCGCGTCAAGGGTCCGATCAAATCCATCACCGACTTCGGCGTTTTTGTCGGCTTGGCTGCTGGTATTGACGGCTTGGTGCATTTGTCTGACCTGTCATGGAACGAGCCAGGCGAGACCGCTGTGCGCAACTACAAAAAGGGCCAGGAAGTCGAAGCGATTGTGCTGGCCGTTGATGTGGACCGCGAGCGTATTTCCCTCGGTATCAAGCAGCTGGACTCTGACCCGTTCACCACGTTTGTGTCGATCAACGACAAAGGCGCGATTGTGACGGGCAAGGTCAAGACCGTAGATGCCAAAGGTGCTGAGATTGACCTCGGTGAAGACATCATTGGCTACCTGCGTGCCAGTGAAATCAGCCGTGACCGCGTTGAAGACGCGCGCAATGTGCTGAAAGAAGGCGACGAAGTCTCTGCGGTTGTGGTGAATGTGGATCGCAAGACCCGCAACATCCAGCTGTCAGTCAAAGCCAAGGACAACGCTGACCAGCAAGAAGCCATGGCTACTTTGAGCCAGCAATCTGCGAAAGAAAGCTCTGGCTTGACCAACTTGGGCGCATTGCTCCGCGCCAAGATGGATAACGAAAGCAAATAAAAGAAAGCCGTCATTGCGGGCTTGGCCCGCAATCCATGAATCTGCACTGAACTCAAAATCACAAGGCATGGATCCCGGATCAAGTCCAGGATGACAAACTTTTTAATATGACCCGAAGCGACCTCGTCGAAGAACTGGCCAACCGGTTTGGCCAGCTCACGCACCGTGATGCTGAATATGCCGTCAAGACCATTCTTGATGCTGTCAGCGACGCGCTGGTGCGCGGACACAGGATCGAAATTCGGGGCTTTGGCAGCTTTTCTGTCAATCGTCGCCCTCCACGCATGGGGCGCAACCCGCGTTCGGGCGAGAGCGTGGCGATTCCTGAAAAGCGTGTGCCGCACTTCAAGCCTGGCAAGGCGTTGCGCGAAGCTGTCGATGCACGAACAGAGGCCTTGCTGACAGCTCAGGCAACGACACCCCAGCGTTGAAGCTTGTTCCCTGCACGGCTGACTACAATTGAGCGACTGACTCCATAAGGCTGTTTGCAAGTGAAATACCTGTCATGGCTGCTCAAAGCAGCCATTTTTTTTACGCTTTTCGCTTTTGCGTTGAATAACCAGCAAGCTGTTGCTGTTAACTTCTTTTTCGGAACATTCTGGAAAGCACCTTTGGTGCTGGTCGTTCTGACAGTTTTTGGTACTGGTTTGGCACTTGGGGTTTTGCTGATGATGCCGCGCTGGTGGAAAAAACGCAAAGACAGACCCATGTCTGACACCGACTCGACTCTGCTGCCGGTGCCAGGCGGCGCAAGGACGGGCAGCACAATGCCTGGTAACCCAGAAATCCCGCGACATGGACTTTGACTTCACCTGGATTTTGCTCGGCCTGCCGATTGCGTTTACGCTGGGCTGGCTGGCCTCGCGTGCAGACTTGCGCCAATTGCGGATTGAAAATCGGCAAGCCCCCAAAGCCTACTTTCGGGGCCTGAATTTTCTGCTGAATGAGCAGCAAGACCAGGCCATTGATGCTTTTATTGAAGCGGTACAAAACGACCCGGACACGTCAGAGCTGCATTTCGCACTCGGTAATCTTTTCAGGCGGCGCGGCGAATACGAACGCGCTGTGCGCGTCCACGAGCATCTGCTGCAACGCGGTGACTTGCCGCAACCCGACCGCGATCGCGCGCAACACGCGCTGGCTCTGGACTACCTCAAGGCCGGTCTGCTGGATCGTGCTGAAACCGCATTGCGCAAACTCGAAAGCACCAGCTATGAAGAAGAAGCCCGCCTCGCATTGCTGTCCATTTACGAGCGCTCACGAGACTGGCAACACAGTGCTGATATTGCCAGCAAGCTCAACAGTGCCGGGCACGCGAGCTTTAGCGGGCGGCAGGCGCACTACTTGTGCGAGCAAGCAGGCGCTCTGGTGGCCACGGGCGACACCGCACAAGCTTTAGGCCTTCTTGAACTCGCCTGCAGCACTGCCCCCGCATCCGCCAGGCCGTTGATAGACCTGGCCAAGCTCCGCCTGCAAAGCGGCGAGCCGCAAGCCGCTTTTGACACGCTCAAAAATTTGGGGAAAATTGCGCCGCAAGCCATGCCACTGGCTGCAGGTTTGCTGGTTACCCTTGCGCAGAATGATGGTTTGAACGCGCCTGTGACGACGCTGCTCAAGTCCCACTACCAGCACACGCCATCGGTTGATGTGATGGACGCGATTGCCCGGCTTGAAAATGACCCCGCTGTCAGCCGTCAAGGCTACATCAAGCACCTCGAGACCGAAGCATCACTGGTGGCCGCTGCCCGTTGGGTGGCAGGCGAGAAACCGACCAATACCATTGAAGAACACAACCACCAGTTGGTGCAGCGCGCGCTGGATCAGGCCACCAAACCGCTGATGCGCTACCGCTGCGCCGCTTGCGGTTTTGAAGCGACCCAGCACTTCTGGCACTGCCCCGGCTGCCAGGCCTGGGACAGCTACCCAGCTCGCAGAATAGAAGAACTATGACGAACACCTCTGTGCAGATCACCAAAGAAAAACTCGCCAAAGCTCGCGTACTGGTCGTCGGCGATGCCATGCTGGACCGCTACTGGTACGGGGCAGTCGACCGCATCTCACCTGAGGCGCCAGTGCCGGTGGTGCGTGTCACCCGTACCGAAGAGCGCGTGGGTGGTGCAGCCAATGTCGCCAGCAACATCGTGGCGCTGGGTGCTAAAGCCTCATTGCTGACCGTGGTGGGCGACGATGAAGCCAGCCACCAGCTTGAAGCATTGGTCGCCAGTTCAGGAATCACCCCCCATTTTGGTCGGGACGCCCGCCTGAAGACCACCGTCAAGTTGCGCGTGATTGGCCGCCAGCAACAACTGATTCGGCTTGACTTTGAAAACACACCTGACAACGAAGTGCTGGCATCCCAGACGAGTACCTTTGAAAAGCTTTTGCCACAGCACGATGCTGTTTTGTTTTCAGACTACGGCAAGGGCGGGCTGGCGCACATCACCCTGATGATTGACCATGCCAAAGCTGCCGGCAAGGTGGTGCTGATTGACCCGAAAGGCTCAGACTACACCCGCTACAAAAACGCGAGCATCATCACCCCGAATCGCGCCGAGCTGGAGCAAGTCATTGGCACTTGGGCAACAGAGGCAGAACTTCAAACCAAAGCGCACAACCTGCGCACATCACTCAACCTGCAAGCGCTGCTGCTGACCCGCAGTGAAGCTGGCATGACCCTGTTTGACGAGCAAGGCCAGTTGCATGTACCCGCTGTTGCGCGCGAGGTGTTTGACGTGACCGGCGCGGGCGACACCGTCATCGCCACACTGGCCGCTCTGGCCGCAGCGGGAGTCAAGCTCCGTGATGCCGTGCAGATTGCCAACCAGGCCGGCGGCATTGTGGTCGGTAAATTTGGCACGGCAACGGTCAGTTATGCCGAGTTATTCAGTGCCATCCAATAAGGAAAACAAGCCATGAAAATTGTCGTCACGGGCGCTGCTGGATTCATCGGCAGCAACCTCATCAAAGGTCTGAACGCACGGGGCATTGACGACATCATCGCGGTTGATGATTTGACGATGGGTGACAAGTTTAAAAATCTGGCCGACCTGCAAATTGCCGATTATGTAGATGCAGACGATTTTTACGACCTGTTTGCTGAAGGCGCTTTTGGCGATGTAGAAGCCGTCTTTCATGAAGGCGCGTGCAGCGACACCATGGAGCTTGACGGCAAGTACATGATGGACAACAACTACACGCTGTCGTGCGAGTTGTTTCATGCCTGCCAGGACCAGGGCACGCGACTGCTGTATGCGTCATCAGCCGCAACCTATGGCGGCGCCAGCACCTTCAGCGAGTCCCCTGAATTTGAAAAGCCGCTGAATGTGTACGGCTACTCAAAGCTGCTGTTCGACCAGCGCCTGCGCCGCGAGATTGGCAAGCAGTTTGAAAACGCCACAACACAAGTCGCAGGCTTTCGCTACTTCAATGTTTATGGGCCGCGTGAGCAACACAAGGGCCGCATGGCCAGTGTTGCCTTTCACCAGTTCAACCAGTTCCATGCGGACGGCAAAGTCAAACTGTTTGGCGACTATGGCGGCTACGGCCCGGGCGGTCAGATGCGAGACTTTGTGTTCATTGACGACGTGGTGGCGGTTAATTTGTGGTTTTTAGACCATCCCGAGCAGTCCGGCATTTTCAACCTCGGCACCGGCAAAGCCCAGCCATTCAACGACGTGGCCATCAGCGTCGTCAACGCCCTGCGCACGACTCAAAACCAAGCCGCCTTGAGCATTGAAGAAGCCGCACGCGGCGGGTTGATTGACTACATCGCCTTTCCGCCCGCCCTGGTCGGCAAATACCAGACCTACACCCAGGCCGACCTGAGTGCCTTGCGCGCCGCCGGTTGCGACCATTCCTTTGCCGACGTGCAAACCGGTGTGGCCGCTTACATGGCGCGGCTTAAGTCACAAGTCTAGGGTTTTCACCCGCATCTTGTTGCCAATTTACGTGATTCCCGGTCAACCTCGCCGGGCATAAATCGTTAGAGGCACTGGCATTCTTCGATTTGAAGGATCGCCCCGAGTCAGATATTCCAACCAATACTTTGAGGAGTTTTCCATGTTCAAGAAATTGCTGGCATTTTTTGCCGCCATGACGGTTGCTGTTGCTTTTGCAGCGGTTGACGTTAACAAAGCCACCCCCGCAGAGCTGGACGGCATCAAGGGCATTGGCCCATCGATTTCCGCCAAGATTGTTGACGAACGCAAAAAAGGTAACTTTAAAAGCTGGGAAGACTTCATTGAGCGTGTCAAAGGCATCGGCGAAGGCAATGCCGCCAAGTTTTCTGCTGAAGGCCTGACGGTCGGCGGCGCTGGCTACAAAGGCGCTGCGGCTGCCCCAGCCAAAAAAGACGACAAGCCTGCTGCACCTGCTGCTGCCGCCAAAGCTGACGCAAAACCAGTTGCTGCACCCGCTGCCGCTGCCGCACCTGCCAAAGCCGATGCCAAGCCTGTAGCCGCTGCTGCGCCTGCTGCTGCACCAGCCGCGAAAGAAGAGAAAAAAGACCCAAAAGCTGAAGCCAAGGCCAAAAAAGAAGCCGAAGCAAAAGCCAAAGCTGACGAAAAGAAAACCAAAGCAGATGCTGCCAAAGCCAAGAAGGAAGCTGACGCAAAAGCCAAGGCTGACGCCAAAGCAGCCAAAGACAAGCCAGCCGCTAAATCGGATGCCAAGCCGGAAGCCAAGGCCGACGCAGCCAAGCCAGCAGCCAGCGCTCCCAAGAAGTAATCTGCACAACCAGTCCGTTGGGCTGTTTTCATCAAAAAACCCGCTCTGGCGGGTTTTTTAACGTTTTTTGGGTCATTTTTTTACGTCAAATCAGGCTTTAGACCAACAAATACGGGCGTAAGCAGCTCCTGAATTAATAGCACTTTTACAATGCAGCCCAGATGACAAACCCCGACACCACCGACCAGCGCCTGACCAATCTTGAAATCAAGGCCACCTACACCGAAGACCTCCTCGAGCAGCTTGACAAGATCATTGCGCGCCAGCAGCAGCAAATTGACCTGTTGCTGCGCGAGGTGGCCGAGCTGCGGCAACCCGTACACAGCGGCACAGTGCTGGCCGGGCGCAGCCTGCGGGATGACTTGCCGCCGCATTTTTAAATAACAGCCTAAAACAATGCATACGCTTTCGTCCTACCCAAAATCGGGCTGACTGCAGGGCGTGCAGCGCCTGAACGCTCTTTAGCATCAGTTGCTGGATAAACCCACCCGGCAACACCCATGACATCACTCGAACCTGGCCTGTACGTTCGCATTGAAGAGCTTGACAACGGCCCCAAGCCATTTCCCCTGGACAGCGGTTTTTCACAGGCTCAAGCCTATCGGGCGCTGGGCTTGTACAACCCATCTGAAACCAGCGATGCCTATTTTGTCTTGAGCAACGACCGCGACGAAATCTGGTTTATCTGCAACCGCCATGTGCGCGCTTACGCCCTGCTGCCAGATGAGCGAGCCTTCACATTGCCGATCCGTGAAACCGCACGCAAACAGATTGCGCTGGTCTGATGAACAACTTAATCAGCACCCTTCAGCGGCCTGCCGCCCTTGACATTGCGCCGTCCAAAGCCGGCCAAGGCACGCACCTGTTGTGCGAGTGGTATGGCTGCGACTTTTCTGCACCGTCGCTCAACCAGGCCAGCACCCTGCGAATGCTGTGCATGAACGCCGCCATAGACTCCGGCCTGAATATCGTGGGCGACGTGTTTCATCAATTTGAGCCGCAAGGCGTGACAGGCACGGTGCTGCTGGCTGAGTCACACATGGCCATCCACACCTGGCCTGAAGAGGGCTTTGTCACCGTTGATGTGTATGTGTGCAACTACATGCAGGACAACACGCAAAAAGCTCTCAACCTGTACGGTGCATTGAAGGCGCACTTTAACCCTGCACAAGAAAGCTTTTTGCAAGCCCCGCGCGGGCTGCGCAATGACTGACAAGGCTGCAAAAGCCTGGTTAAACGAAGTGCTGGATGAAGGCTTTGGCTATGCAATCTTGTCCAGCCAGCTACTTTGCCAACGCCAGAGCAGCTACCAGCTGATTGAAGTGCATGACACCCCCAGCTTTGGCCACCTGCTGCGCATTGATGGCTCATTTATGGCCAGCGAGAAAGACGAATTTTTCTACCACGAGAACCTGGTACATGTGCCTGCCTGCACGCACCCACAACCTGAATCTGCACTCATCATTGGCGGTGGCGATGGCGGCTCGGCTGAAGAGCTGCTCAAACACAACACCATCACCAGCGTCAAGCTGGTGGAGATTGACCCGGTGGTGCTGGACGTCTCACGCACCTACTTGCGCGCCATCCACCACGGCGCACTGGACGAGACAGGGGGCGACCCACGACTGGAAATTTTTGTCGCCGATGGCCTGGAATACATGCGCAGCAGCCAAACCCGGTACGACCTGATTGTTCTTGACCTGACCGACCCGGGCGGCCCGTCAAAACCGCTGTACACCGCTGATTTTTACCGCCATTGCGCAGCCCGGTTGAACCCCGGCGGGTTGCTGAGCTTGCAGGTTGCGTCCCCGTTTGCGCAGCCTGAAAGGGTGGTCAGCGTCCTGACTGAATTAAGCCAGGCATTCAGCATCGTGCGCCCTTACCTGGTCACGATACCGCTGTCAGGCGGGCAGTGGATGATGGCTTGTGCTTCACAAACTCTGGACCCGGCAGATGTGGGCGCAGCACATGCTGATGCTGTCATTGCCAAAAGAGGGTTAAAACTGCTGCAGCACTACAACGGCCACACCCACCAGGCCGCGATGGCACTGCCCAATTTTGTTCGCCAGCTTATAGCACCTACTTCTGCGCGCCAGGTGTGATGGCAGCAGGGCTGGCAACTGAGCATGCCGCCCTGATGATGCGCTCAGTGGGATTGGGCTCCATACTTCTGAACAACATGGGACGGACAACAGAGTCGGAATACACCGATGTCTTGTGCGATGCGTCTGACCAAATGGGCTGCATGTAAAAAACAAGCGATTGGTAACGCGCTGTTTTTGCACTGCAATTGACCAATACCATTGCGGTGTAAGAGCGATAACTGACGCCGTCCCAGCTGGTGCGCAGATTAGAACGGTTAACTCTGATGTGCAGTGTTTTCTCACTGCCCGACAGATTCATGTTTTGCGTGTCAACTTCCACAATATCCACATCAGGCAGCTTTGAATCGCCAATAATTGTGAACCAGGCAGCAGCTGCATGGTGCGTCACGCCAAAACAAAGCCAGCTCAATAAAGTCAGCTGTAATATCCGCAGCATGACTTAAACGCCAGCCATCAAGGTCTTTAAATCAACCGCGTGCTTGACGTCAGCCAGCCATTGGCTGAACTCTTCTTCGGTCGGCGCTTGGCCGACACCCACCTGGTAATCGGCAATTTTTTGTGTCAGTGCCTTGTAGCGCTGCAGGCGCTGGAGAGAATCACTTTTTTCCGCTATCAGCACAGATCGGAGCTTTTCTTTTGCGGAAGATGATTTGTTCATGAATGCGAGTATGCATAAGCTTTCTTACTGCACAGTCTGTTTGTTCTAGCCTTCCAACCAATCTTGTAACCAAATGCTTGGCAGACTGTTATTGCTTGATGTAGTCAAACACAGAATTTGTTTGTACACTTTTACCGCTCGTGTGAAATTACACACATCAGCCCGTCTAGGATGCTGTCATGACTCCATACGATCACCATAAACTAGAAGACATTCTGAACACACAAGGTCTGCGACTGGCTTTGGTGTATTTAAACCAGCGGGTTGCCTACCGTGTCACTGCTGTCTACAGGCTGGACAACGGCTTGATGCAATTGGTTGAAGTTGTCGATAAATTGGATGACCTCAAAGCTTCATCGCTTCCTGTGGTGCCGCTGGCCGACAGTTTTTGCCAGTTCGCCATGCGCGACAGCCAGTTTGTCACCAACAACACGGCCAATGACAAACGTCTCGACGGCCACGCCTATCAGGGTGTTGTGGCCAGCTATGTGGGGCTGCCACTGGTCAAGTCAGGCACGCTCTTTGGCACTCTTTGCCACTACGACTTTGTAGAGCGGGCGATTGACGATGAAGAGTTTTCTTACCTGCAAAACATCGCCACTTTGCTGCCAAAATACCTCTGATACGCTATTAATTTAGTAGCTGCTTGCGCCCGTATTCATTGGGTTACAGCCCTAAAACATGCTGAAAAACGGCTGTTTTAGCCGTTTTTCAGCCCTCAAACTCACAGTTTCTTGCCAATCGCGGAGTACAGCTCGCTCAGCGGCACCACGCGGCCATGCAGCGGCAAAATCTGGTCGATGCCGAGTTTCAGGCGCTCGATGTTTTGCACCAGGTTCACGTGCAGGGCGTTGGGCACGGCAGGTGCTGGCGCGTTGGCAGCACCTGGGGTGTAGGCGTCGGCTTCAATCAGCAGTTTTTCTTTGGGCATATGGGCCATTAAAAAGCCATTGGCATGCACACTGCCTTCAATGTAATAAACATCAACAACGCGCGTGCCGTCGGTAAAGCTGCGTTTGCCGCTCACACCTGTGATCGCAGCCTTCTTGCCAGATGTTTGCATCGCATCGGGCTTGATGCTGTTGGGGTTGGCCATCGTGGTTTCAAAAAACGGCCGGGCCAGCTCACTGGTGACCAGCGTTGCACCTTCAGCCACTGCGCTGCGCAGGCCGCCTGAATGGTCAAAGTGGTGGTGCGAATTGACAACAAAGCGAATCGGCTTGCCGGGGCTGAGTTTTTTAACCGCAGCCAGCATGGGCACGGCGCGCCCGTCATACAGCGGGCTTTCAACCACCATCATGTGGTCTTTCATTTCAATCGCGACGCTGTTGTGCGAGCCGCCCGCCATGTGCCAGACGCCATCCGTGACTTTGGTAGCCACCACATTTTCAGCAAAGGCGGTCACGAGCGCAGGTACTTCAATGCCAGCGGCAACATTGGGTTTGACGTCGTTGACCGTCAAGTCCAGCACCGGGTGGCCGCCCATGCTTTGCTGAATGCGCATCGGGAACTTCACGCCGCCGTTGTCCTTGTAGTCTGAAAAGCGGATGACGGATGCCGTGTCACCCGTCACCGGGTGCGGCTGGGTGGACTCAATCTGCTCGACCAGGCCAGCGGCGTTGATCAATGCCGTGGCGCGGTAACGGCCAGGCACAGCAAAAGACACAGCGGTGAGCGTTTTGCCATCCACCGTGCGCGTGGCTGAGGTGGCATTGTTGGCCATAGCCGCCTTGATCACGCCGTGCGGCGTGGTCCACAGGTCATGCACGCGCATGTCGTAGGCGACAGGTGATGCCACGGGCGCGGGGCCGATCATGTTCCAGGCATTTGCACCGCGCATCAGGCCTGTGGTGCGCTGCTCGCCCATGCCCATCAAAGGCACAGCGCCGCCGCCGTTGGGCTCAGCGCGGGTGCGGGCGGCGTCTTCCCTGAAAGCGGCGTTTTCATAGTCGGCGACCCGCGAAAAGCTTGAATAAGTGATTTTGGGCCAGGCCTGGCCAGCCAGATAGGCTTGGCCAAAGGTAGCGCCTGTGCCGCTGCCTGCAAACGAAATGCTTTTAAGGGCTGCGCCGCCCATGGCGACGTTGGCGCGCTGCAGAGCCGAGCTGGCGCTTTCGCCCGGCATATTGGCGCAGGCTGCCAGCAGCGCAGACATTGACACGACCAAAGCAGGTCGGGCAAAGGTTGTCCAGAGATGGTGTTGCATGTTGTATCTCTCGTTTTTGAGTCATCCAGCGCTAGATGGCGCTGGCAAATCTTAGACCGCTAAAACACAAAAGTGCCTAGGGAAAACACAATGAACTTTTCTTGAAACGACACCAGGTCGCGTTAACGATTTAGTGCCGATTCATCAGCATTCACAGCTCACTTGTCAGACTCAGGCGCGCGGTAAGCATCATGCAGATGCACCGGCTTGGCTGACCGCTTGCGCATCCAGATGTTGAGCAGCTCCACACCCAGTGAAAACGCCATGGCAAAGTACACATAGCCTTTAGGTACTTTGGTGCCAAAGCCTTCTGCCACCAGCACCACACCCACCACCACCAAAAAGGCCAGCGCCAACATTTTGATGGTCGGGTGATCAGAGACAAAGCGGCCAATAGCGGACGCGAACAGCATCATCAAACCGACGGACACGACGACGGCAGCCACCATCACGGCCAGCTCATCGACCATACCCACAGCGGTGATGATGGAGTCGAGCGAGAACACCATGTCGACAATCATGATTTGCAAAATCACCGCAGCAAATGTGGCCTTGACGGCGCTGGACGTGTGCGCCTCCTGCCCTTCAAGCGACTGGTGAATCTCTCCGGTACTCTTCCAGATTAAAAACAGGCCACCCAGTATCAGAATCAGGTCGCGGCCTGAAATGGGCTTGCCAAACACAGTGAAAAACGGCTCGGTCAAGCCAACAATCCAGGACAGGATAAACAGCAGGCCAATGCGCATGAACATGGCCATGAACAGGCCGATTTTGCGGGCCAGCTCCTGCTGCGCCTTGGGCAACTTGTCGACCAGAATCGAGATGAAGATGATGTTGTCAATGCCCAAAACCAGCTCTAACAGGGTCAAAGTGGCAAAGGCAATCCAGATTTGCGGGTCAGACAGCAGCGCGAGCATATTTTTACTTTCCGGGTTCTAAAAAACAGCCCGCCATGTTAACCAATACCCATGTTGTCTGAATGAAAAATACTCATGACCTGGATGAAAGACCGAAGGCCGGCCATACGTCAAGCACCCAAAAATTCGCCAATCGGCTTCAGGTCATCCACCCGGTCACACACCGCTTTGACAATCATCAAAATCGGCAAGCCCAGCAGCAAACCCCACACCCCCCACAACCAGCCCCAGGCCAGCAAACCGACAAACACCGCCACAGGGTTCATGCGGCTGGCGCGGCTGGTCAGCCACGGGGTGATGAGGTTGCCAACGATGGTATGAATCAGGAGTGACGCACCAGCCACCAGCAACGCCATGTTGCTGGTGCCAAACTGCAAAAACGCCACCCCGCCAGACGCAATCGCCGTGACCAGTGAACCGACATAGGGCACCATGTTCAGCACTGCAGCGGCAATGCCCCAAACGGCCGCATTCTCAAGCCCAATGGCCCAAAGCGCCAGGCCCGTCAGCACGCCAACCAGTGCGCTGGTGGCCAGTTGCACCTGCAAATAGCGCTGAATTTGCCCGGTGATTTCGTCCAGTGCTTGCAAGGTGATTTTTTTGCTGCTCAGCGACGGTCCGGCCAGCTTGATCAGCTTGCGCCTGAAGGTGTTGCCCGACACCATTAAAAAATAAGTCAAAAAAACCACCACGGTGATCTGCCCCGTCAAAGTGGCCAGGCCAATCGTGCCGGTCCACAAATAGTCTTTGATGTTGAAGCGGGCGGGCTCAACCACAACCCGCATCACGCCCCGGCTGGTGGCGGGGATGCTGGACTCCTGAGCGGCTTGCTCGATCTGTGTGGCGGCTTTTTGCACCGTGTCCAGCGTGCTACCTTTGCTGCCCTGCCGGGCTTTGATGGTCTGCCTGAATTTTTGTGCAGCGGCTGGCAATGACTCCACCAGTTGCACCGCCTCGTCAGACAGCGCATAGGTTGTTGTCCCCATGGCCGCCAACAGACTCAGAATCAGAATACCCGCACCCGCAGCACGCGGTATGCGGAGCGACTCCATCCAGTTGACGATGGGCGACAGCGCATAACTGAACACCAGCCCCAACATGAAAGGGATAAACACCGCCCTGGCCCAATGCAGCACAAACAGACCCGCGAGTACAGCGATGACGGCCAGCGACAGGCTGCGAATGCTGATGGGGATTTGCAAATGGGCGGCAGACAAACTTGCAGTTGCATGAATTTCTGGCTTAGTGGAAGGCTGAACTGTGTCTACAGCTGGGTCGGCAGCGGGCTCAATGGTCATGCGAATCCTGTTGGGACAATTCAATGGGTTGTTGTTATGCATGCTGTCAGTCAGCCGTCTGCAACACAGACACCCGACATTTGAGCATCCCAACCGCTCAAAACATGTAGGACAAAATCACTGACTAGCTGGCTATCGCCTCACGCACGGCGCTCAGTTGCCGTCTGGACACCGCCAGCAATTCGGGGATGCCATTGAGCCGCACCGCCCAGCCTTCGCCCTCTTCAGCGTCGTAGTGCTTTTCAAGCGCCCGCACCGCCCGCCGGGCAATCAGCGCGTTGCGGTGGATACGCATGAACTGTGCAGCGTATTTTTCTTCCAGCTCGTTCAGCGCGCCATCCAGAATGTAGCTGCGGCTAGCGGTGCGCACGGTGATGTATTTCAGCTCGGCCTTCAGGTACAGCACCTCTGACAATGGCACGCGCTCCGTCCGGCCCCGATCCTGAATGATCAGCGTATCACCTGGTATATCGGCTGCATGTGCTTGTTTTGATTGCACAAGACGCTCTACTTTTTGTAGCGCCTGCTGCAGGCGCTCCAGCCGCACCGGTTTGGTCAGGTAGTCGACAGCCGCCACGTCGAAGGCCTGCACGGCATGCTCTGCGTGCGCCGTCACAAACACAATCGCAGGCGGCTCGGCCAGGGCGCTGATGGCCTGCGCCAGTTGCACGCCGTCCATGCCGGGCATGCGCACATCCAGCAGCACCAAGTCAAAAGCGCCCTGCTTCAGCGCCGCGATCGCCTGCGGGCCGTTGGCGGCCTCGGCCAGCACCTCGGCGCGCGGCGCGGTGCAGTCTGCCAGCAGCATGCGCAGGCGCTGCCTGGCCAGCAGTTCATCATCAACCAGCAATACTTTTAATGTCATGCAGGCAGCTCCAGTCGGACTTGAAAAATACCGTCTTGGTAAACCGTTTGAAAACGCGCTTGCACATCGTGCAGCAGCAACAGACGTTCGCGCACATTGGCCAACGCCAGCCCGTTGCCGCGCTCGCCCACGCCAGCGGGTGTGGTGTTGCTGACCTTGACCACCACAGTGCTGCCGCGCCGCTCAGTCGAGATTTTGACCTGCGCACCGGTGGCACTGGGCTCGACACCGTGTTTGATGGCGTTTTCAACCAGCGGCTGGAGCAGCAGCGGCGGCAGGCGCGCCTGCATCGCGTGGTCATCCAGATGCCAGCTGATCTGCAAACGCTCGCCAAAGCGGATGGCTTCAATCGCTAGGTAGCGTTGCGCCAAAGTGATTTCTTGCCCCAGCGTGACAGACTCTGCCGGATCCGCCAGCGCGCTACGAAACAGCTCGCTCAAATCTTCCAGCACCGCCTCGGCCTTCAGCGGCTCGGCGCGCACCAGGGCGATGGCACTGTTGAGCGTGTTGAACAAAAAGTGCGGGCGAATCCGCGATTGCAGCTCGGCCAGCCGCGCCGCAGTCGCCGCAGGTGTACGCGCCCGCGCCCGCCAAAACAGCCCGGCCAGCAACATGCCTGACAGCAACGCGCCGGCTGCGGCGCTGGCAAACCAGGGCGCAGGTTGCAGCATGCCCATAAAACCCAGCAAACCGCAGCCGTACAGACCCGCAACCGCCCCCAAACTGATGCCTGCCAGCCATTGGCCTGCTGGCTTGAGCCGGGCCAGTCGGGTTTTTAACGCACAAGCGGCAATCAGCCAGGCCAGCGTGGCGGGCAGCACACCGCCCGTCAACAGTGAAAAACGCAGCAGCCAGTCCAGTGGCTGGCTGGCCACAAACATGGCGCCTACGCCCACCACACCTTCAACAAACAGTACCGCCCGCAGCACCACGCCGACGTGGCAGGCGTCAAACATATTGGGGCGAGTTGGCGTTGCCTGGGTCGCGGCCAAGCCGTCGTCAAGCGGCATCAAGCTGCCTTGCAATGTGGATTCAGCAAAAGCGGAGTGAGTGGTCTTCATCAGTGGCGTGGACAGGACAGATAAAATCAGAGTATTGCATTGCCAAAGCGTACAGACAAGCCAATGCGCACCTGAAAGTTTAAATTGAACCAATTCGACAAAAAATCCCAAGCCTGGTCGGCGCTGTTTTCTGAACCCATGAGCGACCTGGTCAAGCGCTACACGTCGAGTGTATTTTTTGACAAACGCTTGTGGCAAGCCGACATTCAGGGCTCCTTGGCGCATGCTGACATGCTGGCTGCGCAAGGCATCATCAGCGCGGCTGACCATGCGTCCATCCAGGACGGCATGACAAAAATCACAACGGAAATTGAATCGGGCACATTTGAGTGGAAGCTCGACCTGGAAGACGTTCACTTGAACATCGAAGCGCGCTTGACGGCTTTGGTGGGCGACGCAGGCAAGCGTCTGCACACAGGCCGCTCGCGCAACGACCAGGTGGCAACTGATGTGCGGCTTTGGCTGCGTGGTGAGATTGACCTGATTGCAGACCTGCTAACAGCTTTGCAAAAAGCATTGGTTGATATTGCCGACAAAAATATCGACGTGATCATGCCTGGCTTTACCCACCTGCAAGTGGCTCAACCGGTCAGCTTTGGTCACCACATGCTGGCTTATGTGGAAATGTTTGCGCGTGATGCCCAGCGCATGGCGGATGTGTACAAGCGCGTCAATTTTCTGCCGCTGGGCTCTGCAGCCTTGGCAGGTACCAGCTACCCGCTAGACCGGGAAAGTGTTGCCAGAACTCTGGGCATGGTCGATGAAAACGGCCAGCCTTGTGTTTGCCAAAACTCGCTTGATGCGGTGAGTGACCGCGACTTTGCCATCGAATTTACCGCCGCTGCGTCCATTGCGATGATCCACATCAGCCGCCTGAGCGAAGAGCTGATTTTGTGGATGAGCCAGAACTTTGGCTTCATTCATATCCCGGACCGCTTCACCACCGGCTCGTCCATCATGCCGCAAAAGAAAAACCCTGACGTGCCCGAGCTGGCACGCGGTAAAACAGGCCGCGTTGTTGGTCATTTGATGGGCTTGATCACGCTGATGAAAGGTCAACCCCTGGCCTACAACAAGGACAACCAGGAAGACAAAGAACCGCTGTTTGACACCGTGGATACGCTGAAAGACACCTTGCGTATTTTTGCTGAAATGGTGGCCGGTATCACCGTCAAACCCGAGGCGATGGAGCAAGCCGCCTTGCGCGGCTACGCCACCGCCACTGACCTGGCCGACTACATGGTTAAAAAAGGTTTGCCTTTCCGCGATGCACATGAAGCAGTCGCCCACGCGGTAAAAGCCGCCATGTCGCACGGCGTCGATCTGTCAGAACTGCCACTCGCCGTCCTGCAAGAGTTCAACCCCAAAATAGAAAAAGACGTGTACGACGTGCTGAGCCTGCGCGGCTCAATGAATGCGCGCAGCACGCTGGGCGGCACAGCGCCAGTGCAGGTGCGGGCGCAGATTGCGCGGCATCGGGCGCGGTTAGGGTAGCACCTCAGACCTGCGGATAGCCGCTTTCGCGCTGATGCCTGACACGCAACACCAAGGCCAGGTCTTGCGCTTCATCGTACTGATACAGCGCCAGGTAGCCTGAAGCACCGCGTGAAATCACCAGCTCACGCAAACCGAGCTTGATGGGGCGGCCGATTTGGGGGTGACGTGCCAGAATTTCCAGCGCATTCAGAACAATATCGACAGTTTTATCAGCCTCAGCAGGCAGCTGCTCAATGAGAAATTCCGTCAATCTCGTCAGATCGAGCGCAGCATCTGCACCCAGCACCCAACGGGTCATGCGGCGGCCTTCAGATAACTCTTGAGTGATTTCATGCGTGGTTTGACGGCTTTGTCACCCCGAACTTTTGCACGCAGATAGGCTGCAAACTCAGCACCGTCGTATACCTTGCCTGATTCGTACACCGCCTCGCGTGCCCGCAAAGCGTCATCGACAAACGCGTCGTAGGTTTCACTACGCGCGACAGCTGATTCAATGGCCTGCACCATCACAGCGTGGGCAGTTGTATGGTGCGCTGCAGCCAGGTGGGCTACACGTTGCCGGGTGTCCTCAGGAATTTTGACGGAAACTAATGGCATGGCATGGCTTTCGGAAAAGGTATTAACATATTAACACCATTTGTTAACGAACGCCTCTGGCCTCCAGCTGCGAAACCTGAGCCGCAGCACTTTTGTTCCCCATGGCTGCTGACTTGCGATACCAGGCCAATGCCAAGGCGTCGCTTTGTGGCACCACCTGTCCTGCCAGGTAATGGTTGGCAAGGTTCAACATGCCAAATTCATCACCCAGCGCCGCCGCCTTTTGATACCAGGTCAGGGCCAACACAGTGCTCTGCGGCAGCCCAGCCCGCCCGTTTGCGTGATAAAAACCAATGCGGTTCATGGCTCTGGGCTCGCCCAGTGCCGCTGCCTTTTGCGCCCAACTCAAAGCCAACAAGTCGTTTTGCGGCGCACCAGCACGCCCGTTTTCATACATCTCCGCAATGGCGGACATGCTCAACGGCTCAGCTGTCGCTGCTGCTTTTTGCATCCAGGAGAACGCTTGGACATCATCTCGCACGAAACCAGAACCGCCAGCGGCGTAAAGAGTTGACAAACGAGCCATAGCACGCCCACTGCCAGTGGCAACTGCTTTGAGCAACCATTCCTGGGCAAGCGACAGGTTTTTTTGCAGGCCACCTTTTCCATCCGCGTACAAAAAACTCAGGCCACTCATGCTTCTGCCGTCACCAGCAGCCGCACCCTTGCGCCACCACTGCTCTGCTAGAACTTCATTTTGACCAGGACCCACAGCGTTGAAATAGCTGGCACCCAAGCCGCCCATGCCCTGCGGGCTGCCAGCATCGGCCGCCTTTTGGAACCAAGCAGCTGCCTGCGGTCGATTGACAGGTGCCAATTCCAGCATCTGGGCAAGCTGCAATATGCTGGTCAAATCGCCCGCCTGGGCTTTGCCTAGCAGTAACGTATCGGTCTGAGAGTCCGAAGCAGGCATAGGCACAGTTGCGTTCGGCGGCGCTGCTGCACTGACAGGGGTCACGCCAATTTCTACAACAACATCGCGCATGGCCTTGTTGCGCCACACCCGCAGCGACGCCTTAAAACCCGGCCGCATACGGCTCAGGCTTTCTTGCAAGTCGCTGGGGCTCTGTACCTGCTGGCCGGTGATCTCCACAATCACGTCCAGCGCCTGCAGGCCTGCCTTGTCAGCGGTACTGGCGGTTTGCACATCAACCACCAAAGCACCCAGTGCCTTGGGCAGCCCAAGCGACTTTGCAAAACCCGCTGACACCGCATCAACGTTGATGCCAATCTGGGGCAACAAGCCTGCGGCAGACGCCGTGGCTGGCAATTGCGCAGGGTTAGACACTTGGGGACTTGGGCTCACCTGCGCTGCAGGTTGCGCGCTATCGCACTGTTTTTCACGCATGGCCAGAGCCAGGGAGGCGCGAACAGCAAGCTTTTGTTGCTCCCAGTTCGCAAGCACTGGCCCGTCTCGGTTGGCCCTGCCACTTGGCACAGGGGCTAAAGAACGAAACCAGTCCTCCAGTCCGAGCCTTGTTTTCAGTAGGCTTGTGCAATCCATGGCTCGATAAATTAACAAGGTATCCGGATCTGGTGCAACCTGTGCATAACTCTGAGCCTGGCCAAAGCCCAGCCATAACAAAATGCAGGCTTGCAAGGTATTTCGTATATTTGGAATCATCGCACCCTCCTCTTTAAATTTTGTTCACGGATGGTGGGCATTCAGCGGGCCGGAGCTGCAACCTCAATCACAACGTCACGCATGGTTTTTTGCCGCCACACACGCACCTGTGCCTTGTAGCCTGGACGCATGCGACCCACGATGGCTTGCAGGTCTGCTGGTGTTTTAACGATCTGGCCACCCACTTCAGTCACCACGTCGAGTGGCCGGGGTCCAGCATTTTCTGCAGCAGTGCTGTTTCGCGCCTCAACCACCAAAGCACCAGCGAGAGAATCAAGCCCAAGCGACTTGGCAAAGGCTGGCGTCACCGCGTCAAAGCTTGCCCGAAAAGCGCCTTGCGCTGCTGGGCTTTCGGTTGATGGGCGCACGGCCACCGGGAGAGCAGGCAAACCCGAACCCGCTTGGGGGCTGGCTGTCGCGACCAAAGGCTGAGGCGCCGGCGTGTTCGGCGTCCACGGCACGTCTGTATTGCTCACGTTGGCAAACCGGTACATGGTCCAGGTTTTTTGCCGCGCCGCTTCTGCTTTGGCCTGGCTGTCTTCGCCTTGGCAAATAACGTTGTCGGGCGACTGCCCGTAACGGCTCTTTAGCAAGGCGCTGAACTGTTGCTCCTCACGCTTGCCAAGGTCTGTAAACCAGTCGGCATAGCGGAAAGTGGTGGACACAAAATGTCTGCGGCTTTGCGTGGTGGTGTACCAGCAAAAACCGTACATGGGCACTTGCGCAGCAGCAGCCGACAGCGCCTGACCTGGCTTGTCACAGCCCTGCTCGGCGCGCACCTGGTTGATGGCGTCCACATAAAAACCCAAACCCTTCGCAACCGCGGCATCGTGCTCGGGCTTGGTTTTTTCAATCGTCAGACTATCTGCCTGCGTTTTGAGTGAAGCACAGTCCTGCCCACGGAACTGAGCCGTGGACACGCCCATGCTTTCGGGCGTGGCATTTCTTTCGACGGCAGACTGAATGCCTGCGTCCAGCATAGGCGACACAAGGGCATGGACGGCCATCGCGCAGCCAGAAAGCAGGCTGCAAGCTGAAACTGCGATGAGCAGCGCGTTGATCCGGTTGAAAAAATGCATAAACGCTTTCATTTTTAAGGTGAGCAGTCAACAAACATCCGCACCCTTGGTCGATACACCGGCCTGTGCAGTTTCAGTTTTTTACTAGAGTTACAAGTATGGGGCTTTGCATCCCATAAATATGGCGGTTTTTTGTTTATTTCGTCAACGTGATCAGATCGCTACACATAGGAAGCTCTGCACAACCGTATCATGGCTCACTCAACGAGGGGAAGCCATGGCGTCGATCATTACAAAAACGATTGCTGCACTGTTTGCAGCCGCAGCCTTGCAGGCACATGCCCTGCAAATCACCAGCTTGTCGCCTCAAGGTGAGGTGGCGCGCATACGCCAGGTGGTGGCCAAGTTTGACGAGTCGGCTGTCAATTTTGGCGACCCAAAAGCGCCTGCACCGCTGAGCTTGAGTTGCAGCGATGCCCAAGCCACCAAAGGCAGTGGCCGCTGGATCAGTGACCGCGAATGGGCGTTTGAGTTTGAAAACGACTTGCCGCCGGGTGTGAATTGCAGTTTGCAGATGCGTACAGGCATAAAATCAGCCTCTGGATCAATATTCACGGGCGCGAGTAGCTATAAATTTAATAGTGGCGGGCCGTTCATCCAGAACTTGCGCCCAGGCTCTTACGAGAAGATTGATGAAGAGCAGTATTTTTTGCTGCAGCTCAATGGCGCGGCCACACTCAAAAGCATTCAAGACAATATGTGGTGCAGCGTTGAAGGCTTGGGCGAGCGGGTTCCCGTCAAACTGATTGACGGCAAGGAGCGCGATGCGCTTTTAAAGTCGCAGGGGCTGGAGAAAGCGGCGGCGGCTGAGCCTTTGAAATTCGTCACCCTCACCTGCAACCGCCGCTTGACGCCCGCCAGCAAAATGCAGCTGGTTTACGGCAAAGGCGTCAGCACGCCTAGCGGTGCGCCCAACAGCGTTGAGAAACGCTACAACTACCAGTTGCGCGAGCCGTTTTCAGTCACGTTTAACTGCGAGCGAGAAAACGCCCAGTCGGCCTGCCTGCCCATCAGGCCCATGAGCCTGAACTTCAACGCACCCGTGCCGCGCAAGCTGGCCGAGGCGATTCGTTTGACGGGTGGCAAAGACAAACTTAAACCGATTTTCTACAGTGAGGGCGATGGAACTGACGTTGTGAACAACGTCACTTTCAACCCAGTGTTCTTGGAGTCCACGCCGTATGTTCTTGAACTGCCTAAAGACTTCAAGGATGCATCAGGCCGTACGCTGCGCAATGCAGACAGCTTCCCTTTAAAAGTAGCCACAGGCGCGATGCCGCCACTGGCCAAGTTTGCAGCTGCGCCGTTTGGCATTGTGGAGCGCTACGCCGAACCGGGCAGCAAGCCAGGTGATATGGCGCTGCTACCGGTGACGCTTCGCAATGTTGAAGCGGCCTTGCAAGTCAAAGGTTTGACGCCCGGCAAGGTCAGTGACTTACAGCCCAAAACTGATGCGGAGATCATTGCCTGGTTTCGCAAAGTACAGATGTATGACGACGCGGAGAGGCAATCACGTACGGTATCGCTGCTGAACGACCAAAAAGGCGTGAAAACGCTGGATTTGCCCAAATCCGTCAGCACAGACCCCAGGCCGTTTGAAGTCGTTGGTATCCCTTTGTCACCCGGTTTTCACGTTGTTGAGATTGCCTCGAAAAAACTCGGCATGTCGTTGCTGGCTGAAAGCGAGGGGGCAAACCGCACCATGTACGTCCGCACCTCCGCACTTGTCACCAATCTGGCGGTGCATTTCAAACTGGGCCGTGAAAACGCGATGGCCTGGGTGACCACACTCGACAAGGGGACAGTGGTTGCAAACGCACAAGTGGCGGTATCAAACTGCAACGGCAAGCTGCTTGCCAAAGCCGCCACCAACGCGCAAGGTATTGCCAACTTCACCGGCTTGTCGCCCGACCCGGGGCGTTGCGGTGACAGGGGCGATTCGTATTTCATCAGTGCCCGTTCAGCAGAAGATTTGGCCTTCACCTGGAGCGACTGGCACAAGGGCATTGAACCCTGGCGCTTTAACGTACCCACCAGCCGCGAGGCACGGCCAGACGAACGTGCGCACACCATTTTTGACCGCACGCTGTTCAGAGCAGGTGAAACGGTGTCGATGAAGCATATTTTGCGGACCGAAACATCCCAGGGCTTTGGCCTGCCAAGCGCGCAACCTGCAACGCTGGCCGTCACACACATCGGCAGCGGGCAGCAGTACACCCAGCCTATCGTCTGGCGCAAAACAGCAACAGGCGGGCAAAGCGCTGAAAACACTTTCGCCATACCGCCAGCGGCCAAGCTGGGCATGTATTCGGTGGAGTTGCGCGCAAAAGATCAAGATAAAAATCGCAGCTTTACCAGCGGCCAGTTCAGGGTGGAAGAGTTTCGTTTGCCGGTGCTTGAAGGGCGCATCACCCCAGCAGACAAGAAGGCGTTAGTCAATGCCAAGGTCGTACCTACCGATGTACAAATCAACTACGTGGCAGGTGGCGGTGCGGTGAACTTGCCCGTGCGCGTGTCGGCACTGGTACGCGGCAAATATTTGAATTACAGCGACTATGACGACTTCAGCTTCAACCCGCCGCGCGGCAAACAAGCCAACAACTCTCAAGGCGAAGAAGAAGCCACCGCCAGCCAGGACCAGCGCGTGATAGCAGACAAGCTGCCATTGACACTTGATAAAAACGGCGCAGGCAAAGTCACTATCGCAGAAGTGCCGACCGCCAAGCAACCGCAAGAGCTGCTGCTGGAAGCCACCTACGCCGACCCGAACGGCGAGGTGCAAACGATACGCAGCGTCAACACGCTGTGGCCTGCGGGTGTGGTGGCGGGTATCAAAACTGAGGGTTGGGTGTCGAGTAGCCAGAAAATAAAATTTCAGGCGCTAGCGCTTGATTTAAAAGGGCAAGCTGCTACAGATATTGCGCTGACGGTGCAAGCCATGGCCCGCATCACCACCACCAGCCGCAAGCGCATGGTGGGCGGCTTTTACACCTACGACAACAAAACCGAGACCAAGGATTTAGGCCAGGTGTGCAGCGGCAAAAGCGACACGCGCGGGCTGTTGCTGTGTGAAACCAAACTGGGCGAGGCCGGTGAAGTCGAACTGATCGTGACCGCCAAAGACAAAGATGGCAACACCATTCAGGCCGCCAGCTCGGTGTATGTGACCAAGCAGGGCGAGTTGTGGTTTGGTGGCGAAAACCATGACCGCATGGACGTGCTGCCCGAAAAGAAAAGCTACCAGCCGGGCGATGTGGCCAAGTTTCAGGTACGCATGCCTTTCAGGTTTGCCACCGCGCTGGTCGCCATTGAACGTGAAGGCATCATTGACACGCAGGTGGTGCAGCTCAATGGGCAAGACCCGACCATCAGTTTAAAAATCAAGGAAGGCTGGGGACCGAACGTGTATGTCAGCGTGCTGGCGCTGCGTGGCCGTCTGCGTGAGGTGCCCTGGTACAGCTTTTTTACCTGGGGTTTTAAAGCACCCAAAGAATGGTGGACATCATTTTGGTACGAAGGCCGTGAATACGTGGCCCCTACTGCGCTGGTTGATTTGAGTAAACCCGCCTTCAGGCTGGGGTTGGCAGAAATCCGCGTGGGCACCAAAGCGCATCAGCTCGACGTGAGCGTCAAAACCGACAAGGAAAGCTACGCCGTACGCAGCCAGGCCAAAGTAACGATTCAAGTCAAACTGCCCAACGGCCAGCCTGCTGCCAATGCTGAGGTGGCGCTGGCCGCCGTTGATCAGGCCCTGCTGGAGCTGATGCCCAACAGCAGTTGGGGCTTGCTGGACGCAATGCTGCAACGCCGCGCCTGGGGCGTTGAAACGTCAACCGCGCAAATGGAAATCATTGGCCGCAGGCACTACGGCCGCAAAGCCGTGGCAGCAGGCGGAGGCGGTGGCCGCAGCAACACGCGTGAGCTGCTCGACACGCTGCTGCTGTGGAACCCACGTGTGCAGCTGGACGCGCAGGGTCAGGCGGTGGTGACTGTGCCGCTGAATGATGCGCTGACGACTTTCAAAATTGTGGCCGTGGCTGATGCCGCTACCGGATTGTTTGGTACGGGGCAAACAACGATCAAGGCCACGCAAGACCTGCAAATCATCAGCGGCTTGCCACCACTGGTGCGTGAAGACGACCAGTTCCGCGCGCAAATCACGCTGCGCAACACGACCAAGGCAGCGATGAAAGTGGAAGTCAGCCCGCGTGCGACTTTGCTTGAACTCAAACCGCAGTTAGTCGATATACCGGCTGGAGAAGCGCGTGAGGTCGCGTGGATGGTCACCGCGCCCGCACAACTTGCCTTCACGCGGCAGGAAGCTATTCTTTGGGAGATTGAAGCCAAAGACGCGATAAGCGGCGCACGTGATGGCCTGAAGGCGCGCCAGCGCATCATCCCTGCCCTACCGCTCACGGTGCAGCAAGCCACGCTGGTTCAGGTTGACGGCACGTTTAATCTTGACGTGAACCCGCCAGCCGACGCCTTGCCCGGCAGGGGTGGATTGAAGATGTCGCTGCAACCCAAACTGGCCGAGGGCATGGACGGTGTGCGCGACTGGTTTGCCAACTATCCATTCGTTTGTCTGGAACAAAAAACCAGCAAATCGGTGGGCTTGCGCGACGGCAAATTGTGGCAGTCAGTAATCGGCCAAATCCCCGGCTACTTGGACAGCGACGGCCTGGCCAACTACTTTCCGCCACGTGATGGCGAGGCCGCGCGCGGCAGTGACGCGCTGACGGCCTACCTGCTGGCCGCCACGCATGAGGCAGCCAGCATCAACCCCGCATTTGCCTTGCCTGACGATGTGCGTGCGCCCATGGAGCGCGGTTTGATCGCGTTTGTTGAAGGCAAAATTCAGCGCGAGTTTTGGTCACCGCGTAAAGACCTGGACGTGCGCAAGCTGGCTGCCCTGGAGGCGCTTGCCCGTTACGGCAAAGTGCAAGGCCGCATGCTGGGCAGCCTCACGATTGCACCCAACCAGTGGCCGACCAGTGCGGTGATTGACTGGCTGCAAATTTTGAAGCGCGTGGCCGATGTACCCAAGCGCGACGAACGCATCGCGGAGGCGAACCAGATTTTGAAATCACGCTTGTCGTACCAAGGTACCAAGCTGATTTTTAGCACCGAAAAAGACGACTACTGGTGGTGGCTGATGGTCAATGGCGACGTCAACACCGCACGACTAATACTGGCCGTACTTAGCGACCCGTCCTGGAAAGACGATATGGGCCGCCTGGCCAACGGCTTTATTGGCCGTCAGCAAAAAGGCGCGTGGCACACCACCACGGCAAATTTGTGGGGCGGCTTGGCACTGGACAAATTCTCTGCCAAGTTTGAAGCCACGCCCGTTGCAGGTGTGACCAAAGCGGCTTTGGCCGCTGCCACGGCGCAAGTTGATTGGGCCAAAGTAGACCGCGTTAAAACCACAGACGCAGGCGGCGCACCGAATCAAACCACGATGTTCGGCGCACCTGCATCGCCCGGCAACCTGCGCAACAACACGATGTTTTTACCGTGGGCCAAGACAGGTAAAGACAGCTTGAACGTCACCCACGCAGGCCCAGGCAAACCGTGGCTCACCCTTCAATCGTTAGCGGCTATGCAACTGAAAGAGCCTTTCAATGCAGGCTACCAGATCAAAAAAACCATAGAACCAATTGAGCAAGCTGTGAAGGGTATCTACACCCGTGGCGATGTGGTGCGCATCACGCTGGAGGTCAATGCGTCAAGCGACATGACCTGGGTGGCGATTACTGACCCCATACCCGGCGGCGCAACGATTTTGGGCAGCGGCTTGGGCAGAGATTCTGAAATTGCCACCAAAGGCGAGAAGAAAACCGGCAGTGGCTGGCCAGCGTTTGAAGAGCGCAGTTTTGAAGCCTTTCGCAGCTACTACGAGTATTTGCCCAAAGGCATCGTCAAGATGCAATACACCGTACGCCTGAACAACGTCGGCGACTTTGCGCTACCGCCCAGCCGGGTAGAGGCGATGTACGCGCCAGAAATGTTTGGCGAAGCGCCGAATGCGCGGGTTAATGTCAAATGAAGGGTGAAGGCGGTGAAGTGAGTCGCGAGAGCCTATAATCCTTACGAAATCATATATTGAAAGGAATTTATGTCCAACGCCACCTTAACGTCTAAAGGCCAAACCACCATCCCCAAGGAAATCCGGGACAGCTTGGGCCTGAAAGCTCAAGACCAGCTTAACTTCACCCAAATGCCGAATGGCACAGTCATCATGCGGGTGAAGAACAAGAGCATTCTTGATTTGGCGGACATTATCAAATATAAAGGGCCGAAGATTCCGATTGAAAAAATGCGGTTTGGCGCGTGAGAAGGCACTGAATGATCGGTCTGGATACCAACGTCGTGCTTAGGTTGCTGCTGACCGACGACCCTGCTCAAAAGATACGCGCTAGCAAATTTATCCAACAAGCAAAAAGACTAGATACAAGAGTCATCATCACACTGGCGGTGGTGTTAGAGATGGAATGGGTGCTGCGCAGCAGCGCAAAAATGAACAAGGCAGAAGTGTTGAATATTTTCAATTTGCTGCTTGAGTCCTATGACATTGAGATAGATAACGAAAAAGTGCTGGAGCAAGCGCTGCATATTTATGAAAACGCAGCGTCAGACTTTGCCGAGTGTTTGTTTCTCGCCCAATACCAGCGCATGGGCTGTAGCACCATGATGACCTTCGATGCCAAAGCAGCCCGTATGGCAGATGTTGATCTGGTTGTGTGATGTACAAACGCACTTTAATCGCTCTTTTTTTAATAGCTGCTTGCGCCCGTATTTGTTGGGCTACAGCCTCTTTTGACAGTGTAAAACAGGGTTTTTAGCTATCTGACACGGTGATTTTGACTGAAAATGGTGCAGTGATTCAATGCTGGCGTGCTAGCAGAACTGTCACTTAAATTTGCAATTAAAACTATATAAGATATTGATTTTAAATAGAGTTCAATGTAATATAAATTTTTAAAAATTTACATTGAACAGCTCTATGCCAGACTTTCTGGAACTCACCGAAAACCAGTCCCGCCAATACATTGACGCGCAGGCGTTGATACGGGCGCACGGGGAAGCGCTTGATGATGCGGCGCAGGTGCGGGGCTCGATGATCTGGCGTGAGCTGCGGGGTGTGCGTTACCTGATTCGCACCAGCGCCGCGAGTGCGCAAAAAACCATTGGCGCAGACAGCGCAGACACCCAGGCTATTTATGACCGCTTTATGGAGCGCAAGCAGGCCTCTGCAGCGCGGGTTAAATCGCTGACGGCGCGACTGGAAGAGCAACGCAAGCTCAACCGCGTGTACAGCGTGGGGCGTGCGCCAAACGTCATCATCAAGGTACTTTCCGCACTGAAAAAAGCAGGCATCGCCAGCCAGTTTTTAACCGTCGGTACTAACGCCATTTACGCTTACGAGAGCGCCTGCGGAGTGCGGGTCGGTACTGAAGCCATGGCCACGCGCGACATGGATTTGCTGTTTGATACCCGCCAGCGCACGGCATTTGTCAGCACACTGCGCCGCCTTGACACGTCCCTTCTTGCAGTGCTGCGCAAGGCTGACCCCACCTTTCGAGTGTTGCGTGACCAGTTGCAGACGGCCGTTAACGACGACGGTTATGAGGTTGACATCATCCGCCGCATTGCCAAAGACGGCGACACGCATCCGCTGCGCATGAGCAGCAGTGAAGACGACCTGTGGGCGGTGCAGGTCGGCTCGGGTGAAAAAATGGTGGCGGGTCGTAGATTTCAACAGTTGGTTGTAGCAGCTTCTGGGCAGATGGCCATGATGCAAACCATTCATCCAATGGACTTCATACGCATCAAGACGCTTTTGGCATCTGACACACAGCGCGACCCGCTCAAACGCCCGAAAGACAAACTACAGGCGGCCGTTGTGCAGGACTTGTGGGACAGTTATTTGCAGCATCGCGAGGCGGCTTGATATGCGACCCGGCAAAGCTTTCATCAGGTTTTCAGTTACTCTTTTTTTAATAGCTGCTTGCGCCCGTATTTGTTGGGCTACAGCCTCTTTTGACAGTGTAAAACAGGGATTCAAACCGTCTGACACACTGATTTTGGCCAGAGATGGCGAAGTCATGCAGCGGCTGCGTACAGACAACACAGTGCGGCGTGGGCAGTGGGTGGCATTGGCTGATGTGTCGCCCGCGCTGCGTACCGCGCTGGTGCTGAGTGAGGACAAGCGCTTTTATGAACACAGCGGCGTGGACTGGCGGGCGGTGTCGTCTGCTGCCTGGGCCAACATGTGGAACACCAAAACGCGCGGTGCCTCGACGCTGTCGATGCAGCTTGCCGGGCTGCTGGACGACGATTTGCGTGCAGGCAGCGATGGCCGCAGCATGGGTCAAAAAATCGGGCAAACGCTGTCAACTCAGGTGCTAGAGGCGCGCTGGCGCAAAGACCAGATTCTGGAAGCGTATTTGAACCTGGTGCCTTTCAGAGGCGAGATCGTCGGCATTGATGCACTGAGCCGCACGTTGTTTGGCAAGGCCGCGCATGGCCTGGACGAACGCGAAGCCGCAGTGGCAGCAGCGCTGGTGCGCGGGCCGAATGCGAAGGCGGCGCAGGTGTCTAGCCGGGCTTGTGGAGTGCTAAAACTCATGCAAGCCAAGGCGGATTGCGATGCGCTGGACTTGTTCACCACCGGTGCTTTACAGCGCAAGGCGTTTGATGCGAGCCAAGGGATTGCGCCGCATTTGGCAAGGCGGCTGGTGGCTACTCCCACCGTTCGCCCTGAGCCTGTCGAAGGGTCTTCGCAATCCAAGGCTTCGACCAGCTCAGCCCGAACGGCAATAACGTCCACCCTGCGCGCCCTGCTCCAACGCTTCGCCGTTCAAACCCTGCAACAACACCTGCGCGAGCTGCGTGGCCGCCATGTTGAAGACGGTGCGATTGTCGTGCTGGACAACGCCACAGGCGAAGTGCTGGCCTGGGTCGGCTCGTCGAACGAACTTAGCAAAGCCGCTGATGTTGATGGCGTCACCGCGCAGCGCCAGCCCGGCTCGACCCTCAAGCCCTTTTTGTATGCCCAGGCGATCGCCGAAAATCGCATCACCGCCGCGTCGCTGCTGGAAGACTCCGCCACCCAAATCCCCACGGCCAGCGGCCTGTACATTCCTCAAAACTACGACCGCCAGTTCAAAGGCATGGTCAGTACCCGCACCGCGTTGGGTGCGTCACTCAATGTGCCTGCGGTGCGCACACTGGTGATGGTGTCACCGGATGCGTTTGCCAAGCAGCTCGGCGCTGCGGGCTTGCCGCTTAAAGAAAGTGGCGACTACTACGGCTACAGTCTGGCGCTGGGCAGCCCTGAGACGTCGCTGCTCAATTTGACGAATGCTTACCGGACGCTGGCCAATGGAGGGCGGGCAGGTGAAGTTAAATTCGCAGAGCCCCCACCCCTGCCCTCCCCCAAAGGGGGAGGGAGTTCAAGCCCCCTCCCCCTTTGGGGGAGGGTTGGGGTGAGGGCTCTTCCAACTATGAAAACCGCCATCGACCCGCGCGCCGCCTTCATCGTCACCGACATCCTGGCCGACCCGCTGGCGCGTGCCCGCACTTTTGGCACCGACAGCGTGCTGGCCACCCGCTTCTGGACAGCCGTTAAAACCGGTACCAGCAAAGACATGCGCGACAACTGGGTCATCGGTTATTCACAGCGCTACACGGTGGGCGTGTGGGTGGGCAATGCCAGCGGCGCACCGATGTGGGACGTGAGCGGCACCAGCGGCGCAGCACCGATTTGGGCGGCAGTGATGAACCACCTGCACCGCACCGAGCCGAGCCGCGCACCCACGCCGCCGCCAGGCCTGGTGCAAAGCCGCGTGGTATTTGACGGGCTGGAAGCCGCACGCAGTGAATGGTTCATCAAAGGCACAGAGCAGACGCAATTTGCTATAAATACAGGAGCTTCTCACGCCCGTATTGATTGGTCAAAAGGCCGAAAAGACACTCAAAAAAGTACCTTTGAAGCCGATATCAACCCCAAAATCACCGCACCCGCATCCGGCAGCATCATTGCGCTGGACCCTGACATCCCACCGAATCGCCAGCGCGTCAGCTTCAGGGCTGAGGGGCACAACCTGCGCTGGCACGTCGATGGCAAACCCTTTGCACGCGGCGACCAGGCTCAGTGGCTGCCGTGGCCAGGCAGGCATGTGGTGCAACTGGTCGGCAGCAGCGGCCAGGTGCTGGACGAGGTAAAAATTGAGGTGCGCGGCGCAGGGCTTAAAACTGCATTGACGGTTTCATCAAAATAATTTCAACACCCAAAAGCGCATTTCACGGCGCATTGCAGCCCGCCCCGCTACGATGCAGCATCAAGCAAAACGAACGGAGACAAACACATGACCATCATCACCAACATTGAAGACCTGCGCGTCTTGCACAAAAAACGTGTGCCGCGCATGTTTTACGACTATGCCGATTCAGGCTCGTGGACTGAAAGCACCTACCGCGCGAACGAGGCAGATTTTCAAAAAATCAAATTCCGTCAGCGCGTTGCCGTCAACATGGAAGGCCGCAGTACCGCCACCAAGATGGTCGGGCAAGACGTCAAAATGCCCGTGGCCATTGCGCCCGTGGGCCTGACCGGCATGCAAAGCGCCGACGGCGAGATCAAGGCCGCCAGGGCGGCTGAAAAGTTCGGCATTCCGTTCACCTTGTCCACCATGAGCATCTGCTCGATTGAAGACATTGCGCAAAACACCACGGCACCCTTCTGGTTTCAGATGTACATGATGCGTGACCGGGCCGCCATGGGACGCATGATTGAACGCTGCAAGGTGGCCAAATGCAGCGCGATGGTTTTAACGCTGGATTTGCAGGTCATCGGTCAGCGCCACAAAGACATCAAAAACAAAATGCGCGCATCGGTGATCCCCACGCTGGGCAACATCATCAACATCGCCACCAAGCCGCGCTGGGTCATGGGCATGATGGGCACACGCCGCCACACCTTTCGCAACTTGGTGGGGCATGTGCAAGGCGTCAGCGACATGAGCTCTCTGGCGGCCTGGACCAACGAGCAGTTTGACCCCACCCTGAACTGGGAAGACGTGGCCTGGGTCAAAGCGCAATGGGGCGGCAAACTCATCCTCAAAGGCATCATGGATGTTGAAGACGCCCAGCTTGCCGTGGCAAGCGGGGCCGATGCCATTGTGGTCAGCAACCACGGCGGCCGCCAGCTCGATGGTGCGCCCAGCAGCATCGAAGCCTTGCCCGCTATTGCAGCAGCCGTTGGCGACAAACTGGAAGTATGGATGGACGGCGGAATCCGCAGCGGTCAAGACGTGCTCAAAGCCTGGGCGCTAGGCGCACGCGGCACCATGATTGGCCGCGCCATGGTTTACGGCCTGGGCGCGATGGGGGAAGCCGGTGTGACCAAAGCACTGGAAATCATCCACAAAGAGCTGGACATATCGATGGCGTTTTGCGGCAAAACGAACATCAATGCGGTAGATAAAGGGATATTGCTGCCAGGGAGTTATTGAACCTGCATGTTGCATAGACAGCGGCAAGGCCATCACACCTCACAGTGCAGCGGTTTCAATTTTCATCCAGGTAATTCCGGGCTGCTTTTCAACGACGATTCGCTGGCCTTCAAGCCGATAAGTCAATTGGCAGTGGTGGCGGGGGTTTGACAAGACGCCGGGATTCAAAACAACATAGTTTTGCCCAGCCGCATAACGCACCGATGTCGTCACCAGCCCTGGATGGCCTTCGCGATGCAGCCTTGCACCTACCAACTGGGCAGCGCTGTAATCGGTCTTGTGCATCAAGCCTGAATGCGCGGCTGCCAATGGCCGCAAGTCCACCAGCGCTGCATCGCAGGCAACCTCATACAGCTTGCGTTCTCCAATCACTTTCTCATTTTCAAAGCCTGCATCCGTCAAGAACCCATTAAACCAGTGGTGTGCAGTTTCATACACCGAGGTCTTGACCGAGTCACAGCCGTACCACACGCCAAACGAGCCATCAGAAAAGCGACTGGCCTGCCAATGCTTAAAGGGCCAACCGATCGCATTGAACCACTGGGCATCTTCAAACGGCCTGTGAATAACGGGTGTCGTAGACCGATACGGCGGCGGCTTCACCTCGTCCTCCATTTGTTGTGCCAGCAGCCAGTCGTCAGGGCTGCTTGACAAATCATCAAACAGGTTTTGCGATGACCTGATGGACACAATATTGCGAATGACGTTGCAGTGAACATCTGCCAGTGTGAGCCTGGAAAACAACTCAGTCATCACACACTATGACTATTGGCCTCGGGCTCTGTCCAGATAGGCTCGCACCATCAACAAGCCCGCAAAGCCCCAGTCCCTCACAACGTCGACAGGCGTCAGGTTGTCAAACGCCTTGTTGCGCGTTGACATCCAGCGGTAGGCCAGGTCACGGTTTTGCGGGAACAACAAACGCAGACTTTTGTGGATGCCCAGCAGATGCCCAACACGCTCAAACTGGTCGCGGCTGGTGCCAATCGGCTCGCCCTTGCGGTAGCGCGTCAGTGCCGCGCGGTTGCTGGCAGCAATGCCCAGCAACGCGGCCTGGTCTTCAGTGGCAAGCTTCCAGTGATCCAGCAAGGTCATGACCATTTTGGCCAGCGCACCACGCTCTTGCAATACGGGGGGCTGATGCTCAAGTACGGCTGCCATTTTTGCGCTCCTGTGTGGTCTTTGGTTTGATGTGATGAATTATAGTGCATTGATACTATTGCAACAATATTTGTTTTAATAATACAAAAAAGGTTTTTGATGCAATCCGTCCGTCTAGTAGAGGGAGCGAAGTTTTTTTGTCTTCAAGCTGACGAGAATGGATCACTTCCGACAAAACCTGCACGCCGGAATCGCTAGATATCTCTCACAAAGAACTCGACTTGACGATGGCGTTTTGCGGCAAGACAGATATTAATACGGTGGACAAGGGGATTTTGTTGCCGGGGAGTTATTGAGGTTGGTTGACGCGCGTGATGTGTTTTCAGTGTTCACTAGCTATTGCTTCTATTCGAATCGCAAGCTCCTGAATCGGGTTGTCACACAAACTGATCAATTTGTGAGGGGGCTCCATTTTCAGAAGCGACGCATGAACTTCAGCCACTTGAACAGGCTGTAAGGGCGCCATCATCAACGCAACACCTGCATTGGCAGGCTGGCTGGAAATCACGCGTTTAGCCAGCATGATTTGTTCCATGTACTGTGGCAGCATCAGTAGCCGTTTGCTACAAACCATAGATGCCATCACCGTGCCGTGACCTGCATGACAAATGATCGTGTCAAGATGCGGCATCAATGATTTCAGGTTTATCGCCTGATTCATTACAAGGTATTTACGATTTGACAGTATCTCGCAGTCGGCTCGGGTTAGTGTGGGATCAACAATGATGAATGATCTAGACTGTTTTTGAATTGGAATGGCATCTAAAAACGCCCGAAGCCAGTCCACACCCACACGCAAGTAGGCAAAAGTTGCAGGCCCGGAAGAGTTCCTGATGAAAGATTCCAGGTCAGAATGATTTTTCGTCAACGCTGACAAGTCTTCTACGGCCCCAAAATAGTCGCCATCCGGGCGTGCCCCAAAATGATCCAGTTGTGGCCACGTCAGCAGTATTCGTTCGCAATGAGCGAAAGCATGTCCAACCGATTCAAAAGGAGGTGATTTTGCAAACGTGTTTTGGGCATTGATGGCTTCACGAATTTTCTCTTCAACAGCGCTAAGTGCTTCCCTATCTTGTAACGACAGAAAGCTATAGGATGGCAACGGTTTTGTCAGTGGTGGCATTTCAAAGCCGGTACCCACGCTTAGAACAGGCCGGTCGCGAGTCGCGAATTCGGCCAGAGGCGAATATTTACAAATCACCACATCGGGGTTAACACAGTGCAATATCCCGCGCCAAGCCGTAGCTAACTGCATCAAAGTTCGGACATCTGCAAAACCACCGCGCGCCAATACGTCTGCGTAACCGCGCACGAGAATTTTGTGCATCTGCTGTAACGGCGCGATGGCTATGGGCATGGGCAGATAATCAAACCCGCCAGCCGCCAGCAATGACAAATCACCATCAAGTCCGCGCACCGCGAACACGACATCATGACCGCGTGACCGCAAACCTTGCGCTAGCGGCATTAAGGTGGCCAAGTGCCCCCAGTTGCTACCGAACTCCCATGCCAACAAAATACGCCTTGATGGCAAGGCTTTAATGCAACTGCGCCAAGTCAAACTGCTGCACCTCTGCTGGCCGCGCCACCTGGTCAAGTCGCCCGTTCATGCCATTGGTTGCGCCCAGCAGGCTGATGCCCAGACCCAAGTCACGTGTGGCCCGGCTGTCAATCGACACATCTGCGGTAAATCGGCCATCGGCATTTTTAGCCAATTGCAAATTGAGCAGCGCATCTTGCAGGTTCCACAGGAGCGGCAAAGCGCGCCTTTCGGCAAACTCACTGCGGCTCAGGTTGCCTTGTTCGTCTGTGCCCAGCTTCAGGTTTTGCAGGCCTTGCTCAAAGCGCTCCTTGGCCTGGTTGATAGATTCAGCAACCGATTGCGGTGTGACGGCTGCATCGCTGGTTTTACTGGCAGCCGCAACGGGTGCGTCAAACAAGGCTGTTGGGTCGCCTGCACGCACTGCTGCGGGTAGGGCGGCCGCTTCTGATACGCCCGCATCAACTGTGGTGCGGCTCAGTACAGCCGCGTGGTTCAAACTTGTGCCATCTGCAAAGCGTATCTTTTCAAGTGCATTGGCACCCTTGCCAGCGTTTTCAAAGTAGCCAGCCACCGTGAGCTGGTCGGTTGTGCCGTTAATGCCCAGCACCAGGTCGTTACCGGCACGCGCATAGTTGATATCCGCATCCACAATGCCAGCACCCAGTTGCACCACGTCGCCTGATGGTTTGCCTGCATCAAAGTTGGCCACAACATCATGCCCACTGCCTCGGCCAAACACATAGGTGTCATTGCCCAGGCCGCCAAACAGAATGTTGTTGCCGGCATTGCCTTCCAGGCGGTTGTTGCCTGCGTTGCCCACGGCGTTGATGTTGGCGCTACCGGTTAGCACCAAGC
>JBASFP010000037.1:0-40469 GCA_049653085.1 Polaromonas sp.
CATGGTGCCTCGACTGCTTCGCGCTGCTGTGACTACAAAACCTCTTCCTCTGAGCATCCTACGCCTGTCTGAGGCAGGTATCTAATCAGGTCAAATCAGGCTCTAGACCAACAAATTCGGGTGCAAGCAGCTACTAAAACCATAGTGACTACAGGCAACCGAAACCATCCAAAACCAGAGTCAAAAGCTCAAAACAGCTCAAAACCTGACTTCGAGGGCGGTTTTACCCTATCAAATGTGCCTCTAGACCAATGGATGCGTGCGTAAGCAGCTCCTAAATTTATAGCAATTTGATGGACTCACCACTGAATATCTGGCTGTGCTTCCATGTCGCCCATGCTGAGGCGTCACGGCCAAAGGCATCGTGTTTGACGGCGTGGCTGATGCCCTACGCGTCCACAACACCGACATTCGCCTGTTCGGCAAACCAGAAAGCTTCGTCAAACGCCGCGTGGGCGTGGCGCTGGCGTTTGATGCCGATGTGGAAGTGGCGGGGGTGAATGCGAATAAGGCTGCGGGGATGGTGAAGCCGCGCGGGGCATGATTGCCGATTTTTTGTGCAGGGTGCAGCACATGTTGTTTGGCGACTTTAGAAATGGGTGAACGACCGGTTTGGGCTAGTTGCGGTGCTAAGCGACTGACCGGGATCAGATAACTCAATTTCGAGCAGGGCGGCTTTAAGGTGTCTAACAATTAGTTAAGGGGCACAACTTGGGAGCTTTGAAATTTGAGTCTACCAAGCGCCGCCTTTTCGGCGGAGTATCTAAATAGGGGCCGATGGCCGCATCGAAACTACAGTTTCGTGATAGCCCACAGGTGGCCTATTGTTAGCCCATCGATTTCTGGGCTGAATTGAATCAACTTTTCGACTGCCATTTGGATCATTTGCCCCCGCGTGAACAATCTTTCGTAAACTCCACACAATATTTTTTGTTTAACGAACGAGGATGCCTCTGATGTTCATCGTCCAACCTATATCCAGTTTCGGCGAACTGATCTGCGAAGAACTGATCCCGGAGGAGGCGAGGGAGCGAAATTGGAACGCCTTCGAGTTTGCTGTCGCCTGGCTAAATTATTCTGGCGCTGAGCGATTCAAGGAATCGGCACGCGAGTTTCTCGCCGGGGGTGGATATATGCATGCAACGGTGGGTCTGGACTTCGGCAGTACGACCTACGAGGGGTTAGGTAGCCTCTTGGATCTGGAGGACGGGGGAGCGCACATAACTACGAACGTATTCCACGACGAGAATCCTGCCTGCACGTTTCATCCGAAAGTGTTCCTATTTAGCAACGCAGAACGAGCTCGCCTGTTCGTCGGCTCGAACAACATGACCGGTGCGGGACTGGATACAAATGTGGAAGCCGCTTTGGGGTTTTTGGGCGCACTGGACGATGAAACGATTCGAGGGGCTTGTCAGGCATTGGCAATGTGGCGCGATGAAGGAAATGACTCAAGAACCAAACGTTTGACGCGGGAACTTTTAGATCAGCTTCGTGACCGCCGTTATGTTGTGACCGAAGAAGAACTACGTAATCGCCGCAACGTCGAGGCTGGGTCTAGTCGACCAACTGGGGAGCCGCTTTTCGGCAGGAGCTCGATCCGACCGCGGAGGCCCGGTCACCGAATGGGTCAGGGGGGATCTGTGGGGCGTACTACCGGGTCCGCGCACGGGGAGGTACTGCTCATGCGGGTGCGACCGCGTCGCAACGGAAACCAGCTCCAAATGTCGATGAGGGTGCTGGAAGCGTCGTTCATGAATGGCGCAGAGGAAGTGGTTTCGACCTACGGAGCCCATCGACCAATCGGCTACAACATGGCTAGAGGGGTCCGGAACACGGCGCGATTCGAAGCTCCGGAGATGATGGGCATGCAAAACCCGGTTGCCCGATTCCAGTGGGTAAGTGCCCGGCGTTCTGGGCGCTTGACCGAAAGGGTCTTGCAGTACGAGATCTTTGACGCTAACAGCGATGCTGAGGGCGCCACGATTTTCAGGAAACTCGAGGAAGGAATTGGCGCGTCTCCAGTAACCGATGTCTTTGAACTCAACCAAGAAGAGACGGTCCTCTCAACGTCGGATCGCGCTAGAGCCCAGTGGTATAGATTGGATTCGGCGTGAGGCGCAAGTAGTACCCGCAATCCGACCTGCTGCGGCATCTGGCAAGTTGCCGTCACAAGTCGCGCGAAGCTGACGCACAAAACGTCTGACCTTAGCGTTACCGCCCCAAGCACATTGATCTGCCCCGGCCCTTCGACCTGCCCCCCATAAGCCGTACCAGTCATTTTTCCTACAAATCCATCAACTTGGTGAATGATGGACCTGCGCTATCGCTTGACGAGCAGCCTAGCATCATCATGCAGATTTTCTGGAACAGGTAGGGCGGAACAGACTCACCGATAACCTCCGCGATCTTGGCTGGGCTGATGTCCACCCCTCCCGCGCAAAATTGATAGTCATACCTGCTGATGGTTTGGAGGACCATTGCCTCGTAAATTGATAACACCCTGTCCTGTGTGGGGTGGATCTTGTTGTCCGAAGCTTCGTAGATGAAGTTCTGGGTCAACGTACGCGCCGGCTCGTCCCACTTCATACGTCGATAAGCTGAGTGAAACCCGCGAAGCAACCGGGGTCCGTCACCTTCTACAACATGCGGGCGTGGCAGCAGCTCCCCACACTTTAAGCAGTAGATGGGGATTTCCTTTGAAGACACCCATTTGCCTTTTATCTTGACATCAACATGGCCAGGGTTATCCTGGCAAAGGCATTGTGGATTGATGCACTGATTGTTGAAAGCAGTGTCCCCTTCCTTCGTATGCCGTACCCAAGTACGCTTGCGCTCTGAAATTACGGGAACGTAGTGATAAGGATGGAAAAACCGTGCCTCGTTTGCTCCTGGAATCGCATCCAATGCTGGAGAATGTGCGATCGCATCCCTGAGAGTCCGCCGCGGCTCTTGCATTGACTGAGAGAAGAAGCTGTTTCCGTTTTTCTCGAAGTACTGCTTGCCCCCCGGGTCTCGCGTAAAGATCGTGATTAGTCGCTTCCGTCGCTGGGGGATGCCGAAGTCTTCGCACGCGATGACTTGTGGTGCGCCAACATAGTCCGTACCTAATCGACGCTTGACGTAGTCAATGATGTTCGCAATGTGACTACCGCTCGTACGGATGGTGGTCCTCTCCATCCCTGGTACGTTCTCAAGCAGTAACCAGCGCGGTTTTAGCGCGACAGCAATATCCATGGTGGGAATGATCAGGCGATTACGTGCGTCTTCTTCGTGCCGCCTGCCGGACGCAATTTCCGCCTTGAGCTTTCCCATTCCATTGCTAGACATGCCTTGGCAAGGCGGCGTGGCGTGCAACAAGAACAGCTCATCACCTTGCAATGCGCGTACCGTGGACTCGATCAGCTGCTTCTTGAGCTGAAGCACATCGCCCTCCAAGATTTCGTGTTCAAAATTCTCCCGGTAAAGAGCCACCCTCGAAGGTAGAAGCTCATTTGCTAAAACAATCTGAATGCCGGCCGCTTGGACACCTAAATCACCGATCCCCGCTGAGGAAAAAAGGCTCACCGCCTTCAACGAGCGCCCAATCATCCTGTTTTGTTGTTCTCGCAGCGGCTTGAAAAGATCTCGTCGCATGGTTCTAATGCTCGCCAATGGACTGGCTAGCCAAGATTTGCTCTAGCACTGGAGCAAAAGCATGTCCGAACAACGGTGGCACCGCATTCCCGATTTGCGATGCGATCTCAGTTTTGCTCCCGCAAAACAGGAAGCTGTCGTCAAACCCTTGAATCCGTGCCGCCTCGCGCGGCGTAATCGCGCGATCATCGAATGGATGAATGCACTTGCTGGATGCTGGAGAGGTGAACTTGACGGTAATCGTCGTTGAAGGCTCATCAGCTGCAAGCCGTGAATAGCATGAGCTATATCCACTGTTCACTAGACCTTCTGG
Source organism: Polaromonas sp. (assembly GCA_049653085.1). GTDB lineage: Bacteria > Pseudomonadota > Gammaproteobacteria > Burkholderiales > Burkholderiaceae_C > Polaromonas. The sequence goes on from JBASFP010000037.1 coordinate 3,950, forward strand.
AAGCGCATTTATGCTAGATCCTGCATGTCGCATCACTTGCAGCATCTTCGCGTTGTGATTTGCCGCGTCATGAAGCGTGAGTTTAGCTGGTGCTCCATCCCGCCTGGCTTTCTGGTATTCGGTCAGAGGTGGCTTTTTGTAAGACGCCTTTGATTCGCCTGACTTGAGACTTGGCAAGTCAGAGATCGCGTCCCAAACCGTAATCGCCTCAGGTCCATTTTCGGAGTTAAGCACATACCGCGCCTTTTTCGAAGTGCCGATTACTCGGCCTGCAAATCGGTGAAAGGGCGTGGGGAAGCTCGGCAGTACATGAGCTCCTAAATCCGTTCTGACACCTATCAAGAAAAATCGCTCGCGCTTCTGCGGAACACCGAAGTTCGCCGCGTTGAGAACTCGCCAGTCGCACTTGTATCCGACTCGCTTAAAAGATGAGACGATTTGAGAAACTAGCCGTCCGTCATTTGCCGTAAGCAGACCCACGACGTTCTCCATGAGAAAAACGCGGGGACGTAACACTTGAACGTACTTGACGAACTGCTTGTATAGCGAGTTCCTGGGATCGTCGAGGTCGAGGCCACGGCTTGGACGCAACGAGGAAAAGCCTTGGCAGGGCGGACCACCCACAACTACATCGATTGACGTTACTCTGGCGAGGGAGAGCAACTTCTCCGGTGAAACCCGCTCAATGCTATCGCAGACAATTTCTGCTTCCGGATGGTTGAGAGCCGTCGTCTTTGCAGCTGCCGCGTCCGTATCGATGCCAGCGACCGTTTGCAGTTTGGAACTGTACGCTTCAAGGCCGTAAGAAAGCGCACCCGTCCCACAAAAGAGGTCGAGTACTTTGAATCGATTTGTTGTCATGCCCTCGCCGTTCTTCATTCCCGTCCTAGTGTGCCGACAGTGGGCTGTTAAGTTTGCGCCTGATTATATATCCAGTGGTTGTGCAAAGTGTGGGGAAACCCCACTTCGGTGAGTTCAGACGTCGCCTGCCTTAAGGTGAGCTTGCATGAACCAATCAATTTTTAACTGTGCCAAACGTTCTGATCGTGTGAAATGTTTTGACCTTTCCCTTTTGGACTTAATCCACCACATTGCAGTGGCATTTCTCCCTGCCCCTAAAGTAAATCTGACACAAATCCAAGGGCGCGCCACGCAAAGACCCCAAGCGAGTGCCTCGTTGAGGCTGCGTAACAACGTGGAATAGTCCATCTCAGGCAGCATATAGCGACGCCGAAACCTACCACAATGCATCCAGAACGCAGTCTCTAGGGAGTACCCGCTAGCGCTGCATTTCCGCCAGCCGCGTGCACTGACTTCAAGCGGTAGTCAATGTCGGCTTTGGGGCAGTCAGTTCAGACACCTGTAATTCCGCTTTGTCGTCGATTCCGGCCAAGGTTTTTCGCTTCTTTGGTTGATCGCACTGATAGATGGACCAAGCTACCCATCTACGGCCGCCAAAGCGCCAAATAGCGTAAAACGCCATTTTCGAGCACTTTTACCCTGTCAAACGTGCCTACAAGTCAATGGAAACGTGCGTAAACAGCTCCTAAAAGCATAGCGAGCAATTGATTTTCCTACCAAATCAAAGGCCGCCAAATACGCCGTCGGGCGTCTTCGCCAATGGGTCAGCAGTTCAAATTCGCGAATTTATTAACGCGAATCACTGAAACGCCACCTCAGAAAAGCTACGCAGCTTCCTCGAATGCAACTGGCTCGATCCCTCAGCCCGCAGCAGCTCAATCGCCCGCATGCCGATGCGCAAATGCTGGTCAACCCGCTCGCGGTAGAAGTGGTTGGCCATGCCGGGCAGTTTGATTTCGCCGTGCAGGGGTTTGTCGCTCACGCACAGCAGGGTGCCGTAGGGCACGCGAAAGCGAAAGCCGTTGGCCGCTATCGTGGCGCTTTCCATGTCTAGCGCTACGGCGCGGCTTTGGCTGAAGCGGCGTTGCGGCTGGTTGCCGGGCAGCAGCTCCCAGTTGCGGTTGTCGGTCGATGCCACGGTGCCGGTGCGCATGATGCTTTTCAGGGCGGTGCCTTGCAGACCCGTCACATCAGCCACGGCGCTTTCGAGCGCTTTTTGAATTTCAGCCAGCGCGGGGATGGGGATCCACAGGGGCAGTTCTTCGTCCAGCACATGGTCTTCACGCACATAGCCGTGGGCCAGCACGTAGTCGCCCAGTTGCTGGGTGTTGCGCAGGCCCGCGCAGTGGCCGAGCATGATCCACGCATGGGGCCGCAGCACGGCGATGTGGTCGGTGATGTTTTTGGCGTTGGCCGGGCCCACGCCAATGTTGACCATGGTGATGCCGGTACGGTCGGCGCGCATCAGGTGGTATGCAGGCATTTGCGGCAGGCGGGGTGGTTGGGTGCCCAGCTCGTCGCCTGCAACGGCTGGCGAGCCAGCGCGGCGTGTGACGACATTGCCTGGCTCTATAAAGCAGATGTAGTCACTTTTCGGGTCAGCCATCTCGGCATGGCCCAGGCGCACAAACTCGTCGATGTAAAACTGGTAGTTGGTAAACAGCACAAAATTTTGAAACCAGTCGGGTGATGTGCCGGTGTAGTGGCGCAGGCGCTGTAGTGAATAGTCAACCCGCGCAGCGGTGAAGAGCGACAGGGGCTGCGGCTCGCCGGGGCGGGCTTCATACGTGCCATTGGCAATGCCGTCGTCCATCGCGGCCAGGTCGGGCAGGTCAAACACGTCGCGCATCAGCGTGCGGCGGTCAGCGCTTAAATTGCCTTCAATGTGGTCATGCTCGGCAAATGAAAAGTGCACCGGTATGGGCTGCGTGCTGGTGCCTACTTCAAGCTCAACGCCGTGGTTTTGCAACAGCAGCTTGAATTGCTCAAGGTAGTAGTCGGCATACAGGTCGGGCCGGGTGAGGGTGGTTTCAAACCGCCCTGGGCCTGCGACAAAGCCGTAGCTCAGTTGCGCACTGTCGATGGCTTCTTGCAGCTTGCGCGACACGGTCTCGGTGTGGATTCGAACAAACGGGTAGCACGCCCTGACGTGACCTGGCAGCGTTTCACCCGCCACGTAGCGTTGCATGGCGGTGCGCAGGTGCGCGATTTGCTGGCTGTAGATTTGTTGTACTTGCGCAAGCGCATCGGCTGCGTTGCTATAGCGGGTTGGGGCGATGAAGCTGGGTAAGTAAGGCATATTAATTTTTAACAGGCTCTCGCATCGTTACAAATTCTTCCGCCATGGTGGGGTGGATGCCGATCGTGCTGTCAAACACGGCTTTGGTTGCGCCTGCCTTCATGGCCACGGCAAAGCCTTGCACCACCTCACCTGCGTCGGGCCCCACCATGTGCAGGCCGACCACGCGGTCACTGGCGTCGTCCACGATCAGTTTCATCAGGGTGCGCTCTGTGCTGCCGCTCAGCGTGTGCTTCAGTGACTTGAAGTCACTGCGGTACACCGTGACCTTGTCAAACTTGTCACGTGCCTGACTTTCTGAATAGCCCACCGTGCCGATGTTGGGGTGGGTGAACACGGCGGTGGGAATAAAGTCATAGCTCATGCTGCGCGGCGGTTTGCCTGCTGCGGGGCCAAAGAGCTGGTCAACCACCACCATGGCCTCGCCCAGCGCCACAGGTGTGAGCTGCACGCGCGCTGTCACGTCGCCTAGCGCGTAGATGTGCGGTACGCTGGTCTGGTAATGCGCGTTGACCTTGATGGCGCCTGCTGCGTTCACATCAACGCCCACAGTATCCAGACCCAAGCCGCTGGCATTGGCGATGCGGCCTGTGGCGTACAGCACGGTATCAACTGTCAGGCTCTCGCCGTCGCCTTTCAATTTGACGTGCAGGCCATGCGCGGTTTTGGTGATGGATTCGACTTCGGTCTTGAACTTGAAGTTGACCCCGGTCTTGGTCATTTCGGCGGCGATAAAGCTGCGCACATCTTCGTCAAAACCTGTCAGTAACTTGTCGCCACGATGCACTTGCGTGACGTGCGAACCCAAGCCGTTGAAGATGGATGCGAACTCGCACGCGATGTAGCCGCCACCCACCACCAGCAGCCGCTTGGGGAAGGGTGCCAGGTCAAACATGCTGTCTGATGTGACCACGTGCTCATGGCCTTCAACGGCGGGGACCAGTGCCGTGCCGCCGGTTGAAATCAGGATGTTTTTGGCGGTGTACCGTTTGTCGCCTACCTTGACGGTGTGCGTATCCACCAGGCGGGCCCAGCCCTTGATGACCTGGACACCTGCGCCCGCCAAAAGCTGGTCATAAATGCCGTTGAGCCGCTTGATTTCTTTGGCGCGGTTGGTTTTAAGCGTTTCCCAATTGAAGGTGGGCGCAACCCCTTCCCAGCCAAAACCGTGCGACTCTTCAAAAAAGTCGGCAAAGTGCGCGGCGTAGCTATAAAGCTTTTTCGGGATGCAGCCCACATTTACACACGTGCCGCCCATGTCAGCCACTTCAGCCAGGCCCACACGTGCACCACGCTGGCCCGCCATTCGCGCCGCGCGCACGCCGCCGCTGCCGCCGCCAATCACAAAAAGGTCAAAGTCAAATGTCTGCACAGGGTTTTCCTTATGGTTTATGCCTCGCCCATGATAATTGGGGATGACTACATCTACAGACTTCGCCGCTTTATCCCTGCCCGCCCACGTGCTGGCCAACCTGACCCAGCTGGGCTATACCCAAATGACGCCGATCCAGGCGGCAAGCCTGCCCGTTGCGCTGCTGGGCAAAGACCTGATCGCCCAGGCCAAAACCGGCAGCGGCAAAACCGCCGCTTTCGGCATTGCGCTGCTGGCCAACCTCAATGCACGCCGCTTTGCAGTACAGGCCATGGTGCTGTGCCCCACGCGCGAGCTGGCCGACCAGGTCGCCACTGAAATCCGCCGCCTGGCGCGGGCTGAAGAAAACGTCAAGGTGGTGGTGCTGTGCGGTGGCGTGCCACTGCGCAACCAGACGGCGACTTTAGAAAACGGCGCGCATATCGTCGTCGGCACGCCAGGCCGCATCATGGACCATCTGGGTCGTGGCCATTTGAATCTGGAAGCCATGAACACCCTGGTGCTGGACGAGGCCGACCGCATGCTGGACATGGGCTTTTTTGAAGACATCGTGACGGTGGCCAAGCAATGCCCCAAAGAGCGGCAGACGCTGCTGTTTTCAGCCACCTACCCGGAAGGCATTGCCAAGCTCAGCCAGCAGTTCATGAAAGCACCGCAAACCATCACCGTGCAGGCGCAGCATGAAAAAACCAAAATCACCCAGCGCTGGTACCAGGTGCCAGACAGCGACCATGACGAGGCGCGACTTGGGGCAGTTGCCCAGGTGTTGCGCCACTTCAGGCCCGCCAGCACACTGGCTTTTTGCAACACCAAGTCGCAATGCCGCGCGCTGGTGGCGTATTTGAAAGACCAGGGTTTCAGTGCGCTGGCTTTGTTTGGTGAGCTGGAGCAACGCGAGCGCGACCAGGTGCTGGTGCAGTTTGCCAACCGGAGCTGTTCGGTGCTGGTGGCGACCGACGTGGCTGCACGCGGGCTGGATATTGCGCAGCTTGCGATGGTGATCAATGTGGACGTGACGCCCGATGCTGAAGTTCACATTCACCGCATTGGCCGCACGGGCCGGGCCGACGAAGAAGGCGTGGCCATCAGCCTGGCCAGCATGGACGAGATGGGCTACGTGGGCAAAATTGAGGTGCTGCAAAAGGCCGAGTCTGAATGGCACAAGCTGACGGAACTGACCCCAGCGAGTAACGACCCGCTGCTGCCGCCGATGGTCACTCTGCAAATTGTCGGTGGCCGCAAAGAAAAAATCCGCGCCGGTGATGTGCTGGGCGCACTCACCGGGGCAGACGGCGGCGTCGCTGCCTTCACGCGAGAACAGGTCGGCAAGATCAACGTGAACGAGTTTTCAACCTATGTGGCGATTGAGCGCAGCATGGCCAGCGCGGCTCGACAAAAGCTGAGCAATGGCGGCGTCAAAGGCAAAAGCGTGAAGGTGCGATTTATGGATGAGGTTTGATGGGCGCTTGCTGGACGATTGCCACCGCTTTGGCACAAAATCGGAACCACAAATCAAATCCGCCTAGAATTGACGTTTACGTAAACGTCAAGTGAACGTCAACTGAACATTTCAGTCAAATTCAGCATTTAGAAAGACCTGCATGCCAGTTCTGGAGACAAAACTCAACGCCCGCACGGCCGACTTTCAGGCCAACGTAGCGGCCATGCAAGCGCTGGTAGACCACCTGCGGGGCGAGGTGGCCAAGTCGGCCGCAGGTGGCGGTGAGGTGGCTCGGGCCAAGCATGTGGCGCGGGGCAAGCTGCCGCCGCGCGAACGGGTACACATGCTGCTGGACTCAGGCACGCCATTTCTAGAACTCTCTCCCCTGGCCGCGCACGCCATGTACGGCGGCGCAGCGCCCTGTGCGGGGCTGATCACTGGCATTGGCCGGGTGAGCGGTGTGGACTGCATGGTGGTGTGTAACGACGCCACCGTCAAGGGCGGCACCTACTACCCGATGACAGTTAAAAAGCATGTGCGCGCCCAGGAGATTGCGCAGCAGAACAACTTGCCGTGTATCTATCTGGTGGACTCGGGCGGGGCGAACTTGCCAAACCAGGACGATGTGTTTCCTGACCGTGACCACTTTGGCCGCATCTTTTACAACCAGGCGCAAATGAGTGCCGAGGGCATTGCGCAAATCGCGGTGGTCATGGGCAGTTGCACGGCAGGCGGCGCGTACATGCCCGCCATGAGCGGCGAAAGCATCATCGTGGCCAACCAGGGCACCATCTTTTTGGGTGGGCCGCCGCTGGTCAAAGCCGCCACGGGCGAGGTGGTCACAGCTGAAGATCTGGGCGGCGGTGACGTCCACACACGGCTGTCTGGCGTGGCAGACCATTTGGCGCAAAACGACATGCACGCTTTGCAGCTGGCGCGTAGTGCGGTCAGTCATTTGAACCGAAAAAAGACATCAAATCAGCCTCTAGGCCAACAAATACGGGCGCAAGCAGCTCCTAAATACGAAGCATCTGAACTCTACGGCGTGATACCCACCGACACGCGCAAGCCCTTTGACGTGCGCGAAATCATCGCGCGTATTGTGGACGGTAGCGAGTTTGACGAGTTCAAGGCGCGCTATGGCACCACGATTGTTTGCGGCTTTGCCAGGGTTGAAGGCATGCCAGTGGGCATCATTGCCAACAACGGCATTTTGTTCAGTGAATCAGCTTTGAAAGCCACGCACTTCATTGAGCTGTGCTGCCAGCGCAAGATACCGCTGGTGTTTCTGCAAAACATCACCGGCTTCATGGTGGGCCGCAAATACGAAAACGATGGCATTGCCCGCAATGGTGCCAAGATGGTCACGGCTGTGGCTACCGCAGCCGTGCCCAAGTTCACCATCATCATTGGCGGCAGCTACGGTGCGGGCAACTATGGCATGTGCGGCAGGGCGTTTTCACCCCGTTTTTTATGGATGTGGCCCAACGCCCGCATTTGCGTGATGGGTGGCGAACAGGCCGCTGGCGTGCTGGCTACAGTCAAGCGCGACGGCATTGAAGCGCGAGGCGGTCAGTGGACTGGCGAAGAAGAGGCCGCCTTCAAGCAGCCCATCCTCGACCAGTTTGCCCACCAGTCGCACCCCTACTACTCAAGCGCCCGGCTGTGGGACGATGGCGTGATAGACCCGGCAGACACCCGCCGCGTGCTGGCGTTAGGCTTGTCGGCCACGCAAAACCGGCCAATACCTGAGACGAAGTTTGGTGTTTTCAGGATGTAGTGTGTATAATTTTGATATTTAATACACATTGCTCAAGAGGCTGATATGCGCACCAACATCGTTATCGACGACCACCTCATGCAGGCAGCTATGTCTGCAGGTAACTTCAAGACCAAGAAAGACGCGGTTGAAGAGGGCTTGCGCTTGTTGGCCAGACGCAAGGTCTACCAGGACATACGCGCTTTGCGCGGCAAGCTTCACTGGAGTCTGGATGGCGACTGGACTGAGCCTGAACACAGCGTGCAAGAACCACGCCCCACATGGCCAGCACACGATGCAAAGCCAGCGAAATGATCACAGCTGACAGCAGTGTCTGGATAGACTACCTCAGAGGCGTCGAAACCACACACTCCCAGTTGCTGGACGATGTCCTGAATGATTCAAGCCGGGACTTTGTATTACTTGACGTGGTGTTGATGGAAGTGCTGCGCGGCTACCGTTTCGAGCATGAGTGGCAGCTTGCAAATCGGTTGTTGTCTAGACTGGATGTGCAGACAGCCGGGGGCGAAAAAACAGCCAGGTCAGCCGCAGCTTTGTATCGGCAGTTGCGCAAAACAGGCGTCACCGTACGCAGCCCGATTGACCTGCTGGTTGGCAGCTGGTGCATCGAGTCCGGCTGCTCGCTAATACACAACGACCGTGACTTTGTACCCATGCAGCAGCACGGTTTGCAAGCCTTCACTTCTGACAAACTGCAATGAACAACATCTACATAACCCCAGAGCATGAGCTGCTGCGTGAACAGGTCAACCGCTTCATCACGCGTGAAGTAGAGCCTTACGCCTTTGAGTGGGAAGAAACAGGCTTCGTGCCGCGCGAGGTGCTGCGCAAAATGGGCGATGCGGGCCTGCTAGGGCTGATGTATGAATCTGAATACGGCGGTGCTGAAGCCGACGCGCTGACCAACCTTGTGTTTGCCGAGGCGCTTAGCCAGTCCACCTTTGGCGGCTTCATCATCACCGTGCTGGTCCACACCGACATGGCCAGCCCGCACCTGCACCACGCGGGCAGCGCCGCGCAAAAGGCCAAATATTTGCCGGGCGTCATCAGTGGCGAGCTAATCACTGCGGTGGGCATCAGCGAGCCGGGTGCAGGTTCAGACGTGGCAGGCATGCGCACCACCGCTCGCAGGGACGGCGACGAGTGGGTCATCAACGGCACCAAGATGTTCATCACCAACGGCGTGCATGCCAACGTGTATTTTGTGGCGGCCAAAACGGGTACGGCGCGGCACGACGTGAGCATGTTCATTGTTGAAAAGGGCACGCCAGGCTTTACCGTCGGCCGTGCGCTTAAAAAAACCGGTTGGCTGTCGTCAGACACGGCAGAATTGATTTTTGACAACGTGCGCATCCCTGCTGGCAACCTGCTGGGCGAAGAGGGCAAGGGCTTTTATTCGGTCATGAAAAACTTTCAGACTGAGCGCATCGCTCTGGGTGCCATGGCTGTCGGCCACTGCACACGCGCGCTTGAGTTAACGCTAGACCATGTGCGTCAGCGGCAAGCCTTTGGTGCAACGCTGTGGGACAAGCAAACCATACGCCACCGCATCGCCATGCTGGACGCCAAGACCAGAGCCGCCCGTCAGTTCATGTACCACTGCGCCTGGTCTACCGCGCAGGGGCATGACATTGTTCAAGAGGTGTCAATGCTGAAGGCGCTCACTGGCGAGCTGGTCAATGAAGTGCTGCAAACCTGCCAGCAATTTCATGGCGGCATGGGGTTTATTCGTGAAACGCCGATCGAACGCCTGTGGCGCGACGCCCGTGTGCTGGGCATAGGTGGCGGTGCGACAGAAGTCATGCTGGAAGAAGTGGCCAAGCGGTATTGATGGAGTCCATAAAACCATGAACAACCTGCAACTCCACGTCGCCGATCTGGTGGCCACCGTCACTTTGAATCGCCCTGAAGTGCGCAACGCTTTTAACGAAGCGCTGATTGCTGAAATAACGCAAACCTTTCAGGAATTGGGTCAGCGCAACGATGTGCGCTGCATTGTGCTGTCGGCCAACGGTACAGCCTTTTGTGCAGGTGCCGACCTGAACTGGATGCGCAGCATGGCCGACTACTCACATGAGCAAAACCTGGCTGATGCAGGGCGGCTGGCCGCCATGATGCGCACGATTTACGAATGCCCGAAACCGACAGTTGCAAAAATTCAGGGTGATGTGTATGCGGGCGGAACCGGACTGGTGGCCGCATGCGACATCGCGGTAGTGATGGATACAGCACATTTCTGTCTGAGCGAAGTCAAGCTGGGTCTGGTGCCATCGACCATCAGCCCGTATGTGATTCGCGCGATGGGTGCGCGGGCTGCGCATCGGTACTTTTTAACGGCTGAGCGTTTCACTGCGGCTGAGGCTTTGCGTATTGGTTTTGTGCATGAGGTGGTTTCAAGCGATCAGCTAGATGCCAAAGTTACCGAGTTGTCAAACGCCCTCGTCAACGCCGGGCCTGAGGCTGTCAGGCTGTGCAAAAAACTGGTGCAAGACGTGGCAGGCCATGACATCACGCTTGATCTGGTCAGCATGACAGTAGCCAGCATTGCGGATGTCCGCGTCAGCGCTGAAGGACGTGAGGGGCTGCAATCGTTTTTGCAAAAACGCAAACCCAACTGGCTGCCCAAGCAGGATGCCTGATGCAAGGTCTTGACACCGCTCAACTTGTTGCTCTGGCAGGCGCGCTAGGCTGGGCCAGCGGCATTCGCCTGTATCTGGTGGTGTTGCTCACAGGTCTGGCAGGTTTTATGGGTTGGGTCAATTTGCCGCAAGGCTTGCATTTGCTCGCCAACCCCGTTGTGTTGGGCGCGAGTGGCTTCATGGTGTTTGTCGAGTTTTTTGCCGACAAGATTCCGGGACTCGATTCATTGTGGGACGTGGTTCACAGCGTCATTCGCATCCCCGCTGGTGCGGCATTGGCGGCCAGTGTTTTCAGCGCGGACAGTGGTGCGATGGCTTTGGTTGCGGCTTTGCTGGGTGGCTCGCTTGCTGCTACCAGTTTTACGGCCAAAGCCACAACCCGCGCTGCAATCAATACATCTCCAGAACCGTTTAGCAATGTCGGCGCATCTCTGGTTGAAGACACGCTTGTTCCCGTTGGCTTGTGGGCGGCATTGACTTATCCATTTATTTTCATACCCGTGTTGGCTCTGGTGCTGGCGCTGAGTATTTTTCTCATCTACATCTGCTGGCGCTTTTTAAAGCAGCTGTTTAGTCGCGTCGTGCGCATTTTTAGCGGTAAACCAGACACCGGCGTTCCGCCCGCGTTTAAGTTGAAATCACCTTTTTCAAAGAACGATAACCATGTTTAAAAAGATACTCATAGCCAATCGCGGTGAAATTGCCTGCCGTGTCGCAGCCACCGCGCAACGCATGGCCATCAAAACCGTGGCGGTGTATTCAGATGCCGACGCGGATGCCAAGCATGTGAACTGTTGCGATGAGGCCGTGTACATCTGCGTCAACGGATCAAGCGCGCCCAAAGACAGCTACTTGCGCTGGCAAGCCATCATTGAAGCGGCCAAAGCCACGGGGGCAGAGGCCATCCACCCCGGCTACGGGTTTTTAAGTGAGAACGAAGCTTTTGCCCAAGCCTGTGCAGACAACGGTCTGGTTTTCATTGGCCCGCCGCCGTCGGCCATCAAAGCCATGGGTTTGAAGGCTGAGTCCAAGCAATTGATGGAAAAAGCTGGTGTGCCGCTGGTGCCCGGCTACCACGGTGCTGACCAGTCACCTGAATTGCTCAAACGCGAAGCAGACCGCATTGGCTACCCGGTGCTCATCAAAGCCAGCGCAGGCGGCGGTGGCAAGGGTATGCGGGCGGTGGACAAATCTGAAGACTTTGATGCAGCGCTCGCGTCCTGCAAGCGCGAGGCCACGAACAGCTTTGGCAATGACAACGTGTTGGTTGAAAAGTACGCGCAGCGCCCACGGCATATTGAGATACAGGTGTTTGGTGACGCGCATGGCAATTACGTGTATCTGTTTGAGCGGGATTGCTCAGTGCAGCGCCGTCACCAGAAGGTGCTCGAAGAAGCGCCTGCGCCTGGCCTGAGCGAAGCCATGCGCCAACAGATGGGTGATGCTGCTGTGGCTGCTGCGCGGGCTGTGAACTACGTCGGTGCGGGCACTGTCGAATTCATCGTCGAGCAGCTCCCTGACGGCGGCATGAAGTTTTATTTTATGGAGATGAACACGCGTTTGCAGGTTGAACATCCCGTGACTGAAGCCATTACCGGACTTGATCTGGTCGAATGGCAACTGCTGGTAGCCAGCGGGCAAAAACTGCCTATGAGGCAAGACCAGTTGCAAATCTACGGTCACGCGATTGAAGCTCGTATCTGTGCTGAAAGCCCTGACAACAACTTTTTGCCCGCCACGGGCACGCTGCATGTTTATGCCAAGCCTGACGCCACATCGTTTGCGCGCAGTGCGGTACGCATTGACGATGGGGTGCGGCAGGGTGACGCGATTTCACCGTTTTATGACTCGATGGTGGCCAAACTCATCGTGCATGGCAAAACCCGACAGGAAGCGCTGGCCAAACTCGATGCCGCATTGGCGCAAACGCACATTGTGGGTTTGAACACCAATGTTCAGTTTTTGCGTTACGTGCTGCAAAGCGAGTCGTTTGCCAATGCCAATCTGGACACGGCATTGATCCCGCGTGAAGAGGCGGTGCTGTTCAAGCAAGAGCGGATTGGCTTGCCAATGGCCGTGGCATGCGCAGTTGCGCAAACCCTGTTGACTGAAAAAACGCTGGAGACCAGCGACCCTTTCAGTCGCCGCGATGGCTGGCAGTCGCATGGTGTCACGCTGCGGCGCTTTGAGTTTGAGTTTCATGGCGCGTTGCAAAAAGCCGAGCTAATGTATTTGCATGATGGTGCATTGCATTTGACGGTGGGTGATGCCGCTGGTGTGCTGACGTTTGCACAAACCTCGGGCGGTATGAAGGTGCAGTTTTCCGGGCAAGGAACGACCGCAAATATTTATCAAAATAGCGATGTAGTCCATATTTTCTGTGCGCAAGGCGCTACCCAAATCATAGCAATTGACTTGCTGGCGCATGCTGGTGTGGCGCAGGCTGAAGGCGGACGTCTGACAGCCCCGATGCCCGGCAAAGTCGTGTCGTTTGCCGTCAAAGCGGGCGACAAAGTCAGCAAAGGCCAGGCACTGGCCGTGATGGAAGCCATGAAGATGGAGCACACCATTGCAGCGCCGCTGGACGGTGTGGTGCAAGAACTTTTGTACGCACCGGGTGATCAGGTTGCCGAGGGCGCGGAGCTTTTGAAATTGGTCGTTTAGCAAGATGCGCGTCACTTTTTGTTGCACGGATACCAACGCACAGCCCTGGCTGGAAGGCTTGCGCGCTGCGCTGCCTGAGGCTTCGATTGAGCTGTGGGCATCGGGCGCTGACCTTGCTGACTATGCCGTGGTCTGGGCACCGCCGCAACCCTTTTTTGACGAACAAACTGCACTCAAAGGTGTGTTCAACATCGGCGCTGGCGTTGACGCACTGATGAAGCTGAACCTGCCTGTCGATGTGCCAGTCGTCCGGCTGGACGACGCCGGCATGTCAGTGCAAATGGCTGAATATGTGTGCTACGCGGTGATCCGGCATTTCAGGGAGTTTGACGCCTATGAGGCTGACGTGGCAGGCGGAAAGTGGTCGTATCGCAAGCCGCGCGCACGTAGCGATTCCCCGGTCGGTGTGATGGGGCTGGGGGTGCTGGGTCAGCGTGTGGTGCTTGCTTTGAAACCCTTTGATTTTCCGGTGTTGGGCTGGAGTCGCTCTGCAAAGCAGATTGACGGTGTGCAGTGCTTTTCAGGCGCTGAAGGATTCAACGAATTTTTGGCCGCCACACGCATTCTGGTTTGCCTGCTGCCTCTGACCTCTCAAACTGAAAACATATTGAACCAACGCACCCTTGCGCGGCTGATGCCCGGCGCTTACGTCATCAACGTCGCACGCGGTGGCCACCTGGTCGATGAAGACTTGATCGCCTTGATCGACAACGGGCACTTGTCAGGTGCCATGCTGGACGTCTTCAGGCAAGAGCCTTTGCCGCCAGCACACCCGTTCTGGAAGCACCCCAAAATAACCGTTACGCCGCACACCTCCGCCCGCACTTTGCGTGCCGAGAGCATTGCGCAAATCACCACGAAAATTAAGGCACTGCACGCTGGTGCGGCTATTGCCAGCATTGCCGGTGTGGTTGACCCGAACAAAGGATACTGATCTTATGAACTACCCCAATAAAGTCAAACTCGTCGATGTGGGCCCACGTGATGGCCTGCAAAACGAAAAAACCATGGTGCCTGCAGCTGTCAAGATTGAGCTGGTTCATCGCTTGCAAGCAGCAGGGCTGAAAGAAATCGAAGTCACCAGTTTTGTGTCGCCCAAGTGGGTGCCGCAAATGGCGGACGCACTGAATGTGATGGCGGGTATTCAGCGGCAGCCGGGTGTTCGCTATTCAGTGCTGACCCCCAACATGAAGGGCTTTGGAGCCGCCGCCGCATCGAAGCCGGACGAAATTGTCGTGTTTGCCTCGGCCAGTGAAGCCTTCAGTCAGCGCAACATCAATTGCTCGATTGCCGAGAGCATTGAGCGATTTGCCCCTGTGGTGGCAGCGGCCAAGGCGGCGGGCATCCACACGCGGGGTGCTATTTCTTGTGCGGTGGGTTGCCCGTATGAAGGCGATGTGGCACCAACGCAGGTGGAGCTGGTGGCGCGCTTGATGAAAAGCATTGGCGTAGAGCACATGGGCGTTGCCGACACGATTGGTGTGGGCACACCTCTGAAGGTACAGCGCGCCATGGCGGCCGCGCTCAAGCACTATGCACTGGCAGACATCTCTGGCCACTTTCACGACACCTATGGCCAGGCATTGGGTAACACGCTGGCCACGCTGCAACTGGGTGTCTGGCAGTTTGACACGTCGATTGCCGGGCTGGGCGGTTGCCCCTATGCCAAAGGCGCTACCGGAAATGTCGCCACTGAAGACGTGGTGTACATGCTGCACGGCATGGGGATTGAGACAGGTATTGACATGGACAAGCTGGTCGATGCCGGGCAGTTCATCAGTGAGTATTTGGGGCGCAAGCCTAACTCGCGTGCGGCGACTGCATTGCTGAACAAGAGGGTTCATTGAGTGCGCAGCGACGGGCCGCTTCCAAAGCAAGCGCAGCCCCCTCGGGGGGCAGAGAGTTACATGAAATGAACGAACGTGGGGGTGACACCATGTGTGGTGCTGAGTTGACTGCCTTACCCGAGGGCGTGCAACGTGTTGCGGCCGTGTTGCAAGCCAAGGAACACCCGCACACCCCGGTCATGCTGAACGATGCAGCCCGCACGGCTAGCCAAGCGGCTGATGCGCTCGGCGTGGGTGTGGCCCAAATTGCCAAGAGCATTGTTTTTCGCCGCAGGTCTGACGACGCAGCCGTTCTGGTCGTCACATCCGGTGACCAGCGGGTGGATGAAAAAAAGCTCGAAGCGCTGGTCTGCCCTGACGGCAAGCGGCTAGGCCGTGCCGACGCAGAGTTTGTCAAAGCCAAAACCGGGTTTTCGATTGGTGGTGTGTCGCCGCTGGCGCATGCAACGCCAGTTGTGTTGCTGATTGACAAGTCGCTGTTTCGCTTCGATGAGATATGGGCCGCCGCCGGGCATCCGAATGCGGTGTTCCAATTAGTACCATCAGACCTGCAGTGGATGACCGGCGCACCTGTGGTGGATGTTGCTGTGAATCCTGTCGAAGAACAGTTATCGCAACAAAGCGCTATTAATTTAGTAGCTGCTCGCGCCCGAATTATGGCCGATACAGCCGAAATGGTATCTCCCTGCATCTCGGTTTGCCGTATGAATGCAGTCACGCAATTGTGCGAAGGCTGTTTTAGAACCCGTGACGAAATTGCAGCCTGGGGCAATGCCAGCGACGACAGCCGACTTGCCACATGGGCGCGCATTGATCAGCGCATGGCTGCATTACAGTCCTGAGCAGGCTCGCGCCATGAAGCACATCACCTTCTACCTTGACTTCATATCGCCCTACACCTATCTGGCGTTCGAGCAGTTGCCTGAAGCGCTCAAAGGCATCAGCCACAGCGTGGATTACCGGCCTGTCTTGTTTGCGGGCATGCTCAAACACCACGGCCAACTCGGCCCCGCCGAGATTGCGACCAAGCGTGACTGGACGTATCGGCAAGTGCTGTGGCTGGCGCATTCGTTGAACCTGCCGATGCAGATGCCCGCCAGTCATCCGTTCAATCCATTGCCCTTGCTCCGACTGGCAGTTGCCTGCAACGCGCATGCATCGGGTGAGGCCAACCGCTATGTGTGCGAAACCATTTTTCGCCATGTGTGGTGCAGTGGTCAGGATGCAGGCAGTATTGAACGCATTGACATGCTTGCTGCACAGCTGTCTCCCGCTTGCGATATGAATAGCGATGACGTCAAGAACAGCTTGAAAAAGAACACGGGTGAAGCCATTGCACAAGGCGTGTTTGGCGTGCCCGCATTTGCTGTGGATGACAAGATTTTCTGGGGCCTGGATGCGCTGCCCATGCTGCGAGATTACCTGTTGGGTGTCCAGTGGTTTCAAGGCGGCCACTGGGATGCTGTCCGTCAGGTGGGTACTGGCATCAGTCGCAGTACAAAACAATAACGACACCTTTTCATCAGCAACACCGCATACTGAAACTTGCCTCTAGGGTTTCCCCTTGAGTTGTCAGTCTTTCACAAGTTTGGCGCAAGCTCCTGTTAGTTTCACGTCAGAGCTGGGTCAGTCGCTTCAAAAATAATAGTACACCTTCCAAGCCGGAAGTTTTTTATTTTTGGAGACAACAACATGGCAACTGCAGCAGTCGACAACCGACCGATGACTGCCGAGCAGAAGAAAGTGATTTTCGCTTCTTCACTCGGAACAGTATTTGAGTGGTATGACTTTTATCTGTACGGTTCACTCGCGGCAATCATTGCCAAGCAGTTCTTCTCGGGTCTGGACCCATCAGCTGCCTATATTTTTGCTTTGCTGGCTTTTGCTGCAGGCTTTTTGGTGCGCCCTTTTGGCGCACTGGTGTTTGGCCGTTTGGGCGACATGATTGGCCGCAAATACACCTTCCTGGTCACGATCGTGATCATGGGCAGTGCAACATTCGTTGTGGGCTTATTGCCTAGCTACGCCACCATCGGTATTGCAGCACCTATCATCTTGGTCGCACTGCGCATGCTGCAAGGTCTGGCACTGGGCGGTGAATACGGAGGCGCGGCGACCTATGTGGCCGAGCACGCGCCTCAGCACCAGCGTGGCCTTTACACCTCATGGATTCAAACCACAGCCACGCTTGGCTTGTTCTTGTCACTGATGGTGATTTTGGGCGTGCGCCAGGCCGTCGGTGAAGCGGCTTTTGCCGACTGGGGCTGGCGCGTGCCTTTTCTGGTGTCTATTTTGCTGTTGGGCGTGTCGGTTTACATTCGTTTGTCGATGAATGAATCGCCCGCTTTCCAAAAAATGAAGGCTGAGGGCAAAACCTCCAAAGCGCCACTGTCTGAGTCTTTCGGCCAATGGAAAAACCTGAAGATCGTGATCATTGCCTTGCTCGGTTTGACCGCTGGCCAGGCTGTGGTTTGGTACACAGGCCAGTTCTACGCGTTGTTCTTCTTGACGACGATTGCCAAGGTTGACGGCGTGACCGCCAACTTGCTGATTGCCGCTGCGCTGGTGATTGGTACGCCATTTTTCATCTTCTTTGGCATGCTGTCAGACAAGATTGGCCGCAAGTCCATCATCATGGCGGGCTGCCTGCTGGGTGCGGTAACTTACTTCACCGTGTTCCCGATGTTGCTGCAATACGCCAACCCGGCGCTGAAAAAAGCACATGACACCGTGGTTGTCACTGTCACGGCCGACCCAAAAACATGCTCGTTCCAGGGCAGCCCGATTGCGCGTGAAATTGACTTCACCAGCTCTTGCGACCAGGCCAAGCGCGTACTGGCTCAAAATTTCATCCCGTACAAAAACGTCGTCGGCCCAGCCGGTTCTGTTGCTACCGTGCAAATTGGTACCACGACAGTGACGTCGATCAATGCCACTTTGAGCGAAAAGCGCAATTCGTTTTCACCTGAAAGTGCCAAATCTATTGCTGAATTCAAGAAAGCAGTGCTGGACAGCGCCAAAGCCAATGGTTTGACCGCCAAGGCAGACGACAAGAGCATGAACAAGGTCATGATCGGCGTCCTTCTGGTGTATCTGGTGATTCTGGTCACCATGGTGTACGGCCCGATTGCCGCCATGCTGGTTGAGATGTTCCCAACCCGGATTCGCTACACATCCATGAGCTTGCCGTACCACATTGGTAATGGCTGGTTTGGTGGTTTGCTGCCAACCACCGCATTTGCGATGGTGGCCGCTACGGGCGATATTTACTATGGCCTGTGGTACCCGGTGATTGTGGCGGCAGGCACGTTCGTGATCGGCATGTTGCTGGTCAAGGAAACCAAAGACGTTGACATTTACGCCAACGACTAAACGGCTCTAGCTGGTTTGCCGGGCTTGTTTGAACAGGCCCGGTGATTTAAACAAAGGCTCTTGTCGATTCGGCGGGGGCCTTTTTTGATTTTTTATAAGGAGTTTGTGATGTGGAAGATTGTTGTGGGTTTTATTATTTTTGCGGCCTTGGCACTGTACATGCTCAGTCGTGGTGGCGACATTGACTTGAGCGGTGAAAAACATGGCAGCGCACACCCTCCAGGTACGGCGGTAAACACCGACAGAGCCAGCTGACAAATTCGGTTAAATTGGCTTGAACAAAATTTTTTACGAGGTAGCGTGCCAATGATTTATGCCAAAACGGCACTGGGCCTGGCCACCATGCAAGACCGCTCAGCCGGATTGACGCCGCGCCAGCGCTCAGCTTTCATCATGTTTGATGGCAAGCGTGATTCCAGCGACATACTGAAGATGACCGCTGGTGTTGGTGTGACCCAAGACGATGTGGATCATCTGGTGTCATTGGGTTTGCTGGCAGGCTCGGGTGTTGTAACTGCTGTGCAAGAACCCGCACTTGAACCCTCAATTTCAGACCCCCCAATTGCCGTGTCGGCTATCAAGGCCGATGGCATGCCAACCATGAGCGCCCGAGCACATTACGCGATGGCGTATCCCATTGCCACTCGTTTGACGGCGGGCTTGGGTCTGCGCGGCTTCAGACTCAACCTGGCGGTTGAGGCGGCGGGTGATCTGGTCAAGCTCAAAGAGCTGGCACCGAAAATCAAAGACGCAGTAGGTGCAGAAAAGTTCAAAGAGCTGGACGAAGCGCTGAATTTTTAACTTGAAGCGCCTGGTCAGACCAGGGAAGCTTCCAAGAACTCGTCGGCTATTTTTTCAGACCGAATGGACACCAACACGCGCCGTATGTCGTGTATTTTTATCGCGAAGTCATCGTAAGTTTTGGACTTTTCCAGCTTCAGGCTCATCGACTCGCAGCTAGGGCCCAACAGTGCTTCAAGCTGCTTGGTGGCACGGCGGATAAGAATTTTCAGCTCTTCGGGTGACACCGTTCGGCGAACATCTGGTGCCAGCTCTGGCTTGGTGGCTGGCACCGGGCTGGCGCTGCTGATGACGGGCGCAGCTGTTTGAACCGCTGCTGCTTGAACCACAGCAGGGCTGCTGCTGACAAGCATTTGCTGGGAAACCAAAGATTCAAGATCCTGCACTGTGACGCCCAATCCCGCCGTGTTTTTCAAAATTTCGTCTGAACTTCTCTTGCCATCGCACATGATCAAGACAGAACGCTGCCGGGGCGTGAGACCCGCAGAGCGGTCTTTGATGGCATTTAATCCAAGCTCTGTTTTTGAGTAAATCATGGGTTGTATTTTGGTTGAAATCAAACTGTCATATTTTTGAAATGATGTTATGGCATAAATCCACCTTTTTCAATAGCGGCAGATTAACCTTATTTGGCTTTTGGATGCAAGTTTTTACGCTTGAAAAGGTGCAAGCTGGGCGCTAAAAACCATTAAAAACAGCATTTATGCGTAATAGATAACCACTTGACAGACCCGGTGGGTGTGACTGCCTAGAATGTTTGACCTCTTCAGGAAAGTAGTCACTCATGTCTCAGGGAACCATCCGCATTCGCGGTGCGCGACAGCACAATCTCAAAAATATTGACCTGGATATCCGCACCAATGAAATGACGGTCGTTACCGGGCCGAGCGGTTCGGGCAAGTCGTCGCTGGTGTTTGACACGCTGTTTGCCGAAGGTCAGCGCCGCTATGTCGAAACTTTTTCGGCCTATGCCCGGCAGTTTTTGGACCGCATGGACAAACCCGCCGTTGACAAGGTCGAAGGCGTGCCGCCAGCGATTGCGATTGACCAGACGAATCCGGTACGCAGCTCGCGCTCGACAGTCGGCACCATGACGGAGCTGAATGACCATCTGAAGTTGCTGTATGCACGCTCAGCGCAACTGTTCGACAAGCAGACTGCGCAAGCCGTGCGGCATGACACGCCAGAGTCGATTTATGCGGAGCTGATGGCGCGCACGGCTGACTCGGACGCACGCGTCGTTATGACCTTTCCGGTTGAGCTGCCGGGTAATACGAGCGCTGAACAACTTGAGCATTGGCTGTCGGCCAGTGGCTTTACCCGCGTACACGCCGAACGTGAAGTGGCCACGCCTGCCGGGCCGCACAAGCTGCTGGATGTCGTGGCTGACCGATTCCGCATTCAGACCATTGAAAAGGCCCGTGCTGTTGAAGCGATTGAAGTGGCTATCAAGCGGGGTGCAGGCAGACTGAATGTTTATGTCCAATCGGAAGGGCAGAACGAGGAGATGTGGCGCTTTTCCACGGGGCTGCATTGCCCCGACAGCGACACCCGCTACACCGACCCAACGCCTTCACTGTTCTCGTTCAACTCCGCCATGGGCGCTTGCGACAAGTGCAAGGGCTTTGGCCGCGTGATTGGTGTGGACTACGGCCTGGTGATTCCGAACGACAAGCTCACGCTGCGCGCCGGTGCCATCAAGGTCATGCAAACCCCGGCGTGGAAAGAGGCGCAAGACGATTTGATGCGGCACGCCGAAACGGCGGGCATCCCGCGTGACACGCCCTGGTACAAGCTCACGCCCGAGCACCAGGCCTGGGTCATCAATGGCTCACCCAACTGGAACGGCAAATGGAACCAGCACTGGTTTGGCATCAAGCGGTTTTTTGAATATCTGGAGAGCAAGTCTTACAAGATGCATATTCGTGTGCTGCTGTCCAAGTACCGCAGCTACACGCCGTGTGAGACTTGTGGCAGCGCACGCCTCAAACTTGAATCTTTGCTGTGGCGGCTGGGCACCAAAGACGCCGCCGATGCCGTGCTGCCACCCGCAGAACGATTCATGCCTGTTGGCGTGAAGTGGAGCCGCGCGCAACTCGAAGCCATGCCCGGCCTGTGCCTGCACGACCTGATGCGCCTGCCAATTGACAAATTGCAGAAGTTCTCAGCCAGCCTGTCGCTAGCTGCCGTGGGTGACGACGCAGAGCAAAAGGCTCTCAAGTCCCTGTTTGAAGAAATACAGACGCGCCTGAAGTATCTGTGCGATGTCGGCATAGGCTACCTGACGCTGGACCGTCAAAGCCGCACCCTTTCGGGCGGTGAAGTGCAGCGCATCAATCTCACAACAGCACTCGGTACATCGCTCGTCAACACCCTGTTTGTGCTCGATGAACCTTCGATTGGCCTGCACCCGCGCGACATGAACCGCATCACCCAGGCCATGCACCGGCTGCGTGATGCAGGCAACACGCTGGTGGTGGTGGAGCATGACCCTGCCGTGATGCTGGCTGCTGACCGCATGATTGACATGGGGCCAGGGCCAGGCGAGAAGGGTGGGCAAATCGTGTTTGATGGCACGCCCGAAGACTTGAAGCATGCCGACACACTGACTGGCGCTTATCTGGGCGCGCGCAAGCAGGTCGGTATGGGTTTCAAACGCCCTGTTACCGACAGCACGCCGCGTTTGATTCTGGAAGGCGCACGTGATCACAACCTGAAAAACCTCACGGTAGATTTTCCGTTGCAGCGGCTGGTGTGCGTGACAGGCGTCAGTGGCTCGGGCAAGTCCACACTGATGCAAGACATTCTGGCCCCGGCATTGCTGCGTCAATTTGGTAAAGCTACGGAAACGCCAGGTCTGCATGACCGCCTGATGGGTGCCGACCATTTGACGGATGTGGTGTTTGTAGACCAATCCCCCATCGGCAAAACCGCACGCTCCAATCCCGCCAGTTATGTGGGCGCGTGGGACGCGGTACGCGAGCTGTTTGCGCAGGCACCTCTGGCTCGCCAGCGCAGCTATACCTCGTCCAAGTTCAGCTTCAACAACGGCGATGGTCGTTGCCCCACCTGTGGCGGTTCGGGCTTTGAGCATGTCGAAATGCAGTTTTTAAGCGACGTGTACCTGCGTTGCCCGGACTGTGATGGCAAGCGTTACCGGCCCGAGATTCTGGAGGTGACGATTGAGCGCAAAGCCATCGGCCAAACAGGTTCAAAAGTCCTGAATGTTGCTGATGTGCTCGACCTGACCGTCAGCGAAGCCGTGCAACTGTTTGCCCAAGACCGCGAAGTGGTGCGCGCCCTGCAACCCATCGTCGATGTGGGTCTTGAATACGTCAAGCTTGGCCAGCCCGTGCCCACACTTTCGGGTGGAGAGGCGCAGCGCCTCAAACTCGCCGGCTTCTTGGCCGATGCCAGCAAAACACGCAGCGCCAGCAAGCAGGCACTGGCCCTGCGCAACCCCAGCAAGGGCACGCTGTTTTTGTTTGACGAGCCCACCACCGGCCTGCACTTTGACGACATTGCCAAGCTCATGCGTGCACTGCGCAAGCTGCTCGAAGCTGGTCATTCGCTCATCATCATTGAGCACAACCTGGACGTGATTCGTTCTGCCGACTGGATCATTGATTTGGGCCCCGAAGGCGGTGAAGCAGGCGGTTTGCTGGTGGCTGAAGGCACACCCGAGCAGGTGATGGGGCACCGCACATCGCACACGGCCCTGGCGCTGCGTGAGTACGAAGCGGTGATGAACAAAGTACATGGTGTTGAAGAGCCGCGACCGAAAGCATGGAAAACCAGACCAACATTTTCAAACGACATTCAAATCGTCAACGCCAAAGAAAACAATCTCAAGAGCCTCTCTGTCAATATTCCACGCGGCAAATTCAACGTGGTCACCGGTGTGTCGGGTTCGGGCAAGTCCACACTGGCGTTTGATATTTTGTTCAATGAAGGCCAGCGCCGTTACCTTGAATCGCTCAACGCCTATGCGCGTAGCATCGTTCAGCCTGCGGGCCGCCCCGAGGTCGATGCGGTCTACGGCATACCGCCCACGGTGGCGATTGAGCAGCGCTTGTCGCGCGGCGGTCGCAAATCAACGGTCGGCACCACCACAGAGGTATGGCACTTTTTGCGGCTGCTGTACGTCAAGCTGGGCATTCAGCATTGCACCAAAGACGATGCCGCTGTCATGCCGCAAAGCCCCGAGAGCATTGCCGCGCAGTTGATGAAAAACTATCGGGGCAAACACATTGGTTTGCTGGCCCCGCTGGTGATTGCGCGCAAGGGCGTGTACACCGAGCTGGCCGATTGGGCCAGGCCGCGCGGCTACACCCACTTGCGGATTGATGGCGAGTTTTTGCCAACCACGGGTTTTCCGCGCATTGACCGCTTTAAAGAACACACGGTTGAGCTGCCGATTGCCAGCCTGCACATCGATCCGAAAAACGAAGCGGCTTTGCGCTTGGCACTGACGGTGGCGCTGCAACACGGCAAAGGCCAGGTGCATGTGCTGGCCCCGCTTGATGGCTTGCAAGGCGCGATGCTTGCGGGTACATCGACCAAAGCGATTGGCAAGCTGGAGGCGTTTTCAACCAAACGCGCCTGCCCGGTGTGCAGCACGTCGTATCCTGAGCTGGACCCGCGCCTTTTTAGCTACAACAGCAAGCACGGCTGGTGCCCTGACTGCGTAGGCACGGGCGTCAAGCTGACCAAAGAGCAGCGCAAGGTGTTTGACGATTCGGTACGCGACGACGACAACAAGGGCCGCGAGCAAAGCTTTGCCGAGCCTGAAGTTGAAGACGTGGTGGACGCAGCGTGCCCCGGTTGTGCGGGTACGCGCCTGAATAGGCAGGCTAGGGCTGTGAAATTTGCAGGTGTGGGTATTGCTGACATCGCCCGCTTGTCAGTGACTGATGTTCGCGCCTGGGTTGAAAAGCTCGCACTGGTCGGACGTGAAAGTGGCATCGCGCGAGATTTGATTCCCGAGATCAAATCGCGCCTTGAGTTTCTGGAAGACGTGGGCCTGGGCTACCTCACACTCGACCGTGGCGCGCCCACCCTGTCGGGTGGTGAAGCGCAACGCATTCGGCTGGCCGCGCAGCTTGGCAGCAACCTGCAAGGCGTTTGCTATGTGCTCGACGAGCCCACGATTGGCCTGCACCCGCGTGACAACAAGATTTTGCTCAGCGCACTGGGCAAGTTAAGTGAACGCGGCAACACGCTGGTGGTGGTCGAGCACGACGAAGATACCATTCGCCGCGCTGACAACATCATTGACATTGGCCCCGGCGCAGGCAAGCGCGGCGGGCGTTTGGTGGCGCAGGGCAGTGCGACGCAATTGTCGGCTGTGCCGGATTCGCTAACAGGCCGGTACTTGGCCAATCCGCTGATTCATCCGCTGCATGCGCGGCGCGAAACCGCAGAGCCCCTACCCCAACCCTCCCCCAGCGGGGGAGGGAGCAATCCGGATTCACTCCCTCCCCTTCTGGGGGAGGGTTGGGGTGGGGGCATCCCCGAACCCGTAGCCAAACCCATCAGCAAAGCCAAACCCATCAGCAAAGCCAAAACCGCCAAACTAAAAGCCGCCGCCCTGATAGCCAACGCCGCATCGGCCAGCGCGCTTCACAATGCCGCCCCGGCGGCAATCAGCAAACACACGTCGTGGCTCACCGTCAACAAAGCCAATCTGCACAACCTCAAAGACGTGACGATTGACGTGCCGCTGTACAGACTGGTAGCCGTCACAGGCGTGTCAGGCTCAGGCAAATCAACCCTCGCGCGTGACGTGCTGCTGACCAACGTCCATGCCGCAGTCATGCAGCGCGGCACCAAAGCAGGTCGCGAAATGGACGACGCAGGCAAACACCCAGCCTGGGTCGGCTGCGAGTCCATCGCAGGCTACCGCGTAGTAGACCGGGTGCTGGAGGTAGACCAGACCCCCATCGGCAAAACGCCGCGCTCCTGCCCGGCCACCTACATCGGCTTTTGGGACACGATTCGCAAACTGTTTGCCGACACGCTAGAGGCCAGAGCACGCGGCTACCAGGCCGGGCGCTTTAGTTTTAACACCGGTGAAGGCCGCTGCCCCACCTGCGAAGGCGCAGGCGTGCGCACCATCGGCATGAGCTTTTTGCCTGATGTGAAAGTGCTGTGCGAAACCTGCCACGGCGCCCGCTTTAACCCCGAGACGCTGGCCGTGACATGGCGCGGTAAAAGCATTGGCGATGTGCTGAAGATGGAAGTTGACGAGGCGGTGGAGTTTTTCAAATCCATGCCCAGCATCGGCCACCCGCTGCAGTTGCTCAAAGACGTGGGCCTCGGTTATTTGACTCTGGGTCAGCCCTCGCCAACCTTGAGCGGCGGCGAAGCTCAGCGTATCAAGCTGGTGACCGAGCTCAGCAAGGTGCGCGACGACATCACCCGACGCGGCCAAAAAGCACCGCACACGCTGTACGTGCTGGACGAGCCCACCGTCGGCCTGCACATGGCTGACGTTGAAAAACTAATCCATGTGCTGCACCGCCTGGTTAACGGTGGCCACAGTGTGGTGGTGATTGAGCATGACCTCGACGTGATTGCCGAGGCCGACTGGGTGATTGACCTTGGGCCCGACGGCGGCAATGCGGGTGGCAGCATTGTTGCTGCTGCACCGCCAGAAACTGTAGTGAAGCTGGGGACGCACACCGGGAATGCTTTGCGAGGGGTTTTGGAACGAGTTTGATTTGCTATTAATTTAGAAGCTGCTTGCGCCCGTATTTGTTGGCCTGTAAGCCTAAAACTACCTTAAAATGGCCTGAAAACCGTCAAAATCGATCCAGCAGGCCAACATCAGTCGTGCAAAGCGCTATCAGCACCAGATCATTGCGCTGGATAAGAGGGCTGGGGATTCAAGGTTGACAGTGGCAGGCTGCTGATCTCTTGCAGCATCCGCGCCAACTGCAGACCTGCGGCGTTGATGACGGCATGACCCTTGGCTGCCGTGGCCAGCGTCGCATTACCAGCCGCGCCGCTGGGGTTGTAGTCCTGCATTTGCCAGCCCAGTTTGGCTGTCGTGCCGTTGCCCAAAATGGGGTAGTTTTTGGCGCGTTCTTCAGACTGGCTGCGAAAGTGTTGCGCGTGCGTCATGTCAACATATTTTTCGCGCAGCGCCAGCATCATCGACGTTTCCATGTCGCCCGCATGAATGCCAAAGCGGTGTTCAGCGGGGGTGAACAAATTCATCACCTCATCACCCAGTGGCAGGCTGTACCAGTTGCTTGAAAACACCATCAAATCATGCGCTGTGCGCAAGTCACGCGCCACGATGTCCATCACGCTCACCTGGCCGCCGTGGCTGTTGAACAGCAGCAGCTTTTTAATGCCGGCGCGCGCCACGCAAGCGCCCAGTTCCATCCACACACTGATCAATGTTTGCGCGCTGAGTGTCAGCGTGCCGGGGTAGCGGATGTGCTCGTTGCTTTTGCCGACCTGCTGCGTGGGCATGAAGAGCACGGGCAGCGTGCTGGGTAAGTGTTGAAGCGAGGCTTCAATCACACCGTTAACCAGCGTCGTGTCCACACTCACAGGCAAGTGCGGGCCGTGCTGCTCAATGGCGGCAACGGGCAGCACCGCCACGGTTTGGTCAATCACCGCGCTAGAGGCCAATTGCGAGAAGTGGCGCGAGCTTAAATCGGCCCAGAATTTTGAGGGTAGGTTCATCGCCAGATATTACTTGTAAAAAACGCGGTGTAGGCTTTAGCCCTAATGCCAAACAGTCTTGCCTCGGGCATGATCAAGCCACTTTATTTCCATCTGGAGTTTTCCATGCAACGCCGTCACCTGCTTCAATCAGCCGCTGCCCTGACCATCCCTGGCCTGGCCACGGCGCAAACCCCTTCGACAAGCTCAGGACAGGCTTTCCCGTCCAAACCCATCAAGCTGGTGATTGCCTTCCCTGCTGGCGGGCCGACTGATGTCACCATGCGGGTTCTGGCTGACAACGCCTCAAAAGTTTTAGGCCAGGCGGTGATTGTTGAAAACAAGCCCGGCGCGGGCGGCACGTTGCCTGCGCAGGCTTTGCAAACCACGCCAGCCGACGGCTACACGGTGGCGCAAATTCCGTTGGGCGTGTTCCGCCTGCCGTACACCACGAAGATGACCTGGGACCCGATCAAGGACTTGTCTTATGTGCTGAACGTGACGGGCTACGCCTTCGGCCTGGTCGTGCCCGCTGATTCGCCGCTCAAAACCTGGACGCACTTTGTCGGCTGGGCCAAGGCCAACCCCGGCAAGCTGAGCTACGGCTCGACCGGCACCATGACCAGCCCGCACCTGACGATGGAGCTGATTGCGCAAAAACTCGGCATTGAGCTGTTGCATGTGCCTTACAAGGGCAGTGCTGATTTGATGCAGTCGATTTTGGGCGGCAACATCATGGCGGCGGCTGACTCCACCGGCTTTGCGCCGCAGGTTGAAGCGGGCAAGCTGCGGGTGCTGAACACCTGGGGCGAGCAGCGCCTGGCCAAGTTTCCGGATGCGCCTACGCTCAAAGAACTGGGCTTGGGCCTGGTGCAAAACTCGCCATTCGGCATTGCCGCCCCACGCGGTACACCGCCCGCAGTTGTCAAGCGCCTGCATGACGGTTTCAAACAGGCCATGGAAATGAGCAGCTACAAAACTGCGCTGGCCAAGTACGACATGCAGCCGATGTACATGAGCTCTGCCGCGTATTTGAAGTTTGCGCAAGAGACGTTCAAACGCGAGCGGGCGCTGGTTGAGAAGCTGGGGCTGCTTAAAGTGTCTTGATGGGCTGTGCGGATAAAACCGCCCGTGCTACCTCGGCAAAACCCGCGCCACGCTCACTTGGGGTGATGTAGCGCGGCAAATGTGCCAGTTGCGCTTCAAAATGCCGAATATTGGCCACGCCAACCGAGTTGTTGAAAGCTTCAAACATCAACTGGTCGTTGGTGGAGTCGCCGACGAAAGCCCAGTTGTCGATTTCTTCGTCAAGGTGACGGCCAAACAATTCGCGCACCGCCCACCGCGCACCCACCAGCTTGTTGTGTTCACCAAACCAACCGTTGATGTGGATGGAGCTCACCGTGGCCGTCATGCCTTCAGCTTGCATGATGGCCACGACCTGGGCGATTTTGTCCGCAGGCAACTGCGTAAATTCGCTGTGGTCAATCGCCATGTCGGTTTCGCGCCCGGCGCTGTCTTGCGCCAGCACAGAGCCGGGCACCTCACGAAGAATGCGTTGGCCGATCTGCTGCATACGGGCAAGGTTTTGGCTGCGCACTGCACCGTTTAGTTGATATGATTTTAATAGCTGCTTGCGCCCGTATTCATTGGGTTCAAGGCTGATTTGATGCTTATTTTGAAGCAAAACAGCGCCGTTTTCAGTCACAATCGCATCAACCGGCCAGTCAACGGCAAACGGCTCGCTCCAGCCTACCGGGCGACCCGTGATGGCGATGACGTGTAAGCCGTGGGCCTTCAATTCACCCAGCGCAGCCAGCGCGTCAGCCGTGATCGCGCCATCGGTTGTCAGCGTATCGTCGATGTCTGTAAAGATGCCCCGGATGCTTTGCCTGTCGTCCAAAGGCCAGGTGCTGAGCGGCTTCACTTATGTCCAGTCTTCGAGTTTGAGGCCAGGCACGCGCTCAAAGTGGCGAGTGTTGTGGGTGACCAGTGTCAGGCCTTCAGTGATGGCGTGCGCTGCAATTTGAGTGTCGATCTCGCCAATCAATGTGCCCATCCTTTTGTGGGTTGCCTTGATGTCGCCATAGCGGTCAGCCGCTGCCTCGGTCCATTGCAAGTTGGGCAGCCTGAGTAAAAAGCGGTCTATCAAACCGCGCCTTTTATCTTCAACGGTCATCCCTGCTTGGCCATAACGCAGCTCTGCTCTGGTCAGGACTGAAATGGCGACGCTTTGGCTGGCCAGTGCGTCGTTCAAACGTCGCTCAAGTTCGGTTGAAGTGCGGCGCAGGTAATAGCTGACGATATTGGTGTCTAGCAAATAGAGCAGTGTCATTCTGCCCAGTCCTCAAACGGATTAGGGCGTTCAGGCGAGTCGCGGCTCTGCAAGAACTCATCAGTCACAGGCATGCTGGAGAGTTCTGCAATGAAAGCCGCTAATGCGTCTGGCGCTGACTTGGGTTTGAGCGTGATCTCCCCCGTCACCTCATTTTTGGCGATCCACATCTCACTCGCATTAACGCGAAACGCCTTGGGCAAGCGCACGGCTTGGCTGTTGCCTGTGCTGAAAATTTTGGCAGTGGCTAGCATGGGAGCCTCCATAAAGTATCTACAAAATCATATCTACTTTTAAGTGTCAGGTCAAGTTTTTGCGTACTTACCCTAGGCAACTCTCCAACTTTGGCTATACTCGTGGGTTCTTGAGGAGCGTTGCAACCCACGGCATGTGGATTAGGCTCAAGATTTACCTTGCAACCACGCTCACCCGCAAAGCTTTCTAGCCGGGTGAGTTTCAAAACTTTCCAGACTCTTAGCCTTGCGAACGTGGCCATTTTGCCCAATCGATGTTTAACTTCATTTTTTGATTTTGGAGAACCGTATGAACGCCGTCCTTAAACCTGTCGCTCCTTTCACTGACTACGTGATTGCTGATATTTCTTTAGCCGCTTGGGGCCGCAAAGAATACAAAATTGCTGAAACCGAAATGCCTGGCCTGATGGCCATTCGCGAAGAGTTTTCTAAAGCCCAGCCGCTCAAAGGCGCGCGCATTACCGGCTCGTTGCACATGACGATTCAAACTGGCGTGCTGGTTGAAACGCTGCAAGCCCTTGGCGCTGACGTGCGCTGGGCATCGTGCAATATTTTCTCGACGCAAGACCATGCTGCGGCTGCGTTAGCGGCTGTCGGCACCCCCGTGTTTGCCATCAAGGGCGAAACCCTGGCCGACTATTGGGACTACACCCACCGCATTTTTGAATTTAACGGCGCCAAAGGCACTCCTGAAGAAGGCCCGAACATGATTCTGGACGACGGCGGCGACGCCACGTTGCTGATGCACCTGGGCACCAAGGCTGAGACTGACATCAGCCTGCTCGACAAGCCCGGCAGTGAAGAAGAAGTTTGCCTGTTCAACGCCATCAAAGCCAAGCTGGCCATTGACCCGACGTGGTACAGCCGTCGCCTGAAAAACATCATCGGCGTGACCGAAGAAACCACCACCGGCGTGCTGCGTTTGAACGAAATGTCGGCCAAGGGCACGCTGGCCCTGCGCGCCATCAACGTGAACGATTCCGTCACCAAGTCCAAGTTCGACAACCTCTACGGCTGCCGCGAATCACTGGTTGACGCCATCAAGCGCGCCACCGACGTGATGATTGCGGGCAAAGTGGCTGTGGTGGCTGGCTACGGCGACGTGGGCAAGGGCTCTGCCCAAGCCCTGCGCGCCCTGAGCGCCCAAGTGTGGGTAACAGAGATTGACCCGATCAACGCCCTGCAAGCCGCCATGGAAGGCTACAAAGTCGTGACGATGGAATACGCTGCAGACAAGTGCGACATTTTCGTGTCCGCCACCGGCAACAAAAACGTCATCACCTACGCCCACATGGCCGCCATGAAAGACCAGGCCATCGTTTGCAACATCGGTCACTTCGACAACGAAATCGACGTCGTGTCCCTTGAGAAATGCACTTGGGAAGAGATCAAGCCACAGGTTGACCACGTGATCTTCCCGGACGGCAAGCGCATCATTCTGCTGGCCAAGGGCCGCCTGGTGAACCTGGGCTGCGGCACGGGCCACCCAAGCTTTGTGATGTCGTCCAGCTTTGCCAACCAGACGATTGCACAAATCGAGCTGTTCACCAAGCAAGCTGACTACGAAGTGGGCAAGGTTTACGTGTTGCCTAAGCACCTGGACGAAAAGGTGGCCCGTTTGCACCTGAAGAAAGTTGGCGCTGTGCTGAGCGAACTGAGCCAGGAACAGGCTGATTACATTGGCGTTTCCAAGTCTGGCCCTTACAAAGCCAACGCCTACAGGTATTGAGCTTTTAACGGTTTTGTCATGCCGGACTTGATCCGGCATCCATGTCTTTGGCTGTTATGCGGCTGGCATGGGTTGCGGGTCAAGCCCGCAATGACAACACCAGGTCACCCAATCGAACTCCCCTATGCGCGCTGACCTTTATTTAGTCGAACACGGCTTTGCCACCACCCGCTCCCAGGCCCAGCGCCTGATTGGCTCGGGCGTGCAGTGGCGCGTCGTGGTTGATGAGGCAGAGGTGGCCGCGCCCTGGAAGCGTGTGGCTAAAAACGGCGACGAAATTGCTGACAACGCTGAGGTCGAAGTGCTCGACAACACCGAGGCCAAGTACATCTCGCGCGGCGGGTTAAAGCTCGAAGGCGCATTGAAAGCCACCGGGCTTGACGTGACGGGTCTGCGCTGCTTGGACGTTGGCCAATCCACCGGCGGCTTTACCGATTGCCTGCTGCAACACGGGGCTGTTCAGGTGGTTGGTGTTGACGTCGGCCATGGCCAGTTGCACGCGACCATGCGTGACGATGACCGTGTGATTTGCCTTGAAGGCATCAATGCACGGTCACTAACAGCTACTGATTTAATAGCTGCTTGCGCCCGTGAAATGGCGGCTACAGGCCAATTTGATGATGAAAACGAGCCTGAAATTGACCCCATCTTCGATTTTTTGACCGGAGACTTGTCATTCATCTCTTTGACATTGGTGCTACCCGCCGTGGTGCGACTGTTGAAGCCAGACGGCCACTTGCTGATGCTGGTCAAACCGCAGTTTGAACTGCAGCCCGGCCAGATCGGCAAGGGCGGCATTGTGCGCGACGTGGTGCATTTTGAGTTTGTTGAAAAGCGTTTGCGTGACTGCTGCGCTGAACTCGGTGTTGACGTTTTAGGCTGGATGGCGTCCAGCATTGACGGCGGCGACGGCAACCGCGAGTTTTTCATTCACGGCACAAAAGGCAGCGATGTCGGGCTGGATGACAAACCACTCCCCGCTGCACCACCGCGCAAAGCCGTCAAACGCACACCCAGGGCTGAGACGCGCGCCTTGCATGCTGCGCATGAAGATTCTGAAGAGGCACACGCTGGCCAGCATGGCCCGGCGCGGCGCAAGCAAAAAGACTAAACATCAACTGTCATGAACAACGTCAAACTACCGATCAGCTTTGAGTTCTTCCCGCCCAAAACGCCTGAAGGCGCAGAAAAGCTGCGCGCCACGCGTCAAACCCTTTACGCTTTAAAGCCCGAGTTTTGCTCAGTCACTTTCGGCGCAGGCGGCTCGACGCAAGAGGGCACGTTTGCCACCGTCGGTGAAATTTTGGCGGAGGGCGTCCAAGCCGCTTGCCACTTTTCATGTGTAGGCGCAACCAAGGTCACGGTGCGTCAGCAACTGACCACCCTGCAAATCATGGGCGTCAAACGTCTGGTGGCTCTGCGCGGCGACTTGCCCAGCGGCTATGGCGCAGGTGGTGAATTTCATTACGCCAGCGACCTGGTGGCGTTTATCCGCGCCGAGACGGGCGACGCCTTTCACATTGAAGTGGCTGCCTACCCCGAGGTGCATCCGCAAGCCAAGTCGGCTGACGACGACTTGAAAGCCTATGTGGCCAAAGTCAAAGCCGGTGCCAATTCGTCCATCACCCAGTATTTTTTCAACTCTGATGCGTACTTCAGGTTTGTGGACGACGCCTACAAGCTGGGGGTGGATGTACCCGTTGTGCCCGGCATCATGCCGATCACCAGCTCAACGCAGCTGATGCGCTTTTCAGATGCCTGCGGTGCTGAAATACCGCGCTGGATACGCTTGCGGCTGCAAGGTTTTGGTGACGACACCGCGTCGATCAAAAGCTTTGGCCTGGACGTGACGACAGACTTGTGTGACCAGTTGCGCAATGGCGGCGTACCGGGCATTCATTTTTATTCGATGAACCAGGCCGGGCCGACGGTAGAAATTTGCAAACGGCTGCAACTGCTCTAAAGCTGGTCATTGCAGCCGGGTTGCTGGTCGGGCTGGCGGCCTGCACCACCGCGCCGCAGCAAGTGCCAGTGCCTGTTGCCAGCGCTGCCAAAACAACGCCAACCCCATCTTTGCCAGCCAGTCCCGTCGTTGCAGACGCTCCTGTTAACACGCTGCCTGATGAGCCCATCAATAATGCACCACGCCCAGCGCTTCTGGCAGGTGAGCCTGCACGCGAGTACCAGCGCGGTGGCGCGTCCTGGTACGGCCCAGGCTTTCATGGTCGCCGCACTGCCAGCGGTGAGCGCTATGACATGCATGGCATGACGGCTGCCCACCGCACACTGCCGTTTGGCACCTGGGTTCGGGTCCACAGTCTGGTCAACGGGCGTGAGGTGGATGTCCGCATCACAGACCGTGGGCCGTTCATTCGGAGTCGGGTGATTGATTTGAGTCGGGGGGCGGCTGAGGCGTTGGGGATGTTGGGGCTGGGGTTTAAAGAGGTTGTGTTGTTGGTCCCGGAATCGACTGCGGTTGTTGTGGATATGCCTTTGCCTTTGGTTAGGGGACGGCGGGGCGTTAGAGGTAGGTGAGGTTTGCTTTCACGTAGTTTGCCGGGCAACCCACGGCTTCCAAGCTAAGCTAAGTTAATTGCTATAAATTAAAGAGCTACTCACGCTCATATTCATTGGCCAAAGCCCCTAAATGACCCTTAAAAACAGAAAAAACAGGGCAAAACAGGCAAGAACACCTGAAACCACGGACAATTTACCAACCCCAACATAAGTTACACATGGAAAACCTAGACGCCCTGCTGCTCGCCCGCATCCAGTTTGCGGCCAACATCACCTTTCACATTCTGTTTCCCACCATCAGCATTTCGCTCGGTTGGGTGCTGCTGTTTTTCAAATTGCGCTTTGTTAAAACCGGGCAGCAGCACTGGATGGATGCTTACCAGTTCTGGGTCAAGATTTTTGCATTGACCTTTGCGCTGGGTGTGGTCAGCGGTATCACCATGAGCTTTCAGTTTGGTACCAACTGGCCGGGCTACATGGAAAAAGTAGGCAACATTGCCGGGCCGCTGCTGGCTTATGAAGTGATGACGGCGTTCTTTTTAGAGGCCACGATGCTGGGCGTGATGCTGTTTGGCCGAGAGCGTGTCAGTGAGCGCACGCACACAATTGCTACGTTATTGGTAGCGGGTGGCACTACCATGTCGGCTTTCTGGATACTGGCACTCAACTCCTGGATGCACACGCCTGCGGGTTTTGAGATGGTTGACGGCAAAGCGCATGTCACCAGTTGGCTGGAGGTCATTTTTAACCCGTCGTTCCCGTACCGGTTTACGCACATGATGTTGGCGTCCGGCCTGACCGTGGCGTTTTTGATTGCCGGTGTTTCTTGCTACCGCTGGCTACGGAATGACCGCACGAGTGAAGTCATCGCAGGCATCAAGACGGGTGTGTATCTGGCGGCGTTTTTGATCCCGCTGCAAATTTTGGCAGGCGATGCACACGGCCTGAACACCATGAAATACCAGCCCGCCAAGCTGGCCGCGATGGAGGGCATCTGGGAAACCCAAAAGGGCGTGCCAGCGGTGCTGTTTGCCCTGCCGGATGAAAAAACCCGCAGCAACCGCTATGAAATTGCCGTGCCGCATCTGGCGTCTCTGTACCTGACCCACAGTTGGGACGGCGAGGTCAAGGGCCTGAACGAATTCAAAGGCAAACACCCGCCAGTCGCACCGGTGTTCTGGGCGTTTCGCATCATGGTGGGTGTGGGCATGTTGATGTTGCTCGTCAGTTGGGCAAGTGCCTTCCAGCTAAAACCGTGGCGGAAGAACGATAAGCATGAATTGACTGTCTGGCACGCCCGCATCCTGGTCGGCATGACGTTTGCCGGCTGGGTGGCGCTGGTCGCGGGCTGGTACGTGACCGAAATTGGCCGCCAGCCCTGGTTGGTCACCGGCGTGATGACCACGATGGAAGCGGCATCGACCGTGCCTGCGCCCAAAATTGCGCTCAGTCTGGCGCTGTACCTGACGATGTACGCGGCGCTGATCGTGGCTTATATTTCGGTGGTGTTTTATCTGGCGCGGCATAAAAAACACGCCGACAAACCGTTTGGCGATGAGGTCAATGGCAAGCTTCAAGACCAGCTCAATGTGGTGAACTATCCTGAAAAAGAGGGCCAAGTCAATGTCTAACCTACCAGTTGCCTTGATCCCTGACCTGACGCAGGCAGCGGGCTGGATGCCGATTGTTTTTCTCGTTGTCATGGGCTTGGCCATGTTGGCCTATGTCGTTCTGGACGGCTACGACCTGGGCGTGGGCGTGCTGATGCGCGGCGCGAACGACGACGACAAAGACACCATGATCGCCAGCATCGGCCCGTTTTGGGACGCGAATGAAACCTGGCTGGTGCTGGGCGTCGGTATTTTGCTGACGGTGTTCCCGATGGCGCATGGCGTGATTCTGGGCGCGCTGTATTTGCCGGTGGCCTTTATGCTGATTGGCCTGACGCTGCGCGGCGTGGCTTTTGACTTTCGGGTCAAGGCTCGCGCCGCACTCAAGCCACTTTGGAACAATGCGTTCTATGCGGGCTCTTTGCTGGCCGGATTTTCGCAGGGCTACATGCTGGGCTCACTGATCACCGGGTTTGATGAATCGCTGTGGGCTGTTGTCTTTAACGCGGTGATTGGTGGCGCGCTGATTGCGGCTTATTGCCTGATAGGTGCAGGCTGGCTGATCATGAAAACCGTGGGCGATTTGCAATTGCAGGCGGTGCGTTGGGCGCAACGCAGTTTGCTGTTTGTGGTGCTCGGCGTGGCAGCCATATCGATTGCCACACCACTCATCAGCACCCTGATTTTCGACAAGTGGTTTTCGTTTCCGAACATTGTGCTGCTGCTGCCGATTCCGGCAGCTACCGCCGTGCTGTTTGCCGTGATCTACCGCAGCCTGAGCCGCCTGCCAACCCGTCTTGCCCAAGGCAATGAATACGGTGCCTGGGTGCCCTTTGGTGCAACCGTCGGCGTGTTTCTGCTGGCGTTTTATGGCCTGGCCTACAGCCTATTCCCATGGCTGGTGATTGAAAAAATCACGATCTGGCAAGCGGCTACTTCGCCTGAAGCTTTGAAGGTGATCTTGATTGGCGCGAGTATTGTGTTACAGGTGATTGTTGGCTACACGGTGTTTGCTTATCGGGTGTTTTGGGGGAAGAGTGTGGCTTTGAAGTATTGAATTTTGATCTCGACCAAAGAATACGGGCGCAATCAGCTACTAAATTTATAGCAATTTTGGTTTTCATGAGTCTGCCGGGGGTTGCCCGGCGGCAACTCACTTTTCTTTTGCTTCGCCAAAAGCAAAGTAAGCAAAAGAAAAGGCGACCCGCAGTCTGGGCCGCTTCGCGGTTCCTTGAAAAAGCTGAAGGAGCCGGAAAATCTAGAAACTAGTCTGCTTCGCAGCCGTCGGACATCTAGATTTTTTAATCCGTCTCCTTCAGCTT
>JBASFP010000038.1:0-27692 GCA_049653085.1 Polaromonas sp.
CTGCCCAACTCAAGATGAGCCTGGATTTGGGCTCGTTCAAGATCGCTTAAATGACAGTAACTCTTTGGCATACAACACTCCTTTTATGGGTTTAGGATACTGTTGCACTTGAGATTTGAGAGCGCCATCGTATTTACGCTTGCTTTTGGCCAGAAGACCAATCAATTCAGGAGCAAGCAGCTCCCATATTTGTAGCAATGGGCGTTGCATCACAGGCTCAATGATGCGCATGATGGTGGCAGGGTCGGTGTAGTGTGCGCCAAGCTGGCTGCGTTTGGCCGGGTCCAGCCCGCGTTCAAACAATGTGCCGAAGATGGACACGTCAATGGCTGACCAGTTCAGGGTGGTGGCTTTTCGCAGTTCGGTGACGTTGATGATGTTGAGCTTGGGAACATCCACTTTTTCGAACAAACCACCGTTGAATTTAATCATGTCAGTAAAGCCAAAGAGGCCACCTGTGCGCATGATGTTGAACAGGTTTGACAGGCCTTCAGTCACCAGCTCGGTGGGCAATTTTTGGCCGTAAGGGGTGTGCGCGTCGAGCTTGAAGCTGATGAGCTTTTCAAACATGCGGTCGGGCAGCAGCCCCACGTCTTCAGCAAAAAAGCAGAATAAACATTGAGTCAAAAAATGCGAGACTTTTTGCGGTTCATGACCGTCTTTGCGAAGCTGCTCTGCAAGTGTTGCAAAGTTTTTGGCAGCGCTTTCCGTGATGTCGCGGCTGGTGATTTTGGGTCTGAAACTCTCAGGGTCCAGCCAGATGCGCCGCAGCAGGGCCAGCTTGTCGGGCTGAGCCAGCTCGGCCAGCAGCACCGTAAACTTTTCAGTCGGATGGCCTGTGAACTGGGTTTGTACGCGAATTTGCAACCTGTCGCACACCAGCAAAATCGGCGGGTTGCTGAGCGCGCTGCTGTAGTTGAGGAGTTGCTTGAGCGCGCTGTCGAGGTTTTTGCCGGGGGCTTTGTTTTCCCAGGCAAAAGCGCCGCGCTTGAAAACGTCGGCATAGCCACGCGCCTCGCCCAACACCAGGGTTTGCTTTTCAAAAATATAGCCGTCTTCACTGCCCGGCTTGTGTACGCCCAGTACATCGCACAAGTCAATGAAGTGGCTTTGCGCGCCCTGCTCTTCGTTTAAGTGAAAAGCTGGGCCGCCGGGGCCCCATTTGGTGATGAAGTCTTGCGGGGTCATGAGTTAATAACCATGCAGTGCGTAGTCGAGGGCTGACCAGATGGCATCGGCATCGCTGCGCAGGTTGGCGACGGGGCGGCGCAGATCGCCGGGTTCAAACGACACTGTGGCCAACGTCTCAAGCACCACCGTCGCACCGGCAATCTCGAAACGCGGATTTAAAATAGCGACCGCGCCGCTGCCCGGCTCCAAAAAGGCCAGCGGAACAGTGATGATGCCGATCGGCCGTTTTAAAAAAGCGCTTTGGATTTGCAAAACATACGGGTATGAGTCCCGCATCTCTTTAACCGGGTGGGGGTAAACGTCGAACTGTGCCATACCCTTAGCTCCGTGAGGATTCGGCCAATTGTTTGGCTTTTCTCCACTCATGCACACGCCGCCCCATGGAGCCAATTTTGGCCATGCGCTCATTCATTGCAGCAATCGCGTCTTTGTTTTCCTCTTCCCATTTGTCCCTGGCCGCATTGAATTCTTCAGGCGTACGTGCGTAGGCGGCCTTTCGTGCGGCCAGCCGCTCGGGTGTGAGCCAGCCATCACCGATGCGGTAGGTGGCCGCTACGTCTTGCACCATGTGTTGCGGTGCTGGGGACGTTGCCGGGTATTGAAAAGCGGCGGGTTCGTTAACCGTGGGCACAGCTTTCATGGGCACGAGTTCGACACGGCCATCTGGCGCAAAGACCACGTCAAACAACTGGCCTGCGTACTTTTTACCGAGCGATATCTGGCCGCTAGCACCGACTTCTTTGAGCATCTGAAACTCCTTGAACACGATTGAAACTGATTCATGCCATCATGCTGCATGAATTAAGATGTGTCAAGAGTCAAATCCAAAAACGGGTTCATGGATCCCGGGTCGTAGCCCGGGATGACACGCGGGGAATTGTCGTTGCGGGCTTGAGGAGCCTGCCCCGGACTCCGATCCGGGGCAATCCATGCCCGCGCCTGTTCAACGCTTGAGCAGCACCTTCAACACCGTTTGTACGCGGCGGGCGTTGGCGGCATCAAAGTCTGCGGCCAGCACTTTGGCGGTGTCTTCAGCCCAGCTTTCTTGCGGCGTGGCGGCATTGCGCTTGGTCAGCAGTGTCAGTTGCAGCATGCGCCGGGCGCTGATGTGCTCGGCGGGCGTCGGCACTTCGGCGGCCATCTCCAGGCGCAGCAATGACTCGGCCGCGTCCTTGCCTGACGGCGTGGTGACGGCCTTGGCCCAGTTGCCCAATACGGCGGGAGACACGACCTTGCCCAGGTCTTGCGCGGTAGGCAGCAAGGCTGCGTCGCGCTTTTCCCAGGCGGTGATGACGTTGGTCAGCACTTCGCCGTGGGCCTGGACGTGCAGCTTTTTGAGCGCCTGGTTGGCGGCTTCAAACGCTTCGCGTTGCGCACGGAAGGCGGCGTCGCCCAGGCGCGGGCCGCGCTCTTCAAAAGCGGGGCGCTGCTCACGTTCGGCAAAACGCGGGCGGTCTTCGCGGCCTTCTCGCTCGGGGCGGTAGGGCTCAAACTTGTTGTCTGTGCTTTGGCGTGGGCCGCCGGGTTTGCTGCCTGGCTTGCCGCCCGGTTTGCCTGAATCTTTGCGGTCGCCAAACTTGCCGCCACGGCTGGCTGGGGCGGGCTCGGCACGGCGGGCACCGGGACGGTCGTCGCCGCGCATGGCGACGATGGGTTTGGCGGGTTTGTGGGGGGCTGCGGGTGCGGCGGCAGCTTCTGGTGCGGGCTCAGCGAGGGGTTCAGCTTCAGGCTCAGCGTTTTCAGCTACCGTTGAAACAGCTTCATCTGCTACTATTTCAGGAGCTGCTTGCGCCCGTATTTCTTGGGTTTCAGCCTCATTTGGCACTGAATTATCGGCTTTTTCAGCGGTTTCAGGAGCTTTTTCATCCGTAACAGGGGCTACAACGGCTACAGGCACTTTGCCACTAACAATGGCTTCGAGTGCCTTGGCCGCTGCATGAATCTGCTGCGCATCGCCGCTGGCAGTGGCTGCCTCCACGGCTTTGGCAGCTTCGACCACCATGCGGTCAAATTCGCCCAGAGCCGATGCGGCTTTTTCACGCTCCAGCGTTTTGCGCTGAAAAGCGTCGTCAATCGGTTTGCGAAACGCATCCCACATTTTTTGTTCTTGCTTGCGCTCAATTGGCACGCCTTGCGCCTCTTGCT
This sequence comes from Polaromonas sp., assembly GCA_049653085.1. Lineage (GTDB taxonomy): Bacteria > Pseudomonadota > Gammaproteobacteria > Burkholderiales > Burkholderiaceae_C > Polaromonas. Next base: position 3,337 of record JBASFP010000038.1, read on the forward strand.
GCCAGCGCTGTTGCAGGTGCTTGACGGCATCAATGTGCAGCACAGGCTCCGCGCCCAGCACCACGGCCTCGTCAATCATGGCCTTGCGGCGGGCAATGCTCTCGGCGCGCGCGGTTTTAAGCGGCGTGTCGGCAGCGTCCATCGCGGCTTTCCAGATCGGCTGGATGTCTGCAAACACCTTTTCGCTCAAATGCCCGGCGTTCTGCCATTTCTCCACAAAGCCGTTCAGGCTGCGGATGTGCATTTTCCAGTCGGTGTTTGTCTTGTTCGCATCTGCCCAGGCGGTGACTTCGTCAATCAGCACCTGGCGCTGGGCTTTCACAGCCTCGGTTTGCTCTTTGACGGTTTCCAGCCAGCTTTCTACGACTTTATAGGCTTCGTTGCAGGCATCGTCAAAGCGCTTCCACAGCGCGTGGTTGGGGGTGCCGCCCTGGTCTGATGTCTTCCACAAGTCGCGCATGTGGCGCAGCGCGTCTTGCTGTTTGCGGCCGCCCAGCGGCTTGACCAGCAAGGCCTCGGCCTTGCCGACCAGTTCTTCACGAATCTGGTCTGCACGCCAGCGTTGCCAGCCTTCCAGCTCGCCCGCAGCGGTCAGCGCAGCGTGGGCTGCGGCCTCCAGTTTGCTGTCGATATTGCGAATGTTCTGCTGCAACGCCAGACGCAAATCAGCCGCCACTTTTGGCGTGGCTTTGCCGTGACCTTCGCCGACTTCGTGTTCAAGTTTGGCAACAGCGGCCTGCACGATGGCGCTGGCTTTTTCGCGCATATCTTTGAGCACGGCGGGGTCGATTTTCGCTTTGGCTGGACGAGCATCAACCGCAGCAACTGGCACACCGCGCGCGGCGCGCAACTCGTCAGCCCACACCGGCACAGCGGGCAGCGGTGCAGCGCTGTCGTCTGCGGCTTTGACCGTCACGGCCAGCGCAGCCTGAAATGCGTCCCACACCACCAACAACTGAGCGCGTGAGGCGTCCAGCAGCGGCGGAAACTTGGCATCCACACTGGCCCAATTGCTGTCGTTGGCAATCTCATCGGCCTGGGTTTGCCAGTGGGCGATGTCGGGCGTCAGGGCCTCAAGCGCGGTCTGCGCATCGCGCCACGGCTTGATCGACAGCACCTCGATGCGCTGGCCCAGCAGCACGGCGGCTTCGCGCTGCACCTGGGTGCGGTGCTGCAGGTCTTCAATGGTTTTAACCCGCTCGGCCAGTTTGACCTTAACGGTGGCCAGCGGCTCTTTGGACAGCGGCGCACCGGCCTTGGCGGCATCACGCTGCCAGGCCAAGGCATCGGCCAGGTTGAGCTTGCCAACCGCCAGCAGCGCATTGGCCTTGTCAGCCCATTCAGCGGCAATCGCCTCCTGGCCCTTGCTGCGCTTGAGTTCGTCGAGCTTTTCTTTCAGTGGCTTGGCCGCGCCCTTGTCGCGGTTGGCCAAGTCCTTGTACACATCGGCCATTTGCTCGGCCGTCGGCTCCGTCGCCAGCCAGGTGCGGATGCGCGCGGTACGCTCGCCAGACGTCGGCGCTGAAAAAGCCCCGCCCGTCAAGCCGTCAAGCGGGTGGGCGTCAGACTTGGGCGTGGTTTTAGCGGCGGGTACTGGGGCGGGAGCGGGTTTGGATGATTTGAACATGTGGAGCGCGGGCCGCTGATAGCTGGCGGCTTGCGTGAGGGTAGGAAATGAAAGTGCGTTTAAAAACGCGAAGCGCGTATTTTCGCTGATTTATCAAGCCGTCAAAACAGCACGGCTACATCGCAATATTCAAGTCCGCGCGCGGCACCCATTTGGTGTCTGGTTTGGCTTGTGCTTTCGCATCAGTCTTGCCTGAATTCCCAGCCCCTAAAAACAAACGCTCCAGCGGCAAATCCTTACTCGCCAAATACTCTTTGACCGCCACGCCGCGCTGCAAGGCCAGCGCCTGCATGGCGTCGTTTGTGACCTTGATGTCGGCCAGCAACAGTTTTTCCATGTCATCAACCGGCAAATCTTTGGCCAGGCCGATCACGCTGCGGGGTTTGGCGATGTCGGCGCGTTTGTAGACTTCTTTGAGCAGGGCTGGGTATTCAGCGGGGCTGACAGTAACTACAGAGGTAGCCGTACCGCCCCCAGTGACGTTGTTGCGGCGCTTTTCAGCGCGTACCAGCTCGTCCAGCCTTGCGCGTTTGTAGCCGTCACGTTCGGCGTCCAGGTTGCTAGTGCCGACAACGGTCAACTTCAAACTGGGGCGGTCAGTCAGTGCCTTGGCCACTTTGTCCAGCCCGGCTTTGGCGTCAGGTGCGAGCACAGCGCTGCCGCTTGGGAAGGCAACAGTCCCCAGCTCGTCGCCGCCACCGCCAAAGGCCGCTGCCAGCAGGCTGAACGGCGCGGTGATCGCCTTGACGATGACGTTAATGATGACCTTGATGATGATGGGGCCGATGCTGAACTGCGGGTCGTTCAATGACCCGCTGATCGGCAAGTCCAGGTCAATCACGCCGTTGCGGTCAGCCAGCAGCGCCACAGCCAATTTCACGGGCAGGCTGGCGGTTGAGCCTTCAACCTTGTCGCCAAAACTGAGCTGGTTCAGCACCAGTTTGTTTTTGGCGGTGAGTTTGCCGTCGGGCTGCACCAGATAGCTGACGTCCACACTCATCTTGCCGCGCGTGATGCCGTAGCCTGAATACTTGATGGCATACGGCGACAGCGGCGGCAGCTCCAGGTCACGCACCTTGCCCGTGATGTCCAGCGCCAGTGGCTTGGCAAGCGGGTTGAGCTTGCCCAAAATCTCAAGTGATGCCGTGCCTTCTGCCCTGCCCCGCAGCTCCAGGTCTGCCAGGCTGAAGCTGCCGCCCGTTGGCACCGATGAAAACGCGCTGAGCTTGCCCGTCAAATCACTTAAATTGGCTGAATAGTTGGGTTTGACAAAGCGGTCTGAAAACGCGACCCGGCCATTGACCAAGCTGACCGGGCCGAAGTTGATGATGGCGGCGTTGGCAGTGCTGGAAGTGCCTGAAACGGCAGTTTGAGGCACTTTTTTAGCATCATTTAATGCTGTAGCGCCCTGTTCCTGGGCGCGAGCAGCTCCTGAAATAATAGCAACTGGAGTAACACCTGCAACCGTAGAAGTTGTCGCATTGCCCGACTTCACCAGATCAGCCAAATTAATCCGCCCATCAGGCAGCACAATCAGCCGCGCAAAAAAATCACTCAGCACGGTTTCTTGCACATCCACCCGCGTCGGCTTGCCGGGCTCTAGCGCCACACCCAGGCCGCGCAGGCTCAGGGCCTTCCAGTCCAGCAAGTCTTCACTGGGCGCCAGGGTGTTGGCTTTGAGCTCTTCCAGCGCCGCGTCACCGTTGACTTGTACCGACGCGCCCGCAGGGGTCTGCTTGTAGGCGACTTTGCCTTTAAAGCTGGCGTCTGCACGTAGCAGCTCAATGTTCAGTGCATCGGCAAAGTACGGCTCAAACGCCTGTATCGGCAAGCGCTCGGCCAGCAACTGGCCTTGCACTTGCATCGGGGTCAAGCCCAGGTTGCCTTTGAAGTTGAGCTTGCCGGGCTCGAACCGGCCTGCAGTTAGCCGCAACGATGCAGACAGCGGCATCAGCCTGGCGGCTAATGACTTGGCGGATGATTTGTCGTCCAGCACCAGGTTGTTTAACTGGGCGCTGACCGCATTCACATCAAAAGCCACCGGCTTGCTGCCTGCTTTGTCGACAAACTGCATCGCCCCGCCTGCAAGATTCACCTCGTCAATCGCTACCGCCCAGGTCGGGGCATTGGCTTTGGTAGCCTCGGTGGTGGGTGCAGGTGCTGGTGTCGCCGTCTTGTTTTCTACAAGCCAGCGCTCAAACATCCAGCGTTTGTCGGCATCGCGGTCTACCAGAGCCTTGGGTTGTATCACTTGCAGCTTGGCGGCTTTGAAGCTTTGGCCAGCCAGGTCAATGTCAGCGCCATCGACTTGAATGCGCTTGACAGAAACCAGTGACGTTTTGCCTTCAGCCAGCAGCACATCGCTTAAAGATACCTGCGGCGCGGTGATGCGAATGGCTTGCGGCTTGGCCGTGCCAGCGGCTTGCCAGGTGATGCCGAGCCTGGCATCCAGTTGGCCACCCAGGGCGGGCAACAAAAACTGCCCAACGTATCTGGCCGCAATGTTGAGCGGCCAGGCGGCTACCGTGCTGCTGACGTTGGCAATCTGGTCTGTGGCCGTACCGCTGAAGTTGATGGTGGCCGGGGTGGTGGCTGATGCAGCCAAGGCCACTGAACCCCTAAATTCCAGCGGCGCATCAGGTGCAAACGGGAACGCGATTTTGCTTGCATCCAGTGTGACGGCAGCCAGCTTCACATCGGCAGGCTTGGCCAGCGTTTCGTCCAGCCAGTTCACAGTGCCGCCGCGCACGGCGATGCTGGCAATGCCTACTTTCCATGGCGTTTGAGCTGCTAGAGGAGGAATTGACGTCGTTTTGGCCTCTTTTTGAGCATCATTTTGGCCTTTAGCGCCCTGAATACGGGCGCGACCAGCTCCTGATTTAGGAGCGTTCATTTCAGCTGCAGGCAGCAAATTCAAGCGCCCCGCCCGGTCACGGCTGATGTTCAAAGCCGGATTTGTCAGCTCAATGCCTGAGAGCTTGACCGATTGCGCCAGCGGGCGCACGTCGTCCATCACGATCTTCAATTGGTCAAAACCCAGCAAGTCCTTGCCGGGCTTGTCCAGCAAGCGCACCTTGTCAGCCGTCACAACGCCCGACACCCTGACCACTGTGCCCGGGTTTTGTTCAAACGCAACTTTGGCATCTGCGTTGATCACTGCGCCCGTCAGCTTGTATGGCAAGCTGGCAGGCAGGTAGGCCAAATACGGTGCCAAGTCAAAGTTGCTGAGCTTGAAGGTGGCTTCCGTCTTGTGGGTCTGCGCAAACGGTGTGCCCTCTGCGGCTGAGTCAAAGTTGCTCCCGCCGAGCTTGAAGGCCAGACGCGGCGAGGTCTTAACCTCGCGTTTGGAATGCAAATTGCTCAAAAAAGGCACAGAAAGGTTGAGCGCGGTCAGCTCGTGGGTTTTGCCTACAGCTTTGTCAGAAAAACTGACCTGCCCGCTGCTCAGGCTCAGGTTGTACAGCGCAAAACGGGGCGGCTCGCCAGGCTTGGCATCAGGCGGGGTTTTGAGCTTTTCAAGAATATCGTCAACGTCATAACTGCCACCGCCCAAATGGGTGAGCGACACCACGGGCGAGTCCACCGCCACCGCGTCCACCACCGGGGCCAGCCGCAACAGTGATTCAAGTTCTGCGTCTATATAGATGCGGGCAATGCTGAGCTGGGCATCAGGCGAGTCTTGCTTGGCAATCTTCAGGTCATTGACCGCCAGCTCTAATGACCAGGGTTTGAAGTTAACGCCGCCCAGCGTGACCGTGCGGCCCAGTTTGGCCGAGGCCAATTTTTCAATCTGCGACTTGGCAATGATGGGCACCAGCGCCCAGGCCAAAGCCCAAAAAATGAGCAAGCCGCCTGCAGCCCACAACGCTCTGCGCCGCCAGACGGGCGACTGCATGACTACTTTTGAATTCTGGATGATGCGCATCCAGCAGAGTTTATGGCTTTTTTGTACGCAACAAGCACCCTAAAAACGAAAAACCCCGGCGGGCTGAACCCGTCGGGGCTGGCAGCTAGCATAAATGCTCATGCTGCCGGGGTTCGCTCAACGGGGATGAATCGCCCTTCAAGCGGAGAAAGCAAGTGATTGCCTTCAAGGTTTGCCAGGGTTGGTTACCTGACGATGCCCGATTGACTCGGACAACTGCAGATTACGCCTGGCATCACGTCTTCACAAGACAAAAAATTCAATCACATGCCGTGCTGTGATTGCACACCAGTGTGACTTATTGCCTGTTTCAGAGAATAGCAAAAGCATGTATAAAGTAACAGTAACTTAGAGTGTTTCCTCAAAAAACCGCCGTAACTGCTTGATTTATGGGGTTTTGGCTAGAAATAACCCTCTCAAAGCCATAAAACAATATAAAAAACCAATTCAATATTATTGACAGGTTATTAAACACCCTTTTAAAATCCGCCCAGTCCCAAAAACTAGGGGACAACCCGAACCTCTTGATCACCATCAACCAAGTGTTGAGTTGATTAAAACGGGTCAACATCCGACTACGCCACCTGCCCCATCGGTCAGGTCTGCCGGGATGGCGACTCAAATCCACGCCAGCGGCTTGAAAACCCGCAGACGTACGACAAGGAGTGCTATGAAAAACACCGAATCTTGGGCAGCATTTTCAACGCTAAGGCAATCAGCCAAAAGGCAACTGGGCAGCGCGCGCAACAGCGCAACCAACGTGGCCCATGACATTGCCCAAGGCTTTTTTGACATCACCCACAACAGCTTTGCGCTGCTGGGCTTGGGTTTGGTGTTTGCCATCATCACCCTCACTGCCCGGCCTGACTTGCGCCTGGCTGGTGAAGCCAAACTCATCACCTGGCTGCAAGAGCGGCAAGAAATTGCCATCGGCTTTACCGAGCCAGAAGCCATCGACCGCGCCACAGCGGCAGAACCCAAAGACCTGCCCAAGCAGCAAGCCGCGCTGGCTTATTGGCTGGCGCGCAAATACGGCGTAGCACCTGAGCCGCTGAGCGTGCTGGTGTCTGAGGCGTTTGAGATTGGTGCCAAAGCCAAGCTGGACCCAACGCTGATACTGGCCATCATGGCCATAGAGTCAGGTTTTAACCCGTTTGCCCAGAGCCCGGTGGGCGCGCAGGGGTTGATGCAGGTCATGACCAAAGTCCACACCGACAAGTATGAGAACTTTGGCGGCAAGCTGGCGGCGTTTGACCCTGTGACCAACCTGCGGGTGGGCGTCAAGGTTTTGCAAGAGTGCATTCAACGCGCAGGCTCGGTTGAAGGCGGCCTGAAGTTTTATGTGGGCGCTGGCAACATGGCTGACGATGGCGGCTACGCCGGCAAAGTGATGGCTGAACACGCCCGGCTGCTGGCCGTGGTGGGTGGCAAAAGCGCGCCGCAACCGGTACGTACCCTGCCCGTGAAACTGGTACCTGCTGACGACGACACCAAAGCCACTGAAAACGTGGCCGCGCTGATCTCCTGATAACCGTGTCATTGCGGCCCCCGAGCCGCAATCCATAAGCCGTGACCCCGTGCTGCGCTCTGCGGTACACTCAAAACGTGCGCAACTGGCGATAGGCCAGATGACCTTTTGGTCAATCTGGCTGACGTGGGACACCACTGGGAAGCGCACCGCTAAGGCAGAATAAAAACTGGTTTTAGCGTTCAGCCGTTCGCCTGGGCAGCCCTTGTTTCATCCGCTTCATTCGATGAAAGCAGGGATCACGTCCTCCATGGACTGCCACCATGAAAGCTAACCATGTATAGCCGCAACATTCTGGTTGAACAAACCGACCCCGAAATTTTTGCCGCCATCCAGGCTGAAAACGCCCGCCAAGAGCAGCACATCGAGCTGATCGCCAGCGAAAACTACGCCTCTCCCGCCGTGATGGCGGCGCAAGGCAGCCAGCTGACCAACAAATACGCCGAAGGCTACCCCGGCAAGCGCTACTACGGCGGCTGCGAGTTTGTAGACGTTGCCGAACAACTGGCGATTGACCGCGTGAAGCTGCTGTTTGGCGCAGACGCTGCCAACGTACAGCCGCATTGCGGCGCATCTGCCAACGAAGCCGTGTTTTTGGCCTTCTTGAAGCCTGGCGACACCATCATGGGCATGAGCCTGGCCGAGGGCGGGCACTTGACGCACGGCATGGCGCTGAACATCAGCGGCAAATGGTTCAACGTCGTCAGCTACGGCCTGAACGAAAAACAGGAAATCGACTACGACGCGATGGAGCGCAAAGCCCACGAGTCCAAACCCAAGCTCATCATTGCAGGCGCATCAGCGTATTCACTGCGCATTGACTTTGAGCGTTTTGCCAAAGTGGCCAAGGCCGTCGGCGCGATTTTCATGGTCGATATGGCCCATTACGCCGGGCTGATAGCCGCTGGCGTGTACCCCAACCCGGTGCCGCACGCTGACGTGGTCACGTCCACCACCCACAAAAGCCTGCGCGGCCCGCGTGGCGGCATTATTTTGATGAAAGCCGAGCACGAAAAAGCGATTAACAGCGCCATCTTCCCCGGCTTGCAGGGTGGCCCGCTGATGCATGTGATTGCGGCCAAAGCGGTGGCTTTTAAAGAAGCGTTGACGCCCGAGTTCAAGCTGTACCAGCAGCAGGTGCTGAAAAACGCCCAAATCGTGGCCGAAACGCTGACCCAACGCGGCCTGGGCATTGTCAGTGGCCGCACCGAAAGCCACGTCATGCTGGTTGATTTGCGGGCCAAGGGCATCACCGGCAAGGAAGCTGAAGCCGTTCTGGGCAGCGCCCACATGACGATCAATAAAAACGCCATTCCGAACGACCCGGAAAAGCCAATGGTCACCAGCGGCGTGCGCATTGGCACCCCGGCCATGACAACGCGCGGCTTTAAAGACGAAGAAGCCCGCGCCACCGCCAACCTGATAGCTGACGTGCTGGACAACCCCCGCGATGCAGCAAACATCGAAGCCGTCAAAGCCAAGGTGCATGCGCTGACAAGCCGGTTCCCGGTTTACAAGTGAGGGTTTTACTCTGTCATTGCGGGCTTGACCCGCAATTCATGACCCCGCTCCCTAGCAAGCGTTGCAAAAGTCATGGATCCCCCCGGATCGCGATCCGGGGCGGGCTCGTCATGCCCGGGATGGCAAGTCAAAACAGCCGCTATGCATTTAATAGCTGCTTGCGCCCGTATCCATTGGTCTAGAGCCCTAAAACACACCTAAAAACAGGCGAAAACGACCATGAAATGCCCTTTTTGCGGTCATTTAGAGACCCAGGTCGTGGAAACGCGCATTTCAGAAGACGCAGACTTCATACGCCGCCGCCGCCAGTGCGGCGCGTGTGAAAAGCGCTTTACCACCTACGAGCGGCCCGACGTCAGCTTCCCGGCCATCGTCAAAAAAGACGGCAGGCGCATCGAGTACAAGCGCACCAAAATCCTCGGTTCCATGAACCTGGCACTGCGCAAACGCCCCGTCAGCACCGAACAGATCGACTCCGCCATCGAGCGAATAGAAGAAAAACTGCTCAGCCTGGGCCTGAAAGAAGTCCCCTCCGCCCGCCTGGGCGAGCTGGTCATGCGCGAGCTGAAAAAGCTCGACAAAGTAGCCTATGTGCGCTTTGCCAGCGTGTACCGCAGCTTTGAGGATATTGACGAGTTTCGGGCGCTGGTGGATGAGGTGAGGCGTTAGGCAGGCCGCCTGTCGCTTTATTTTCCCCGCCTGTCTGATGACGGCACCTATTGGATTTGAATCACGGCAAAATCCAGTGTATGCAGAAAGTACGCGGTTTTACATTGATTGAAGTGATGGTTGTACTGGCAATTGTCGCCATATTGGCCACGCTGGCAGCGCCGTCGCTCAGGGCACAAATCCAGTCCAGCACCATTTCAAGCAACGTGAACACATTCATGGCAGACATGCGGTTTGCGCGAAGCGAATCGATACGCCGCGGCGGTGGCGTAGTCATGTGCAGAAGCGATGATCCCGAAGCTGCCAATCCGACTTGCGGCGCTGGTTCCGGCCCAGGCAATAATGGCTGGGTTAGCGGCTGGATCATTTTTCACGATTTGAACAATAACGGCAACAAGGCCGCAGCCGAGCCTTTGCTAAGGGTACAAAGCCCCATCACTTCGATGGATTCAATCTCGGACGGTGGCAACTCTACCAAATTTGAATTCACTGCGACCGGTCGACAAGGCTTGGCAGGTGCAGCATCACTTCAGTTTGGCGGTGGCAATTACCCTAACACGACACAGCGTATGGTTTGCATCAGCATGAGTGGGCGCGTGCGAGTTGCTGGCGACGGACTGGCCGACTGCGGAACAGACCGATGAAACACTACACCAGTAAGACCAAGGAATCTGGCGCGACTCTCATTGAAGTGCTGGTAGCCATACTGATTTTGTCAATAGGTCTATTGGCACTGGCAGCCATGATGGGTTATGCCACTTTATTACCCAAATTTTCCGCCAATCGATCAATGGCCACAAACATCGGTATGGACATGATCGAGCGCATGCGCGCCAACGCTACCACTGAAAGCCCAAGCTTTACCATCAGCAGCTACAACACTGCAACCTTTACTGCGTCAACCACGTTTGCTGTGTCATCCTCACTGCCATCTGGCAGCACCTGCGCTTTTCCAACCTGTACGCAGGACACCATTGCTACAGAAGATATATCACGCATTCAACTGCAATTGAACCAGCAACTAACGCCAGCCGGCATAACGATTGCAGTCACGGATGCCACCGCTAATGAAGGCAATCTGTGGGTTATCTGGCAAGAAGCATCCACCTTTGGCAGCTATTCAACCGCGAGTGGTGACAACTGCCCCGCAGCAGTAACAGCTCTGGGACTTAGCCCTGCACCACGCTGTGTTTATCTTCCATTCAAGCTATGAAAAGTAATCCTGCACATTTGATGCAAAAGAGCCAGCGACGCCGTCAAAGCAATTTGGGCCTGACGCTGATAGAACTGATGGTCTCCATGACCATCGGCCTGATACTGATGGTGGCGGTCATTGGAGCCTACATTGGCGCATCAGGCGCAGGGCGTACAGCTGAAGCCATTGGCCGCATGAATGAAGACGGCCAGCAGGCGCTGCTGATCTTGAGCCAGCAACTGCGAATGGCCGGAACAAACCCGTCGCAGCCTGACAGATCAACCGCCACGGTTGGCATCACTGCACGCGGCAACTCCATGCCGCTGCACAACTCGGTCAGCAATGCATTTGCAGTTCGGGGTTGCGATCTTGCGTTCAGTGACATTGCCACAGCCGCTTCAACGTCGGCATTGACTTGCGCTCATGCGGCGGCAAGCGCGGGCCCAGACTCGATTTCCATCGCTTATGAGGCAGATCGATTCAACACTATTGCCACCAATGCTGGAGTGCCAACAGACTGCATTGGTAATGGCATAACGGCATCGACCTTTAACTTTACCCGGTCTGACGAAACCACTGCGGCTTCAGTCTCGGTCTATGAGGCAGAAAATCGTTTTTATATAGGCAGCTCTGCTGTTATCACAAGTCCATCGTTATATTGCAAAGGCAACGGCAACGCCAATGGTCAGCCACTTGTTGAGAACGTAGAAAATATGCAAATCAGGTACGGCGTAGTCAACCCGGCAAATGCCAGCGTAACCTATGTCTCTGTTACGCCCACCTTCACCACCACACTGGTATTGGGCTACCTGACAGCACACGGTGTTGATAACGATGGAACTCTGACAGGCGCGGCGGGCAGTGCCGCACGATGGAATGCGGTTAAAACCGTACGCATCTGCGTTGTAGTCCGCAGTGAAAACGAAGTGCTTGACAGTCTTGCCTCAGCCCGCTATTTAGACTGCAACGACACGCTGGTGACCACACCGTCCGACAGACGATTGCGGCGCGCATTTTCAACAACCGTTGTTCTTCGAAATCAGTAAATCACCATGCGGAAAAAAATTAAACCGTCGCCCCTTCTGCAAAGCCAAAGCAGGACGTTGCGGGGAAAACTTGCGCAGCACGGCATCGTGCTGATTTTGGCATTGGTCATGCTGGTAGTCATTTCGCTGCTAACAACTTTGGCTGTACGCAATGCAACGTCAAGCGAAGCTGTCAACTCCAATGTGCGGCAAACCCAGCTTGCCAGCCAGGCGGCAGAAACTGCGCTTCGCTATTGTGAGGCGGCGCTGACCACTTTTCTTGCTGCAGAAACCGCAACCTTCACCTTCACATCACCGCCCAGCTCAGCATCGTTCAACATTGATGCTACTTACATCCACGATGTTGCCGTAAGCGGCACAGCCACCTCTGCTATTGCCGCCAACTGGGACAGCACGACAGCCGCAAACAGAATCTTGGTAGTACCCATGTCATCCGTCAATCGCACTGGCATTACCACCACATTCAGTCGCCCTCCAGAATGCATGATTGATCGCCTGTCACGCTCCACATCCAGCAACTACTGGAAGACGTTTGCAATCACATCACGAGGCTTTGGCCCCGAGGTAGCAGCCGCAAATGCCGCACGTGACAGGCCAGTGGGCAGCGAAATCTGGATGCAATCGAGTCTAGAGTTCAACTAATCAGCAGAGCGAACAGGAGAGTTTTCATGATGAAACTTCGGACAATATTCAACAGCCTGGTTTGCATGCTGATATCAGGCTTTTTATCAGCGTCGCACGCGCAGATTTCGCAAACACCACTGCTGACCCAGGCTGGCTCTGTCCATCCAAATTTGGTGCTAATGTTTGACGATTCAGGCTCAATGGATAGGCAATATATTTACCAGTATTTAGGGAGAGAAGACGGTTATGGGCGTGGTGGACCTGGTGTCAGCGGCAAAGCTGCAGACTGTTCTGGCTCGTTCTCGATCAGCGCGACGTGTACTTACAACGCGCCCCCTTCAAGCAGGTACTATGAGTTGTCACCCGATGTGAACTTATTGACTTACGACCCACGCATAAGGTATCGCACTCGTATCTCCAGCACAGGGACATTGTCAGTATCAGGTACACCAGACACCACAACATTTCATGTGTATTTTTATAAAAATGGGTCTGGTTTTAACCAAACTTGGCTTGGTACCGATACACCGACATCCATAGTGAGCTACTTTTCACCAACCTTTGTCGCTGGAACCAGTCTGTTAGCGAGCAATGCGGACGCAAATAGGTCTTACCCTACGGCGATAGCAACAGGCACTGGTCCATTTCCTAAATTTTTAAATAGAACTGATTGTGCGAGCACAAACTGCACTTTGAGTGAAGAACGTCAAAACTATGCAAACTGGAAGAAATACCATAGCAACAGGCTAGATCTTGCCAAAACAGGTTTGGGCTACGCATTTCAGGATGTCACAGCGACCTTGCGACTCGGCTGGAACACTATAAATAGATCAACGTTGGTCTCGGGGGTTGGTTTGTATAACCAAACCAGAAAAGATGCGTTCTACACTTGGCTTTACAGCCAAAACGCACCGAACGGAACACCGAATTTGGCTGCGGTGAATCGTATTGGGCGTTATTTTTCTCGTGCGGACAATAAAGGACCTTGGGCGGATACGCCTGATACTACATCGACGGGTCTGAGTACATTAGCCACGACAGCTACAGACACCGATGCAATTCGAGCCGCACATCTTTCATGTCGTCGTTCGTATGCCATGCTGGTGACTGATGGATACTACACAGACACTATTAAGGGTGTAACTAGCGACGACTCAACCAATGCTGCACTGATAACAGGCACGACCAGCACAGGAGGTACGTTTACATTCAGTTACACGGCTAGTGCGAGTGAGTCAAAGTTGTATTCGCAGACACAAGCCAATACATTGGCTGACATAGCTATGAAGTATTGGATAACCGATCTGAGAACTGATGTACCTAATCGCGTCAAACCCATACCAGCTAGTGTTACCAGTGGTGTGACGACTACTTTTGCGAATGAGTCATTTTGGCAAAACATGAGTTTTTATGCAGTCGGACTAGGCGTATTTGGGACCTTACCGCAAACCAATGCAACGCGGAACAGTATCGCCGCAGGAACAATGTATTGGCCCCAAATAGTAGATGGCGAACAAACAACAATAGATGATATGTGGCATGCCACGATCAACGGCCGTGGACGCCAACTGAGTGCAAAAAATGCTGACGCCTTGAGTGATGCTGTTGAAGGCATGCTGGCAGAAATCAATAAAAGCACATCGTCGCAATCGGGCGTAGCGGCTTCGACTTTGAGCCTGAACACTGGAACAAGAAAATACACACCCAACTACACCACCGGGTCATGGATAGGCAACGTCGTTTCAACACAGCTTGACCCAAGCTCGGGCGCCGAACTGTCCGTAACATGGCAAGTCGTGGGCACAAATGCAGCTACAGGAATTAGTTACAACGGCATCCCCAATCACACCTCAAGAAGTATTTATGCGTGGGATGGATCTGCTTTTGGGACTTTTAACGCAACTAATACGTACGTTAACGGCTCAGTTGTGGGTGCCACCACAAACCTGATCAACTATTTGCGGGGTGACCAGACCAATGAAGACCCGAACGGCACATCACAGTACCGCGCTCGAGAAGTTTTGCTGGGCGATATTGTCAATTCGTCGCCTGTGTACATCAAGGGCGGTTTGAATGCCAGCTACAACCTGTTGCCTTCGGGAACTTACGGCCAGTCTACTTACGCAACTTTCGTTGCCAACAAAGCAGCGCGCGCTGAAGGCGTCTTGTTCGCTGGCGCCAACGACGGCATGCTGCATGGCTTTCGTGACACAACCGGGGCTGAAGTTTTTGCTTTCGTGCCCCGTGCTGTCATGCCCAAGCTGCATCAATTGGCCAGCCGCAGTTACGACCATCAATATTACGTAGACGGCCCCAATGTGGAAGCCGATGCTTGCCTGACAGGTGGGTCAGCCTGTACAGTCTGGAGCAATTTGCTGGTAGGCACGGCGGGTGCTGGTGCAAAAACAGTTTATGCGCTAGATGTAACAAACCCCACGGCTATGACGGCTACCAGCATTAAATGGGAGATCACCACCGCCACAACTGGTTACGCAAATCTGGGCCACGTCCTGACGGACGTGCAGACCGGCCTGACCATGAGCGGTGACTGGGTGGCTATTTTTGGCAACGGTGCTTACGGTGCAGACGGCGTAGCGCGCCTGTACATCACCAATCTGAATACTGGTGCGTTGATCAGGGAAATCAGCACAGGCGTTGGCAGCGGCAATGGCTTGGGTGGCGTGCGGCTGGTTCGCGATTCGAACCAGCGCATCATTGGTGCGTATGCGGGTGACCTGAAGGGCAATCTCTGGAAGTTTGATTTGTCCAGTACCCTCAGCACGAACTGGGCACTGGGTCTGTCCAACTCACCCCTGTACAACGCCACCAGTACAAAGCCCATTACTGCTCCGCCTAATGTGGTTGCTCACCCCAACGGTGGGCGGGTGGTGGTATTTGGAACCGGCAAACTATTTGACGCAACTGACGTGACATCCACCACCACGCAGTCGCTGTATGGTGTTTGGGACAGCGTTGCATTTGGTTCAGCCACCACGCCACTAAATGTTACTCAAACTGGTGTTGCCAGCCTGGTTCAGCAAACCATTTCCTTGGCCATTACCGGGACACAGGTAATCACGAGTGCAAATTTATCAACGGCAACACAAACCATCAGTTACTTTGCGGTGTCGCGAAATACGATTGACTGGGCATCGAAACGCGGCTGGTACATCAACCTGCCTAATACGGGTCAGCGTATTACCTACCCAATTGAATCTCTGGCTGGGCAATTTGTATTGATCGACAGTTTGTCGCCCTCCAATGTGTCGACTGACCCTTGCGTACAGTCAGGCTCTGGCAGAGCGTGGAACTACATCATCGACGGCGTAACAGGCAGCGGACCAGCATCGGCCATTTTTGACACCAATGGAGATGGTGTTATCAATACATATGACTCCATCTTGAGTGGTTATGAAAATACGGCTGATGGCAGAACACGTGTTATCAGAAACGATGCAAGGTCAACTACAACCAGCACATACTTCACACCGTTGAGTACTCAACAACAGCCAGGATTCAGTATTTCGTGTGCGCTTACAAATACTTGTGTAAGCACGGGTCCTACACCGGGTAATCCCAGTATTCGTTCAGTTGTCAAGCGCAACTGGCGACAATTGTTTCCGCGGTGATGCTGTTGGCGGAACACTCAGAATTTTGAACTTTGACAACCGGAGCTTGGGCCATGAATTTATCTGTCACTTTCGCGCAAAAAGGCAACAAGGGCTTTACCCTGATAGAGCTGATGATCACGGTTGCCATCATTGCCATTCTTGCGAGCATTGCGCTACCTGCCTACACAAGCTACATTGCCAAGGCACGTCGCGCGGATGCCAGGACACAGCTATTGCAAGCAGCGCAATTCATGCAGCGCTTTTACGCTGCCAATGACCAGTATCTGCAAGATCGTGCGGGTAACAGCGTACTTGGCGCGGCAGTTGGCATGCCTGATGGGCTGAGAGTGTCACCAGCCGATGGCACTGCCATATACCAACTGAATACCGCTATAGCTGCGGTTGGTAACCATACCGCCACAGTGACTACGTCGGCTTACACATTGCACATGGCGCCCATTACAGGACGGGCTGCTGCTGCAGACGAATGCGGCATATTCACCATTACATCGACGGGCGTACGCGGTGTAACCGGTGCTACCAGAACTCGTGATGAATGCTGGAGATAGATTTTTCTTTGCAATTGATATACCAGGCACGACCCTCGATTGGTGACCTTAAATAAATTGGTAGCACCTGGTTTTACTGAGCAAGCCTTGGCGCTTGCATTTTCTGCTGGCAACACCAGCGCACCTAACCCCAGAGTTGGCTGTCTTTTTGTTTCTGCTGGGGGGCAAGTCCTAGGCCAAGGCCACACCCAACAAGCAGGCGGCCCGCACGCTGAAATCATGGCATTGCGCGATGCAGCGGCAAAGGGTAACTTGGTTGCTGGCTGCACCGCTTACGTCACCTTGGAGCCCTGCTGCCACCATGGCCGCACCGGGCCTTGTTGTGATGCCTTGATTGCTGCTGGCGTTAAAAAGGTGGTGGCGTCGATGGCTGACCCGAATCCCTTGGTGGCAGGCCAAGGTTTTGCGCGTTTGCGGGCTGCCGGTGTTGAGGTTGAAGTGGGGCCAGGTGCGGCTGAGTCGCGTGAGCTGAACATCGGTTTTTTCAGCCGCATGATTCGCAAAACGCCGTGGGTACGCATGAAGGTGGCCGCGTCGCTTGACGGGCAGACTGCCCTGCTCAATGGCCAAAGCCAGTGGATCACGGGCGAGGCTGCGCGAACCGATGGCCATGCATGGCGGGCGCGCAGTTGTGCGGTTCTGACGGGTATTGGTACGGTGCTGGCTGATAACCCCAGGCTGGATGTTCGGATGGTAGAAACCAATCGCCAACCGCATATCGTGATCGTTGACAGCAAACTTGAGACGCCTTTAGATGCTCATATTTTAGGAGCTGCCCGCGCCCGATTTATATATGCTGGAGTGCCAAATGATGCTAAAAAAGCAGCGCTGGAAGCACTTGGAGTCACCGTCATCTACCTGGCTGATGCACACGGCAAGGTTGACCTGGCTGCCATGCTGCTTGATTTGGCCCAACGGGAGGTCAATGAGCTGCACATTGAAGCCGGCAACAAGCTCAATGGCTCGTTCATTCGCGAAGGTTTGGTCGACGAACTGCTGCTTTACCTTGCGCCCAAGTTACTGGGCAGTGGCCAAGGCATGGCCAGCTTTGGGCCCTTGCAAAGCCTGTCTGAAGCGACTCAACTTCGATTTATGTCGACAGAGATGGTCTGCGATGACCTGCGCATAGTGGCGCGAATTTCCGGGCGCGATCAGTTTTAATTGCGCCTGATAGGCACGCAATTGACCTCCTCGGGTCAAATGCCTCGAATCCCTGCGAAAATAGCGCCATGTTTACCGGAATCATCACCGGCGTGGGGCGCATCGTCGCCATCCATAGCCTGGGCAGTACCTCACACCACGGCAAGCGGCTGACCATCGATACGCCCGTGGATTACCTCAACGATGTCGGTTTGGGCGATAGCATTGCGCTCAATGGCGCTTGCATGACGGCCGTCGCTATCGACGCTGCCAACAACCAGTTCTGCATTGACATATCGGCTGAATCGCTGGACAAAACCAGTGGCCTGGCCGATCTGGGCACGATCAACCTGGAAAAAGCGCTGCGTGCCAACGACAGGCTGGGCGGGCACATTGTGTCGGGTCACGTCGATGGCATTGGCCAGGTTGCGTATTTTGCTGAAGTGGGCGAAAGCTGGGAGTTGCGCATTACTGCGCCGCAAGCGTTAGCCAAATACATGGCGTACAAAGGCTCCATCACCGTCAACGGCGTGAGCCTGACGGTGAACAACGTACGTGACCTGGACGATGGTTGCGAGATCAGCATCAACATCATTCCGCACACGATTGAAAACACCGCACTGGGCAGCCTGAAAGCTGGCAGCCGCGTGAATCTTGAAATTGACACCGTCGCGCGATATGTTGAGCGAATGTTGTCGTCTGAAAGCAAAAATAAATGACAGTTTCGATTTCTCCCGTAGAAGACATCATTGCAGACATGCGCGCCGGCAAAATCGTGATTTTGATCGACGAAGAAGACCGTGAAAACGAAGGCGATCTGGTGCTGGCCGCTGACCATGTGACGGCAGAAGCCATTAACTTCATGGCGCGTTTTGGCCGTGGCCTGATTTGCCTGACATTGACGCGTGAGCGTTGCGAACGTCTTGACCTCCCGCCCATGGTCACGCGCAATGGCGGCAAGTATTCAACCGCCTTTACCGTGTCAATTGAAGCCGCCGAGGGCGTGACCACGGGTATTTCAGCCGCTGATCGTGCGCGCACCGTACAGGCTGCCGTGGCCAACAATGCAACCGCCAGCGACCTGGTGCAGCCCGGCCATATCTTCCCGCTACAGGCCGTTGATGGCGGTGTGCTGATGCGGGCTGGCCACACTGAGGCGGGCTGTGATTTGGCTGCCATGGCAGGCTGCTCGCCCGCATCGGTGATTTGCGAGATCATGAAGGACGACGGCACGATGGCGCGCCTGCCAGATTTGCTGCTGTTTGCGGCTGAACACAGCCTGAAGATTGGCACGATTGCCGCGTTGATTGAACACCGCAGCCGCAACGAATCGTTGATTGAAAAAATCGGCAGCCGCACATTGAACACGGCGTTTGGGGAGTTCACCGCCCACGCTTTTAAAGACAAACCCAGCCAGGGTTTGCACCTGGCGTTGAGCAAAGGCAAATGGGAGGCCCATGAAGCCGTCGTAGCGCGCGTGCATGAGCCGCTTTCAGTGCTGGATGTGCTGGAAGTTGGCCGCGCCATGCATTCATGGAACCTGGACGAAAGTCTGAAGTACATCGCCAACGCTGGCAAAGGCGTGGTCGTGCTATTGAATTGTGGCGAAAGCGCTGCGCAATTACTGGCCCAGTTTGAAGGCACAGCGCGCGCCAGCCAGGCACCCGAGCGGGGCCGCATGGACTTGCGTACCTACGGCATAGGCGCGCAAATTTTGCGAGCGTGCGGCGTCCAAAAAATGAACCTGCTCGGCAACCCCAGGCGCATGCCCAGCATGGTTGGCTATGGTCTGGAAACCGCCAGCTACATTACCCGATAAATCAAGGACAAAAATATGTTTGGTGCAGACAAGGGAGTAGCCGACAAGCTGGACGGCAAAAAGCTGGTCATTGGCATTGTGCAAGCCCGCTTTAATGAAAGCGTGACCAACGCACTGGCCGCTGCCTGCCTGAGCGAGTTGGCCGCATTGGGCGTAGAGGCCAAACACATCACGCACGTCAAAGTGCCAGGTGCCTTGGAAGTTGCCAGTGCTTTGCAAGCCATGGCAGAAAGCAACCGTTACGACGCGCTGATTGCACTGGGTTGCATCATTCGCGGTGAAACCTACCACTTTGAACTGGTCGCCAACGAAAGCGGTGCCGCCGTGACGCGCGTGGCGCTCGACTACCAGTTACCGATTGCCAATGCAATTTTGACGACTGAAAACATGGCGCAAGCCCAGGCTCGACAAACTGAAAAAGGCCTGGATGCCGCGCGTGTAGCGGTTGAAATGGCGAACCTGCTCAATGAGCTGGGATGAAACGAAACTAACACCATGACTGAAATAAAAACAACAACAAACCCGACCAAGTCAAAACGCCCACCGCAAACCCGCACCGGGCTGACCGACACCGGCGTAAAAAAAGCCGCCGACAAATCAGCCCGCACACGCGCCCGTGAATTTGCCATGCAGGCGTTGTACCAACACTTTGTGGGCCGCAACAGCGCTGATTCGATTGACATGTTCACACGCGATTTGGTCGGCTTTCACAAGGCCGACTCCGCCCACTACGACGCACTACTGCACGGCTGCATTGAACAGGCCCCGCAGCTAGACGCGATGATCACCCCGTTGCTAGACCGGACGATGGCTGAGATTTCGCCTGTCGAGCACTCGGTTTTGTGGATAGGTGCTTATGAATTGAAGAATTGCCTGGACGTGCCCTGGCGCGTGGTGCTCAATGAATGCATTGAACTGGCCAAGGCCTTTGGCGGCACCGATGGCCACAAGTATGTCAATGGTGTGCTGAACAAACTCGCGCCCAGTTTGCGCGCCAATGAAGTCGCCAACGACTCCGCACGACAAAAATGAGGTCAAATTGAGGATAAGCCAGCGCGCGCAGCGCATCGAACCGTTTTATGTGATGGAAGTTGCCAAGGCAGCGGCCACCCTGGCCAAAGAGTTTGCGCACACCCCCAAGCCGATGATTTTTTTAAACATTGGCGAGCCAGACTTTACAGCCCCGCCACTTGTGCAAGCCGCTGCCGCCAAGGCGATTGCCAACGGCAACACCCAGTACACCCAAGCCACAGGGCTGCCCGAGTTGCGCGAAAAAATCAGCGCCTGGTATGCATCGCGTTTCAAGGTCGACATTGCCCCCAGCCGAATCGTGCTGACCGCTGGCGCATCTGCCGCGCTTCAACTCGCCTGCCTGGCATTGATTGATGCAGGCGACGAGATGCTGATGCCCGACCCCAGCTACCCGTGCAACCGCCATTTTGTAACTGCCGCTGAGGGCAAAGCAGTCTTGATACCGACGACAGCAGGCGAGCGTTTTCAATTGACCCGTGCCAAGGTTGAGGCGGCCTGGGGGCAGCACACACGCGGCGTGCTGTTGGCCTCCCCTTCCAACCCGACAGGTACGTCGATAGCCCCGGACGAATTGCAACGCATTGCGCAGTACGTTCATTCGCGTGGCGGCATCACGATGATTGACGAGATTTACCTGGGACTGAGCTACGAAGAACACTTTGGCCACAGCGCTTTGGCTATGCCTGGTGAGCTCGGTCAAAACGTCATCAGCATCAACTCCTTTAGCAAATACTTCAACATGACCGGTTGGCGCCTCGGTTGGCTGGTGGTGCCTGAGGCTTTGGTCCCGGTGATTGAGCGCATCGCGCAAAACCTGTTTATTTGCCCCAGCACCATTGCCCAACATGCTGCACTGGCCTGTTTTGAGCCCGATAGCCTGGCCGAATACGAGCGCCGCCGCAACGAATTCAAAGCCCGGCGTGACTACTTTATTCCTGAGCTCAATCGGCTGGGATTAACCGTCCCCGTCATGCCAGATGGCGCTTTTTATGCGTATGCCGACTGCTCAAAAATTGCGGCCAAATGGGGGCTGAACGGCAGTTGGGACTTTGCCTTTGAGCTGATGAAGCGGGCGCACTTGGCTGTGACGCCGGGGCGTGACTTTGGACATGCTGAACCTGAAAAGTTTGTGCGTTTTTCTACGGCCAATTCGATGGCGCAGTTAAAAGAAGCTGTCGCTCGGCTGGAGTCTGTCCTGACATGATCCCTCCCGTTCGCCCTGAGCCTGTCGAAGGGTCGGCTCCCGTGCATCCTGAGCCTGTCGAAGGGCGACAAGCTCAGCCCGAACGGGGTTTTATTTGGCCAGTTCGCGTCTACTGGGAAGACACCGACGCAGGCGGTATTGTTTTTTATGCCAATTACCTGAAATTTTTTGAACGCGCGCGCACCGAATGGCTCAGATCGTTGGGGATTGAACAGCAACAGCTCAAAAACCAGACCGGCGGCATGTTTGTGGTGGTAGAAACCAGCGTGAAATACCTTCGCCCTGCCCGGCTCGACGATGAACTGATTGTTACCGCCCGCCTGCAAGAATCTGGCCGTGCGTCTATGACAATTGCGCAACAGGCTGTTTTAAAAAATACGCTGCTGTGTGAAGGCACGATTCGAATTGGCTGGGTGGATTCGGCCAGCATGCAACCTGCGCGGATTCCGCAAAATATCATTGAAAGTTTGAGAAAGCCCACATGAACCAAGACCTGTCGATTGTTAACCTGCTTTTAAACGCCAGCTGGGTTGTGCAGGCCGTTGTGGCGCTGCTGGTGGGTGTGTCGATTGCCAGTTGGGCCGCCATCATCCGCAAAATCATGGCACTTAAAAAAGTCCAAAACCTCAATGAAGAATTTGACCGCGAATTCTGGTCGGGCACCAGCCTGAACGACCTGTCTGCAGCCGCTGTACAAAACGCCAAACTGTCCGGCCCGATGGAACGCATATTTGCCAGCGGCATGCGTGAATACCAAAAACTGCGCGAGCGCCGCATTACCGATGCAGGCACGCTGATGGACGGCGCACGCCGCGCCATGCGCGCCAGCTACCAGCGCGAGGTCGATGCGATTGAATCGAACCTGTCGTTTTTGGCCACCGTCGGCTCGGTGTCGCCCTATGTCGGTTTGTTTGGCACGGTCTGGGGCATCATGCACGCCTTTACCGGGCTGGCCGCGCTGGAGCAAGTCACGCTGGCAACGGTGGCACCCGGCATTGCCGAGGCATTGGTGGCCACCGCGATTGGCCTGTTTGCAGCGATTCCGGCTGTGGTGGCCTACAACCGTTTTGCGCACGACATTGACCGGATTGCCAACAAGCTGGAGACTTTTATTGAAGAGTTTTCCAACATCTTGCAGCGTAACCTGGGCGCGCAATCGCCATCTGGTCATTAAAGCCGACACGCCATGCCAGCCATCAATTCAAGAGGCCGAGGCCGCCGCACCATCAGTGAAATCAACATGGTGCCCTTCATTGACGTGATGTTGGTGCTGCTGATTATTTTCATGGTCACCGCCCCGCTCATCAAACCCAGCATGATTGCCCTGCCCAAAGTTGGCAAGGCCGCTGCGCAGCCGCAAAGCCCGGTGCAGATCATGATTGGCAAAGACGAGGCGATTCAGATCAAGATCAAAACCGACTCAAGCCCCAGCAACGTCAACACCGTGGCGGCTGACATTGCAAAGCTGGAGCCCAAAGTCAAACTTGCGGCGGCTGATGCCGTGCCGGTGGTCATCAGCGCTGAGAAGTCCATCAAATACGAGACCGTGGTCAAGGTGATGGACAACCTGCAAAAAGCCGGTGTGTCACGGGTTGGCCTGTCGGTGCAGACCAGCAAGTAAACACCCGCCATGCCCAGCGCTTTAGACCGAATCGACATCGCACCGCCGCCTGATGCGGGCGCGATTCGCTCGTTTGGCCTGGCACTGCTCATTCATGCCGCGCTCATCATTGCGCTGACCTGGGGTGTGAACTGGAAGCGTAGCGACACGGCTGCCACGTTTGGTGCTGAGCTGTGGGCCAATGCGCCACAAGAGGCTGCACCTGTTCCAACACCGCCGCCAGAAGCCGAGCCATTGCCCTCGCCTGTTGTCAAACCGCCAGTCTTGCAACCGCCAGTTGAACAAACACCAAAGGTTGACATTGCGCTGGAGCAGGAAAAAAAGCGCAAGCAGCTCAAAGACCAGCAGCTTGAACAAGAGAAAGTTGCACGCGACAAGGCCAAGGTTTTACAGGCGCAGGCTGACAAGGAAAAGCTGTTAAAAGCAGAGCAGCTCAAAGCCGAACAGTTGGCCAAAGCCGAGCAGGCCAAAGCGGATGCGCTGAAGGCCAAACAGTCTCAACAGGCGGCAGTTGCGCAGCGTGAAGACAACATGAAGCGACTGGAAAAGCTGATGGCTGACGGAGGCGGTAGCCCTCAAGGCAGCAGCACCAACCGTGCCACGGCTGGCGGCAAAGGCACCTCAAGAACTTATGGCGCAATTGCTACAGCGGCCATCAAGCCCAATGTCATTTTTACAGAAGAGTTTGAGGGCAACCCGCTGGCCAAGGTTGAGGTTCGGCTGCAATCAGATGGGACGATCATCAGCTCAAAGATCGTACAGCCCAGCGGTAACAAGAGCTGGGACAACGCGGTTCTCAACGCCGTCATTCGTACCCGAGTGATGCCCAAAGACGTTGACGGCACGCTGCCCGATACGATTTTGATCCTGGAATTCAAGCCACGCTTTTAGTTGGCAACTGCTTGATATGCCGAAAATGCTATTATTTTAATAGCTGCTTGCGCCCGTATTAATTGGGCTAGAGGCCGATTTAATACTTACTTTAGACCAGGACACTCGTCATTCCCGCGAAGGCGGGAATCCAGTACCCGAATTTGCTCGATATCCCTCTGGATTCCCGCCTTCGCGGGAATGACGGAGGTTTTTATTTGCAACAGTTCACCTGATTAGATACCTGCCTCAGACAGGCGTAGGATGCTCAGAGGAAGAGGTTTTGTAGTCACAGCAGCGCGAAGCAGTCGAGGCACCATGGCTGCCAAGTCAAATCGCCTGTTAAACCGATACG